>NZ_AP026560.1:1565000-2302500 GCF_025997855.1 Deinococcus aetherius
GCAGCCCCCGGTGGATCATCCGCTCGTCCACCCCCAGCGCCTCGGCGAGTTCCCGCCGCACCTCACGCGCGGCGGGGCGCGTTTCCAACCCCCGCTGCTCCATCCATACCCGCGTCGGCACCCCCGCCTCGGTGTCGAGGGAGAGCGGAATGCGCCCCACCAGCGTCTCCAGCATGAGGTCACCCTGAGTCCAGTGTCCCCGCTGCGCGAGCGTCAGCCCCAGCGCCACCGTCGCGTGCCCGCAGAACTCGATCTCCTGGGTCGGCGTGAAGTAGCGCACCCGCACTCGCCCGCCCCCCA
Source organism: Deinococcus aetherius (assembly GCF_025997855.1). Lineage (NCBI taxonomy): Bacteria > Thermotogati > Deinococcota > Deinococci > Deinococcales > Deinococcaceae > Deinococcus > Deinococcus aetherius. The sequence goes on from NZ_AP026560.1 coordinate 1,565,301, forward strand.
TCCGGGTCACGAACACCGTCTCGGGTGCTTCCAGAAAGGCGGCCAGGGCCTGCATCTCGGCTTCGGTCAGCTCCTGGGCCCCCAGGACGACCCCCGCCCGGTTGCCCTGCCCCGGCGTGTCGGTGAAGGCACTCACCTCGCTGTAGGCGATCATGCGGCCAATCTAGCGCAGCCGTGGCGGCCCCTCACGGCACCATCCGCGTCAGCATCCGGGGAAAGGGAATCGCCTCGCGGATATGGTCGATCCCGGTGATCCACGCGACCGCCCGCTCCAGCCCCATCCCGAAGCCCGCGTGCGGCACGCTCCCGAACCGCCGCAGGTCGAGGTACCACTCGAAGGCCTCCAGGGGCAGCCCCTCGTGCTCGATCCGCGACTTCAGCAGGTCGTAGTCGTGGATGCGCTGCGAGCCGCCGATGATCTCGCCGTACCCCTCGGGCGCGATCATGTCGTCGCACAGGGCCAGGCGCGGGTCCTCCGCGTCCGGCTGCATGTAGAACGCCTTGATCGCCGCCGGGTATTTCTCGACGATCACGGGCCGGTCGAAGTGAGAGCCCAGGATCGTCTCGTGCGGGGCGCCCAGGTCGTCCCCCCACTCCACGGCCTGCACGTCGGCCTGAACGTTCGGCGGCAGGTCCCCCTCCTCGATGTGCCGCTGGATGATCTCCAGCGCCTCCGTGTATGTCACGCGCGGGTAGTTGCCTGAAGCGGCGGGGCGCAGCTTCTCCACGTCGCGCCCCAGCGTCTCCAGCTCGTTCCCGCATTCCTCCAGCGCGCGGCGCACGAGGAACGAGACGAACCGCTCCTGCAACGCCATATTCTCCCCGTGGTCGCTCGGCGCCACCTCCGGCTCCACCATCCAGAACTCCAGCAGGTGCCGCCGTGTCTTGCTCTTCTCCGCCCGGAAGGTCGGCCCGAAGGTGTACACCTTCCCGAAGGCGAGCGCCCCCGCCTCCGCGTGGAGTTGCCCCGTCTGCGAGAGGTACGCCTTGTCCTCGCCGAAGAGGTCGATCTCGAAGAGTTCGGTCGTCCCCTCCGCCGCGTTCGGGGTGAAGAAGGGGGCGTCGAACCGCACGAAGCCCTCCCCGTGGAAGAAATCGACAATCGCCCGCTGCACGCAGTCGCGCACCCGCAGCACGGCCCACGGGCGGCGGTGCCGCAGCCACAGGTGCCGGTGGTCGAGCAGGAACTCGATCCCGTGCTCCTTCGGCGTGATGGGGTACTCCGCCGGGTTCTCCGAGATCACCACGAGGTCTCGCACGCCCAGTTCCACCCCGCCCGGTGCCCGCTCGTCCGCCCGCACCTCGCCCGTCACCGTGACGGCCTGCTCCTGCGAGAGCCGCCTGGCCGTCTCGAACACGTCCTCCGAGACGTCGTTCTTGAAGACGGTGGCCTGGACGAAGCCCGTGCCGTCGCGCAATTTGAGGAATTGAAGCTTGCCCTTGCCGCTCTTGTCGGTGAGCCAGGCGTGGACCGTGACCGTCTCGCCGACATGAGCCTTGAGGTCATGAAGGGTGCTGGGGGATGACATGAGCGGAAGTATACGGGGAGGGTAAGGGCGGCCTGGTCTCTCTGCGGCTGTTGCCCGGATGGAGAGGAGGTCGAACGAGAAAATTTTTACAATCTCCGTAATTAAAGAAAAATCTCACTTATCTAGAACGGCGACTCTCCCCCACCTCAAGCGCGATAGGGGAGAGGTCCGGCCTACCTCAGCGCGTCGTTCATCCCAATCACGTCCGCCACCTTCAAACTCGCGCCACCCACGAGCGCCCCGTTCACGTTGGGTTGGGCGCAGATGGACGCGATGTTGTCGGGCTTCACGCTGCCGCCATACAGAACGCGCAGGCTCTCGGCCACCTCGCCGTACAGCTCCCGCAGCGCCTCCCGGATGGCGGCGGCGAGTTCCTCCGCGTCCTCGGCGGTGGCTGTCTTGCCCGTGCCGATGGCCCACACCGGCTCGTAGGCCACCACCACATTCTCGCCCACGCCCTCCAGGCTGCCGCGCAACTGGGCGAGCGTGTGAGTGACATGCTCCCCGCGCTCGCGCACGTCCAGCCCCTCGCCGACGCAGACGATGGGGGTCAGATTGTGCGCCTGTGCCTGCCGCGCCTTGGCCGCCACCAGCACGTCCGTCTCCCCGTGGTACTCGCGCCGCTCGGAGTGCCCGACGACCACGTACGTCGCGTTCACGTCCCGCAGCATCCCCGCGCTGATCTCGCCCGTGTACGCCCCCGACTCGTGCGGCGACACGTCCTGCCCACCCACGTCCACCCCGCCGGGCAGCGTCTCCTTGAGACCGGGCAGGCTGATCGCCGGGGCCATCACCGCGAGTTCGGCGGCGCCCCGCGTGAACTCCCCTGCGAGGTCGCGCGCCCACGCCTTCGCCTCGGTGGGCGTCTTGTTCATCTTCCAGTTGAGGGCGAGCAGGGTTCTGGGTCTGGTCATGGTTCCTCCTGGGAAGCGGTCAGCTCTCAGCCATCGGCTTTCAGCAGGCGCAAGCTTTTGCTTGATGTCGCTGATCGCTGAAAGCTGACCACTGCCCGCTCTCACTTCATCGCTTCCACACCCGGCAGCGTGCGGCCTTCGAGCAACTCCAGGCTCGCCCCACCGCCCGTGCTGATGTGGCTCACCCGCCCCTGCTGCCCGCTCTTGTTGATCGCACTCACCGAGTCGCCGCCGCCGATCACCGTGTAGGCGCCCTCGCCCAGTTCCGCGACGGCCCTTGCAATCGCGTTCGTGCCCCCCGCAAAGGCCGGGAACTCGAAGACGCCGAGCGGCCCGTTCCAGAAGACGGTCTTCGCGCCCTGCAAGGCCTCCGTGTACGCCCGCACCGTCTCCGGCCCGGCATCCAGCCCCTGCCAGCCGTCGGGAATCGCGTCACTCGGGACGACCTGCGTCTGCGCGTCCTCGGCGAAGCGGTCGGCGGCGATCACGTCCACCGGGAGCATGATCTTCTCGCCGTACTCGTCCAGCAGCCGCCGGGCAAGCCCCAACTGGTCGTCCTCGTGAATCGAATCGCCGATCCGCCCGCCCTGGCTCTTGATGAAGGTGTAGGCCATCCCGCCGCCGATCAGCATCCGGTCCACCCGGGGCAGCAGGTTCTCGATCACCTTGATCTTGTCGCTGACCTTCGCCCCGCCGATGATCACCACGTAGGGCCGCGCCGGGTTCTCCAGCAGCCGCGTTAAAGCCTCCACTTCCGTCTGGAGCAGCAGGCCCGCCGCGTGGGGCAGATACTCGGCCACCCCGCTCACCGACGCGTGCGCCCGGTGCGCGCTCCCGAAGGCGTCGAGTACGAAGGCGTCCCCCAGCCGCGCGAACTTCTGAGCAAGTTCGGGGTCGTTCTTCTCCTCCCCCGCCTCGAAGCGCACGTTCTCCAGCAGGGCGACCTCACCAGGTTGGAGGGCCTGCACCTCCCGCAGCGTCTCCTCGCTCGACGGCAGCGAGCCGATGAACCTCACATCGCGTTTGAGAGCCTGCTCCACCACCGGGGCCACGGGCCGCAGGCTGTACTTCTCCTCCGGCCCCCCCTTCGGTCGCCCGAAGTGGCTCATCAGCACCACGGACGCGCCGCCGTCCAGCAGCCTTTGCAGCGTCGGCAGGCTCGCCGTGACGCGCGTATCGTCCTGCACCACCCCGTCCTTGACGGGCACGTTGTAGTCCACCCGCACGAGGACGCGCTTGCCCCGGGTGTCCAGTTGGTCGAGGGTTCGCATCTTTCCTCCTTGAGCCTTCAGCAATCGGCCGTCAGCGATCAGCCAAAAGTGCTGAGAGCTGACGGCTGACCACGGACAGCTCCTTAGACGCCCTTCTCCTGCACCATCTGCACGAGGTCGGCGATCCGGTTGGAGTAGCCCCACTCGTTGTCGTACCAGGAGAAGAATTTCACCAGATTGCCCATCGCCATCGTCAGGCCGCCGTCGATGATCGCCGAGTGCGGGTCGCCCACGATGTCTTGCAGCACGATGGGGTCTTCCGTGTAGCGGATGATGTTCTTGTACTGGCCCTCGGCGGCCTGGCGGAACACGTCGTTGACCTCCTGCACGGTCACGTCGCGGCCCAGGATCACGGTCACGTCGCTGATCGAGCCGACGGGGGTGGGTACCCGCAGCGAGGTGCCGTCGAACTTGCCCTTGAGCTTGGGGTACACCTGCGACACGGCCTTGGCCGCCCCCGTCGAGGTCGGGATGATGTTCACGGCGGCGGCACGGGCGCGGCGCAGGTCCTTGTGCGGGAGGTCGAGCACCCGCTGGTCGTTCGTGTACGAGTGGACGGTTGTCATGATCGCCTTCTCGATGCCGAACGCCTCGTCGAGCACCTTCATCGGGGCGCCCAGCGAGTTCGTGGTGCAGCTCGCGTTGGAGATGATGTTGTGGTTCTGGGGGTCGTAGTCCCCCTCGTTCACGCCCAGCACGACCGCGAAGTCCTCGTTCTTGGCGGGCGCGGTGATGATGACCTTCTTCGCCCCGCCCTGAAGGTGCTTGCTCGCCCCCTCGCGGTCGGTGAAGATGCCGGTCGACTCGATCACGATGTCGGCCCCGAGTTGCCCCCAGGGAATCGCGGCGGGGTCACGCTCGGCGAGCGCGGCGATGCGCTGCCCGTTGACGGTCAGAGCCTCCTCGTCGTACTCCACGGTGCCCGGAAAGCGGCCCGCCGTCGAGTCGTACTTCAGCAAGGTCGCCAGCGTCTTGTTGTCGGTCAGGTCGTTGATCGCCACGACCTCCACGCCCCGCTCGACCAGATTGCGGAAGACCAGACGCCCGATGCGGCCGAACCCGTTGATGCCTACCTTCATATGAGCCCTCCTCAATGTTCGGGCCGCCCGCCCCTCGCGGACGCACCACGCATGGGCGAGTGTAACCCAGACCTCCCACCCCCGCCTTCGTGTGTTCTGGACACCAAAGAAAGAGTGAACGGGGCAGGCTTTTGTCTCTCCGGAGGAGGCGTTCCTTGGCCCTGGGGGAGCGGCTGGGGTGTCACACGCCCCCTCTGCTTTGCAGCTTTGCAAGTCCCACGAGTGGAGGGGGTCAAAAGAGTGATGCTTACCTCCTGACCCCAGTTAGGAGTAGAGCCTGTGAACGGGGCACGCCCCTCGCTCCATCTGTAAATTAATACAAGAATGATTGTTCCTCGCCCCCGCCATACCCCCTCTCTCGGCAAGGCCGGACGCGAGGAGGGAAGACCCGCCCGCCGCCTGCCCAGACCGCCCGCCCCCGGAACGCGCGAGGCGGGCCGTATGATGCCGGTCATGGCGTACTCGCTCCTCGTGATGAAGTTCGGCGGCACCAACATGCAGGACGCGGGCGCGATCCGCCACAGCGCAAGCCTGGCAGCCCGGTGGGTCCACGACGGGGTGAAGGTGGTCGTCGTCGTCTCCGCGATGGCGGGGGTGACCAACGGGCTCCTGCGCCTCGCCGACGCTGCCGAGAAGGGAGACATCGCCTCCGCGAACGACGAGATCGCCGCGATGCGCACTCGCCACTTCACCGCCGCCCAGGAGCTCGGCGCCGCCCCCGACTCCAGCGCGGTGCGCGAGATCCGCGAGTTGCACGAGACCCTGCGCCAGGCCGTCTACGGCGTCTACCTCCTGCGCGAACTCACCCCCAGGAGTCGCGACCTGATCGTCGCCTTCGGCGAGCGGCTGAGTGCCCCCCTGATGAGCCTCGCGCTGGAGGGCCAGGGCGTCCGCGCCCACCACCTCAGCGGCGGCCAGGCGGGCATCATGACCGACGAGCACTTCGGCAACGCCCGGCCCCTGCCCGGCAGCTACGAGCGGATCAATGACCGTCTGGGCGGCCTCCTCGGCGCGGGGGTCACCCCGGTCGTCGCGGGCTTCATGGGCGAGACCGAGGGCGGCGCGATCACCACCCTGGGGCGCGGCGGCACCGACTTTTCCGCCACCATCATCGGCAAGGCCCTGCACGCCGACGAGGTCTGGGCCTGGAAGGACGTGGACGGGGTGATGAGCGCCGACCCCCGGGTGGTGCGGGGCGCCCGCAACATCGAGGTCCTGAGCTACGGCGAGGTGATGGAACTCGCCTACTTCGGCGCCAAGGTGCTGCACCCCCTCGCGGTGACCCCGCTGCGCGAGAGCGGCATCCCCCTGCGGGTGAAAAGCGCGGCCGACCCCGACTTCCCCGGCACCCTGGTGCAGGAGGAGCCCCTCGACGAGCCCGGCCACCCGGTCAAGGCGGTCACCGCCATTCGCGGGGTCAGCCTGATCAACGTGACGGGCGCGGGGGCCCTCGGGGTGCCCGAGGTGGTCGCCAGCCTCTTCGACGCCATCGCCCGCGAGAACATCACCCTGCTGATGGTCTCCCAGTCGAGTTCGATGAGCAACGTCTCCCTCGCCGTGCAGGGGGTGGACGCGAGACGGACCCTCGCCGCCCTGCGGGGCTCCGTCACGGGCGAGCTCCAGGTCGAGGAGCAGCCCGGCGTGGCCGTCCTCGCCATCGTGGGGGCCGGGATGCGCGGTCAAAAGGGCGTGGCCGCGCGGCTCTTCGGGGCCCTGGCGGGAAGCGACATCAACATCCTGATGATCAGCCAGGGCTCTTCGGAGCTCAACATCAGCGTCGCCATCGAGGAGGCCCAGGTCGAGGGCGCCACCCGCGCCGTCCACGCCGCCTTCGCCCTGGGGGAGCGGGCGGCGGCCGCCGACTGAGCGGCGAAAGCCTCAGCCTTTCGCCGCCTCGCCGTCCTTGGCCGGAGGAGCCGTGGCGCTCTCCTCGGGGGCGCGGCGCAGCACGGTCCAGCGGCGGGCCAGGATCAGGTACAGCCCGGTAACCCAGGCGACCGACGCCGCGAAGCCCGCGAGCACGTCCGAGGGGTAGTGCACCCCCAGGTAGTTGCGGCTGGCCCCCACCGCCAGGCCCCACAGGGCGCCGAGCACCGCCAGCGGCCACGCCACCCGCGAGAAGCGGAAGATCAGCACCAGCGCGAGGCCGAAGGCCATGTTGCTCATCGCGTGCCCGCTGGGAAACGAGAAGCCCGGCTCCCGCACGACCGCCTCCAGCACGTCCGGGCGGGGCCGCTGGAAGAAGAACTTGGCGAGCCCGTTGAGCGCGGCGGCCCCCGCCACGGCGTAGACCAGGAACAGGGCCTGTGCCCGCGCGCCCACCCGCACGAGCCCCGCCGCGATCACGCTCGCCAGCAGGGGCAGCCCCCACACCCCGCCCAGCAGGGCGAGGGCCTGCGCCACCCCGGTCAGCGTCGGCGTGCGGTGCGCGGCATACCACCTCAGCACCTCCTGATCCCAGGGAAAGCCCCCCTCCCGGAAGATGTCCTCCACCAGATCGGCAAAAAAACCCAGCGGCAGCAGCACCCCGACGAAGAGCAGGGCGAGTTGCCGCCAGTGGCGGGCGAGCAGGGCGGGCAGGTGGCGGCGCACCCCGCCACTCTAGGGCGGGCGGGCGGGCAGCCCTGCACGGAAAACGTTCAGGGAGCGCCACCCTCCGCCATTTCGCCCATGCCGCCTGCGCCACCCCGCCGATGCCGGGAAGGGGGAGCGCGGGGCACCCTGGGGGCAGCCGGGAGGGCCGGGCCCCCACGGCCGAAAGGAAGTCCCCGTGAACGCCCACCTGCACCTCGCCCTCGGACAAGACCGCCTCCAGGCCCTCCACGCCGAGGCCCGGCGCGCCCGGCAGGCCCGCGCCGCCCGCTCCCAGGGGGCCCGGCCCTCCCGGCTCGCGGGCGTCCTCGCCCTCCTGCACCTGCGCGCCCGCCCCGCATGAACAAACCCGCCCACCCCACGAAGCCGCGCCCCCTCTGACCATGAGGGGGCGCGGCGCGTGTGCCTCTACACCGGCGCCGAGTTTTCCGCCCGCCGCACCAGGAACTCCTTCACGCTCTGCGCGGCCCTGAGGTTCATCCCCGGCACCTGTGCGATCTGCTCCACCGGCGCCGAGGCGAGGTCCTCGAGCGAGGTGAAGTGCTCCAGCAGCGCGTCCCGGCGCTTCTGCCCGATGCCCGGCAGGTCGTCGAACACGCTGCGCAGCATCGCTGACCCACGCAGCTTGCGGTGGTAACTCACCGCGTAGTGGTGCACCTCGTCGCGCACCCCGATGAGCACCCGCAGCGCCGGGTGGGTGTGCGGGAGCAGCAGTTCCCCCTCCACCCCCACCTCGCTCCCCGACTCCAGCCACCACTGCGCCCCGAACCGCCCCGGCAGGATGATCCGCTCCTCGCGCTTGGCGAGCCCCACCACCGGCACCCGCACCCCCGCCTCTTTCAAAGCGTCGAGCGCCGCGTTCACCTGCCCCCGCCCCCCGTCGATCAGGATCAGGTCGGGAAGCGGCAGCTTGTCGGAGAGCGACCCGGTGAAGCGCCGGTGGATCGTCTGCCGCATCGCCGTGTAGTCGTCGGGGTGGTCCAGGCCCTTCACCTTGAAACGGCGGTGCTCCCCGCGCCGGGCCCGCCCCCCCTCGAACACCACCATCCCCGAGACGATGTTCGTCCCGAAGAGGTTGGAGTTATCAAACCCCTCGATCCGCCAGGGCCGCTCGGGCAGGGCCAGCACCTCGCGCAGGGCGTCGAGTCCCGGGTGGTCGCCCCGCCGCTCCAGCAACGCGAGTTCGGACTCCAGCCCCACCGAGGCGTTGCGCTGCGCCATCTCCACGAGGTCGGCCTTGTCCCCCCGCTTGGGCGTCCGCATCTCGACCCGGTGCCCGGCCCGCCCGCTGAGAAAATCGCTCCACACCGGCGCGTCCTCGAACTCGGCGGGCAGCAGGATCAGCGGCGGCACGTGGGTCGCCTGGGTGTAGTAGTCCCCCACAAAGGCCTCGATGATCTCCCCGGCGTCCGAACCCCCCTCCGCGTTCGTCAGGAAGCGCTTGTCGCGGCCCACCACCCGCCCGCCCCGCATTCGGAAGAGCTGCACCATCGCGTACTCGCCCGCCTGCGCCACCCCCAGGAAGTCGAGGTCCGTCTCGCCCCCCACGTACGCGTGCTGCTCGGTCCCGAACAGCTTCTCCACCGCCCCCACCCGGTCCCGGAGACGGGCCGCCTGCTCGAAATCCTGCGAGCGAGCGGCCACCTTCATGTCCTCCCTGAGCCGCGCGACCACGTGCGCGGCCCGGCCCTCCAGCAGCCCCCTCACGTCCTCCACCACCCGGCGGTACTCACCCGGGTCGGCGGCGTCGATGCACGGCCCCAGGCAGCGGCCCATGTGGTAGTTCAGGCAGGGGCGCGGCTTTTTCTGAAGGGGCAGCCCCGAGTTCTTGCGCAGCGGGAACATCGTGTCCACGAGGTGCTTGACCCGCCGCACCGCGCCAGCGTCGGGGTAGGGGCCGTAGTAGCTCGCCCCGTCCTGGAGAACCCGCCGCGTCACCACCAGCATCGGGAAGTCCTCGTTCGTGAGCTTGAGGAAGGGGTAGTGCTTGTCGTCCTTGAGCAGCACGTTGTAGTGCGGCCGGTGCTGCTTGATGAGGTTGGCCTCGAGGATGAGCGCCTCGACCTCGTTGCGGGTGGTGATGAACTCCAGAGCGTCGGCAAGAGAGGTGAATTTGCCGCTCTTGCCCCCCGCCTTGAAATGCTGTCCCACCCTTGAGCGCAAGTTCACCGCCTTGCCGATATAGATCGGCGTGCCCCCCTTGCGGAAGATGTACACGCCGGGGCTCGTCGGCAACACGGGCAGATCATCGAAATGCACGCCCCAGGATAGGCCGCATGACCACCCCTCACCGGATGTTCGCTCACCGCCCGTCCCCGCGCTAGCCTGCCCCCATGCCCGCCTCCCGAGTCTTCCTCGTCCGCCACGGTCAGACCGCCGCGAACGTCTCCCGCGTCCTGCGGGGTCCCAGCGGCGAGGGCGACCCCCTCGACTCGGCGGGGGAGACCCAGGCCCGCCTCGTCGCCGCCCACCTCGCCGCCCTGCACCTCCAGAACCCGCGCGTGTACGCCAGCTCTTACCGCCGCGCCCGCGAAACCGCCCGACCCGTCGCCGACGCCCTCGGCGTCCCGCTGCACATCCTCGACGGCGTCCACGAGATCGACCCCGGCGACTGGGTGGGCCGCCCCTACGACGACCTCCGCACCCACGCCCTGCGAAAGGAGGACGGCACCCTCGGCTTTCCCGGCGGCGAGAGCCTGGAGGAGGTCGGCGAGCGGTTCCACCGCGCCCTGAACGGCCTGCCCCCCGGCGAAACCCCCATCATCGTCTCCCACGGCGGGGCGCTCACCGCTGGCCTCGCCGCCCTTCTGCGTGTCCCGGTCGCCGTCGCCTGGACAGAAACCCGCTTTGCCCACCCCAACGCCGCCCTCACCGAACTCGAACGCCACGGGGAAGGCTGGCACGTCGTGCGCCTGGCCGACGTCCGGCACCTGAAGGAACTGATGCCGATCAACCCAAATTAATACAATGGTAAGTAGGAGGAGTGAAACAACGAGACAAGCCGCTCCACCCCTCCACCAAGAGAGCCCCCCACGTCAGTCGGCACCAGCCCGAGCCACACGCCCCACCCAGGTCTTCGCCGCTCCACCTCAAAGGGGAACCCCGCGCCGGCTTTCCTTCACCCTTTCTCCGCCACCCCCTCCACCGTCCCCCGTCGCCGCGCCCGCTCCGCCGCAAAGGCCATCCGGTGCGAGTCGAGCGACTCCGCGAGCGGGGTGGGCACCCCCGCCTCCCCGCGCAGGAAGGCCAGCCAGGCCGCCACCAGCGCCTCGTCCCCGCCCCCGTGGTTCCCGCCCGCGTCCACGACCACGCGCTCCACCTCGCCCGTGCGGAAATCGTGCACCTCGATCTCGCCGCGCTCCATCTGCGCCCGAAGCTCGCCGTGGGTGCCCAGCAGCCTCAGCGTCCGGGTGTTGTTGTGGGTGAACGCACTCACCGTCAGCCCCGCCGTCACCCCGTTGGCGAATACGACGGTCACGGTCTGGTGGCTCACCACGTCGTTGTCGGCGTGATACACGCAGCGCCCGTAGGGACCGCCCGAAAGCGCCTCGGAGAGCGGCACCCCCCCCGCCGTCAGCACGGTGACGGGCCACCCGGCAGGGTCCCTCGTCCCGTAGATCACCCGCGCGTCGTAGGGGCAGTCCACCACCGGGCAGGTCACGCAGCGGTCCGAGGCCCCGGGGGGCGCCTCCTCGGGGCGGAAGTGGTGGAGGGCCCCCTCGCTGCTCACCCGCGCCGGGGGCGCGTCCGCGAACCACCGCAACAGGTCGAGGTCGTGGCACGCCTTGGCCAGGACGAAGGGCGCGGCGGGTGGGCTGGCGCGCCAGTTCCCCCGCACGTACGAGTGCGCGTAGTGCCAGTACGACACGTTCTCCGCGTGCGTCACCCCGACGAGCCGCCCCAACCGCCCCGACTCCAGCGCCTCCCGGACCCTCCTGAAAAAGGGCGTGGCGCGCAGCACGTGGCAGACGGTGACCCGGCCCCGCGCGGCCGCCTCCGCCGCCAGCAGCCGCTCCAGATCGGCCTCCTCCAGGCACACCGGCTTTTCCAGCAGCACGTCGTACCCAAGGGCGAGCGCCCGCAGGCACGGCGCCACATGGGCGTCATCGGGCGTGGCGATCACCACCGCGTCCGCCACCCGCCCGAGGGCGAAGAAGGCGTCCTCCCCGGGGAAGCACGCCTCCGGGCCCAGGCCGTGCCTGGAGGCGACCTCGGCCAGGCGGGCGGGCCGGGGGTCGACGAGGTGGGTCACCCGCGCCCCCTGCGCCGCGAGGTGCCGGGCGTACACGTCCGCGCCCCGGTTGCCGCAGCCCAGGATGGCGACGGTGACGCTCACCGCCGCTCCACCCCCCACCCCACGCCCCCCGGCCGCTCCAGACGCCCCGCCGTCCACTCCAGCCCGGTAAACGGGTCGTCCGCCAGCAGCAGCGCCCCGTCGAGGTCGGCCCAGTCGCACAACCCCGCGAGGTGCGCGGCGGCGGCGATCCCCAGCGAACTCTCGATCATGCAGCCCATCATCACGCTCATGCCATGCGTGCGGGCGAGCCGCAGGGCGAGCAGGGCCCGCAGCGGCCCCCCCAGCTTGGCGAGCTTGAGGTTCACCCCGTCGAAGGCCCCGGCGAGCGCGGGCACGTCCGAGACGTGGTGCAGGCTCTCGTCGGCGACGAGGGGAAGGGGCGACAGGCGGCGCAACTCCGCGTGCCCCTCCAGGTCCCCGGCCGCCAGCGGCTGCTCGACGAACTCCACCCCGGCGGCCTCCAGCACCCCCAGCATCCGCCGCGCCCGGGGCCGGGTCCAGGCCGCGTTGGCGTCCACCCGCAGCGAGACGTGGGGCGCCTCCTCGCGGAGCGCCTCCAGGATCGCCTCGTCCTCCGCCGTGCCGAGCTTCACCTTCAGCACCCCGTGCCCGCGCGCCACCGCCTCGCGGGCCTCCCGCCGCATCTCCTCCAGCGGGCCGAGGCCCACGGTGAAGCTGCTCTCGGGAATCTTTGGGGGCGACAGGCCCAACAGCCGCCACACCGGCACGCCCGCCGAGCAGGCCGCCCACTCCAGGGCCGCCATCTCCAGCGCGCACTTCACGCTGGGGTGACCCCCCGGCATCCGCGCCTCCAGCCGCCCGCGCAGCCCGTCCCAGTCCCAGCCGTCGGTCAGCGCCTGGGCGAGCAGGGGCAGCACCGCCGCCACCGTCCCACCCGTCTCCCCGTAGAAGGCGTTCGGCGCGGCCTCGCCCCGGCCGGTCACCCCATCCGCCTCGAAGATGACGAAGGTGCGCGGGTAGGCCGAGCGCGTCCAGCGCGCGATCCCGAAGGGCCGCGCCGTGTGCAGCTCCAGCGTCTCCCAGCGGACGGTCACGGCGCCCACCGCCCGAACCCCGTCAGGCCCCGCGCCAGCCGCTCCCCGTACTCGCCCTCGCCCAGCGTCTCCACGCTCACCCGCATCCGGGTCGCGTTCGCGTGGACCACAGAGCGCGCGTCCAGCATCAGCCCCACGTGCCCCGGGAAAAAGGCGAGGTCGCCCCGCTCGGGCTCCTCCACCTCCCCCAGCGCCCCCCGCTGCTGGTCGGCGTCACGCGGGAGGGGCCGCCCCAGCGCCGCGTAACTCACCTGCGTCAGCCCCGAGCAGTCGAGCCCCCACGCGCTGCGCCCGCCCCACACATAGGGCGTCTCCAGAAAGCGCAGGGCGAAGCTCGCCGCGTCCCCGGCCGGGGCGGGGGAGAGCACCACCTCCTGCACCCAGGCCTCCTCCCCGTCCGGCAGCCACACCGGCACCCAGCGCCGCCCGTCCTCGGTCTCGACCCCGCCCGGCGCGCGACCCAGCCGCGCGCCGAAGCACAGTTCCGCGACCACCGCCCGGCTCACCCGGGGCCCCGCGAAGGCGTGCCCGCGCAGTGCCGTGACCGTCAACGCCTCCCCCGGCGGCGGGGTGAACCCCAGCCCCGCCGCCCGCGCCCAGCCCAGGTACCGGTCGTGGCCGGTCCGCACCCAGGCCCAGCCGCCTTCCCGCTCCTCCAGCACCTCCAGCGCCTCGCCCGGCAGCGCCTCGGTGACCTGCGCGGCGTCCGATTCCGGCCGGGCCAGCAGGCTCAGCCGTGAACGGCCCACCCAGCCCGCCCGGGGCGTGAGGTACCGCCAGCCCTCGCCGGGAAGCCGCCCGCGCAGCGCCTCCTCGGCGACGCGTCTTCCCGGGTCGAGGGCGTGGGTGCGGGGGTCGAGGTCGGGCGCGGGCGGGGCACTCATCGTGTCCCAAGGTAGCGCGTCAGCCAGCGCCGCCAGTTCTCCCCGGCCACCCCGGCCCGGTGCTCCGCCGGGAGCAGCCCCAGCAAGCGGGGCACGTCCCGGTACCGCTCGATCCCCGACGGCGCCTTCTCCCGCCCGAAGCCGCCGTCGAGGTCGGTGCCCAGCCCGACCGAAGCCCAGCCCACCACCTCCGCGTAGTGCCGCGCGTGGGCGGCGACACCCGCGAGAGGCACCCGGTCTTGCCCCACCTCCCACCCCGGTTGCAAGAAGGTGCTCAGGAACACCAGCCCGATCACGCCCCCCCGCTCCGCCACCGCGCGCGCCATCGCGTCCGTCAGGTGCCGGTTGCCGGGCAGAAAAGCGCGGCTGTTCGTGTGGGTGGCGAGAAGGCGAGGCCCCAGGTCCAGCGCCTCCCAGAACGAGGCGTCGTCGAGGTGCGAGGCGTCGAGCGCCACCCCGAGTTCCCGCATCGCCGTCACGAGGTCGCGCCCCGCCGCCGTCAGGGGCCCCGGCGCGTCGGTGCCCCCCGCGTAGCGTGTGCACCCCCACGCCGGGCCGATCACCCGCACCCCCGAGGCCACCCAGAAGGGCAGGTCGTCCGCGCCCCGCACCGGGTCCGCCCCCTCCATCAGCAGCACCACCCCCAGCGCCCCCGACCCCCCGGCCAGGTGCTCTTCCACCTCGCGCCCCTCCCGCAACAGGCGCACGAGCCCCGCGTCCTCCCAGCGGCGGTACTGGTCCAGTTGTGCGAGGGCCTGAGCCCGCGCCCCCGCGTGGTCCGTGTACCCTCCCGGACTCCCCGGCCCCTGCGGCAGCGCGAAGAGCGTCGCGAAACACACCCGCGTTCCCGCCGCGCGGATCTCGTCGAAGGTCACCGTCGCCGTCTGCCCCGTCACCGGGTCCCGCGCCCGCAACGCCTCCAGCCCCAGGGTCAGGTCCCGGCCCGCGAGCGCGTTCATGGCGAGGTCGAGATGGCCGTCGATCAGCAGCGCGCGAGGGGTCAACGGCAACTCCTCCCGCCCCGGCGCATGGCCCGCACGTCACCCCACCTGTGCAAGTTCACCTCCGCGATTGTAGAGGAGTCAGGACAAGACTCGAAAAGCCTTGTACGTTAGTAACCTGGTTTACACTTTTTGGCTTCCACTTCCTCCTGGTGTCGTGCCAGGGCAGCGACCACCAGGCGCGAGGGTTGATGAGCAAGGAATTACGTGGCCCCTCCGAGGGCTGTCTGAACGGGTAAGGGCACCAGATTGAGCCACAGCAGATACCGCTGCCCTCCGCCGACCGTGGCGTACCGCCGCAAGAGCGCGTCGAGTTCGCCCTGAAGCCGCTTGGCCTCCTCGAAGTTCAGATACACCGCGTCGTGCGACGCTGTGAACAGCGCCGGTTCACCCGGAGCGAGTGGGTCATAGTTCTCGTCCGCGCTCACCGCCAGCATGTGGGTGGTCACGCCGTGCTCGTCCCGGTAGACCCGATGCCCTCTCAACCTGGGGGCCTGGGCGTGCCCGAAGCGGAGCCCTCGCCCCAGCAAAGCCGCGCGCTCCTGCGCCCACACCGCGTGGTCCGCGAAGGGTGAGCCGGAGTGCGGCACGAAGTACACGTCCGCTGTCGAGCGGTACACCTTCACCGCCCGCCCGGGACGCGGCACCTCGCGGACCACCTCCAGCAGCCCGCACGCCAGGAAGCGCCGCACCCGCGCGAGCAGGCTGTTGGGTTTGCAGGCCAGCACGGCGGCCACCTCACGCACCGTCCCCTCCCGTGCCAGAAAGGGCTCGAAGAAGTGCAATTCCTGGGGGTCGAGGAGAATTCGCGCGGCCTGGGGATCGGTGACGGTTCGCCTCCTGGGTGATGGTGTGTCTTGCATGTCACGTAGGGTACGGCGAGGGTAAGCCCATGACCCTCGCCCGACTCCTCGGTCCACACGCGGGCGCCGTGCTGCGCCCACCCTTCCTGCCGTACTGGCTCGGCCAGAGTGTGTCGGCCCTGGGGGACCGGATGACGGCGGTGGCCCTGCCCGCCGTGGTGCTGTCCCTGGGTGGAGGTGCCTCCGACCTCGCCCGATTAGCGGCTTGGTCCACGGGCGCCCAACTCGCGCTGCTCCTGATCGGCGGCGTGCTGGTGGACCGGCTGCCCCGGCGCGCGGTCCTCCTGGCGATGGACGGGCTCCGGGCCGTGCTCCTGGGGGTCACGGCCTGGTTCCTCGCCCAGGGCCAGGTCTCGATCACCGCCCTGGTGGCTCTCTCCGCCGCCTTGGGGGCCTGTAGCGCGCTCTTTTACCCGGCGACGGCGAGCATTCTGCCGGAACTCGTGGACGACGCCCAGCTCGTCCCGGCGAACGCCCTGCGTAACCTCAGTAACCAGCTCAGTGGGGTGATCGGTCCGGCGCTGGGGGGCATGCTGGTCGCGCTCGGGGGCGCGAGCTTCGCGCTGGGGATGGACGCGCTGAGCTTCGTCGTGGGTGCGCTCGGGTTGTATTTGATGCGTCCACGCCCCCGCCGCCTTCAGGAGGTTGCTGCTCAACCCCTGTGGCGTGAGGCCCTGGAGGGTTTCCGCATCATTCTGGCCTCCACCTGGCTATGGTTGACGATTGGACTTTTCGCGCTGGTGAACATCTTTTTCGGGGGCCTCAACGTCGTCGTGCTGCCGCTCTACGCCCGCGAGGTGCTGGGGGGCGCGCCAGACCTGGGCTGGCTGTATACGGCGCAGGCGCTGGGCGCCGTGGTCGCCGCCCTGGTGCTCGGCCGCCTGGGATCAGTACGGCGCCGGGGGATCGTCGCCTACACGGCGGTCGTGGGACAGGGCTCGGCGGTAGCCCTGCTGGCGCTGGCAGGGTCACTCCTCCCGGCCATGCTGGCCCTGTTCGTCAGCGGGGCATGCGTGACCCTCTTCTCGGTGCTGTGGGAGGCCACCTTGCAGGAACGGGTGCCGAATGAGGCCCTGGGGCGGGTGGCGAGTGTGGACATGCTGGGGTCCATCGCCCTCCTGCCGCTGGGCTTCGTGGTGCTGGGGCAGGCGGTGGAGGTTCTGGGGGTGACGGGCAGCGCGCTGGCGTGCGGGTCGATCATCACGCTGTTGGCCCTGCTGGGCCTCTCGACCCGGGCCGTGCGAGGGTTGGAGTGACCCACCGGCGTCCCAGCACGGTGTTGCAGGGAGAAGGGTAAGGGAAGTTCCTCCCGCACCAGGAATCGGGAGTCTTGTCCTGACCCCGTGGAGGTCAGCCTTCCCTCCCAGGAAAGAGAATCTACACAAGCCCAAAATAAAAGAAAAACTTCACTTATATACGGAAGGGAAGAGGGGCCCCGCCGCCCCCCTCACCCTTCCTCATCCCTCGTCTTCCACGACCTCCACGCCCACCTCGGCGAGCTGGCGCGGGTCGACCCGGGAGGGGGCGTGCGCCATCAGGTCGGCGCCCCGGTTGTTCTTGGGGAAGGCGATGACCTCGCGGATGCTGGAGGCCCCCGCCATCACCATCACCAGGCGGTCGAAGCCCCAGGCGATGCCGCCGTGGGGGGGCGTGCCGTACGCGAGCGCGTCGAGGAAGAACCCGAACTTCTCCTGGGCCTCTTCCGGCGAGAGCCCGATGGCCGCGAACATCTTCGACTGCACCTCCGGGTCGTGGATGCGGATCGAGCCGCCGCCCACCTCGTACCCGTTGAGCACCAGGTCGTACGCCTGCGCCCGGATCTCCCCCTGCCGGTCGGTGCCGAAGAGGGGGATGTCCTCCGGGTGCGGCGCCGTGAAGGGGTGGTGCATGTACGTCCAGGCCCCCCGCTCCTCGTCCCATTCGAGCTGCGGGAAGTCGAGCACCCACGAGACGTGGAACGCGGGCCCGCCCGCCGTCAGGTCCAGGAGGTCGCGCAGCCCCAGCCGCACCGCCCCCAGCGCGGTCACCGCCCGCTTCCACTCGCCCGCCGCGAAGAGGAGCGTTCCGCCATGAGCCACCCCGGTGCGGGAGAGCAACTCCCCGGCCCGCCCCCCCACGAAGCGGCTGATCCCGCCCGTCAACGCGTCTCCCTCGCGCCGGACCCACGCCAGCCCCCCGGCCCCGTTCTGCTTGGCGACCCGCTCCAGCTCGTCGACCTGCCGCCGGGTAAGTTCCGGGGCGGCAAGAACCTTCACGCTCCCCGCGTCCGCAAAGGCCCTGAACTCCCCGCCCCGGAAGAGGTCGGTCACGTCCACGAACTCAAGCCCGAAGCGCAGGTCCGGCTTGTCCGAGCCGTAACGGTCCATGGCCTCAAAGTAGGACAGTCGGGGAAAGGGGAGAGGCAACTCGACCCCCAGCACGTCGCGGAAGACCGTGCTCATCAGCCGCTCCTGCACCTCCAGCACGTCCTCCTGGGTGACGAAGCTCATCTCCATGTCGAGCTGGGTGAAGTCGGGCTGGCGGTCGGCGCGCAGGTCCTCGTCGCGGAAGCAGCGGGCGAGCTGGTAGTAGCGGTCAAAACCCGCGATCATCAGCAGTTGCTTGAACAGTTGCGGCGACTGCGGCAGCGCGTAGAACTCGCCCGGGTTCAGCCGCGAGGGCACCAGAAAGTCACGCGCCCCCTCGGGCGTCGAGCGGGTCAGCATCGGCGTCTCCACCTGAACAAAACCCTCGGCGTGCAAGAAGCGGGTCACCGCCGCCACCGCGTCCGAGCGCAGCATCAGGTGGCGCTGCATCTCGGGCCGCCGCAGGTCGAGGTAGCGGTACTTCAGCCGCAACTCCTCCGCGACCCCCTCCCCCTTCTCCAGCTCGAAGGGCGGGGTCTTCGCCGTGTTCAGCACCCGCAGGCGGGAGGCCACCACCTCGAAGTCCGCGAGGGCCCCCTTGCGCTGCTCCTCGGGGCGCCAGCGGAAGAGGCCCTCCACCTCCACCACGTACTCACCCCGCACCGTGTCAGCCTGGGCGAAGGCGGGCGAGTCGGGCTCGACCTCCACCTGCACGGTCCCCGAGCGGTCGCGCAGCTCGATAAAGATCAATCCGCCCAGGTCGCGGCGGCGGCTGACCCACCCCTGCAAGGTGACCGTCTGCCCCAGGTAACCCTCGTTCAGTTCGCCGACATAACAGGTGCGCTTCATGCTTGCTCCGAAAGAAAGGTGGAAAGGTCGGCAGCGGCCACCGCGCGCTGCTCCCCGGTCGCCAGGGTCTTGACGTTCAGCACGCCCCGCGCGGCCTCCTCGCTGCCGATCACGGCGGCGTAGCGGGCCCGGCGGCGGTCGGCCTCCTTGAAGGCGCTCCCCGGCTTCAGCGCCCGGTAGGCGAACTCCACCCGGGCGGCAGAGCGGGCCCCCAGCGCGAGCCGCGCCGCCAGCCCGACCCGCTCCTCGTCCATCGCCGCGAGGAAGAGCAGCGGTCCCTCCGGGGCGGGCAGCGCCACCCCCTCCGCCTCCAGCGCGAGGAGCAGCCGCTCGATCCCGAAGGCCCAGCCCACAGCGGGCACCTCCGGCCCGCCGAGTTGCGCGCTCAAACCGTCGTACCGACCCCCGCCGCCCAGCGCCGACTTCGCCCCCACCTGGGTGTGGTGCAGCTCCCAGGCGGTGCGGCGGTAGTAGTCGAGCCCGCGCACGATGGAGGGGTCGAGGTCGAAGGGCACCCTCCAGTCCGAGAGATAGCCCTGCACCGCCCCGAAGTGCGCCCGCGCCTCCTCCCCCAGGAAGTCGAGCATGGGCCGCACCCCGAGTTCGAGGGTCAGGGCCTGGTCCCCCGCGCTCTTGGAATCCAGAATCCGCATCGGGTTGCGGTCGAGGCGGTCCCGGCTGTCATCGGAGAGGCGCCCCGCGTGCGGGGTGAAGACCTCCCTCAGGTAGGCGTTGTAGGCCTCCCGGTCCGAGGGGTCGCCGATGGAGCCGAGCTTGACCCGCACGCCCGTCAGCCCCAGTTCGCGCACGACCTCCCACATCAGCCAGATCGCCTCGGCGTCCACGAGCGGGTCCGTCGAGCCCAGCACCTCGTAGTCGACCTGGTGGAACTGGCGGAGCCTGCCCTTCTGCACGTTCTCGGCGCGGAACATCGGCCCGTGGGTCCAGAGCTTGAGGGGAGAAGGAAGCTGCCTCAGCCCGTTTTGCAGGTACGCCCGCACGATGCTCGCCGTCCCTTCCGGCCGCAGGACGTACCCGCCGTGGTCCCCGAAGTAGTACACCGTGAACATCTCCTTGCGGACGATGTCGGTCGATCCCCCCACCCCCCGCCTGACCAGCTCGGCCTCCTCGAACAGCGGCGTGGCGATGAACTCCGCGCCCGAACGTTCCAGCACGCGCCGGGCCGTGTCCTGCACCTGCGCGAAGGCCGACGCCCGCACGTCGAGGCTGAGTTTGGGAGAACCCTCCGGGAGGTGGTCCTGGGTGCCCTTGGGGCGTTGCAGCGCCATAACCCCGGGAGTGTAGCAGGGAGTCGCCAGCCGTCAGCGAAGAAAAACGCCCCGGCCTATGCCCGGGCGTTGCTCGTTTTGGCTGACGGCTGAAAGCTGATCGCCGACGGTCTCCCTACTGCCTCACGCTGTACGGCAGCCCGGTCGACTGCCGCCCGCCGACCTCCACGAAGAGCCACGAGCCGCCGACCGGGGCGTCCTGCGGGATGGTCAGGACGATCTCCCCGTCGGTCCACGAGCGCACCGCCGAGGCGGGGAAGACGTACCCCCCGCGCCCCGAGGCGTCGGCGCCCAGGCGGACGCGGCCGGTGGCGGGCCCGCCCAGGTAGCGCCCCTGCACGGTCAGCGTCCCGCCCCGCGCGGCGGGCTCGGAGACCTTGATCAGGACGGGCGTGACCGTGACGCCCGCCGTGGCCTGCTGACGGGGCGCGCACGATGCCAGCGCACCCGCGAACAGTAAAGAAGCAAAGAAGAAACGCACCATACCTGGCCTCCAGGTGAGCAGTCTAATGAGCCCCAAATGACGGGTCAAACCACCCCCCCCAGTGCCGCACCAGACAGTGGTCCCCTCGCCGGGCTCGCGGGCAAGCAGGTCCTGCTCGTCTTCAACCCCAGAAGCGGCCAGGGCGAGAGCACCCTCCCCGACTTCGTCACCCGGCTGGGGCAGGGGGGAGCCCTGGTGACCGCCCGCGAACTGACCCAGGACACCCCGCTCGGCGAGTCCCTCACCGACCTGGAGAACTTCGACGTTCTCGTTGCGGCGGGCGGCGACGGCACCGTGAGCGCCCTGGCCTACGCCGCCCGCTACCGCGACGTGCCGGTCCTCGCGTACCCGGCGGGGACCGCGAACCTGATCGCGCAGAACCTCGACCTCCCGAGGGATCCCGCTCAACTTGCCGCCGTCGTCGCGGGCGGCAACGCGGTGCGGGTGGACCTCGGTGAGGTGGAAGTGCAGGGTGAGAAGAGCGGCTTTGCCATGCTCGCGGGGGCGGGGGCGGACGCCGCCATGATCCGCGACTCGGAAGACCTCAAGGAGAAGTACGGCTCGATGGCCTACGTCCTGAGCGCCATGCGGCAGATCAACCCCAAGAAGACCACCTTCCACCTCGTCATCGACGGCGAGCGGCGCGACTTCGAGGGCATCGGCGTGATGGTCGCCAACTTCGGCATGGCGAACTACCGCCTGCCCATCACCAGCGACATCAGCCCCTCGGACGGGAAATTCACCGTCGTCCTGCTCAAGGCCGGGAACCTCCTGCGGCTGCTGCCCAACCTGCTTGACTCGGTGCGGGTGAAGCTCAACCTCGGCGACCCCGTCTTCAGCGGCAACCTCGAAACCCTGGAGGCGGGGGAGGTCACCGTCGAGGCGGAGGACCCCTTTCCCCTCCAGTACGACGGCGAACTGCACGTCGAGACCACCCCCTTCACCGCCCGCATCCTCCCCGGCGCCGTCCGCTTCCTCACGCCCGCCCGCAAGACAGACCTCGACACCTGAGCCTGCCCCCTTCACGGCTCGTCGTCCTCGACCTTCTGGAGGGCCTCGCGCCGGATGCCCTGGTCCATCTTGGCGTAGATGGCGCTGGTCGTGACCGAGGCGTGGCCCAGGATGTCCGACACGACGTGCAGGTCGCGGGTGGCCCGGTACAGCCGCGTCCCCGCCGTGCGCCGGAGCGTGTGGACGCCGAACATGTCGGGCGGCAGCCCGGCGGCGGCGAGGTAGCCGTTCACGATCTCCCGCAGGCCCCGGGTGCTCAGGCGGGCGCCGAAGTGGGAGGGCCGGAACGAGACGAGCAGGCCGGGCTGGTCATCTTGCACCTCCCCCCGGACCCGCAGCGCCTCCCGCGCCTGCAACCACCGGCCGAGCACCTGAGCGGCCGAACGGGTGAGCGGGACGCGCCTGGCCTTCCCCCCCTTGCCGTGCCGCACGTGGACCTCGCCCAGCCCCAGGTTCACGTCGGCGACATCGAGCCCCACGATCTCGCTCGCCCGCAGCCCCAGCGTGGCCCCCAGGGTGAGGATCACGCCGTCCCGCCGCCCGACCTCGTCGTCCCCGTGCAGTTCGCCGGGCAGGGCGAAGAGCCGCCCGAGCTGCGGGGCCCCGACGGCGCGCTTCTTCGCGTGGGCGGGGGTCGCGTCGTGGGGGGCCCTGACCTCGCGGGCCGGGTCCTGGGACAACGCCCCGGCCCACACCAGCGCCCGGAACAGCGCCCGCACCCCGTACAGGTAGGTGCGGACGCTGCCCACCTCCAGCCCGCGCCCGCGCAGCCCGATCAGGTAGCGCTCGATCACCTCGGCGTCGAGCTGGTTGAGCGCGTGCCTCGGCGCCTCGGGTGGGCCGACGAACCCCAGGAAGTCGCGCACGGCCAGCCGGTAGGTGCGGAGCGTGGACGCGCTCACCACCCCGGCCCGGCGGCTCTTGAGGCGCAGGTGGTACTCCAGCAGCTCGCCCAGCACCTCCGCATCCTGCCCGTGGGCGGCGCGCAGGGCCTCCCGCCGACGGTTCTCGGGCACACTCCAGCGCGAACGCAAGACGATCTCGGTGCTCATGCCCCAGTCTACCCTACTGCCGCTAATGATACTTAGCAGCAATTAGGGGGTGGAGGCTCTCCCGGCCAGCCTTTCGTGGGCCAGGCTGCATTTCCCGGAATGGGGCGCGCTGGCCGGGGCCCCAGCGGCCCCGGCTGAGGGGCGTTCGGGAAGGTCGACCGTTTCCCGCCGGAGCGCGGCGCGCAGGAGGACAACGTCGTGGTCTCGCCGCCGGCCGTTCCTTTCGGGCGGGGAGCGCACCTCTCCTGAACGTGGCGCGAGGTGGAGGGCAGGCGTACCCGCACCGTCGACCTACGACGTTTGTTCCCGCACACGCCTCCGCACTCCTTCTTTTTGTATTAATCCGGGCGAGCGCCCTCTGTGTCCTTCTCCAGCTGTTCGGGTGTGGACGACCTGGGGAACAGGGGGCGAGGAGTCGCGAAGTTTAAGGCTCGGTGAAGGGGATGGTTGCGTGTGCCCTCTTTCCCGGGGGGCGGACATGGAAAGATGAGCTTGAACATTCGTTCAACGAAGTTGCCGCCCGGATCGCTGTCCGGCGTGGTATCAAGGAGTTCTATGAACAGAGTGCTGTTTCCGTTGGTGACGTTGGCCCTGGTTGGGAGCGCTTCCGCCGCGAATCTGACGCTGTGGACGTCGTTCGAGGCGGCGGGGGAACTGGCCTGGATCCGGGCGCAGGCGGCCGAGTTCGAGAAGAAGACCGGGAACAAGGTGACGGTGGTGAGCGTTCCTTTTGCCCAGACGCAGGACAAGTTCATCCAGAGCGCGCCGAAGGGGCAGGGGCCGGACCTGATTGCGACCGAGCCACACGACCGCCTGGGGCGGTATGCCGCGTCGGGCGTGATCGAGCCGCTGGACCGGTACGTGACCTCCAAGACCGACTACGACAAGACGGCCCTGAACGCCTTTACCTACAAGGGCAAGCTGTTCGGCCTGCCGCTGAACGCCGAGGCGGTCGCGCTGATCTACAACAAGAAACTGGTGCCCAAGGCGCCGGCGAACTGGGCGGAACTGCTCAAGGCCGCTCAGGCGAACACCGGCAACGGCCGGTTCGGGCTGCTGTACGACATCGCCGAGCCCTACAAGAGCTACGGCTTCGTGAACGCGTACGGCGGGTACGTGTTCAAGAACAACAATGGGACGCTGAACCTCAAGGACATCGGGCTGGACAACGCGGGGACGGCGAAGGCGCTCTCGTTCCTCAACGACCTGCGCTACAAGTACAACCTGGTGCCGGAGGGCGTGAGCCAGGACGCGGCCAAGAGTGCTTTCGTGGACGGCCGCTCGGCGATGTTTTACACCGGGCCGTGGGACATGGGGGACATCAAGAAGGCGGGGATCGACTACGGGATCGCCAACTTCCCCACCCCTCCCGGGGCGTCCGGCAAGTGGAGCCCCTTCGTGGGGGTGCGCGCGGTGCTGGTGAACGCGTACAGTAAGAACAAGGCGGCGGCGGTGGGGCTCGCGCGGCAGCTTACCAGCCCGGACGCGCAACTGGCGTACAACAAGGCGGGCGGGGCGATTCCCACGAGCCTCTCGGCGCGGGCGCGGCTGAAGAGCGACCCGGTGGTGACGGGCTTCGGGCGGGCGATCAGCGCGGGCAGCGCGATGCCGAACATCCCGGAGATGGGCGCGGTGTGGGGCCCCTGGACGGCCGCGACGGCGCAGGCGGTGCAGAAGCCGGGGCAGAACTACGCCGGGCTTCTCCAGAAGGCCGTGGCCGAGATCGAGTCGAACATCAACAAGTAAGGGGCAAAGCGGCCTGAAAGCGGCGGACGGGAAGCGGGTGTCTCCCGTCCGCCGCTTTCCTTCCTTTCCTGAAGGAGCGCGACCATGACCGTGACGATGAATTCGGCCCCCGCGCGCCGCAGCCGCCAGCTTCCCCCGGACGGCACGGGCGGCGTGCTGCTGGCGGTGCTGGTGCTCGCCGGGCTGCTGGCGGGCGCGGCCCTGATCGGCTGGGGGCTGTCCACGCTGACCGCCCGCTTCCTGCCGGGGGCGCCGCCCTACCTGATCCTGGTGTACACGCTCGCGGCGCTGGTGGTGGGGATGCCGCTCCTCGCCCGGGCGCTGCCCTGGATCACCAACTGGTTTTACCTGTTTCCGGCGCTGGTGTTTCTGGCGGCCTTCACGGTGCTGCCGGTCGTGCTGACGGTGAACTACGCCTTTACGAACTACAGCGGGGAAAACAGCGGCAATCCCGACTCGGCGGTGCGGACGGAGGCGAAGCTGAGTACCGACCGCCGCACGGTGACGCTCGCGGGGACGCCCGAGGCGGACTCGGTGGCCGGGTACCTGCGCTGCCGCACACCGAGTTGCGCGGGCGACACCATCGTGCTGTTCGACGAGACGGCGTCCACGCCGGTGCGGGCGCGCGTCGCGGGGGTGCAGGGGAACGCGGTGACGCTGGCGGCCCCGGTGGCGCCCGGCCTGGAGGTGGCGAACGCGACGCGGCTCAACCGCTACGAGCGGGTGGGGCTGGCGAACTTCCAGGAGATCTTCGCCAAGGCGAGCACGGCGCTGATTCCGGTCTTCGTCTGGACGGTGGTGTTCGCCTTCTCCACGGTGGTGCTCAACGCCGTCGCCGGGCTGATCCTGGGCATCCTGCTGTACAACAAGCGGCTCAAGGGCCGCAACATCTACCGCACGCTGCTCTTCTTGCCGTGGGCGATCCCGACGGTGATCAGCGTGCAGATGTGGGTAGCCCTGTTCAACCAGCAGTTCGGCATCGTGAACAAGACGCTCGGGCTGCTGGGGTTGACCGCCGTGCCGTGGCTGGGCGATCCCCTGTGGGCCAAGATCAGCATCCTGTTCGTCAACCTGTGGCTGGGCTTTCCGTACATGATGACGGCCACCATCAGCGCCCTCTCGACGATCAACGAGGACCTCTACGAGGCCGCGAGCATCGACGGGGCCAGCCGCTGGCAGCAGATCACGAACATCACGCTGCCGCTGCTCAGAACCTCCTTCACGCCGATTCTGCTGTCGGCCTTCGCCTTCAACTTCAACAACTTCGGGATCATCTACCTGCTGACCCAGGGCGGCCCCCCGCAGGAGGGGCGCGAGAGCACGGCGCAGAGCACCGACATCCTGCTGTCGTGGGGGTACAACACGGCCTTCGCCTCCTCGGGCGGGCAGAACTATTCGCTGGCAAGCGCGATTGCGCTGATCATCTTCTTCTTGACGCTCGCGATCTCGCTGGTGAACTTCCGGGCGGCGGGCGTGTTTCGGGAGGCCCGCAAGTGACCGGGGTCCCGCGTCCATTCCCGCAGGAGGTCCCCGTATGACCGCCACGCCGACGCCCACTCCCGGCAGCGGGCCGGGCCGCTCTTCCTCTCCCCTGCCGCCGGGCGGATATGTTCATCACGAGCCAGGCCCCCTGCGGCGGGCGCTGCCCTGGACCGTGCTGGCCGCGCTGGTGCTCGGCCTCGGCGTGTTGGGGTATTTCCTGGCGCGCAATATGGAGGGGCGGCCCCGCAGCTTCACGATCTATTTCATCGAGGGCGGCTGGATTCGCTTCCTGCTGTTCCTGCTCGCGGCGAGCGGGGTGCTGGCCCTCACCAGCCTGATCGGGCAACGCATCGGGCAGGCTCGGACGGGGCGCAAGGTCAGCTACGCGGCCGTGCTGGGTGACCAGCTCACGCACCTCTTTCTGATTCTGGTCGTGCTGGTGGCGATCTACCCCCTCTTCTACGTGCTGCTGGCAGCCTTTGACCCCCGCAACAGCCTCTTCGCGTTCCCGGACTTCAGCAACCCGAACATCCTGTACCGTTCGGGGCTGCTGCCCAACCTGAACGTCCTGAGCCTGGAGAACTTTCGGCGGCTCTTCGACGGGGTGACCATCCCGGGCTGGCAGATCGTTCTGGCAGTGATCGGCGGGGCGGCCCTGGCCGCCCTGCTGCTGCTCACGCTGAGGGGCCGCCTGGGCGGCGAGTCGGCGAGGTTGACGAGCGCCCGCACCTGGGTGATGCGCATATTGATCGCTGCGCTGGCCGTGCTGGTGGTCTTCATGACACCCGCGCAGTTCACCGGGCCGGGCAACGAGAGCAAGTTCCTGCTGTCGGTGCGCAACACCCTGCTGGTGTCGGGCATCACCGGCGCCCTGGCGATCCTGCTCTCCACCTCCGCCGGGTACGCGATGGCCCGTCTGCGTTTTCCGGGCCGCTTCCAGACCCTGCTGTTTTTCATCTTCATCCAGATGTTCCCGGTCTTTCTCGCGCTCGTCGCCGTGTATACCCTGATGGTGCTCCTCGGGCTGAACAACACCTTCACCGGGCTGATCCTGGCGTACTCGGGCGGGGCCATCGCCTTCAACACCTGGATCTTCAAGGGCTACGTCGAGAGTCTCCCCGAGTCGCTGGAGGAAGCCGCGATGGTGGACGGGGCGACCCGCTGGCAGACCTTCCTGCGGGTGGTGCTGCCGCTGTCGGGGGGCATCCTGGTGTTCATCTTCCTGAACCAGTTCATCGGTACGTACGCCGAGTTCATCCTGGCGAACGTGCTGCTGACCGGGGTGGAGAAGTGGACGGTGGGCGTGATGCTCCTGAGCTTCACGAGCGGCCAGTTCTCGACCAAGTGGGGCATCTTCGCCGCCGCCGCCACCCTCGGGGCGCTGCCCATCGTGGCGCTGTTCTACGGCTTCCAGCGCTACTTCGTGGGCGGCACGATGGCGGGCGGCGTCAAGGAGTAAGCGGACCGGTCTGTTTGAGGGCGCGGACAGTCCGCGCCCTCTTTCTTGGGATCCAGCCTTGGGATTCAGCGGTCCAGCCGCCGGGCGTAGAGCAGCATCAGGGCGGCGAGGAGCAGGGCGGGCAGGTCACCGTACTGGACGTAGGGAGTCTCCCCCGTCAGCACCCGGGGGCGGGCGTGAAGGATGCCCTCCCCCCGGTCGAGGATCTGGACGGGCTGCCCGAGGTCGTTCACGCTGGCGGCGACGCCCTCGTTCACGCTGCGGACGAGCCAGCGGCGGGTCTCGATGGCGCGGACGCGGCCCATCTGGAAGTGCTGCTCGACCCCCCAGCCGTCGTACCAGCCGTCATTGCTGGGGTTGACGAGAAGCTGCGCGCCTTTGGACGTGAGCCCCCGGGCGACCCAGGGGAAGACGCTGTCGTAACAGACGTAGGCGCCGAAGGAGACGCCCCCCAGTCGGAGCGGGGTGAGGGTGCGGGCGGGGGTGAAGCCCCCGAGGTCGAAGCCGAGGGTGCGCTCGATGACGCGGTAGACGGGGCGCAGGGAGCCGTACAGCGGGAAGTACTCGCCGAAGGGGACCAGTCGGGCCTTCTCGCTGCGGGCGGTGATCTGGCCGCCTTCCGCGACGCTCACGACCGAGTTGCGCCGGGGCTGGTCGAAGGCGGGGGTGCCGACGCCGGTGATGCCGGGGGCGGGGAACTCGGGCAGCCGGGTGCGCCCGTTTTCCGCCGTGACGGCCGTCTCGCTCCAGACCACGAGTTCCCCGGGTCGCCGCTGGGCGCTCAGGCGGCGCTGGACCTCGAACTGCTCGGCGGGGCTGAGCTGCCGGGTGGCCCGCCCGAAGGAGTCGAACTCGGTGCGCAGCAGCAGCGTGGACTGAATGGGCCCCGCGCCCGGCACCCGCGTCACCCCGTACGCCAGCGCCGCCACCCACAGGGCCGACATCAGGACGAGGGGGGGCCGTCTCCCCCACCAGAAGGAGACGAGGGCGGCGGCGGTGGCGCTGATCAGGACGCTGCCGAGGAGCACCCCCCCCAGGTCGGCGATCTGGACGGCGGGGGTGGGGAGCAGGGTGTACCCCAGGGTCGGCCAGGGAAAGGCGAGCGGCCCCAGGAAGCGCAGCCATTCGAGGAGGACCCAGCCCCCCGCGAGGGCCCAGACCCGCGCCTCCCGCGAGGCGAAGAGGCGAGCGGCGAGGTACGCCATCAGGGCGAGGAAGGCCCCCTCCAGCGCGAAGAGCAGCAGGGCGAGGCTTCCGAGGACCGGCGTGCCGAAGAGTTTGGCGAGGAAGGCGGTGAGCCACCACAGGTGGACGGCGCTGTAGGCCGTGCCCGCCCACCACATCCTCATCGAGAGGCGGCGGGGGCTTTGTTCACCCGTGACGAAGACGAGGAGCAGGGCGAGGGGGAGGTAGCTCAGGAAGCTCCACGGCAGCGGCAACCCGCAGGCGGCGAGGAGGGCGCCCACGAGGAGGCCGAGGAGGGGGGCGGGCAGGGGCGGCACCGGGCCATGATAGGGGCCCCCGCGCGCGGAAAAGTTCGCGCACGCCGCCCCACCTTTGCCCTAGGATGGGGGGACTTTGCGACTGGCTTTCCTGAGCGACCTGCACGGCAACATCCACGCGCTGACGGCCGTGAAACGTTTTCTGGCCGACAACCCCGTCCACGCGGTCGTCGTGGTGGGCGATCTGGTGGGGTACGGGGCGAGCCCGGGGCCGGTGATCGACCTCGTGCGGCGCGAGGGCTGGCAGACCGGGATGGGGAGCAGCGACATGCGGGTGGCGCTCGAACTCGGCGAGCGGTCGGCGCGCGGCGGGGTGGCCGAGCAGGTGCTGTCGTGGACGCGGCGGGTGCTCTCGCCCGAGCAGCTCGAATTCCTGCGCCGCCTGCCGCCGGGGGGCCGCCTCACCACCCCGGCGGGGCGGGTGCGCTTTTTCCACGGCGGGCCGCACGACCCGGCCGAGCGGATCGACCTGATGGCCCCCGAGCGGGAGCTGGAGGCCCTGGCCGACTCCCTGCGGGCGCGGGTGCTGGTGGTGGGCGGCTCGCACGTGCCCTTCGTGCGGGTGGTGGGCGAGACGACGTTCGTGGACCCTGGCAGCGTGGGCCTGAGCCTCAACCACGAGCCCGGCGCCGACGTGGCCCTGCTGGACGCCTCGGGCCGCAGGCCCACCGTCACCCTGCACAAGGTTCCCTACGACTTCGCCTCGTCCGCCTTCGACATCATGGCCTGGAATCTGCCCCCGGTGATCGCGGACGTGATCCGGACGGGGAGGATGGGGTAGGGGAAGGGATGAGGGATGAGGAAGGACCGAACCAAGGCTCCTCATCCCTCATCGCTCAACCCTTCAGACCGGCACCGCCCCCAGCGCCTCCTCGAAGCGGTCGACCACTCCGCGCTCGCCGAGGAGGTCTTCCAGGGCGAGCATCAGGGCGCGGTAGGGGGCGGGGCGGGCGGCCTCGCCCATCAGGCCGAGTCGCCAGATCAGGCCCGCCGTGGGGCCCAGGCCGCCGGTGACACTGATCTCGCGCGCCCTCAGGGCCGCGCGCACGGCCGCGTCATCAAAACCGGGCGGCAGGCGCAGGGCGAGGACGGTGGGGAGCCGGGCGGCGGGGTCCTTGACGTAGTGGGTGAAGCCCAGGGGCGTGAGGGCCGTGACGACCGCGTGGCCGAGGAGGCGGACGCGGGCCTGCCTCGCCTCCAGGCCCTCCTCCAGGGCGGCCTGGAGGGCGGCGTGGAGGGCGAAGTGGAGGTTGACGGGGACGGTGTGGTGGTAGGTGTGTTCCACCCAGTAGTCGCGCAGGCCCCCGAAGTCGCAGTACCACAGCGGGGTGGGGGTGCGGCGGGCTTGATACCGGGCGAAGGCGCGCTCGCCGATGGCGACGGGGGCCAGGCCGGGGGGGGCCGAGAGGCACTTCTGGGCGCCGGTGTAGGCGTAGTCCACCCCCCACTCCGCCATGTGGAAGGGCTCCATCCCGGCGGTCGTGACGGCGTCGACCGTCAGGAGTGCCCCGCTGCGGCGCACCAGGCGGGCGATCTCGGGGACCGGGTTGAGCACCCCCGTGCTCGTCTCGCCGTGCACGACCGCGACCATCCCCACCCCGCCGAGGTGCGCGGCAACGTCGGCGGGGTCGATGGCCTCGCCCAGGGGCGCGGTGACGAGCCGCACCCGGGCCCCGTAGCGGGCGGCCATCTCCGCCATCCGCCGCCCGAAGGAGCCGTTCGCGCACACCAGCACCTCGTCCCCGGCCTCGACGAGGTTGGCGAACCCCGCCTCCATGCCCAGGCTGCCGGTGCCCGCGAGCAGGGCGGTAAAGGCCTCCGGCTCGGTGCCGTACATCATCCGCAACCCCTGCTGGATCTCCCCGTTCAGGGCGAACACCTCGGGGTCCATATGCCCGAGCATGGGGCGCATCAGGGCCCGCTGCGCCCGGGGGTGGATCGGTGTGGGGCCGGGCGTCAGCAGGATGTGCCCGTCGTGGGTGTCCTCGAACATGGGGGCGAGTGTAGCGCCTGCCGGGGCGGGGCGGCAACGGGGTTGCTCAGGTGTCCTGGACAGGAGGTAAGGACGCAACGAAATTGCGCCAGGAATCAGGCATCGACCTCTCCGAGGAAGTCGAGGGTGAGGCGGGCAACGGCGCGGGGGGAGGCGTCGGTGAGGGCGTGCGTTCCGCCGGGAATCCGGGCGACGCGGGCGTGGGGGATGGCTGCCCGGATGGCGCGGACGGTCCAGGAGCGGATGACGGGATCGGCGGTGCCGTCGAGGAGCAGGGTGGGAACCCGAACGCGGGGGAGCAGGGGGCCGGTCTCGTGCTCGCTCTGGTCGCGGGCGAGGCGCAGCATCAGGGCGGGTCCGCTGCGAGCGTAGGCGGCGAGGCCGGGGAGCAGCAGCCCGGGCCGCTCGCGGGGCAGGTCGCGGGCGAGGCGCAGGAGTTGGAGGCGAACGCTGGGGTTCTCGGGGATGCCGGTGGGGGCGCAGGCGATCAGGGCGCGGGCGGCCCCGGGGTGCCGGGCGGCGAGGTCGAAGATCACCTCGGCCCCCAGCGAGTGGCCCAGCAGGGGGACCCCTTGCAGGCCGCTCTCCTCCAGCCAGGCGGCGAGATGGTCGGTGAGGTCCTCGATGTGGGCGGGAAAACCCGGGCGCCCCTGGCTGAAGCCGTGCCCCGGCGGGTCGTAGGCGTAGACGGTGCGCTCGCGGGCGAGTTCGCGCGAGGCGCGGGCGTACATCCACGAGGCGCAGCCCAGACCGGGGACGATCACCAGGGGGGGGCCGTCGCCGCGCACCCGGGCGTGGATCCGCAGGCCGAGGACGCGGGTGTATTGAGCCCGGGCCCTCAAGCCTCCCCTGCCCTGCCCACCGGCTCCGCCTCTTCCGCCCCGGCGAGGAAGTCGAGGACGAGGGCGTTGAACCGCGCCGGGGCGTCCACCATGACGACGTGCCCGGCGCGGGGAATCTCCTCGTAGCGGGCGCCGGGGATGGCGGCGGCGAGCGCCCGGCCGGTGCGGGGGGGCACCAGGGCGTCGCGGCCTCCCCAGATCACCAGGGTGCGGGCGGTGATCCGGGGCAGGAGTTCGCTGACGTTGTCCCCGAGGAGGTCGGTGGTCGAACGCCACATGTTGACCGGCCCGGCCCGGGCGGCGTCGGCGAGGACGCGCGGCACGAAGGTGAGGCGGCCTGTGATGGCGGCCCTGGGGAGCTTGAGGGCCACGCGGTAGATGTTGCCGGTGAGCAGGCCGCTCGCGCAGGCGAGGACGAGGTTGCGGACCCGCCCCGGGCGCAGGGCGGCGACGTGGGTGCAGATGTGGCCGCCCATCGAGTGGCCGACCAGGGTGACCCGCTCCAGCCCGAGGTCGTCGATCAGGGCGGCGATGAGTGCGGCGGCGTCCCGCACCCCCAGGGCGCGCTGGCGGTAGGCCCGGCCGTAGCCGACGAGGTCGATCACGTAGACCCGGTGTCGGGCGGCCAGCGCCGGGACGTTGCGCCGCCACCACCTTCCCGAACCGCTCAGGCCGTGGACGAGGACGATGGGGTCGCCCTCGCCGCTCACGTGATAGGAGAGGCGGGCGCTCCCGGCCCGGTATTCCTGCGCTCGCACGCGCCCGAGCATAGCGCGGGGCCGGGCTCAGGTGGGGACGGGGGCGGCCACCAGCCGCAGGAACAGCTCGTGCAGCCGGGCGTCGGCCGTGAGTTCCGGGTGGAAGGCGCAGGCGAGCAGGCGGCCCTGGCGCACCAGGACGGCCCGGCCCCCGTACTCGGCGAGCACCTCCACGCTGGGCCCGGGGCGCTCGATCACGGGCGCGCGGATGAAAACGGCCGGGAAAGGAGCGTCCAGGCCGCGAATCTGGAGCGGCACCCGGAAGGAGTCCGCCTGCCGCCCGAAGGCGTTGCGGCGGGCGGTGGCGTCGAGGAGCGCCAGGCGGTCCTGCCGTCCGAACTGGGGCGGGGCGCCCTCCACCTCCCGCGCGAGCAGGATCAGCCCCGCGCAACTTCCCCACAGGGCGCCGCCCGCCGCGTGGAAGGCGCGAATGGGGTCCCACAGCCCCGCCGCCGTCATCAGCCCCGCGATGGTGGTGCTCTCCCCGCCGGGCAACACCAGGCCCTGGAGGCCTTCGAGGTCGGCGGGCAGGCGGACCTCGCGGACGCGGGCGCCGAGGATCTCCAGCCGCAGGCGGTGTTCGCGGAAGGCACCCTGGAGGGCGAGGACGCCGAGGTGGGGGGACATGGGGGAGGCCCCGGTGGGGGTGAGCAGACCTTTACTTGTATTAATTTTAGTCGCCTACCAGCCGCGACCCGCGAGGCGTTCCCCGGGGAGGAGGGCGTCGATGTTGATGCCGGTCATGGGGGCGCCGAGGTTCTCGCTGAGCCCGGCGAGGAGGTCGGGGTTCTGGAAGTGGGTGACGGCCTGGACGATGGCGCAGGCGCGGCGCTCGGGCTGGTCGCTCTTGAAGATGCCGCTGCCGACGAAGACGCCGTCGAGGCCCAGGGCCATCATCAGGGCGGCGTCGGCGGGGGTGGCGACGCCGCCGGCCGCGAAGTTGACCACGGGGAGCGTGCCGTGCTCATGCACTTCCCGCACGAGGTCGTAGGGGGCGCCGAGGTCGCGGGCGGCGGTCATGAGTTCCTCGACCGGGCGGGCCTGGAGGGCGCGAATCTCGCCGAGGACCGTTCTGGCGTGGCGAACGGCCTCGACGATGTTGCCGGTGCCCGCCTCACCCTTGGTGCGGATCATGCTGGCGCCCTCGCCGACGCGGCGCAGGGCCTCGCCGAGATTCCGCGCCCCGCAGACGAAGGGGACGGTGAAGCGCGTCTTGTCGATGTGGAACTGATCGTCCGCCGGGGTCAGGACCTCCGACTCGTCGATGAAGTCCACCCCGACCGCCTGGAGGATCTGGGCCTCGACGAGGTGGCCGATGCGCACCTTCGCCATCACGGGGATCGACACGGCGGCGATGATCTCGCGGATCATCCCCGGGTCGCTCATGCGGGCCACCCCGCCGTCACGGCGGATGTCGGCGGGCACGCGCTCCAGGGCCATCACGGCGGTCGCCCCGGCTCCTTCCGCGATCCTGGCCTGGTCGGCAGTCACCACGTCCATGATCACGCCGCCCTTGAACATCTCGGCGAAGCCCCGCTTGATCGCGGGCGTTCCGGTCTCGGGAGAAAGGGTCATGGGGCGAGTATGACGGGAAACTGGCCCCATGAGGAGGGCCAGTTCGGGGGAGAGTCCGGGGTCAGATCAGCCGGAGGCGCGGGCGGCGACCTGGCGGATGCTCTCGACGAGCTGGGAGGGCCGAAAGGGCTTGACGAGGTAGGCGGCGACGAGGTCAGGGCCGAGTTCGGGCACGCGCTCCGAACGGTCGAGGCCGGAGAGGAACACCACGGGGGGCAGGCGGCGGCCGAGGGCGGCGTGCAACCGCCGCACGGTCTCGAAGCCGTCCCAGGGGGTCATCAGGACGTCCATGACGATCACGTCGAACGGCTCCGCGCGGGCGGCCCTCAGGGCGTCGGGGCCGCTGCGGGCGGTCTCGACCTCAAAGCCGTGCAGGCCGAGGGTGAGGCCCAGGAGTTCCAGGATCTGCTGCTCGTCGTCCACCACGAGGAGGCGCAGCCCGGGCGGGGCCTCCCCTGCCCCCGGGGGCGGGTTCCTCACGGGCGACGCTCCGGGGCGGCTTCGGGGGGAGGAGGGTGAGGGAGCGAATCGGGCACCGGGCCTCCGGGGACGAGGCACCCCGGGCGGGCCGCCGGGGTGCCTGCGGGGCGCGGGAGGAGCGGGGGCGGGGCCCTCAGCCCCCCGCGAGGGATTGCAGGAACTCGACGTTGTTGCGGGTCTTGCCCATGCGGGTCAGCAGCATCTCCATCGCGTCGGCGGGGTCCATATCGGAGATCACCTTGCGCAGCAGCCACATCTTCTTGAGAACTTCCGGCTGGAGCAGCAGTTCCTCCCGGCGGGTGCCCGACTTGAGGATGTCGAGCGCGGGGAAGATGCGGCGTTCCTCCAGGCGTCGGCTGAGCACGAGTTCGGCGTTGCCGGTGCCCTTGAACTCCTCGAAGATCACGTCGTCCATCCGCGAGCCCGTCTCCACCAGGGCGGTCGCCAGGATGGTGAGACTGCCGCCGTCCCGG
This sequence comes from Deinococcus aetherius, assembly GCF_025997855.1. Classification (NCBI taxonomy): domain Bacteria; kingdom Thermotogati; phylum Deinococcota; class Deinococci; order Deinococcales; family Deinococcaceae; genus Deinococcus; species Deinococcus aetherius. The sequence goes on from NZ_AP026560.1 coordinate 1,600,126, forward strand.
ATGTTGCGCGCCGCGCCGAGGAATCTCTTGGGCCAGTGCAGCGCGTTCGAATCCAGGCCGCCCGATAAGGTGCGCCCGGTGGGTGGGGTGACGAGGTTGTTCGCGCGGGCGAGGCGGGTGATCGAGTCGAGCAGGATGACGACGTGCCCGCCGTCCTCGACGATGCGCCGGGCCCGCTCGTGGACGAACTCGGCGACCCGGACGTGGTGCTGCGGGGGCTCGTCGAAGGTGGAGGCGATGACCTGCGCCCCCTGCACGCTCTCGCGGAAGTCGGTGACCTCCTCGGGGCGCTCGTCCACCAGCAGGACCATCACCGTCACGTCGGGGTAGTTCTTGACGATGGAGTTGGCGATCTTCTTGAGCAGCGTCGTCTTGCCCGCCTTGGGGGGCGCGACGATCAGGGCGCGCTGCCCCCGCCCGATGGGCACGAGGAGGTCCACCACCCGCAGGGAGAGGCCGTCGTCCATGCCGGGATCTTCCAGCACGAGCTGGGCGTCGGGGAAGGTGGGGGTGAGGTCGTCGAAGCGCGGCCGGTTTCTAGCCGCCTCGGGGTCGAGGCCGTTGACCGCCTCGACCTGCACGAGGGTGCCGTAGCGTTCGTTCTCGCGCGGGCGGCGGGCGCGGCCGATGACCTCGTCGCCGGTGCGCAGGTGAAACCCCTTGATCACGCCCGCCGTGACGAGGGTGGAGCGCGACGTGGGGTCGAGGAGGTTCGACTGCAGGAAGCCGTAGCCGTCGGGGCTGATGTCGAGGAAGCCCCGGGCGAGGATCTGGCCCTCGGCGCCCGCCTGCCGCTCCATGATGGCGAGGGCGAGCGAGTCCTTTTTGAGCTTGCGGTAGTTCTCGATGCCGTGGCTGGCGGCGATCAGGTGGAGTTCGGGCAGGATCTTCTGCTGGAGTTCGTGAAAGGGCAGCGGCCCTTGGGTGACGGAATCGGTCACTGGGGGGGGTCCTCCTGTGGATTACTCTCCTGTGGACTACTTGGCGGGCATGGGCTCGGGCGCCTGGGCTCCGGGCGCGGGCTGCGGGTTCGTCCCGGCCTCGCTGGAGGGCGTTTCCGGGCTCGCCCCGGCACGTTCGGCCCAGTCCTTGAGGAAGGCGTCGAGGCCGGCGCTCGTCAGCGGGTGCTTGACCATCTGGGTGAAGACCTTGTAGGGGATGGTCGCCACGTCGGCACCCGCGAGCGCGGCCTGCACGACGTGGGTGGGGTGGCGGATCGAGGCGGCGAGCACCCTGGTCCCGATGTTGCCCAGGACATACGCCTCCTTGATCTGACGGATCAGCTCGACGCCGTCCCAGCCGATGTCGTCCACCCGGCCCGCGAAGGGCGAGATGTAGGTGGCCCCGGCGCGGGCGGCCAGCAGCGCCTGCGGCACGCTGAAGCACAGGGTCACGTTGGTCTTGATGCCCTCGGAGGTGAGGGTCTTGCAGGCCTGGAGCCCGGCGGGGGTGAGCGGCAGCTTGACGACGACGTGCTCGCTCCACTGGGCGACCTCGCGGCCCTCTTTGATCATGCCCTCGGAGTCGAGGGAGGTGACCTCCGCGCTGATCGCGCCGCCGACCAGCCCGGCGATCTCCTGGATGACTTCCTTGAAGTCGCGCCCCGACGAGGCGACGAGGCTGGGGTTGGTGGTCACGCCCGAGAGGACGCCCCAGGCGTTGATCTCGCGCACCTCGTCGATGATCGCCGTGTCGATAAAAAATTCCATGATCCTGCCCCCTTTCGTCTATTCTATGGGCCTGCGGGGTTATGGTAGGCGCCGAATCTATGGGACGCCATGTCAAGGCGGTCAACGGGGCCTTGACCCTTCCCGGAAGTTTTGCAGGATCGCAGATCCAGGCAGCCCGAAATAGGACCCATGACGGATTGACCCCGCCCGTGCCCGGCGCCTACCATAGGCGGAACCCCGCGAGGCGGGGGACACTTGAGGCGACCGTGAGACGAGTACGCGGGGTCGGCGGCCAGGAGCGAGTCCGGGACGGTGCGAGCCGGGCGGCGCGGCCCCCCGCCGAAGATCACCTCCCGCGCCGACGGAAGAAAGGTGGCCCCCTGGTCACCGACTAGACCCGTCCGGACGCCCCCCGACAGAGGGCCGATTCCAGAGGCTCCCGCCTCACGCGGGGGTGAAGTTGGGTGGTACCACGCGCAGGCAGCGCGTCCCAGCACGGCAACGAAGCCGGGACGCGCCGCCTGGGCTTTGTTGTTGTTCGAGGAGAGACCATGACGACGACCGAATCCAAACCCACCGCTCCGCCCTTCGAACCCGTGAACTCCCAGCCACGTTTTGCCGAGCTGGAGCGGGGCGTGCTCGACTTCTGGCAGCGGGAACGCGTCTTCGAGCGCACCCAGGAGCGCCGACCGGACCAGCCTGAGTACGTCTTCTACGAGGGGCCGCCCACCGCGAACGGGCGCCCGGCGCTGCACCACGTCCTGGCGCGGTCGTTCAAGGACCTCTTTCCCCGCTACAAGGTCATGCGGGGCTACCACGTCACCCGCAAGGGGGGCTGGGATACGCACGGCCTGCCGGTCGAGATCAGCGTGGAAAAGCGGCTCGGGCTGCTCGGCCGCAACCACGGGGCCACGCGGGAGGAGCTGGAGGAATTCAACCGCCTGTGCCGGACCTCGGTGTGGGAGACGATCCAGGAGTGGAACACCTTCACCGAGCGGCTGGGGTACTGGGTGGACCTGCGGGACCCCTACATCACCTACCAGAACTCCTATGTGGAGAGCGTGTGGAACCTGTTGAAGCGGCTGCACGCGAAGGGGCTCGTGGAGCAGGACTACAAGGTGGTGCCCCTCTCGCCGCGCATCTCGACCACCCTCTCGCGGGCCGAACTCGGTGAGGTCGATTCGTACCGTGAGGTGGACGACCCCAGCGTGTACGTGCGTTTCCCCTTGGTCTGGGACACGCTGCCGGAACGGGCGCACGCGGCGCTGAGCGCGTTGGGCGGGGAGGACCGCCAGGGGCTCGCCCTCGTGGTGTGGACCACGACCCCCTGGACGTTGCCGAGCAACACGCTGGCGGCGGTGAACGCGGACCTGACGTACGTGGCGGCGAGGAGCCCGGCGGGAACGGTCATCGTCGCGCAGGACGCGGTGGAGCGCCTGAGCGGGCTGCACAAGGACCAGCCGCCGCTGGAGGTGCTGGCGACCTTCCCGGGCCGCGACCTGGAGGGGGCGGAGTACGAGCCGCCCTTCCCCGAGGTGGCGGTGGAACTCGGCGTGCTGGGGGAACTGCACGAGCGGAACGCGGACGGGCGCCCGGTGATGCACTTCGTCACGCTGGCGGACTTCGTGTCGGCGGCGGACGGCTCGGGGGTGGCGCACGAGGCCCCGGCGTACGGGGCGGAGGACCTAGAACTCGCCCGCAAGTACGGGGTGCCGCTGATGTTTGGGGTGGACGACCACGGCCTCCTGCGGGTGACGGGGGAGCGCGGCAAGTTCTTCAAGGACGCGGACAAGGGGCTGATTGCCGACCTCAAATCTCGCGGGCGGATGTTCTGGGCGGGAACGCTCCGGCACCGCTACCCCTTCCACGACCGGACGGGCGACCCCATCCTCTACTTCGCCAAGAAGGGGTGGTACATCCGCACGAACAGCGTCTCCGAGCGGATGCAGGAGGAGAACCAGAAGATCAACTGGGTTCCGGCGAACATCAAGAACGGCCGCTTCGGCAACTGGCTGGAAGGGAACGTGGACTGGGCCATCTCCCGCGAGCGGTACTGGGGCACACCTCTCCCCTTCTGGCTGAGCGAGGACGGTGACCTGCGCGTGGTGGGCAGTGTGGCCGAGCTGTCAGAACTCGTCGGGCGCGACCTCTCCGACCTCGACCTGCACCGGCCGTACATCGACGACATCGCCTTCACGCTGGAGGGCAAGGAGTACCGCCGCGTCCCGGAAGTCCTCGACGTGTGGTTCGACTCGGGCTCGATGCCGTACGCGCAGTGGCACCTGCTGACGGACGAGACGGGCGAATATCCCCTGCCCGGCACCGGGGCGAACATGGCGCAGTTCGAGCGGCACTACCCGGCCGACTTCATCTGTGAGGCCATCGATCAGACGCGCGGGTGGTTCTACTCGCTGCACGCCATCTCGACGATGCTCTACGGACAGCCCGCCTACCGCAACGTGATCTGCCTGGGGCACATCGTGGACGAGAAGGGCGCGAAGATGAGCAAGAGCAAGGGGAACGTGGTGGAGCCCCTGCCCCTCTTCGACCGGTACGGCGCGGACTCGGTGCGCTGGTACATGTTCATGGCGTCGGACCCGGGGGACCAGAAGCGCTTTTCCGAGCGGCTGGTGGCCGAGGCGCAGCGCGGGTACGTGAACACGCTGTGGAACGTGTACTCCTTCTTCGTCCTGTACGCGAACCTCGACCGCCCCGACCTGGCCCACGCCCCCGCCTTTGGTGCGCGCCCCGAGATCGACCGCTGGCTGCTCGCGCGGCTGGAGGAGACGGTGCGGGACGTGACCGCGAATCTCGACGCCTACGACGCGCGGGGCGGCGGGCGGGTGCTCGAACGCTTCGTGGACGACCTGAGCAACTGGTACGTGCGGCGCAACCGCAGTCGATTCTGGGGCGAGGGCGGGGAGGTGGACGAAGCCGCCTACGCGACGCTGCACGAGGCGCTGCTCACCGTCTCGCAGCTCACCGCGCCCTTCACCCCCTTCCTGGCGGAGGCGATGTACCGCAACCTGACGCGGGGCGCAGGGGTGGAGAGCGTGCACCTGACCCGCTGGCCGGAAGTCCGCCCGGAGCGGCTGGACGAACGGCTCACCTTTGAAATGGCCGCCGTCATCAAGGTGGTCGAACTCGGGCGGGCGGTGCGGGGGGCACACAACCTCAAGACGCGGCAGCCGCTGGCGTCCGTCAGCGTGCGGGCGAGTACGCCGGAGGGGACGGGGGCGCTGCAAAGATTCCGGGATCAACTGCTGGAGGAGCTGAACGTCAAGGACGTGACCTTCCTGGAGGGCGACACCGACCTCGTGCATTACAGCCTGCGCCCGAACCTCCCGGTGATCGGCAAGGTGTACGGCAAGGCGCTTCCGGCGGTGCGGGCAGCGCTGGCGAACGCCGATGCCGCCGCCGTCGCCCGGGCGGTGCAGGCGGGGCAGCCCTTCACGGTGGAGGCGAACGGGCAGACCTTCGAGCTGACCGGGGAACAGGTCCTCGTGGACGCGAAGGCGCCCGAGGGCGTGGCCGCCGCCGAGGACGCCGGGTTCCTGGTCGCCTTCGACACTCACCTGACCCGCGACCTCGTGCTGGAGGGGGTGGCCCGCGACCTCGTGCGCGGTGTCCAGGAGGCACGCAAGGCGGCGGGCTTCGAGGTGCAAGACCGCATCCGCCTCGCCCTCGACCTGACGGGGGACGCCCGCGAGGCCGCTTCAGACTGGCGCGACTTCATCGCGGGGGAGGTGCTCGCCCCCGAACTGACCTTCGGGCCCGGCGAGGGTCACTCGGCGGAGGTCGAGGGGGGCACGGCGTACCTGACGAAAGTTTGAGCGGAACGGCGAGGGGGCGGAGGCTGGCGGGTCTCCGCCCTTCTCCTTTGGACCGGATTCCACCTGTCACCACCACAGTACGCACACAGGGCCCGGGTGGCTGGCTAAGGTGAACCCATGACCTGGAATCCCGACCAGTACCACCGTCACCGGGAGGCCCGGAACGCCCCTGCCCGTGACCTGATGGCGATGATCCCGGCTCTTCCCTGCCGCGACGTGGTGGACCTGGGCTGCGGGACGGGGGAGCACACGCGGACGCTGGCGGAACGGTTTCCTGACGCCCGGGTCCTGGGGCTCGACAGCAGCGCGCAGATGCTGGCGAAGGCGGACGCTTTGGGCCTTCCGAACCTGCGCTTCGAGCGGGGGGACATTCTCGACCTGGCGGGCGAGTACGACCTGATGTTCTCGAACGCGGCGCTCCAGTGGCTGCCGGATCACCCGGCGCTCCTCGCGCGGCTGTGGGATCATCTGCGGCCCGGCGGGGTTCTCGCCGTCCAGGTGCCCGCCAACCACGACCACGTCAGCCACCGCCTGCTCACCGAGACGGCGAACGAGTTCGCGGCGGAACTCGGGGGCTTCACCCGCTTCGGGACGGCGCACGGGGCCTCGCCGGTCCTGACCCCGGCCCGGTATGCGGAGGTGCTGGACGGGCTGGGGGCCGGGGAGGTCACGGCGCTCAGCAAGGTCTACCCGGTGGTGCTGCCCGGCGCCGGGGGCCTGCTCGACTGGACGCGCGGCACGGCGCTCGTGCCCTACCTCTCGCGGCTGGGAGCGGAGGACGGGGAGCGGTTCGTGGCGGCGTACCTGGAACGGTTGCGCTCACGCTGGCCGGGGGAGCGGGTGTACTACGCCTTTACCAGGGTGCTGTTCACGGCGCGCAAACCCGGGTAACTCTGCTCCTGGCGGCTGGAGGCTGGCGCCTGGCGACCCTCTCCCCTCACCCCTCGTGGGGCCGGGCCATCAGCGCGCAGGTTCCCGGGCCGACGTGCGCGCCGATAGCCGGGCCGAGGAGTTGCACGCGGCCCCGGGTGACGTTGAGGCCGCTCGCGCCGAGGGCGGCCTTGAGTTCGGCGAGGCGGATGGGGTCGCGGCCCGCGTGCCCGACGGTGACGGCGACGGGCTCGCGGCCGAACCGCTCCTCCATCCCCGCGAGGATGTCGCGCAGGGCCGCCTCGGCCTTCACGCGGCGCACCGGGCGCAGCCTTCCGCCGTCGAAGCGCAGGATGGGGCGCAGGCCGAGCATGTTGCCCACGAGTTCCTGGGCCCGCGAGAGGCGGCCTCCCCGCCGCAGGTATTCGAGGGTGGGGACGGTGAATTCGGCCAGCGCCTCTTCCCCCACCCGGCGCACGGCGGCGTGGGCGGCCTCCACGTCGCCCCCCTTCCACACCGCGTCGCGGGCGGCGATGACGGCCTCCGCGAGGGGCAGCGAGGCGAGACCGCTGTCGATCACCCGCACGCGCTCCCCGGCATTCAGGGCGTCGGCGGCAGCCCGCGCGTGGCGCACGGTGCCCGAGAGTTCGCCGCTGAGGTGGATGCTGACCACCCCGTCGTGGGTGGCGAGCAGTTCGCGGTACAGGGCCCCAAAGGCCTCCTGCCCGGCGGGCGCGGTCGTCACGGCCCCGCCCCGGCGCTGGTGGTCGTACACGGCGTCGGGGTCGATGTCCTGCCAGTCGAGGAAGGAGCGTTCCCCGATCAGGACGTGCAGGGGCACGACACGCAGGCCCAGGCTCCGGGCCGTCTCGGGGGGAAGGTCGCAGGTGGAATCGGTCACGACGGCAAGCATGTCGCCGGACAGGGTAGTGGTCAGGATTGCGAGCGTCCGTACAATTCTTGGCGTGGTGGCGGCGAGGACTATACTCCCCGGGCATGGGGCGGACGCCGGAAAAGATTGCCGTGCTGTGTCACGCGGGGGCCGGGGGCTCGGGGGTGGTGGCGACCGAGCTGGGGCTGCTCGTGGCGCAGGCGGGGCACGAGGTCCACTTCGTGGGGACCGCCGTGCCCTTCCGGCTGGCAGGGCAGCGCGGGGCGAATAGACCCTTCTATCATCAGGTCAGCGCCTTCGCGTACGCGCTGTTCGACCAGCCCTTCCCGGAGCTGGCGGCGGCGAACACGCTGACCGAGATCATCCTGGAGCACGGGGTGGAGCTGACCCACGCGCACTACGCGATCCCGCACGCGACCGCCGCCCTGCACGCGCAGGCGATCACCCGCCGAAGCCGGGTGGTGACCACCCTGCACGGCACCGACGTGACCCTGGTGGGGGCCGAGCCCGCCTTCCGGCACACGACCCGCCACGCCATCGAGCGCAGCGACCACGTGACGGCGGTGTCGCACTTCCTGGCGGGGCAGACGCGCGAGGTGTTCGGCGTGGACCGCGAGATCGAGGTGATTCACAACTTCGTGGACGCGGAGCGGTTCGTGCGGGTCGAGGACCCCGGGGTGCGCGCCCGCTTCGCGCACCCGGAGGAGGCGCTGATCGTCCACGTTAGCAACTTCCGCCCGGTCAAGCGGGTGGAGGACGTGGTGCAGGTCTTTGCGCGGGTGGCGAGCGAGGTCCCGGCCCGGCTGCTGATGATCGGCGACGGCCCCGAGCGGCCCCGCGCCTTCGAGCTGGCGGGGCAGCTCGGGGTGACCTCGCGCACGCACTTCCTGGGCTCCTTCCCCGACGTGCAGTCGGTCCTGGGGATCAGCGACCTCTTTCTGCTGCCGAGCAGCAACGAGAGCTTCGGCCTCGCCGCCCTGGAGGCGATGAGCTGCGAGGTCCCGGTCGTCGCCGCGCGGGCGGGGGGCGTTCCCGAGGTCGTGGAGGACGGGGTGACGGGCTTTCTCGCCGCGCTGGGCGACGTGGACGCGATGGCGGACGCCGCGCTGCGCATCCTGCGGGACCAGGACCTCTCCCGGGCGATGGGCGCGGCGGGGCGTCACGCGGCCCTCACCCGCTTTCACCCGGGGCGGATCGTGCCGCTTTACCTCGACGCCTACGCGCGCACGGTGACCGGTGTGCCGGGCTGAGACGCGGCGAGCCGCCGGGCCTCCTGGACGTGGAGTGTCCCGCTGTGCCCGCCCGGCTGTGATCACTTCACGTCGAAGCTTTATGAGAGCAGATCGCCAAAATGTGACAAACCCCTCATGAGCTGCCCTTAGGGTGAAGCTCGAATTCAGCCGGGACCGCGCCGTCCGCCCTCACCGTTCTGGTCTCCCGGAGACCGGGACGGCGGGCCGGGGGGCCCCACCATCACGCCCGGGGCGCGTCCTCAGCGACGTGCCCCTCCCGTTTTGCAGGAGACCCTCATGCCCCACTTCCCGCGCGCATTGTCCCTCGCCCCCGCCCTGCTCACCATGAGTCTGGTGCTGTCTGCCTGCTCGGGGGGGACGCCCGCCGCGCCCGTGACGGAGGCCTCCCCGGCGCCGGTGGCCGAGACTCCCCCGGCGCCGCCTGCCATAACCCCACCGACCCCCGCTCCCGGGCCTGCCCGCCTGACCGTCTCGGCCGACGGGCACCGGCTGGAGTACACGGACGGGCGGCCCTTCCTGTACTGGGGCGATACCGCCTGGGAGCTGTTCCACCGCCCGAACCGCGAGGACGCCCGCACGTACCTCCAGACCCGGGCCCGGCAGGGCTTCACCGTCGTCCAGGCGGCCGCGCTCGCCGAGGAGAGCGGCCTCACCGTCCCGAACGCGCAAGGGGACCTTCCCCTGGTCGGCAAGGACCCCACCCGCCCCGCCGTCACCCCGGGGAACGATCCGGGTGACCCTGAACAGTACGACTACTGGGACCACGTGGACTACATCGTGGATCAGGCGGCCTCGCTCGGGCTGACGGTCGCCCTGCTCCCGAGCTGGGGCATCTGGGTGAACAACGAGCCCAGGCTAGGCGACGAGCCCATCTTCACCCCCGACTCGGCGCGCAGCTACGGGCGCTTCCTGGGCGAGCGGTACCGGGACAAGCCGATCCTCTGGGTGCTGGGCGGCGACCGCTATCCCAACACGGAGGAGGTGCGGGCCATCTGGCGGGCGATGGCCCAGGGCATCGAGCAGGGGGTGGGCGGGGGCGACCGGGCCCTGATCACCTACCACACGCGCGGGGCCAAAAGTTCGTCGCAGTATTTCCACGACGAGCCGTGGCTGGACTTCAACATGTGGCATACCGGGCACTGCCGGGGCGAGCAGGAGGCCACCAAGCTGCTGGCGGACTACAAGCGCACCCCTGCCAAGCCGGTGATCAACGCCGAGCCCATGTACGAGGGGCACCCGGTGTGCCACCACGTCCCGAACGGCTACGGCGACGAGGTGGACGTGCGCAACATCGCGTACTGGAGCGTCTTCGCAGGGGCGGCTGGGCACGCCTACGGGCACCGAAAGGTCTACGGCTTCGACGTGTACGACGGCGACAAGGCGTGGCAGAAGGCGCTGGACACGGCGGCGGTGCGGCAGCTCGGGTACTTCAGGACGCTGCTGGAGTCGCGCCCCATGAAGGACCGGGGGCCCGACGACACGCTCGTGGCGGGTAGCTTCGTCGGCGACCGCCCCGTCGTGGCGATGCGCGGCCCCGACTACGCCTGGTTGTACCTGCCAGACGGCGGCCCGGTGACGGTCAGGCTGGGGCGCACGGGCGGCGCGCGGGTGCGGGCCTCGTGGTTCGACCCCCGAACCGGAACGCGGGCCGAGATCGGCACCTTCGCCAATGCGGGCGAGCGCACCTTCACCGCGTCCTCGGCGGGGCGCGGCAACGACTGGGTGCTGCTGCTGGAGGCGACTCCCTGACCCGGCCTTGAGCCTTCGTTGCCCTTTGCCGCCTTCGCCCCTGCGAGCGGGTACAACCGGGGTGGAGGCACCCCATGAACCAGAACCGCGACAACCCGCAGGACGACCGCCGAGCCCTCGCCCGCCGCATGGAGCCGCACCTGCGCCGCTCGATCCAGCACGGCATGGGCATTCGCGGCTCGGACGGCGCCGACGTGGGAACGGTAGAGCGGGTCGAGGGCGCCTACATCAGGGTGCAGGCGGGCGGCGGCACCCACTGGATTCCCGAAGGCCAGATCATGCGTGTGGACCAGTACGTCCACTTGGAAGTCGGCGCGGACGAGGTCGCGGGCGTGTGGGTGGATGAGGACCCCAACGCCGGGGAGCCGAACGACCTGCACGAGCAACACGAGCAAGGCGCGAAGGGCGAGCAGCGGCACCTGACGCACGAGAAGCGGAACGAACGGCAGTAGGCGCATCCAACAAATTGGACCTCAATGTCTGTGCTTAGTTGGTACTTATTCCGGCGCAGGCCGAGGCTTACTTTGCTTACTTTCCACGGCTCTGACGGTGGGGCGGTTTCCGGAGCACTTCAGCAGGTTTAGGGCAAGTCGGGGAAACGACTCCCGCGTGGGCTGAAGCCTTTCAAGGTTCTGTCAGAAATGTTTGAACACCCGCTCGGTATCCTCAGCTCTGTGAGAAGCATCGCTCTCCTCTGCTTTCCAACACTCCTGTTTTCTTCCTGCGCTCCAACGCAGAGCGACGGTGGCCTCACGGCTGGGACGTTGATCAAGCCCGGGCAGGTGTGGACCATGCAAGCCCAGTTGCCTGGAGGTGAAACCGAGCGGGCGAGTGCCCGAGTCCTCCAGGAACAGACGGAGTTGGCGAGCACAGTGACAGGGAGACACGTCTTTCAGGTGGTGGAAATCAACCCTGGGCAAAGAACGGGCCGACTGTCCTATGAGGCCGAAGCCAAGATCAAAACTTTAACCCTCGATCTTGTCGCCCAGCCGGGCGCCGCCGTGGAGAACAAAGCTTGTTTTGTCGAAAACCCTGGATTCTCAGGCTCCAAGCCAACTTTTGAGGGGAAGTACGCAGCCTCCCAGCAGACGATTGGACAATTTATGCTCGCTCTCTCCTGGGACCGTGTGACAGCCGATGGAACCTGTACCGTGAGTTTGGAATCTTCCCAGTAGCAACTCAGCCCTCCTTTACCCACCGCAGCCGAAAGGGGTCGGCCTGGTGCTGTCCCAAGCTGACCCCTTTCGGCGAGGACGGGCCTCCACTGGTCCACCTGTTCTAGGAATTGGCCTTACCAGGAGAGTCGCCTGACCCTCTTTACGCCCCTCTTGGATCAGGTCCCCACTTGTTCAGCCCTACCTGTCCGGGCAAGACCCCAAACACAATGGCTGCTAAGGTGCCGACGACTGGCACAAACAGAAGTAAGACCCATTTAGTATCTCGCCCTGTGTCATGAATTCGGCGTATAAATGTGAATAATAGAGGGATGAATAATATTATAAAGTAGATGTCCAAAATATCGCTATCACCTTTGTAATCGTGTGAGTTGGTTATTCCTTGGACTACTCCGATTACAAGGGTCCCGAGAAAGAAGACGAGTACAAATAGCCAGAATCCTTTGCGTGTTGTCCGTCCACTAGGGTTCAAAAAGCTCAGCACGTGGATAGATTACCGCAGGATGGAACCTCAGTGAACCTCAAATGTAGGCGGGAGCTGCACGTGTGGGGAACACCCCAGTACCCGACACTTTCCAGGGCGGGAGTTCCGGCCCTGATTTCTGGTAGGACAGAGCGCGTCTCCCGCCGCTCTGGACGCGCTGCGTCTCCATCTGATTCACGCTTTCCCCGAATACCGCAAGAACCAGCTCGACCTGCTGCTATTGCTGCTGTGTGCCGTGTTGCAAGCCAAGGATGTCCGGCATGCCGAACTTGCCCAGCGCCTCCCCGGCGGGGCCAAGATCGAATCGGCGGTGAGGCGGGTGGAACGCTTCTTTGACCGCCACCCGCTGGACCAGCAGGACACAGCTCGTCTGGTGCTGCGGTTGCTGCCAGATACGGGGCCACGCACGTTCCTGCTGGATCGGACGAACTGGCAACTGGGCAACCAGCACGTCAATGTGCTGGTCTTGGCCGTGGTGTGGCGAGGCGTAGCTGTGCCCCTGCTCTTTGAGCTGCTGCCCCACGGGGGCAGCAGTGATCAGCTCACCCGCCAGACCCTGCTCGACGATGCCCTCACGCTGTTGACGGCCCAACAGGTGGAGGTGCTGATCGCCGACCGGGAGTTCATCGGCCACGACTGGCTGGATGACCTACTCACCCGTGGAGTTCACTGCTGTATCCGCTTACGAAATAACACTCTGCTGGACGACCTGCCCGCCTCGCAGTGGTGGCCGAACTTGGGCGTCGGAGAACGGGGCCTGATCACCCATGACGTTGAGGTTCATGGCCTGCCGCTTCAGGTCGCCGCGACTATCGGGCAGGACGGTGAGCGGGTGATCGTGGCGGGGAACGTGCCAGCAGCGAGGCTGCTGGCGCTCTACCGCAAGCGGTGGAAGATCGAGTGTCTGTTCCGGCACCTGAAATCTAAAGGATTTAGGTTGGAAAACACCCACATGGCCCTGCACGACCATTTGGAACGGCTGCTGTGCCTGCTGACCCTGGCCTTTGTATGGAGCGTGGTGATCGGCTTGGAGGAGCCCGCCCGCATCAAGGGGCACGGCCGGGCCGCTTGGAGTGCCTTCACCCTGGGACTCCGTCGTCTAGTTCAGGCCTTCACCCGGGCTGCTTCGGGCCTGCCCGAGACGCTTCTCGCCCTGATCACTCAGGCGTTTGCTTCCCTCCACACCGTAAAATCAGAAAGTGTCGGGTACTGAGGGGGAACACATCCCCGGGTTCCATAACCGGCCTTAAGTGAGAGGGGCCCGGGTCACCCCCCAAGCCCGTCTCCCCTCACCGCCCCGCCTGCAACGTCACTTCCGCCGCCCCGTCCGGGTAAGGGGAAACCTTCACCGTACGGGCGACTTCGACCACCAGGGCATTCCAGCCGCGCTTGAGGGCTGCCTCATAACCTCTATTCGCCTTCACCGTCACGTCATTGCCCACCCAGACGACGAAGAGGGTGCCGCGCCCCACGTTGGCCGTCGCCTCGTTCAGCCCCTCGCCCTCGTCGCGGGTGCCGTTCCGGTTCACGTCGCGGTAGGTGAAGAACTTCAGCTCGGCGGCCTGGGCGGGGGCGCTCACCGTGACCGGGTCGAGGACGCCGGGCCACGCGACGTTCTGGGCGCTGAGGGGGGTCTGGGCGCGCGGGGTGGGGGCGGTCGTGGGCAGGTCGAGGCGGAAGCGTCCTCCCAAGGTCACGGGCACGCTGGCGATCTCCTGCACGGGCTGGCCGGAGGCGCTGACGGCCCACACGCTCACGCGGGTCTCGGGCGAGACGTTGCCCGCCACGCTCCCCGTCACCGTGAGGGCACCCGCCGCCGAGGCGAGGAGGGCCGTGGCGAGGGGGAGAAGGCGTGTGTTCATGCCCCCAGTCTACGCGCGGGGCTGACGGCGGGATGATTGAAAAGGACGTTTGGTAGGGGGTCCGTGGGGGAAGCAAGGGGGGCCGGAGCGTCGCGGCTCCGGCCCCCTCTCCCCTGGTCCGGCTGAGTCTCAGGCGGTGACGCCCAGCGCCTTTTTCACGAGGTCCACGATCTCGGGCATGGTGTCGGCGACGGGCACGTTCGCGGCCCCGAAGGCGGCGAGCTTGCTCTCGGGGGTGCCCACGTCGCCCATGATGATCGCGCCCGCGTGGCCCATCCGCTTGCCCTTAGGGGCGGAGCGGCCCGAGATGAAGGCGACCACCGGCTTCTTCATGTTCCGGGCGATGTACTCGGCGGCGGCCTCTTCATCCGCGCCGCCGATCTCGCCGATCACGACCACCGCGTCCGTCTCGGGGTCGGCCTCGAACATGGGGAGCACGTCGGCAAAGGTGGTACCGATCACCGGGTCGCCGCCGATGCCGACCGTGGTGCTCGTGCCCAGGCCCGCGTCGCCGAGGAGCTTGGCGGCCTCGTAGGTGAGGGTGCCGGAGCGGGAGATCAGGCCCACACGGCCTTTTTTCTGGTAGATGCGGTTGGGCATGATGCCCACCTTGCACTCGCCGCTGGTGACGAGGCCGGGGCAGTTGCCGCCGATGAGGCGGATGCCGGGGCCGCCCTGCTCACGGCTGAGCGCGTCAAGGGCCTTGACCTCCTGCACCGCCCGCATCATGTCCACGGTGGGCACCCCCTCGGTGATCAGGACGATCAGGGGGATGCCCGCGTGGGCGGCCTCCAGCACGGCGTCGGCGGCCCCGGCGGGCGGCACGAAGATGATGGAGACGTTGGCGTCGTGGTTCTCCTTCGCCTCGGCGACGGAGTTGTAGACGGGCCAGCCCTCGAAGTCCTGGCCGCCCTTGCCGGGGGTGACGCCCGCGACGACCTGGGTGCCGAACTCGCGCATGGCTCGGGCGTGGTTGGCGCCCTCGCGCCCGGTGATGCCCTGGACGATGATCCGGCTGTCCTTGTTGACGAGGATACCCATTACTTGTTCGCCTCCTGTGCGGCGGCCTCGGCGGCCTGGAACATGTCGGGGTACATCTGGATCAGGGGGCTGTTCACCTCGGCGAGCAGGGCCTTGGCCTCCTCCTCCGCCGTGCCCGCGATGCGCATGCGCACGGGCTTGGTCAGGATGCCGTCTTGCAGCGCCTGAATCACGCCCTTGGCCACCTCGTCGGCGCGGGTAATGCCGCCGAAGATGTTGATGAAGATGGCCTGCACGTCCCGGTCCTTGGAGACGAGCTTCACCGCGTTGTACACGATGTCGGCCTTCGCCCCGCCGCCGATGTCGAGGAAGTTGGCGGGCTTGGCCCCGGCGCGGTTCACCACGTCGAGGGAGGTCATCACGATGCCCGCGCCGTTCCCCAGGACCCCGACGTTGCCGTCGAGCTTCACGTAGGCGAAGCCGTACTTGCTGGCCTCGATTTCGAGCGGGTGCTCGGCCTCCAGCTCGCGCCAGTCGGAGAGGTCCTTGTGGCGGTACATGGCGTTGTCGTCGATCTCGAACTTGGTGTCGAGCGCGAGCGGCGTGCCGTCCGCCTCCACGAAGAGGGGGTTGATCTCGACGAGCACGGCGTCCATCTTCAGGGCCGCCTCGCTCATCTTGACCATCATGTCGGCGATCTTGTTCAGGTTGCCCCTGAAGCCCGCCTGGATCGCCACCTCGCGCGCCTCGAAGGGACGCAGGCCGGTGACGGGGTCCACGCGGTGGCGGATGATCTTCTCAGGGGTGGCGGCGGCCACTTCCTCGATCTCCATGCCGCCCTCGGCGGAGGCCATCAGGGTGTAGGACTGGACGTTGCGGTCGACGATCATGCCGACGTAGTACTCGGTGCCCGCGTCGATGTCGACGGCCTTGGTGACGAGGACCTTCTTGACGGTGAGGCCCTTGATGTCCATGCCGAGGATGTTCTGGCCGTTCTCATAGGCCTTGTCGAGGTTGGGGCTGAACTTGACGCCGCCCGCCTTGCCGCGCCCGCCGACGTGGACCTGCGCCTTGACGACGACGGGCTGCCCGTACTCGCGGGCGATGTCGCGCACCTCGTCGGGCGTGTAGGCGACCCGGCCCTCCTGCACGTTGACGCCGAAGCGGCGCAGCAGCTCCTTGCCCTGATACTCGTGAAGCTTCACGGTTTCCTCCTCTGTGGCTCTGGGTGAGGCCGATTTCCTTATTGTCCCGAGCAAGGAGTATAAGCCGCCCCGCCGTTTCCCCGGCCCCTTGTCCCCACCGTGGGGACAGAGCGGGGGCGGCTCCGGCGTGTGTTACGTTGCCCGGCAATGAGCCAACTGGAGGGATTGAGGGCGGCCATGAGCCGCGCGGGCGTGGACGCAATGTGGGTGAGCGGCCCGGCGAACGTGCGCGCCCTGACGGGCTTTTCGAGCCCAGCGGACGGGAAGGTGCTCGTTACGGCGGAGGGGGCGACGCTCTACACCGACGCGCGTTACACCGTGCAGGCGCGGGAGGAGTCACGGCTGCCGCCGGTGATCGCCCGCCCGCCCGAGACGTACGAGCACGCCGCTTCCCCGGTCAGGGACCTGCGGGTAGGCTTCGAGGCCGAGTATCTGACGGTGGCGGGGTTCGAGGAGTTGCGGGCACACTGGGACGCGACGCTGGTGCCGACCCGGGGTCTGGTGGAGGCCCTGCGCCTGGTCAAGACGCCGGGGGAGGTGCAGGCGATCCGCGACGCCCAGGACCTCGCCGACCGTGTGTTCGGGGAGGTCCGGCCCATGATCCGGGCGGGGGTGCGCGAACTTGACGTGGCGCTGGAACTCGAACTGGGGCTGCGGCGGGCGGGGGCAGAGGTCGGCTTCGACGTGATCGTGGCGAGCGGGCCGCGCGGGGCGATGCCGCACGGGGTGGCGTCGGAGCGGGTCATCGGGGACGGTGAACTCGTGACGGTGGACTTCGGGGCGCGCCTCAGGGGCTACCACTCGGACATGACGCGCACGGTGGCGGCGGGAACGCCGGGCGAGGAGATGCGCCGCGTGTATAACGCCGTGCTGGAGGCGGAGGAGGCCGCCGTCGCCGCCGTGCGTCCGGGTGCGCGGGCAGCGGACCTCGACGCGCTGGCCCGCGAGATTCTGGAGCGGCACGGGCTGGGCGAGGCGTTCGCACACTCGCTGGGGCACGGGGTCGGGCTGAACATCCACGAGGGGCCGGGGCTCAGGAATGGCAGCGAGGACGTGCTGGAACCGGGCATGGTGGTGACGGTCGAGCCGGGCGCGTACCTGCCGGGGGTGGGCGGGGTGCGGATCGAGGACCTCGTGCTGGTGACGGAAGGCGGCTCCGAGGTGCTGAGCCGTACCCCTAAAGAGCGGGTGTAGGCTCCGTCACCCAGGCTGACCCCGCTCCCGGGAGAGGGTGTTAGAATCGGCCCCGGGCTTCACCCCTTAGAGGAGGATTGGTTTCGATGACGATGGAAACGGCGCTTCTGACGCTGGACACGCTCGCGAAGTACCTGCGCGACAAGGAAGTCCAGCTCGACATGGAAGAGAACAACGGGCAGCGCTTCATCCGCATGGGCTGGCGCTTCGAGATGGGCGACGCAGCGGTGCTCGTCTCCGTGAACGACGGCCCCAACAACACCAGCCGCCTGGAGATCACCTGCGTGACCCAGAAGCAGTACGCCGACCGCCGCCTCGACGTGGCGATGATGCTCAACGACCGCAACCGCGAGCGGGCCTTTTCCCGCTCCATCGACGCCGACGGCAATGTCTGGCTGGAGTACGTGGGCTTCTACCCCACCCTCGCCGAGATGCCCCAGGAGACCTTCGACACCCTCTTCGGCGGCGTGCTGATGCACTTTCAGGACGACTACGCGTCACTGGAGGGTTACGTCCCCGGGCCGCAGCTCCAGCAGCCCCAGGCGTAAGCAGGGTGAAGAAAGGGGGCGGGGAGACTTGCCCCCTTTGGTTTACCCGTTTTGGTGATAAAAATCACTAGAATATGGCTAGAGAGCAAATTCCCAAACAAATTGTTGTTATGCCTGTGTTGTGAAGACGGCAATTTCTGTCTCGGACACCCCGTACGAGCGTGGTGAGCGGTACGCATGGCGGCGTTTCCTCTCGAAGGGCGAGCTCTACGCCTGTGTGCTTGGAGAGTACCTTGACCGCCACGAGAACGACGACATGACCGTACAACTCGGTGAACTTCATGCTGAGGAGGACAGCCGTCTCGAGGTTGCTCCAGTCGAACTCGGCTTCGAGGTGCGGCGGCGGCAGGAGCGGCAGGATTGAGCGGAGAGACTGAGGGAGCAGGCTAATGAGTCGCCTGCCCCCAAGGAAGAGTCAGCCTGCTTGTATTAATTTAAGCACTACTTCCCCGCCAACTCCTCCAGCCGCTCCACATACCCGGCCAGCGTGCGGAAGGTCGCCTCCACGGGTTCGGGTGAGAGCATGTCCACCCCGGCCTCACGCAGGGCGTCGATGGGGTCGAGGCTGCCGCCGGAGCGCAGGAAGGCGAGGTAACGCTCGCGGGCGCCCTCGGGATCAACAGCGAACCCGGCGAGAAGCTGGTGGGCGGCGCTGATGCCGGTGGCGTACTGGTAGGCGTAGAAGTTGGCGTAGAGGTGGGTGGAGAACTGTGCCCAGAGGATGCCGCTGCGCTCGCGGTCCACCTTGACGCCGTCGCCGTAGCCCTGCGAGAGCAGGTCGGCGGTGAGGTCGATGAGGTCGGGGGCGCTCAGCGTGCCGCCCGCCTCGATGCGGCGGTAGCACTCCAGCTCGAAGGCAGCCAGGGTGGGCATGATGAAGAAGTAGCGGTGGAAGTTGGAGAGGGCCTCCTCGATGATTGCCACCTCGAAGTCGGTGTCACCCGCCTCGCGCGCCTGTTGCAAGAGGGACTGACGGACCATCGCCTGATTGAAGTTGCTCGCCACCTCGGCGTGGAAGAGGGTGTAGCGGGGCACGCTGAAGGGGTGCTCGCGCTGGGAGAGCAGCGAGTGCATGGAGTGGCCGATCTCGTGGGCGAGGGTGGAGTAGCTGCCCAACGTGCCGTTCCAGGTCATGAAGATGTACGGCTTGACGCGCCCGGCTCCGGCGGAGTAGGCGCCCTGACGTTTGCCGTCGTTGGCGGCGTAGTCCACCCAGCGCCCCTCGGTCAGCCCCGCGCGCAGATCATTCACGTACTCCTCGCCGAGGGGGGCCATGCCCCGCGCGATCCACTCCACCGCCTGCTCGTAGGTCACCTCGCGGGGGGGGACGAGGGCGGCCTTCACGTCGTACTCGCGCAGTTCGGGGAGGCCAAGCCAGCGTTTGCGTACGTTCCAGTAGCGGTGCCAGGTGGGTGTGTGGGCGCGGTAGGTGTCCAGGAGGGTGGTGACGACCTCGGGCGGGATACGGTCTGGCGCAAGGGTCGCCGTGATCGCGCCTTCGTAGCGGCGGGCGCGGGCGAGGAAGACGTTCTGGCGGACGTTGGTGGCGTACATCGCCGCCTGAGCGTGGCGGACGGCGAGGTGGGCGTCGGCGTAGTTCTCCCAGGCCTGACGGCGGACCTCGCGGTCAGGGTCGGAGGTGAGGCGGTCCACGTTGCCCTGAGTGACGGGCTCATCCCCGGCGGTGCCGAAACGCAGGTCCATGTTGGCGAGGGTGGGGTGGATGCCGCGCTCCGAGGCGAAGGGGGCCTGGACGGCGCCGAGGAGTTCTTCCACCTCGGCGGAGCGGACATGCTCGCGGGTGCGCCAGAGACGCTCAAAGCGGATGCGGTAGTCGGCGAGGTCGGGGCGGGTCAGCCACTCCCGCACGGTCGCCTCGTCGAGGGCGAGGAGTTCGGGGCGGGCGAAGGCGGTCACGCTGGCGTACCGCGCAGTGATGCCGTTGGCCCGGTCACGGCGGGCGGCGGCCACGGCGTCGCGGCCGTCCACGCTGGCGCCCATGCTCGCATAGGAGAGGAAGCGGGTCAGGCGCAGTTCGACCTCGCCCTCCTCGCGGAGGTAGGCGGCGAGGGCGTCGGGGCCGCCCCCGAGCTGCCCGGCGTACCTGCTCAGGGCGTCGATGAGCCCGGGCAGCGCCTCCGCCTCGGCCTCCCAATCCTGCGGGGTAGGAAACAGGGCCTCGATGTCCCAGGTCTGCTCGCGCGGCACGTCGGCCCGCCTCGGCAAGGTTGTGGTCATGCCGCAGAGGCTAGCACCGCTTCCGGGCCTGACCCCCCGCCACCCGGCGCTGCCGCAGGCACTCGTACAGGACGAGGGCGGCGGCGGTCGCCACGTTCAGGCTGTCGGCGGCGCCGTGCATGGGCACCCGGACGGGGAGTTCGGCGGCCCGCCACTCGGGGGGCAGGCCCTCGTGCTCGGCCCCCAGGACGAGGGCGACCCGGCCCGTCAGCGGCGCGTCCCAGTAGACCCGGGGGGCGTCGGGGGTGCAGGCGACCCGCGTAAAACCACGTTCAACGAGCCATTCCAGCGCGTCCCCTTCCTCCAAGGCGACGACGGGCAGGCTGAAGACGCTGCCCTGACTCGCGCGGATGACGTTCGGGCCGTAGGGGTCGGCGCCGCGCCCGAGGACGATCACGCCGGAGACCCCCGCCGCGTCCGCCGTTCGCAGGATCGCGCCCATGTTGCCGGGCTTTTCCAGGCCGTGCAGCACGACGAGGATGGCGTCGCCGGAGGGGTCGGGCAGAGAGGGGGCGGGAGCAGGGGCGACGCCGAGCAGGCCGTCCGGGTTCTCGCGCCCGCTGACCTTCTCGAACGCCTCGCGGGAGAGGTGGACGGGGGGGCCGGGCAGGGTCGGGGCCACCTCCCGCGCCTCCGGGCTGAAGAGGGGCGGGCAGAGGTAGAGGGTCTGGGGGGTGATGCCTGCCGCCGCCGCGCGGGAGAGTTCACGGGCGCCCTCGATCATGATGACGCCCTCGCGTTCGCGCTCACGTCGTCCACGCAGGCGGACGAGCCGCTTGACGTGCGGGTTTTGCAGGGAGGTGATCACGCCTTCGCCGGTCATCGGGGCCCAGTATGCCCGCTCTCCTCCTGCCCATGCCCCTCCCCTATCCCAGCCTCAAGCCCTGCCCGTGTGGCTCGGGGCGGAGTTACGGCGCGTGCTGCGGTCCCCTGCACCGGGGAGAGCGGGAGGCGGCGACCCCCGAGGAGCTGATGCGGTCGCGGTACTCCGCCTACGCCCTGCGCGACACGGCCTACGTGCGGTAGACGTGGCACCCGGGGACGTGCCCGCCCGACCTCGACCTGGAAGGCGACGAGGCGCGTTACCTGGGGTTGACGGTTCACCGCGCCGAGGGGGACGAGGTGAGCTTCACGGCGGTCCTGCGGTTGGGGGGACGGACCCACCGCCTGCGGGAGCGGAGCACCTTCGAGCGGCTGGGGGACCGCTGGGTGTACGTGTCGGGGGAGTGAGGGAACGGGCGGCGCGTCCGGGACGTACCGTGGGGCATGACCAAAAGACAGGAGCAGGGCGGCGAGGGCGCTCCTCGGCGGGCCTTCCCGGTGCGGCTGGGGTTGATCGTGGGGGGGCTGGTGCTGGCAGGTCTGGTGGTGGAGCAGGGGCTGCGGGTGGTGCCCGCCGGGAACGTGGGGGTGGTGTTCAGCGCGTTGGGGGGCGTCAAGTCCCCGCCCCTTCAGGAAGGGGTGCATTTCGTCACGCCGTTCGTCGACCGGGTGAACCTGTACTCGACGCGCACGCAGGAGGTGACGCTCTCGCACGCGCGCGGCGAGGGGGACGAGGGAGCAATCCGGGCCAGAAGCAAGGAGGGGCTGGACATCACGGCGGACGTGACGGTCAGGTACGCGATCAACCCGGGGCGGGCGGCGGAGCTGCACCAGAAACTCGGCCCGGCCTACGAGCGGGTGCTGATCGCGCCCGAGATTCGCTCCAAGGTGCGCGACGCCATCGGGCAGGTGAACGCGGCGGACCTGATCAGCACCCAGCGCCAGGCAGTCGAGGTCAGGGTCTCGGAGGCGCTCAAGCAGGAGTTCGCGCGGAACAACATTCTCCTCGACGCCGTGCTGCTGCGTGAGCTGCGGATTCCCGAGAGCGTCGCCAAGGCCATCGAGCAAAAACAGACCGCCGAGCAGCAGGTGGCGGTGGAGCGCAACCGATTGCAACAGGCCAATATCAGCGCCCAGCGCGCGGTGGTGGAGGCAGAGGGGGCGGCAAAGGCGTCGGTCGCCCGGGCGCGCGGCGAGGCGCAAGCACTCTCCCTGCGCGGGCGGGCCCTGCGCGAGAACCCGCAGCTCATCCAACTGACGGTGGCCGAGAAGCTCTCGCCCGGCATCAACACAGTGATGCTGCCCTCCGACGGGAACTTCCTGCTGGACCTCAAAACCCTTCAGGGGCAAGGGGTGGGAGCGACCAAACCGGGGGACTGAGGTCACGCATAGTAAGGGCATGGGCAAGGCGGAGGTGGGCGCGTGACGGCGGTGTTGCTGCTGCTGGTGATCTTCGGCGGCATCGCCCTCATTACGTATGTGGACAACACGACGAGGGCCGGGCGGCGGGCGGCGAGGTTACCGCCGGGGCGGGGGGAAGCCCTTCCCGCTGCCGCGCGAGCCTTACCCGCTCCCGAGCCCGTGGAGTCGCTTCTCCTCCGGCTTCCCGAGCCGCAGCGGACGCGGACGTGGGCCATCCTGTGCGCGGTGGCGGACGCGCAGGCCGCGCCCGGCACGCCCGACGCCCGCACGGCGTACCTGCTCGCCGAGACGCGTCGGGCGTACCTCCCCGACACGGTTCGGGCATACCTGGGCCTCACCGACGGGGCGCGGGAACGCCTCGCCGAGCAGGGCCAGCCCGCCGACACGCTGCTCACCGAACAGCTCGCCCTGATCGAGGACGGGGTGCGCGAGGCGCTGCGGCACGACCACGCCGCCGCCGACCGGCTGATGACTCAGGGGCGGTTCCTGCGGGAGCGGTTTCAGGCGGAGGGAGGACCTGGGGGATGGGCGTTGCCGGATGTGGGCCCGAAAGGTTAAGGGCTTGGTCGCTATTCACGGGGTAACTACACAACCGAGGGTCGCGTTAACTCGATGACATCAACGCCCTGCTCTTCCAACACGGACATAAGCGCATCAAAGCCTTCTCTCTCCGCGAAACCTACTTCGACATCTGTCAAGAAAAAGCCCATCCAGAGCTTCCCCTGCTGTCCCAAGACATCTAACCGCGAATAGGGGTTGACAGGGTGGGGGGAGAAATGGCAAAGGGACGGTGCTCATGTGCCGTCCCGACCTCAGTCTACTCCCCATTCCCGACGCCCTGCGACGCCTGACGGTCTGGCTGACCCCCCAGATGCCATCCAAGCTGGTCCACCCCCACGAGAAGATCAGTGACGCCGAATTGGTGGCGGTGGCCCTATTGCAGCGGATTCACAAAGCACCCTACTTCAGGGGCTGGTGGAGGATGCTCAAACTCAACCACTGTCCCCATTACCCTTCGGAGGTCCAGGCCCGTACCCGGCTGGAACGCTTGACCCCTGTGATCGAGGGCGCGAGTGTCGAAGTCCAGGCACTGGACTTCGTGGCCGTGGACTCCGAACCCCTCCCAGTCTGCACCTTCAAGCGCGCTCCCCGTTGCAAGTTCAAGGGGGCACGACACGGCTTCAGTACCTCCGGCCCGGTGTATGGGTTCAAGCTGCATGCCTGGACGACCCTGAATGGCAAAATCGCCCAGTACGTGCTCCGGCCCGCCAACGAGCATGACTTCACCGTCGGGTGCGTGATGAACCGCGACTGGCCCACCTTCGGTGGGCCGAAGCAGATTGGGGACA
Organism: Deinococcus aetherius; assembly: GCF_025997855.1. NCBI lineage: Bacteria > Thermotogati > Deinococcota > Deinococci > Deinococcales > Deinococcaceae > Deinococcus > Deinococcus aetherius. The sequence continues at coordinate 1,623,673 of NZ_AP026560.1, forward strand.
AAGGCTATCAGTCCGGCACGTACCTGACGCCACCCAAAAGCAATGCCAAGCGTCCTGACCCTCGTTGGAAAGACGAATATGCGGCTGCCCGCAAGATCATCGAGTCGGCGTTCTCGGTGCTGGTGGGTTCCGGCTTGCGGTGGGGGCAGGTCAAGACGATGGCGAGCTTGCGGCTCAAGGTCGCCCTCCTCGTCCTCGCCCACAACCTCAAGTTCTTTGACCTCCCCGCCTAATCACACTTGGCGCTCCGAGTCAATCCCTATTCGCGGTATCTAGCTCGACGCGAGCGAAGCCCTCTGGGAAAGGATAAGGCTCTACGAACGCAATTGCGGTCTTCCTGTAACGCTTGTAGAACGCGGGCATAGAACGGTGAAGATGCCGCAAGTAACTCACCCTCTCAATACCCGTTTTCAGATGCAACAGGAATGATAGAGAAGCCGCTACGGCCCCCATCACTATGTCATCCCCTTCTGAGACGGGAACGACGACCTCACATACTTCTCCAAGCTCCTGCCTGAAGTGCGACAAACCTAAGGACGCCATAATATGCGCATCTTTCATGGCATGAGCAAAGTCCAACACTTTAACCGTTTTTCCCTCAACTTCAAAGCTAATTTGTGCGTTGGAGTCCCGCAGGTAACGCTGGTAGTGATCGAGGTAGGCGGCACCGATGGACATGCGCCTGTTATACCGCTCCCACTCGGGACAATTATGCCAACATGCGAGCCGACTTCAGCACGTACTACGGATAAGGGAAAGTCCGCTTCTTGTAATTCAAGACAACTCACCCCAGCCGCCCGATTCCCGGCAGCAGCGTCACCACCAACGCCGCCGTCCCCAGGCTGGCGAGGGTGCTCAGCGCGACGGCACTCGCCACCGTGTCCGCGTCGGCCCCGTACTCGCGGGCCAGGAGGAAGGCGTTGACGGCGGTGGGCATGGCCGACGCGAGCACGAGACCCTGGAGGTTCAGCCCGCGCAGGCCGAGCAGCAGCCCCAGCGCGAGGGCGAGGGCGGGCATGGCGAGCACCCGCAGCAGCGTGGCGGTGAGGACGGGCCGGGTGAGCGCCACCCGCGCCGCCTGCCCGAGCTGGATGCCGAGCGAGAGCAGCACCATCGGCAGGGCGGCCTGACCGAGAAGGTCGATGCCCCGGCGCAGGCCGAGTGGCAGCGGGACATCGAAGGCCCGGACGAGCAGCGCGGCGGCGATGCACCACACGACGGGGAGACGGAGAACGGCGGCCAGGCCCGCCCGTGCGCCTCCCGACGAGCCGTACAGCAGCGGCCCGAGCGTGAAGGTCAGCACGACCGAACAGAGGAAGATCACGACCGCCTGGTCGAGTCCCGGCTGCCCCAGGGCGAAAAGCGCGATGGGCAGCCCGAAGTTGCCGTTGTTGCCTATGGCGACGCTCGCCATGACGGCGCGGCGGGTGGGGCCCGGCACGCGTCGGGCGGCGAGGAAGGCGACGAGGACGCCGGTCAGCGCCAGGGCGAAATACGCCAGGGCGAGGTGCAGCCCGGCCCGGGGGGTCACCGTCGTGCTCAGCAGGCTGCTCAGAGCCAGGGCGGGCGTCAGAGCGTTGAGGCTGACCTTGCCGAGGGTGTCCTGGCTGAGCGGAAAGCGCCGGGCGAGCAGGGCACCTACCCCCGCGACGAGCACGACGGGCAGCACGACGTTGAGGAGGGCCGCGAACACGGGGGGCAGGATACGCCGCCCCGCTTTTCTGGACTCGGTTCAGCTTCCGCCCGGAGGGAAGGCCTGACCCTTAGCCTGGGAGGCGTCATGACCAGAATTGCCGCATTCCTCGGCCTGGGCGCGATGGGCGGGCCTATGGCCGCGCACGTCGTCCGGCAGATGCAACGTCAGGGTGGGCGGGCCCTCGTGTGGAACCGCACCCGGGAGAAGGCCGAGCGGCACGCCGCCGAGTTCGGGGGCGAGGTGGTGGACCTCCCGGGACTTGCCGAGGCCGACGTGATCTTCACCTGCCTGCCCACGAGCGCCGAGGTGGACGAGGTGCTGGACGGGGTGGCGGACGGGCTGAAGGAGGGCGCGACCTGGGTGGACTGCACGAGCGGGCACCCGGAGGCGGCGCGGCGGCAGGCGGCCCGGCTGGTGGAGCGCGGCGTGGCCTTTCTCGACGCGCCCGTGAGCGGCGGCACCTCGGGGGCGCAGGCGGGGACGCTGACGGTGATGGTGGGTGGGGACGCGGCGGCGCTGGGGCGGGTGCGGGACAGCTTCGCCTTCGCGGGCAAGGTCGTTCATGTGGGAGACGTGGGATCGGGCTTCGCGGTGAAGGCGGTGAACAACGCGCTGCTGGCGGTGACGCTCTGGGCGACGGGCGAGGGGCTGGCCGCGCTCGCCCGCTCGGGGGTGAATCTGGGGGCCGCGCTGGAGGTCATCAACGCGAGCAGCGGGCGCAGCAACGCCTCCCAGAACCTGATCCCGGCCCGGGTGCTCACCCGCGAGTTTCCCGCGACCTTCGGGCTGGGGCTGCTCGCCAAGGACGCGGGGATCGCCGCCGACGTGGTGCGGGAAGCGAGGGCGAGCGCCCCGGTGCTGATGCAGGTCGAGGCCCTGATGCGCGCCGCCGCCACCGTCATCGGCGCGGACGAGGACCACACCGCCGCCCTGCGGCTGATCGAGCGCATGAACGCCACGGAGATCAAGTGAGCCCGCTGTTCGGCGTCGCCACGGACGGCGGGCTGGACGCTTTCGCGGGGCTGAGAAACGACGTGCCCGTCGCGCCCTTCAGCGTCAACTTCGGCTCCAAGAGCTACCGCACCCGGGAGATCAGCCGGGAGGACCTGTTCCGCGAACTGCAGACCAATCCTGTCCATCCCACGAGCAGCCAGCCCACCCCGCAGGACTGGGCGGCGGCGTACCGGGCAGCGGGCGAGCGGGAGGGCGGCACGGTCCTCCCCGTCCTGGCCCTCACGATCAGCTCGGGGCTCTCGGGCAGCCGCAACGCCGCCGAGCAGGCGCGGGCGGTCGTGCCGGAGACGCCGGTGACCATCCACGACACGCGCACCCTCAGCGCCGCGCAGGCCTTCCAGGTCCACGCCGCCGCCACCGCGAGCGAGCGCGGGGAGACGCTGGAGACGGCGCTGGACTGGGTGCGGCGGACATACGAGGAAACCGAGCTGTACTTCACCATCGAGACGCTGGAATACCTGCGGCGGGGCGGGCGAATCGGGCGGGTGCAGGCCACGCTGGGCGGGCTCCTGAACCTCAAGCCGGTGATCACGGTGGAGCGGGAGACGGGCGCCTACACGAACGTGGGCCGCGCCCGCAGCTACAAGGGGGCCATCGAGGCGGTCGCGGACCAGGTCACCCGGCGCCACGGCGAGGGCACTCCTCTCCGTCTCGGCCTGCTCTACGGCAGCGTGCGCGAGGACGCCGACGTGCTGCTGGAGGTGATCGAGCGGCGGCATCCCGTGGTGTGGTCGGGCTTCGCGGGCGTGAACCCGGTGCTCAACGTCCACACCGGGCCACGGGCGCTGGGGGTGGCGGCGGCGCCGGGGGCGTGGGTCTGGGAGCGGTAGCTGGACAGGTGCGCCGCCTATGTACAGCGCCCACACGCGGGGGCCCTACCGGTCCAGTCGGGGTCGCCCTCGGGGAAAGCTGACAGCACGCGTTCACGGTCCGTGAACCCGGGTTCACACGCCGCGTGAGAATGGCACGCCTCTACCGCACCTCCTCGCTGGCGACGACCGCCTGAAGTTCGCCCAGCGACTCGCGGACAAGGGGCGACCAGTCCTGGGGACGGGTCTGGTTGATCCACCGTTCGAACGCGACCCTGAACACCACGATCCCGGCCTCGGCGGCCAGACCTGCCGTGGGGGCCGCGACCCCGCGCCGGTGCAGGGCGTCCCGGATGGCCGAGGCGAGGGCGGCCAGTTTGCTCAGCTCGCGGGCTTGCAGCTCCGCATTCGCGTCGATCACCGACTGGCGCCGCCGGGAGCGTTCGACGTTCTCCTGGAAGATGGCCCCGGCCGCCTGGAGTCCGGCCGCCACCGCTTCCATCGGCGCTGCGGACGGCGGCGCGCCGACGACGGCGTTCACGACCCGTTCGTGCCACGCGCCGGCGTCTCCGAACAGCACCTCCCGCTTGTCGGCGAAGTGCCGGAAAAACGTCCGCTCCGTGAGGCCGGCCCGTTCGGCGATCTCCGCCACCGTGGTCTGCTCGAACCCCCGCTCGATGTACAGCTCCAACGCCGCCTGCTCCAGTCGGCCGCGCGTATTCGGCTCCCACCGACCCATCCATTGATTCTACCTGATGACAGTGGCTGACATATCGTGTACACTCGCTCTGTCAGTGACTGACATCGGGCGTCCCGCCGCAAACGGTGCGTGTGGGGCGGGGTGACCGATTCACTGGAGGGGTAGCTATGAGGGTATTCGTTACGGGCGCGTCGGGGTTTATCGGTTCTGCCGTCGTTTCCGAGCTGATCGGCTCGGGTCATGGGGTGGTCGGGCTGGCCCGCTCGGACGCGTCTGCGGCGGCCCTCGCCGCCACCGGAGCGGAGGTGCAACGCGGCGACCTCGACGACCCGGACAGCCTCCAGGCCGGGATGGCCGGGGCCGACGGCGTGATTCACCTCGCCTACAACCACGACTTCTCGCAACCCGTGGCCGCAGCACAGACCGACCGGCGGGCCATCGAGACCCTCGGTGCCGCCCTGGAGGGCTCGGACCGGCCTCTGGTCATCGCCTCCGGGCTGTCCGGGTTCGCCCTGGGACGGGTCATCACCGAACGGGACGCGCCCGACCCGGTGGCCTACCCCCGGGTCGCCTCCGCCCAGGCCGCCCTCTCCCTCGCCCCCCGGGGCGTGCGCTCGTCCGTGATCCGGCTCGCGCCGACCGTCCACGGTGAGGGAGACCGGGCCTTCATCCCCACCCTGATCGGCGTGGCCCGCCGGAAGGGCGTCTCCGGCTATATCGGCGACGGGGAGAACCGCTGGCCTGCGGTGCACCGCCTCGACGCCGCGCGCCTCTTCCGCCTCGCGGTGGAGGGGGCGCCTGCGGGCTCGGTCCTGCACGGGGTCGCCGACGAGGGGGTGCCAGTCCGCGAGATCGCCTCCGTCATCGGGCGGCACCTGGGGTTGCCGGTGGTCTCCATTCCCGCCGAACAGGCCGCCGAGCACTTCGGCTGGCTGGCCCGCTTCCTCGCCGCCGACACCCCGGCCTCCAGCACGCTGACCCGTGAGTTGCTGGGCTGGCAGCCGACCCATCCGGGGCTCCTGGACGATCTCGAACAGGGCCACTCCTTTCTCCACCCCTCCTGAACGTCAGGGGTAAAGAGGCGGTGTTCCGCCCTTCGGCGGGTGGCGGGTGGGGTGCAGGTCACGCACCGGGTCCACGCCCACCGCTCCCGGGCGGACGGGGCCCGGGTGGTCAAGAGGTGAAGGGCAGCCGACCCGGTGTCCCCGCCTCCCCGCGCAGCCAGGCGACCAGCGCGGCGCGGGCCTCCGGACGAAAGCCGTAGGTCAACGCGGCGGGGGCGGGCACGTCGAGGACGGCGTAGGGGTTGTAGAGGGCGAGGTGGAGGTCGGGCCGGGCGCGGGTCAGGGCGGGCTGACGGTGACGGGCCGCCGTGGCGAGGATCACGGGGAGGCCGAGAGCACGAATCGCCGCCCAGTCGAGTTCGGCGGGGTCGTCGTAGGCGAGGAGGTCCACGTCGTACACGGCCCCGAGGTCGTGGGCGAGGGTGTGGGCGTCCACGCTCGCCTCGCTGACGTTCTCGCGCGTCACCTTGCGCTGGGCGACGAGGCGGACGCGGGCGCCGGGCGGGGGGGCGACGGGGGTGTGGTACACGCTCAGGCCGCGCGCCCAGGCCTGGGCGAAGAGGGGCGCGTCCGTCTGGAGGTCGAGGGCCGGGTCCGCCCCGGCGGGGTGGGCGGCTGCGAGCGAGCGCAGCCGCTCCAGGCCGGCCTCCACCTCTCCCCGGTCCAGAGTGCCCGTCAGCGCGTCCCCGATGGCCGCCAGAGTCGCCTCCTGCGCCTCGCGGCGGCCCAGGGCCATCACGAGGTCGGCCCCGGCCCGGAGGGCCATGACCGCCGCCTCCCCGCGCCCGTAGTTCGCGTCGATGGCCTGCATCCCCATGCTGTCGGTAACGGTGACGCCCGGGTAGCCCCACTCGCGCCTGAGCAGGTCGGTGAGGACGGCGCGGGAGAGGGTGGCGGGAGAGTCGGGGTCGAGCGCGTCGTAGACGATGTGGGCGGTCATGACGGCGGGGGCGCTCGTCAGGCAGGCGCGGAAGGGGACGAACTCGACGGCGTCCAGCTCGGCGCGGGTCTTGCTGACCCGGGGCAGCGCGAGGTGGCTGTCGAGGTGGGTGTCGCCGTGGCCGGGGAAGTGCTTGACGCAGCCCGCGACCCGCTCACGCGCATGGCCTCGCAGCGCCGCCGCCCCATGCCGGGCGACGAGCAGGGGGTCTGCGCCGTACGCCCGCTCGCCGATCACGGGGTTGGCCGGGTCCACGTTCACGTCGAGGACGGGGGCGAAGTTCCAGTTCACACCCACCGAGCGCAGTTGACGGGCGAGGGCGGCGCTTACGTCCTCGGTGAGCTGCGCGTCGTCCGCCGCGCCGAGGCTCATCGCGGAGGGGGCGAAGGGCCAGAAGGTCGGGCGCAGGATGGCGCCCCCCTCGTGGTCGAGGGCGATCAGAGCGTCCTCGCCGAGCAGGTCGCGCAGGTCGGCGCAGAGTCGCCGCAATTGCCCCGGGTCCTGAACGTTCTTGCCGAAGAGGCACACGCTGCGGATGTCGTGCCGCCGCAGGTGGGCCGCCGTGTCCGCGTCGAGGGTGGGGCCGGGGATGTCCACCATCACCAGCGAGCCGGGTTGGAGAGAGGTCACGCGCCACAGCCTAAGCGAGGGCGGGGCCGGGTGCGTATCCTGACGCCCATGCATCCCATCCTGGCAGCCCCTCTTCTGAAGACACTGCGGGGCCAACTCATCGTGAGCGTGCAGGCAGACGAGGGGAGCCCGCTGCGGGAGGTCAGCATCATCGTGGCGCTGAGCCGGGCGGCCCTGGCGGGCGGCGCCTCGGGCCTGCGGCTGCGCGGCGGCGAGGACATCCGGGGGGTGCGGGCTCGGCTGGAGGCGGAGGGCCGGAACGTCCCCATCATCGGCCTGACGAAGAACAGCCACCCGAACACGGAGGTTTACATCACCGCCACGCCGGACGAGGTGCGCGAGGTGGCCCAGGCGGGCGCGGACGTGGTGGCCTTCGACGGGACGGACCTGCCCAGGCCCTTCACGGTGGCCGAACTCGTCCGGGCGACGCACGCGGCGGGGGCGATGGCAATGGCGGACATCAGCACGCTGGAGGAAGCGCAGGCGGCCTACACGGCGGGCGCGGACATCGTGGGCACGACGATGAGCGGGTACACGCCGCACAGCCCGAAGCAGGCTGGCCCCGACTTCGCCCTGATGGACGCCCTGCGGGCCGAGGGGCTGCCCTTCATCGCCGAGGGCCGGTTGAACACACCCGAGCTGGCGGCGGAGGCGCTGCGGCGCGGGGCGCACGCGGCCGTGGTGGGGAGCGCGATCACCCGCCCGGATCACGTGACGCGCTGGTTCGCCGAGGCGGTGCGGGGGGCGTGAGGGTTCCCGCGAGCAGGTTGGGAGGCAGCCCCACCCCCAGGACGCGCAGCACGGGCAGGCCCGGTTCGTACAGCAGGACCGTGGTCGGCACGAGGGCGGCGACGTACAGCGAGTCGACGAGCGCCATGGGGATGAGCGCGGCGAGCCGCAGGTATAACAGGGCCTCCTGCCCGGGGCGCCACAGGAACCACAGCCCCAGCGCTCCCAGGGCGGCAAAGGCGACGAACCCCATGACGAGGTGAGACCGGGCGTGCGGCGGCCACTGTGGGTCGAACGGGTGGGGGTTGAACGGGTGGGTAGCGTTGCCGTCGATCAGAACATCGCCGAAGAAGACGAGGATGGGGGTCAGGACGAGGCGGCCGGGGTTCAGGGTGGGAAGGGCGTCACCCTTCACGGTCGAGGCCGGGAGCCAGGCGCCTCGCCACCGGAGGCAGCAGCGAGGCCAGCACCACCCCGGCGAGCAGCCACGCGGTGAGGGCCACGCTCTGCGGCTGTCCCGGCTTGATCGCCACGCCGGAAAAGGCCCACACGAACACGGCCCCGTACACCGGGTCGCGCCACGCGAAGCGCCCCAGCAGGCCGATGCCCGCGCACGCGAGCAGCATGATGACCGCCCAGGCGGGCGCGCTCAGCCCCAGGCCGCTGAAGCCCACGAACTCCAGTGCCCCGGCGATGGTGATGACGCTCGCCACGGTGAGCCACCCGGCGTAGAGGCTGGCGGAGACGCGCAGCACGCGCTCCAGCCCCGCGACCCGCACCCGGGGAATCTCCAGCGCGTGGTACAGCCACAGAGCGGTGAGAAACTGCCCCAGGAGGACAGCGACCGACAAGAGGCGCTCCTCGCGCTGGGTGACGACGAACCAGACGAAGTTGAAGACCATGTTGACGATCAGGGGCACTCGGGCCCGGGTGTAACGGGGGTTGTCCCGGCCCGCCCCGAAGGCCTGCGCGGCGGCCAGGCCCAGCAGCCCCGAGTAGATCGGGCCCCAGATGCTGAACGCACCGTTCACCGGCAGGATCAGGATGCCCGTGTTCTGGCGGTCCGACAATTCCTCGATACTCGGCCCGAACCAGCCCCGCGCGCTGCTCAGGACTCCCAGAACAATGCTGAGAAAGGGCACGGCGAGGGCGGCGGCGCGCAGGAGTCTCCCCGGTCCCTGGCCCGGCGCGGAGACCACGGGCTCCGGCACCCCGCTCGCCACCTCGCTTCCCAGCGGGCCCGCGAGGTGACTCACGGCCCGGCCCACTGCGGTGACCGCCCCTCTCAGCGTGCGGAGCAGGGTCCCTCCCAGGTTGCGGCCAGCGGCCAGCATCGCGTGGGGCAGGGTCAGGGAACGCCAACGGTTCACGAGGGTCATACCGTCCTCCTTGAGGGTGAGTGGGGCCCGGTGCCCCATAAATCAATCGACCGGTCGATTGATTGATCTACGGTACACTGTGGATGGGAAGGAGGGCAAGCGGTGGATTCGGGAGGGCGCGCAAAAAATCCGGTGGGCCGCCCCCGGCGTTCGGGCACGGAGGGCGGGGGCGACACCCGGGCGCAGATCCTCGACCGGGCCGAGGCGCTGCTGACGGCGCGGGGCTACGCGGGCATGTCGATGGACGACGTGGCGCGGGCGGCGGGCCTCACGAAGGGCACGCTCTACCACCACTTTCCCGAGGGGAAAGACGCCCTGATCCTGGCGGTCGGGCACCGCAGCCTGGAGCGGCACGGGGACGCGCTCTCGTCGGCGATCCTGGCGGCGCGGGGAGCGCGGGCCCAGCTGGAGGCGGTGGCCCGCTGGGGGCTGGAAAGCAGCGGCAGCCCGGCGCGGGTCCTGCGCGACAGCGGCCGTTTTCTGCCTCGGGCTCACGCCGAGGACATGGCGCGGGCCTTTCAGACCCGGGTGTACGGGCAGGTGCTGGGCGTGCTGGAGGGCGGCGCCCGGCGAGGCGAGTTGCCCCCCCACGACCCCGAGTTCGCGGCCTGGGCCCTGCTGGGGCTCGTGGCAGAGTTCGCCGAGTTGCAGGAGCTTTTGCCCCGGCCTCGCCTCGCCGAGCAGATCGTGGGCCTGGTGCTGGGCGGAATCGGGGGTGAGTAGGCCTTTCGCCGCGCTACAGGCTGGAATCGTCACGCCAGATCAACCACGGGGCACGCTCGCCACGCCGGTAGAAATGGAGGAAGGCGTCTACCCCTTCATGAAGCGGGACCACCCACGACGAGGGAAACCCGTCCACCTGCCCGTTGCTCAGGACAAACCCGGAAACCGTCTCTTCCAGGTCCTCAGCCTCAGTCGCCCGCGTCGTCCAGCCCGGGTGGTCCCCGTCCACGTCGGGAAGATGCATCAGGCACGCCTCTCGCCCGTTGCCGAGCAGGAGCAGAGGGCCGTTCTCCGGGTCACCCAACCAGACTTAGGCGGAGCGGCCCTCGCACATGGGCGTCAGATGCCCGCGCAACTCCTCCTCGTCATGGATCGACAACTCCAACCCGGCGAGGCTGAGCAGGCTTGTTCGCACCCCGTCACCGTAGCAGGGCATCCCATCCCCCGCCCCACATGAGACCCCGCCCCTTTCCTCTCAGACGCGTTCAGGAACCTCACGCTACAGTCTGGGGCACGCCCTCAACCTGCTCTCAAGGAGTGCCCATGAAGAAGTTCCTCGTGACCGCCGCCCTCTTCGCCCTCGGCAGCGCCAGCGCGCAGAAGACGCAGATGGAGTTCTGGACGATTGCGCTCGCGCCCCTCTTCAACGACGAGATGAACCGCCTCGTCGCCCAGTTCGAGAAGGAAAACCCGAATGTGGACCTGAAGTGGGTGGACGTGCCCGCCTCGGCCATCGAGCAAAAGCTCCTCGCCGCCATCGCCTCGGGCCGCCCGCCCGCCGCCGTGAACCTGTCCTCGGACATGGTGGTGAAGATGGTGGACCAGGGCGCGCTGGAGCCGCTGACCCTGACGGACGCCCAGAAGAAGCTGTACTTCCCCAGCCCGCTGAACACTTTCACGTACGACGGCAAGGTGATGGGCCTGCCGTGGTACTGGGCGCCGAAGGTCGTGGCGTACAACGTGGACATCTTCCGCAAGGCGGGCCTGGACCCCAACAACCCGCCCCGCACCATCCAGACCCTGATCGCCGCCGCGCGTCAGATCAAGGACAAGACGGGCATGTACGGCTTCGTGCCCAACATCAACAACCTCAACCTGCTGTACCTCTTCCAGGAGGCGGGGCTGCCGGTCTTCGACAAGTCGGGCGGCAAGGCGGTGTTCAACTCGCCGCAGCACGTCCAGCTTCTCCAGACGTACGTGGACCTGTACAAGAAGGGCTACATCCCCGAGGACACCATGCGCCGGGGCTTCACTGCGGCGACTGAGCTGTATTCGAGCGGCAAGCTGGGCATGCTGATCACCGGGCCGCAGTTCATCCTGCGCGTGGCGAACGACAACAAGAACGTCTACGACGTGACGAAGGTCGCGCCCTACCCCATCAACATTGCCGGGAACGTCATCCACACGCCGCTGATGGGCTTTTCCGTGCCCAAGGGCGCGCGTGACAAGGCGCTGGCGCAGAAACTCGCCCTCTTCCTGACGAACGACGTGAACCAGCTCCAGTTCTCCAAGGTCACGAAGACGACCTTCCCGAGCACCGTGAAGGCGAGCACGGACCGCTTCTTCAAGCAGGGCGGCGCGGGCGCCATCGACCAGGGCAAGCTCGTCGCCAGCACCGAGCTGAAAAAGGCCAAGGACCTGACGCTCGTGTACCCCGACGCCAGCAAGCTCAACAAGGTCTTCAAGGACAACGTGGAAGCCGCCATGACCGGCCAGAAGGGCGCCAAGCAGGCCCTCGACGACATCGTGAAGGCGTGGAACGCGAGCCTGTAAGGGCAAACGAAGTGATGAGGGGCGGCGCGCGAGCCTGGGAGGACCGGGCTGCGTGCCGCCCCTTTTGGCCTTTTTTCTCCCTCCCCCCTTGTGGGGGAGGGCCGGGGAGGGGGGTGGCAGGCCCCGCCTGCCCTCCTTTCCCACGAGGTAAACAAGTGCGCCCAGCCAGCCTTTTCCTGTTGACCGCCCTCCTCCTCTCCCCCGCCCTCGCCGCCCCCCTCCCCGTCACCCCCGTCCCCGACGCGCGGGCCGTCCAACCCAGCCCAACCCTCGTGCCCCAACCCAGGAAGGCGGAGTTTCCGACTGGAGTGCTCCCCCTCTCCGGCCTCGGCGTGCGGGTGGTGGGGAACGCGCCCGAGCTGGGCTGGGCCGTGCGCGACCTGCGGGGCGAGTGGAAGACAAGGCTGGGGGCGAGTCTCCCCGATGGAGGCAGCCGCAGCATCGTCATTGGCACGCGGGCGGACGCGGGGCTGGCGGCGAAGGCGCGGGCGGCGGGCCTGGACACCGAGGCGGCGGAGGGGTACGCGCTGTGGGTGGACGGGACGGGGGCCTATGTGGTGGGGGCCGATGCCGAAGGGGCGTATTACGGCGCTCAGACGCTCCGGCAACTGCTCACGCCCGACGGGGTGCGGTTCGCGCGGGTGCAGGACTCGCCCGCCCTGGGGCAGCGGGTGGCGATGCTGTACCTCGACGGCTCGGGCGGGGCCGTGAACGACCGCCTGATCCCCATGCTCGCTGGGCTCAAGTACAACGCCGTTCTCGTGATGAGCAACTACGTCCAGTGGGACGTGGCCCGGTCGGGCGGCTGGGCCCATCCCGGCGGCGCCACCAAGGCGGAGGCGGCACGGGTGGCGAAACTCGCCCGCGAGCACGGGCTGGAGGTCATCCCCCTGATCGAGACGCTGGGGCACACGCAGTGGCTGTTCCAGGGCGGGAAGAATCTCGACCTCGTGCAGGACCCGGACTCGCAGAACCCCTTCGCGTACGACACGCTCAACCCGCAGACGTACGACCGGGTGATCTTCCCCGTGTTGCGCGAGGCCGTGCAGGTCTTCCAGCCCAGGGTCATCCACATCGGCCACGACGAGGTGCGCAACCGCGACCGTTTCCCGGCCCGTCCGAACGGCAAGGCGGCAGGCTTCGAGCGGCTGTTCGTGGACGACACGGTGAAGCTCCACGACTTCCTGAAGGCTCAGAACGTGGGCACGATGATCTGGCACGACGCGGCCTTCGCCGACAGCGTGATCGACTCGTTGCCCGCGCGGCTGCCCAAAGATATTCAGGTCGCGTACTGGGCCTACGCGCCGGGCAACGAGTTCCCGATGCTCGCGCGGATCAAGTCGGCGGGCTTTCCCGTACTCGGCGCCTCCTGGCACGAGCCGGGCAACGCGGAGGGCCTGAGCCGGGCCGCCGCACAGGTCGGGGCCGCAGGCATGATCCAGACACGTTGGTCGGGGTATTTCGGCAACCCGAGCATCTGGGACGGGCAGGCGGAGCAGGGGGTGGCCTTCGTGCGGGCGGGGGCGAGCTTCTGGAATCCGGCGGGGAAGGTGACGGGGGCGGACGCGGTGTTCCGGGACCTGTACATGCCGGGCGCCTACCGGAACACGGCGGGTGCCCTGGTCAACCTCACACCGCTCGTCACCCGCAAGCTGACCGACGACGATGAGCAGGGCTGGATTCTCAAGGGACCGGACACCGACCTGCGCAACCTCCCGAGCGGGAACGTGCGGCTGGGGTCCTACCGCTTCGACGTGCGCGGGGCCGTGATGCTGCGGGGGAACCGGGCGGCGGCGAAGGGGCTCCCCGAGCGGGCGACGGTCGAACTGGGGCGCAAGGCGGACGCCCTCGCCTTCCTGCACACGACGGGCTGGCCCAGTCCCACCCCACGCGACGTGATCGGGCGGTACGAGGTGCGCTACGCGGACGGCAGCACGCTGAACGTGCCGCTGGAGTACGGGCGCAACATCCGTGCCTGGACGGACACGGTGCCGACGAGCATGATCGCCGCGCCGGGGTGGGCGGGCAAGACGCGCGACGGCCTGGACGTGAACGTGCCTGTGCTGGAGTGGGCCAACCCCAAGCCGAACGTCGCCATCCAGAGCGTGACCCTGGTCAGCGAGGGCAAGGGGGCGAACCCGACGCTGATCGGGCTGACGCTGATCGGCGGGGGGAAGTAGGGGGCGGTCCAAACTGGAGCGGCGCCGGGTGTGGGAGTGTTCCTCGCACCCGGCGCCTACTTGTGTCCGACGGTCGCCGTGCCTATTCCCAGCGCGATATAGACGCCCCCCGTCACGTACTTCTGCCGCCGAGCGAAGACCCGGTTGCCTTGCAGCCGCTTCCCGACCGTCCCCGCCAGCAGGGCATACATGCCGTCGCTGAGGGTCGCCAGCAGCAGGAACAGGGCACCCAGGATCAGCGTCTGGACGGCCACCGGGCCGCGCTCGGGGCGGATGAATTGCGGGAGGAAGGCCAGGAAGAAGAGGGCGGTCTTGGGATTGAGCGCGTTGACGAGGGCGCCCTGCCAGAAGACCTGACTGAGGTGTTTGGGGGTGGGCATCTGGACCGCGTGAGTCTCCTCGGGGCCGAGCAGGGTCCGCACGCCGAGGAACACGAGGTACACGGCTCCCAGATACTTCACGAGGCTGAACAGCAGGGCGGACGACAGCACGAGCGCCGAGAGCCCGACCGCCGCCGCGAGGACGTGGACGAGCCCGCCCGTCTGCACGCCGAGCGCGGAGACCAGCCCCGCCCGCCTCCCCTGGTGCAGGCTGCGCGCGACGATGTAGAGGACGGACGGCCCGGGCACGAGCAGAAGTGCCAGCGCCGCGACGACGAAGAGGGCGAGGGTGGAGGGGTCGGGCATGAGGTAGACCTCCTGGAAAGGGTCGATGTCCAAATTCAGTTATCCGGCCGGGCCTGCGCGTGTCAAGCGTCCGGGAGGAGACGGGCATATGCGCGCGGATGCCACACCCACCCATGCGACGATCAGGCCGATGAGTGACACCCTGCGCCTGTTGGCAGACTACGAGTGCTTCCCGCTGTGGCGCCCGGATGGCGAGGGCGACCTGGACCCCGCCGAACTGAACCTGCCCGCCAACCTCACCGCGCGGCTTCTGGCCTGGGCAGATGCGTTCGACTCGACGCTGAACCGCAATGATCCAGCCTCTCCCCTGCCCATGCGTGCGGCCTTCCTGCGAGGCGGGGAGGACGAGTGGCACGGCTTCGAGCGCGAGGGACACACCCTCTGGCACATGTTGCAGGCGGCGCGGCCCGACCTGCGGGTCCGCTATCACAGCACCCTTCTGAGGCACACGCTGGAACCCGGGGAAGACGAACTCCTCGACCTGCTGGACGACGCGGGGGAGGTGAGGGGCGTGCTGTGGCGTTCGGCGTCGGAAGGTGTCAAGCACAAGTGGGGCGTGGTGGCCTTCCTCCGCAACGCGGCGGGCGAGCTGTTCATCCCACGCCGGGCCACCTACAAGACCCGTTGGCCCGGTGCGCTCGACTTCAGCGTGGGCGGATTGGTGATGGCGGGAGAGTCCTGCAACCAGGCCTTTATCCGCGAGGCTCGGGAGGAGCTGAACCTCGACGTGGCGGTTACCGGCTGGCAGGGAGCCGGAGCGTTCAGCCCCCACGACCACCACCTGCGCTGTTTTACTCGCGTGTACGAGGTGCCGTTCGAGGGCCAGCCGAAGCTCAACCCCGACGACTTCAGCGGCGGCGAGTGGCTGACACCGGATGAGGTGCGGAGTCGGGCCGAGGCGGGAGAGGCCGTGAACGGCGACCTCCTCGCAGTCCTTGACTTGGTGTATGGCAAGCGGTGATGCCTTCTCACCTTCAACACGTAAGGCGATGAACACTCTTATCCCGCCTGTGTGCTGAACTGGGCCGGATGACTGGTCAAGAACGGCCCAATTCAGAGCGGCGCAGCGTCGCCATCGTCGGGGGCAGCGGGTACGCGGGCGGGGAGTTCCTGCGGCTGGCGCTGGGGCACCCGCATCTCAACGTCACGCAGGTGACGAGCGAGCGCAGTGCGGGGCAGCCGGTGGCCCTCGTCCACCCCAACCTGCGGGGCCGCACAGGGCTGAAGTTCCGCAAGGCCGCCGAGCTGGAGGAGGCCGACATCATCGTGCTCGCCCTGCCACACGGGAGCGCGGCGAAGCGGATTGGGGAGTTCGAGGGCAAGGGGCGGGTGATCGTGGACCTCTCCGCCGACTTCCGCCTCAAGGACCCGGAGGTGTACCGGGCGACCTACGGGGAGGACCACCCGACGCCGGATCGCCTGGGCGAGTGGGTGTACGGCAACCCGGAATTGCACCGCGAGGAATTGCGCGGCGCGACCCGCATCGCCTGCGCGGGGTGCTTCGCCACGGGGGTCATCCTGGCGCTGTATCCGCTGCTCAAGCTGGGGGTGCTGCTGCCCAGGGACATCATCGCCACGGGGCTCGTCGGGTCGAGCGCGGCGGGGGCGAGTGCCACGGAGGCCAGCCACCACCCCGAGCGGGCGGGGAGCCTGCGGGTGTACAAGCCGGTCGGGCACCGCCATGCGGCCGAGGTGCAGCAGGAGCTTCCCGGGAACTTCCCCATCCACCTCACCGCGATCAGCACGCCGAGGGTGCGGGGCATCCTCTCGACCATCCAGGCGTGGATTCCCGACGGCTATTCCGACCGGGACGTGTGGAGCGCCTACCGCGAGGTGTACGGCGGCGAGCCCTTCATCCGCATCGTGAAGGTCGCCAAGGGGATTCACCGCTACCCGGACCCCATGCTCCTCGACGGCACGAACTACTGCGACCTGGGCTTCGAGATGGACGTGGACTCGGGCCGCGTGGTCCTGATGAGCGCCATCGACAACCTCGTCAAGGGCACGGCGGGGCACGCCATCCAGAGCCTCAACGTCGCCCACGGCTGGGAGGAGACGACGGGGCTGGAGTTCGCGGGGCTGCACCCGGCCTGAGGCTGGGGGTGGAGGACTGCCCGACGCGCCGGAAGAAGGGGCCTCCTGCCCCCTCCTCCCCCACTTTCGCGGGGGGTCTCCTGAACTCCCTGCGCGTCGGGCGGCTTCGTTTCGTCCTCTCGCCGGATTGCTGCTTTAGGGTGAAGGGGATGCGCGCCTCCCCCCGCCTGCTGCTGATTCCCCCCGACACCCGCCCTCCGACGCTCGACCTTCCCGTGGGGCTGGCCCGCATGACGGGCGCCGAGGTCCGTGTTCCGCCCCCGGACGCCCTGCCGCACTTCTTCACGCCGGGAGACACGGACCGGCTGCGCGAATGGCTGCTGGACGAGGCACCGCACGCCGACGCCCTGATCGTCTGCCTGGAGACGCTGTGCCTGGGCGGGATGATTCCGGCGCGGCGGGTGTCGGACCCGCTGGACCTCGTGCTGGAGCGGCTGGGGGCGTTGCGGGAGGCGAGGCGGCTCAACCCGAACCTGCGCCTCTACGCCTTCGGGGTGATCGTGCGGGTAGCGCACGACAACGACCCGCACGAGGAAAAACCCTACTACGGCGAGTGGGGACGCGAGTTGCGGGCGTACTCCACTGCGTTCGACCGCCACGCGCGGCATGGCGCAGGGGAGCGGGCGGCGCTGGAGGAGGCGCACGCGGCCCTTCCGGCAGACGTGCTCGCCGACTGGGTGGGCACCCGCGAGCGCAACCGGGCCCTGCACCTCGCCGCGCTCGACCTGCTCGCCGGGGGCACCCTGACTCACCTGTGCCTGACGCTGGACGACACCACCCCCTACGGCCTCGCCGCCTTCGACCGCCGGATGCTGGAGGCTAGAGCGGACGAACTCGGCGTCTGGGAGAGGCTGGACGTGTACCCCGGTGCGGACGAGGTGCCGTGTGCCCTGATCGCGCGGGCGCTCGCACCGGAGCGGAGGCGGGCCTGGGTGCGTTACAGCGGCACCCTGGGCGCGGGCGCGGAGCTGATCTACGAGGACCGCCCGGCGGGGGAACTCGTGCGGGCACACCTGCGGGCGGCGGGGTGCGTTCCGGCAGACAGCCCCGGGGAGGCCGACTTCATTCTCGCGGTGAACACGCCGGGCACGAGGCAGGCGAGCTTTCAACCCGACTTCGCCAGTGTGGACACGCCGCACCGCCACCTCCCCGCCTTCGTGGACGACCTGCGGGATGATCTTTCGGCAGGCCGGGCGGTGAGCCTCGCGGACATCGCCTACCCCAACGGGGCGGAGCGGCGGCTGTGGACGCTGATGCAGAGCCTTCCCCTCGCCCGGCTGGCGGGCTACGGCGCCTGGAACACGGCAGGGAACACGCTGGGGAGCGCGGTCGCCTTCGGCAAGCTCGCGCCCCTGGTGCGGGACCGGGCCGCACACGCGGAGGTGCTCTTTGCCAGGATGGTGGACGACGCGCTGTATCAGGCGTTCACCCGCTCGGAAGTCCGTGCCCGGCTGGACAACCCCAGTCCCTTCGACCTGGGAGAGCAGAGAGACGCGGCGGAAGCGCACCTGCGGGAGATCATCACACCACGCATCCGGGCGCTGTGGGAGCGGCACTTCGCGGGGACGGGGCTGGGCTTGAAGGTCGGGGAGGCCCATCTCGCCTGGCCCCGACTGTTCACGGGCGTCTTTCCGCTGATGGTGCGGGAGTCCGCCGAAAGGGGGATGTCCGTGGAGGCGAAAGCGGGCAACCTGGAGGGATGAACGTCCGCCGCCTGCTTCCCTCCGCCGCCTTCGGGCTGAGCCTGTTGGGGCTGGGGGCGTGGGCCTATGGGGTCTTCTGGCCGATCACGGACGTACGGGTGGTCAACCACAGCGGGGAGACACTGCGCCACCTGCGGCTGTGCATTCACGAATGTGCCGGGCTGGAGGAGTTGCGGCCCGGGCGGAGTTGGCGGGTGCCCCTCACGATCAGGAACGATGGCGGGGCCTCGCTGACTTTCGACGGGCTGCGTGACGAGTTCCACGCCAACGCGTACGTCACTCCCGGACTCGGTGTTCACTTCGTGGTGGAGCCCGGCGGGCGAATTCGGTGGCGCTATTAGACAGAATGGGGCCGTGACCTCTCCCAACGCCCAACCGGACACCCGTCTCCACCCCACAGCTCTCCTCGCCCTCGACATCGGGGGCACGTCCGTCCGCGCCGCGCTGATTGGGGACGGGCGCGTCACCGAACGGCGGGAGACGCGCACGCCGAAACCCGCCTCCCCGGACGCCGTGATCGCCGCCGCCCTGGACCTCGCCGCGCCCCTCGCCGGGCACGCCTCGGCCCTCGGGGTGGCCTGCGCGGGGGCCGTCGCCGGGGGCCGCGTGACCGCCACCGCCACCCACACCTTTCCCGGCTGGACGGACATTCCTCTCGCCGAGCGGCTGGGCGGCGGTTTGAACCTGCCGTGCGCGGCGCTCAACGACGCCCGTGCCGCCGCCTGGGGCGAGTTCGCGGCCGGGGCGGGGCGGGGGGCGGGCGAGTTCATGTTCATCACCGTGAGCACGGGGGTGGGGGCGGGTCTCGTGCTGGGCGGACGGCTGCACCTCGCCGCCAACGGGCTGGACGCGGAACTGGGCTTCGTGAGCGTGCCCGCCGCATGGTCGCCCGGGGTGGAGGTTCCGGCGCTGGGTCCCCTCGGCCCGCTGGAGTTCGAGACGAGCGGCACGGCGCTGGGGGAGCGGGCACGGGCGCTCGGCCACCCCGACGCCCGCGCCCTGTGCGACGCCGCCGAGGCCGGGGACGCCGTGGCGGAGACCGTCTACCTCCACTCCGCCGCCCTCGTCGCCTGGAAGATCGCCGACTTGGCCGCGCTGCTGGGCGTGACGCGGGTGGCCCTCGGCGGCAGCGTCGGCCTGCGCCCCGGGTATCTGGCGCGGGTGCGGGAGACGCTCACCCACTTCCCCGCCCGTTACCGGCCCGAGGTCGTCCACGCGGAGTTGGGGGCGGACGCAGGGCTGATCGGGGCGGCGCTGTGGGCCCGCGGGCAGGGTTAGCTCTTGCCCCGGCCGAGAAACTCGTCCCGGTTGTGCCGGGCCACGGAGGCCGAGACGTACGTGGCGAGCAGCAGCCACAGGACACGCGGCAGGATCAGCAGGCCCGCCCGGCGGTCCACCTTCAGGCTGTACACGAGGCTCCCCGCCCCCACGGCGAGGCCCGCCGCCGTGTCCACCGCGCCGAGCACCGGGCTTTTCAACCCGAAGTACAGGGTGTTGAAGGCGGCGAACAGCACCCAGCCGCTTCCCTCCAGCACGTAGACCCTGCGGTGGTCCCCGGTCTGCTCCGGGTCGTTGGCGACCCGCGCGAGGGCCATCAGCGACGTGACGTTGAGAAAGAGCCACATGGGCGCGAACAGCCAGTCGGGCGGGGCGACGGCCGGACGCCGGAAGTTGTTGTAGAACACCTCGTCACCGCTCACCCCGGCGGGGAGAATGCTCACAACGTTCGCGGCGGTAAAGATGCCGAGGGCGTGCCACCAGCGGAAACGGGGAGTGGGTCGGGACGGGGGGCGGGTCGAAGTCGTCACCATGAACCTCCGGGAGAACGAGAGACTTGTTGAACGGTCGTTTGGTAGGTTTTTGAAAGGGCGATCAGGCGCCGAGGCCGTCGATCAGGAGATTGGCAATCCAGGCGGCCAGGTCGGCGTTTCGTGGCGTCTCCCCTCCCGAGCCCATCTCGGAGATCAGGTCGAGGAAGGCCCAGGCGCTGCGCCCGGTATCGTGGGGCCGCAGTTCGCCCGAGGCCACGCCGTCTTCCATCACGCCGCGAATACGGAGGTGGTGCTGGCGCGAGAAGTGGTCGAAGACGCGGTCCTGGTGCTCCTGGGCCATGAAGCGCAGGGCGTCGCGCACCATACGCCCCGTCTGCACCGGCCCGGAGAGCACGTACGTGGCGATGACCGTCAGACGGGCGCGGGCGGTCGTGTGGTCCCGGATGGCCCGGGCGAACTCGGCGGCGTCACGTTCGATGGCCCGCTCGGCGAGTTCGAGGACCATCTGCTCCTTGCCGTCCGGGAAGTGGTGGTACAGGCTGGCCTTGCGAACCCCCACCCGGTCGGCGACGGCGTCCATCGAAACCCCGAGATAGCCGTACTCGTGCAGAAGCGCGCTGGTCGCCCGGAGGGCCAGTTCGCGGGTGTCTCGGGCGTCTTCCCTGCGCGGACGCGGCATGAGCCCAACCTAGCGGTTCTCGCGCGGGAGCCGACAACGTGAACGGCTCAGGCAACCTCCCGGGCTGCCCCATCACCTCCTTTACCTACTAACCGGTAGTTTATAGGCTTCCACGCGGAGAACTGGGCACGGGCCACAAGATGAGGGCGGAGCAGAGCTTCCCCTCGGTCCAGGGGCGCTTTTCATTTGGAAGGTAAGGAGGCTGGGCGAATACCCGCGAATCGTTGCCGATAGAGCTTTTTTTGCCGTCCGACAGCGGCTTTACCCCTCGTTGCGCCACGTGTTAGCCTCACCTCGACCATAAGGAGGCAGGACCGATGACGAGCACGTTGATGGAGGGCTTTCTCCCCTTCGAGCATGAACCGTACTTCCCGTTCGGGCGCGAGGACGTGGCGCGGGCGCAACGGGAGGCGTACCGGAAGGTCCGCGAGGAGTACGTGGGCCGCACCTTCCCGATGTACCTGGGGGGCGAGCGGGTGGAGGGCGGGGAGACGTTCGAGGTCCGCAACCCCGCCGACACGCGCGAGGTGGTGTGGCGCTTCCCCAAGGCGACGCCCGAACAGTTGGAGCAGGCAGTGGCCTCCGCGAAAGAGGCCTTCGAGACGTGGCGCTTTTCCGACCCCATGCAACGGGCGACGATCTTCAAGCGGGCGGGCGAACTGCTGCGCGCCCGGCGGATGGAGTTCAACGCCGTGATGGGGTTGGAGAACGGCAAGAACTGGGCGGAGGCCGACGGCGAGGTCGCCGAGTGCGTGGACCACTTCGAGGTCTTCGCCCGCGAGACGCTGAAGTGGGCGCAGGGCAAGCCGGTCTACCCCATGCCCGACGAGCACGTCACCACCGTCTACGAGCCCGTCGGCGTCGTCGCGGTGATCAGCCCGTGGAACTTCCCGGCGGCGATCCCGCTGGGGATGGCGCTGGGAGCCATCGCGGCGGGCAATACGGTGGTCTGGAAACCGGCCTCCGAGACGCCGCTGAGCAGTCTCCTCCTCGTGGAATTGATGTTCGAGGCGGGGCTGCCCCGGAACGTCATCCAGTTCGTCACCGGGACGGACGAGGTGCTGGGCGATCCGCTCGTGGACCACAAGGACGTGCGGATGATCGCCTTCACGGGCTCCAAGGAGATCGGCTGCCGGATTATGGAGCGGGCGGCGCGGGTGCAGCCCGGCCAGCGGTGGCTCAAGCGCGTCATGGCCGAGATGGGCGGCAAGGACCCGACCGTGGTCTGTGCGGACGCGGACCTCGACGCCGCCGCGACGGGCATCGTGCAGGCCGCCTTCGGGTACGCCGGGCAGAAGTGCTCCGCGTGCAGCCGGGTCATCGCGGAGGAGGGCGTGTACGACGCGCTGCTCGACAAGGTTGTGACGCTCGCCCGCGAGTTGAAGGTGGGCTCGCCCGAGGAGAACGCCCCCCTGGGCCCCGTCATCCACGAGGGGAGCGCGCGGCGGATCATGGGGTACATCGAGAACGGGAAGCAGACCGCCCGCCTCGTTCTGGGCGGCGAGCGGGCGGACGTGGGGGAGCGCGAGGGCGGGTACGTCCAGCCCACCATCTTCGCGGACGTGGACCCGAAGGACCCCCTCTTTCAGGAGGAGATTTTCGGGCCGGTGCTGACCTTCACCCGGGCCCGCGACTGGCGGCACGCCATCGACCTCGCCAACGACTCGGAGTACGGGCTGACCGCCGCCTTCTACAGCCGCGACCCCGGCAAGATCAACGAGGCCCGGCGCCTGATCCAGGTCGGGAACCTCTACATCAACCGCAAATGCACGGGGGCGCTCTCCGGCACCCACGCCTTCGGCGGCTACAACATGAGTGGCACGAACGCAAAGGTGGGCGGGCCCGATTACCTCTTCTGGTTCGTGCAGACGAAGACGGTGGCGCAGAAGTATTAACTCAGGCCTCGTAGGAGGAGTACAACCACGCCCGGGCCTCCTCCTCGGTGCGGACGAAGCGAATCCAGCGGTGGGCCCTGTGCTCATAGGCGAGTTCGGCGAACCGCTCCCCGTGCGCCGTGAAGTCGGGCACCACCAGCGCGACGCGAATGCCGTAGTTCGTGAACTTCTGGAACGCCTCGCCCGCCAGTCCACTCCGCAGGCGGAAGAACTCCGGGGACAGATCGGCCTCCGTCAGGATCAGCCCGTCCAGGTCATAGGCCGCGCCCACCACCTCTGGCACGTCGTCCAGCGTGCGGAGCGCGAGGCCGAGTTCGCTCGCCGTCCTGATTTCGGGACTCATCTCAAGGCCAGGGTAACCCGCTCCCGGGCGCGCTCTGCGAAACTGACTCCCATGACGACCGATCCCCCCACCGACCGCAACGAGCGCGCCCAGCTCGCCTTCGCCCGACTGCTGCCCAAGCTGTTCCGAGGCGGGCAGGCCTTCGTGGGGGTGGAGGCGAGCCTCAGCGGTCTGGACGCGGCGACGGCCACCCGCCGACCCGAGGGCCTGCCGCACAGCGTCGCCGAACTCGTGGCGCACGTGAACTGGTGGAACCGCTGGATGCTCGACGTGATCGAGGAGGGGCGGGCGATGCCGTACCCGAAGCACGCCTCCGAGACCTGGCCCGCCGTGACCGAGGGCGACTGGGCGCGGGTGCGGGGCGAGTTCTACGAGTTGCTCGCCCGGGTGGACACGCACACCGCCCGGCCCGACCTCGCCAACCCGGTCAACCACGAGGAGACCATCGGGGAGTTGCTGGCGGACTTCGCGCTGCACACGGCGCACCACTTCGGGCAGGTGGTGACGGTGCGGCAGGCACTCGGGGCGTGGCCGCCTCCGGGGGGCGGGGACACGTGGTAGGGGAGCCGTCAGCGGTCAGCCCTCAGCCGTCGGCCTTTGGCAAGGCTGTCGGGAACCTGTTCTCTGGCGGTCC
The DNA here is from genome assembly GCF_025997855.1 of Deinococcus aetherius. NCBI lineage: Bacteria > Thermotogati > Deinococcota > Deinococci > Deinococcales > Deinococcaceae > Deinococcus > Deinococcus aetherius. The sequence goes on from NZ_AP026560.1 coordinate 1,647,116, forward strand.
GGCGAACGTCTCGTGGGAGCGGGCCTTGGAGGGCCTGGGGGCGGAGGACGCGGGGCGGGTGCCGGAGGGGTTGCCGCATTCGGTGGCGCAGGTCGTCGCGCATGTGGCCTTCTGGCAGGACTTCCTGCTGGACGCGGCGGGGGGAGGCTCCCCGGCCTGGCCCCAGCACGCGGCGGGTGGCTGGCCCAAGCCGGGGCCGTGGGAGGAACTGCGTGCCCGGCTCCTCGCGGGTCAGGAGCGGCTGCGGGCGCTGGCGCGCGACCCGGCCTTCACGGCGGGGGTCACGCGTGACGGCCAGCCCTGGGCCGCGATGCTCGCCAACTTCGCGGGGCATGGTGTGTATCACCTCGGGCAGGTCGTGATCCTGCGGCAGGGGTTGGGGCTGTGGCCGCCGCCGGGCGGGGGGGACACGTGGTAGGGGAGCGGTCAGCCGTCAGCTCTCAGCCGTCAGCCGGGGACCTGACCCGGGCGCTCGGGGTCACGGAACTCAACGCCGGGGACTCCAGCCGGGCCTCGCATGTCTGGCGGGTGGAGATGCCGGGGGGCCCGGTGATCGTTCGCCGTCCGTGGTGGACCTCGCCCGATGTGAGCCCGTTCATGCTGGGGCTCACGCGACTCTTCGGCGCCGACCCGCGCGACCTGGGGGCGGTCTCGGTCACCTACGACCGCTGGCGGGCCGTTGGAGCGTGGGCGGTCCCCGAAGTGCTGGGATTGGCCGAATTCCGGGGCAGTCCGGCCCTCGTCGTCGAGTTCGTGGTGGGCGAGCCGCCCCGTGAATTGCGGGAGGCGGACGCGGCGGAACTCGGGCGGCGGGTGGCGAGGATTCACGGGCACGCCTCGAATGCCTTCGGAGACGTGACGGGCCGGACCCGCTTCCCCCTGGCCGACTTCTACCCGCGCGCCCTGGACGTGGTGCGCGAGGTCGCCTCGCACTTCGACCCCGAAGCATGGGCTCCCCACTGGCCGGAGGTCGAGGCTGCCTTCACCGCTGTCCCCTCCCCCACCCATGCCGTGCCCATGCTCCTCGGCTGGGCGGGCACGCAGTTCGTGTGGCGGGAAGGGCAGCCCTTCGCGCTCGTGGACGTGGAGGCCTCGGCCCTCGCCCCGCCCGAACTCGACCTGTGCCTGTGGGAACTCCTGCTCACACCCGAGGGTGCTCAGCACTTCCAGGCCGGATACGCCGAACACCTCCCCTTCCCCGACCTCGGCCCGCACCGCGCCGCTTGCCGCCTGATTCTCCGGACACTGGAGGTGGAGGGCTCGCCACCCCTGCCCGAGTGGCTGGCCCTGCCGCCCTTCTTTTCCCTGACCGCTGATAGCTGAAGGCTGACCGCTTCCCGAAAGGCCCCATGACCCACCCCAGCAACGTCTTCTACCGCTCCCGCCAGCCCTCCCCCACCGCCGTGCGCGGCGAGGGCGTCTACCTCTTCGACGCCGGGGGGCGGCGTTACCTCGACGGCTCCTCGGGGGCACTCGTGGCGAACGTGGGGCACGGACGGGCCGAGGTCGGGGAGGCGATGGCGCGGCAGGCGCGGGAATTGCCCTTCGTCCACGGGTCGCAGTTCACCTCACCCGTGCTGGAGGAGTACGCGGCACGGCTCGTGCGCTTCCTGGGATTGCCGGATTACCGCTTCTGGGCGGTGTCGGGCGGGTCGGAGGCCAACGAGAGCGCGATCAAGCTGGCGCGGCAGTACCACGTCGAACGCGGCGAGCCGGGGCGCTACAGGGTGGTGACGCGGGTGCCGAGCTACCACGGCGCCTCGCTGGGGGCGCTCGCGGCGAGTGGGATGGGCGCGCGGCGGGCCCTCTACGCCCCCCTGATGAACGAGGCGGCATGGCCCAAGATGCCCCGACCCGACCCCACCCTGGGCGGCGAGGACGACGCCGAACGGCTGCGGGCGGTGCTGGAGGAGGCGGGGCCGGAAACGGTCGCGGCCTTCATCGCCGAGCCGGTGGTGGGAGCGTCGGACGCGGCGCTGGCCCCGAATCCCGGGTATCACGCGCGCGTCGCCGAAATCTGCCGCGAGTACGGCGTCCTCTTCATCGCCGACGAGGTGATGAGCGGGATGGGCCGCTGCGGCACTCCTCTGGCGGTGCGGCTGGGCGGGGAGGTCACACCGGACATCGTCGTGCTGGGCAAGGGGCTCGCCGCCGGGTACGCTCCCCTGGCCGGGCTCGCCGCGAGCGGGGAGGTGTACGACACGGTGATGAACGGATCGGGGGCTTTCAAGCACGGCTTCACGTACGCGGGGCACCCGGTCAGCGTGGCGGCGGGGTTGAGTGTGCTGCACATCGTGGAGCGGGAGGGGCTGGTCGAGTGCGCGCGGGTGCGGGGCGAGCGGCTGCTGGCGGGGCTGCGGGAGTTGCAGGCGAAGCATCCGGGCGTGCTGGAGGCGCGCGGCCACGGCCTGCTCCTGGGGCTGGTGCTCGGCGACCCGGCGACCGGGCGGGCGTTCGAGACGCCTGGAATCGCGGCGCGGGTGGCGGCGGCGGCCCTGCGGCGCGGCCTGATCACCTACCCGGGAAGCGGCGCGGTGGACGGCACGCGCGGCGACCACCTCCTCCTCGGCCCACCCCTGACCGTCACGGACGGCGAGGTGATTGAAATGCTGGAGGCGCTGGACGGGGCGCTGGGGGAGGTGGGTTAGGGACGGGCGTCGTCCCGCTCCCGCCGCAACGCCAGTTCCTCGAAAAACGTGCTCGCCTCCTGGGCCGAGGCGGGCCGCTCCACGTCCTCCGCGAAGGTCTCGCTCAGGGGGTGACCGCTCTGACGGAACCGGGTGGCCGCGTGCTCCCGGTCATACTCGGTGTGCCGCAGCTCCACCCCCGGGCCGATCAAAGCCCACGAGGCCCCGGGCGGCCCGTACCCCATCCCCACGCTGCCCGCGTTCACCACCCGCACGCCGCCCACCGCGCGGTCGAAGGGGACGTGGGTATGCCCGCACACCACGACCCGCTCCTCCACCCCGGCGAGGACACGCCCCAGCCTCTCCCCGGAGGTCAGGCGGGTGATGATCTCCTCGTCGCTCCGGGGGGAGCCGTGGCAGAACAGCACCCGCCCCAGCCCCTCGACCTCCAGGGTGCGGCGGTGGGGCAGGGCGGCGAGGAAGTCGCGGTGGGTCCGGCCAATCTGCCCGGCCTCCCACGCGAGCGCCCGCCGCTGATCGTCGGGAAGGGGGGCGCGGGTGGTGCCGGTGTCCAAGAACTCGACCAGCTCACGGTCCGCGTTGCCGCGAATCCAGACGGCACGGTCCCCGAGGGCGAGCAGGCGGTCAAGCGTCTCGCGCACAAAGGGCCCGTACGTCACGTCCCCACCGATGAGGATGCGCTCAACCTCCAACCGCTCCAGGGCGGCCAGAACGGCATCCAGGGCGGGGAGGTTGCCGTGGATGTCGTAGAGGGCGGCGAGGGGCACGCCTCCCCCCTACCGCCGTTTTCTCTCCGCCCGCACCATCCGCACGAACTGGGCGAGACGGGGGGCGCGGTTCCAGCGTTTGCGGTCGAGGCCCACCCGCCAGAGGAATTCGACGCCGAGCTTGCGCGTCCAGGTGGGGGCGAGGTCGGCGGTCCCGGCGAACACGTCGATGACGCCGCCGCAGCCGATGATGACGGGGGCGCCCAGCACCTGCCGCCAGTATTGGTTGAAAGTCTCCTGCCGCCCGCCCCCCATCCCGGTGAGGACGAGGTGCGCGCCCGACGCGCCGACGAGTTCCGCGACCCGGCGGTCCTCGGGGAGGTCGAAGTAGCCGTGGTGGACGCCCGCGACCCCGATGCCGTAGTCCCGCGCGGCGTTCTGCGCGGCCTGCTCGGCGACGCCGGGCCGGGCCCCCAGGAAGAAGACGCGCAGTTCCGCGCCGTGCCGCGCCATCAGCCCCTTGACGATGTCGTAGCCGGGGGCGCGGGGGACCTCCCGCCCGTGCAGTTGCCGCGCCGCCCACACGATGCCGATGCCGTCCGCCGTGACGAGGTCGGCCTCCTGCACCGCCGCCACGAGGTCGGGGCGGTTCCGGGTCTGCACGATGTACTCCGGGTTGAGCGTGACGACGGTATGCGGGGCGCGCGGGGCGCGGAACATCCACCCACCGAGGCGGGCGAGCGTTCCCTCCAGGTCGATCACGTCCAGCGGGAGATCGAAGAGGGTCAGGCGCTCCGCCGGGGAGGACGGCCCCGCCGGGTGGGACTGGGCGGTGGGCTGGGGTCGGGTCATGCGTGGCGCGAATTGTAACATGGGGGGTGCCGGGGCCGGGGGCCGGGCTGTCCTCCTGCGGAATCCGGTGTGGCACACTGAAACTCATGATGTCCGGTGCATTCGGAGCGTTGCCCCAGGAGACGCTCGCGCAGGTGATGGCGGCGGCGCGCGTGGGCCGCTGGGCGCGGGGGGGGCTGCTCTTTCATCCCGAGGACCCGGCGGAGACGCTGCATGTGCTCACGCGCGGGAGCGTGCGGCTGTACCGCCTGGGGTCGGCGGCGCGCGAGGTCACGCTCGACGTCCACGGTTCCGGATCGCTGCTGGGGGCGTCGGCGCTGCTCCCGGGCGAGCGGTACGGCATGTACGCCGAGGCCATGGACGATACCGAGTCGCTGATGCTGGGCCGCGAGACGTTGACCCGCCTCACCCGGGCACACCCGGCGGTCGGGGTGGCCCTCACCGAGCAGATCACCCGGCAGACGCGCGGGGTGCAAGAAAGGCTCTCCGGCCTCGTCTTCATGGAGGTCTCGCAGCGGCTCGCCCTCGCCCTCCTCGCCCTCGCCGAGCGGGAGGGCACCTGGCCGGAGGGCGGGGTGCTGGCCCTGCGCGAGCGGGTCTCGCACCAGGACCTCGCCCACGTCGTCGGCAGCACGCGGGAGACCATCACCAAGCTCCTCGGCGACTTCCGGGCGCGGGGCCTGCTCGACCTGGGGTACCGCCGCATCATCCTCACCGACCGGGCGGGGCTGATCAACGCCTCGCGGGAGCCGCTGAGGTAGGGGAGTCGCCAGCTTCCAGCGGCCAGGAAAAGCCCGGTTTTGCAGGCTTTTCTCTCCACGGAGGGCGAGGCGTTCCTTGGCCCTGGGGGAGCGGCTGGGCTGGTCACACGCCCCCTCACCCGTTGCTTCGCAACGCCCTCTCCCAAGAGTGGAGAGGGTCAAAAGAGCGAAAACGCCAGGTCGTAAGCACATCTGATTTGCTTGCCTCTGTCGTAGACAACCTGAACCCAGTTAAGAGAAAAGCCTGCCGGTTTTCAGCTCTGTTACCTCTGCCCTGCTCAAGGCTGACGGACCTCCTAGCGGTGTCCTGGCGACTGGCGACTGGCCCCTGGCGACTCTCCCGAAAGGTTGTCCGTGAGGTCGGCACGCCACCCCGGCGCGCAAACGTTCTAGGCTGGGCCCGATGCGGAAGACGGTGGGGCTGTGAAGGTGACGAGGAGTATCGCGGCGGCGTACCGGGCGGGCGATCTGCCCGGCTTTTTCCGGCTGCGACCGGGCGACCTGGAGGGGGCGGCGCGGGAGGGGCGGCGGGGCGTGGACCGCGTGGCCCTCGCGGACGCCCTGCGCGCCTACCACCGCGACCTGGGCACGCTGGACGCCCGCGTGGAGGCCACGCTCACGCGGCTCGCGCACCCCGCCTCCCGCGTGGTCGTGACCGGGCAGCAGGCGGGGCTTCTCACGGGCCCGGCGTACAGCGTCCACAAGGGGGCGGACGCCGCGCTCCTCGCCCGGCAGCTCGACCGGGAGGACGCGCCCGTCGTCGCCGTCTACTGGGTCGCCAGCCAGGACCACGACGCGGCGGAGGTGGCCTCGACCACCCTCCTCGACCACGGCGAGGAGTTGCGCCGCCTGACGCTGGACGTGCCGCAGGGCGTGCCGGTGGGCCGCGTGGGGTGGCGGGAGGAGTGGACGGCACAGGTCCTCGGCCTGCTCGACGCCTTCGACACGGCTCCCGAGTACCGGGCGGCGGTGCGTTCGAGGGTGGAGCGGGCCGTCGCGGGCGGGGGGAGCTACGCGGACGTGTTCGCGCGCCTGATCCACGGGCTGCTCGCCCCCGCCGGGCTGCTCGTGCTCGATCCGCTGCACCCGGCCCTGGCGACGCTGATGGCCCCGACGCTCGACCGTGAACTGGAGCGTCCGCTGGGTGGCCCCGCCCTGATCGAGGACGCGGCGGAGCGGCTGCTGGAGGCGGGGTTCGAGCCGCAACTGCGCCGCCCGGCGGGGGCGACGAACCTCTTTCTGGAGGAGGGGGACGGGCAGCGGCGGCTGCTGCGCTTCGACGGGAAGCGGTTCTCCACCGAGACCGGGACGTACACGCGGGAGGAGCTTCTGGCCCTCCTCGACGCCGACCCCTCGTGTCTCACGCCGGCGGCGGGGCTGCGCCCGGTCGTGCAGGACGCGCTGCTGCCCACGCTCGCCTTCGTGGTGGGGCCGGGGGAAATCGCGTACGGGGCGCAGCTTGCCGGGGTGTACGAACTCCACGGGCTGAGGCAACCGCTGCTGTGGCCCCGCTTGAGCGTGACGTGGCTGGAGCCCAACGTGGCGCGGCTCCTCGCCCGCCTGAACGCGACCGCCGCCGAGGTGCAGGCCGACCCGGAGGGGGTGCTGGGCCGGGCGCTCGCGCGTGAACGGGGGGCGGGGGCAGCCTCCCAGGAGCGCCTCGCCACCCTGGACGCCGAGTTGCGCGCCCTGACGGAGGAACTCGGGGCGCTTGACCCCACCCTCGCCCGGGCCGCCGAACGCACCCACCTGCGGACGACCGGCCGGATTCGTCACCTCCAGACGCTCGCCCTCCGGGCCCTCGCCCGCCAGGAGGACGACCGGACGCGGCAACTTACGCGCCTCAAGCGCCACCTCCTGCCGCTGGGCACCCCGCAGGAGCGGGAGATGAACTTCCTGACCTTCCTGCTCAAGCACGGGGAGACGCCGCTGCGGCGCCTGCTCGAACTGCCGCCGGGAACCCAGGCGGAGGTGCCGATTCCGTAGGGGTCAGGGGACGGCCTGGGGCTCGGTGGCGCTCTCCCCGTACTCCAGGCTGCCGAGGACACCCAGGGCCAGGGTTTCCAGGGCCGCCTGCCGCTCCTCAGGACGCGCCCCGTTCAGCGCGACGCGAAGCTGACGGGCGGCCCCGGCCTCACGCGCCGCCAGGTCGCGCAGCCAGTGTCGGGGCCCCACCTCCCACCAACCCCGCGCCGCGTAGAGGGCCCGAACCAGCCTCCCGGCGGCGTTCGCCACGAGGTAGGCGTGGATGGGCTCGCTCACGGAAGCCTGCGCCTCAACCACCTCGTCCACCAGCATGTGCCGCTCGGCGGGCGTGGGGGGACGTGGGGCCGGACCCGCCGCGTACAGCGCGCGAGCCTCGGCGACGAGGGCGTCCAGGTCGGGGTGCGGCACGAGCACGCGTCCCTCCGCGAACATGGCGACGGTGGCCGCCTCTCCCTGCGCGAACATCGCCCGAATCTTCCGGGGCGGATTGTGGAAGACCTCGACGGGCACCCCGTCCACCACGAAGCTGCCCCGCCAGCGTTGATCCCCGGTCACGAGCGCGTGGAAGTCGAGGTCGCTGTGGGCGTCCGCCTCCCCCTGCGACGCCGAGCCGCACCACAGCACCGCGTGGACGCCGGGGGTGGCGGTGACCCGACTCAACGCGGCGGGCAGGGCGGCTTCGAGTCGGGACTGGGCGGCGGGACCTCGCATGGCCCAGGCTAACGGGAGTGTCCCCTCAGACGGCCACCGTCTCGGGCATGGCCAGCCACTCCACCCGCACCCCCTGCCCCGCCAGCCACTCGGGCACGCTGTAGCGGGCGCGCACGAGGCCGGAGGCGACCCGGTGGGCGATGGAGACGGCCCGGCACAACTCGTCCGCGCCGATGTGGCCCGCCTCGTGGGCGGCGAGGAGTTCGTCGGTGTCCACGATCTCGGCGGCCATGCCGTCGTGGACGATGACGTCGAGGTAGTGATCGCGGACGGTCCAGAGGTCGCCCGCGCGGGTCACGGTGGCGATGTCGATGTAGTAGTCGTGTTCGCGGGGGCCGTGGAAGTCGTAGCGGCAGACCTGCACGCCGATCTCCGGGAGGAGGTGCGCCTGCCAATGACGAATGCGCGGGTGGGCCACGAAGTCCCGGGCGACGAAAAGCCCATGCGCGTGCTCACGGTAGGTGTGGACCGGGCGCACCCCCGTGTTGGTGTGGTGTTGCCTTCCCTCCACGTCGTGCCGCTCAATTTTCACGGGTTCCGCCGCGCGCATGGGTCATCGTACGGGGCCCGTTCTTCGGGAGGAAGTGAACATCTTGGCAGGCGGGGCTTCATGAAGCGTCGCCTAAGTCCGGCCCGACCCTAGAGCACGGGCAGGGCGGGCAGGCGGTCGAAGCCCTCCGGCACGAACAGGCTCCCCTCGGTCGTCCCCTGGTCGGAGAGGGCGCGCAGGCGGGTCTCCAGGGCGGTCCCGCCCAGTTCCCCCGCCAGGAAGGCGCGGTGCAGGCGGATCACCTCGCGCACCTGCTGGGGCGACTCGTGGACGAATTCGAGGCGGAAGTCGCGCAGGCCCGAGGCCAGCCAGTCGGTGAGGTGGGCGCCCGCCACCTGGGGACGGCCCTCGAAGACGGTGTTGCGACAGCCCACGTCGGCCATGACGGGGTGCGCGAACCCCCGCTCGTCGCGCAGGGCGACCCGGTGTGACTCGCAGGGGTGGCCGCAGTTGGTGTAGTCCGTCCCGCTCGACAGGAAACGGCAGAACACGCAGTGCTCGGTGTGGAAGACGGGGAGATGCTGGTAGGCGATGACCTCCAGCCGCTCCGGGCCGACCAGCCGCGCGAGGTCGGTGATCTGCGCGGCGTTGAGGTCGTGCGTGGGCGTCACGCGCCCCAGCCCCAGGTCGAGCAGCGCGCGGGTGGTGAGGACGTTCGCCGCGTTGAGGCTGAAGTCACCCGTGAGCGGGGGCAGGTCGGGCGTGCCCTGCAAGCCTTCGAGCAGCCCGCCCGACCGCACCAGCAACTCCGCATTCAGCGACAGCAGGAACTTCTGGAGGTTCTGCTCGGTCGGCTTGAGGATGCGCGGGCTGGCGACGCGGACGGGGATGCCCGCCTCTTTCACCCGCTCGACGCTGGGTTTCAGACCGTACAGCTCCAGGTAGTCGAGGGTGACGGAGTCTGGCCGTTCCTCCAACGCGGCGTCCAGTTGCTCGGGGGTGCGGACGAGGACGTGGAGGCGGGGTTGTGGGGTGTGGGCGGTGGGGCGTGGGGCTCCGGTCTCGCGCAACGCCTCGTCCAGCCGCGCCTGGATGTCCCGCTCGGGAGCCTGCCCGCGCAGGGCGGTGAATTGCTCCACCGCCTCCCGCCGCAGCGCGTTGAGTTGCGAGACGGGGAGGAACCCGGGCCCGGCGAGGTCGGCGGTCAGGCCCGCGAGGTGGTAGCCCGTGCCGCCCAGCTTGCCCAGTTGCTCGGCGAGGGCCCCCTCATCCAGAGCGCGGTTGCGGGCGGGCTGGAGGGGGACCTCCAGGGTCGCCGTGACGCCGTGGCCCCGCTCGTCGGTCAGCGTGAGGGCGGGGACCTCCCCGACGTGGCCCCGGAAGTGGGCGGTCACGGGGCGGGTGTACACGGGGTCCTGCGCTTCGAGGAGGGGTTTCACCCGCGCGGAGAGGGAGGGGTCGTGCGTCCGCCACACGGGGTCACCGGGTCGCACCCGCGCCGGGTCCACCGCGCCGCGCCCGAAGCGGAGTTCGGCGGTCTCCCCGGGGCGCACCGTCTCGACCTGACGCCCGCGCTGCCACAGGCCGTACAGGAAGCCGCCCTCCTCGCGTCCCTGGGGCGTGCGCCAGTTCGCGGGGTCGAAGACGAGGCCGTCCCCCGGCCTGACCTCCCCGGACAGCTCGACGAGGACGCCGCGTTCGGTCACGCCCCGCACCGTGCCCACCCGCACGCCCCGGTGCCTGGGCGCCCGGCCCCGCACGACGGCCTGGTGGTTCGTCCCGCTCAGGAAGTGGGGGCCCAGGCCGCGCGAGTACACCTGCTCCAGGTCGCGCTCCTCCTGGGGAGTCACGCTGAGGGGCAGGCCCGCCCACGCCTCGTCCACGGCCTTGCGGTAGGCGGCCGTCGTCAGGGCCACGAAGTCGGCGTCCTTGTAGCGGCCCTCGATCTTCAGGCAGTTCACGCCAGCCTGGATGAGGTCGGGCACCTGATGGAGGGCGTAGAGGTCGCCGGGCGAGAGCAGGTAGCGGGCGTCGCCGAGATCGCGCTTCACCCCGTCCACCAGCATCTCGTAGGGGAGGCGGCACGCCTGGGCGCACTGGCCCCGGTTTGCGCTCCGCCCGCCCCACGCCTCCGAGGAGAAGCACTGCCCGGAGTAGCTGACGCACAGGGCGCCGTGGACGAAGGTTTCGAGTTCGAGGTCGGTCTGAGAGGCGATGCGCCCGATGTCCCGCAGGCTCAGTTCGCGCCCGAGAACGACCCGGCTCGCCCCGAAGCGGCGGGCGAGTTCAGCCCCCTCGGCGGAGGTGATGCTCATCTGCGTGGAGCCGTGGATGGGGAGATCGGGGCAGATTTGATGCGCTAGCCGCGCGACCCCCAGGTCCTGCACGATGATCGCGTCCACCCCGCTCTCGGCGAGGTGGATGAGCTGCCGTTCGGCCTCGCGCAGCTCGCGGTCGAAGACGAGGACGTTGAAGGTGACGAAGCCCAGCACCCCGCGCTCGTGCAGCGCCCGCATGATGTCGGGCAGTTCCTCGTTGGTGAAGCCGACCTTCGCCCGCGCGTGGAAGGCCCGGGCGCCGAAGAAAAGGGCATCGGCCCCGGCCTCCACGGCGGCGCGCAATTGGGACCAGCCACCGACGGGACTCATGACTTCCGGTTTCACGCGCGCACGGCGCCGGGCAGCATCGGGCATAACGCGCCAGTTTAGCCGCTCGTCACAGGTGGGAGCGTGAGGCAGGGAACGGGGCTCAGGCGGCCCGCTTGGGCCAGGAGGTCACGCGGTGGTGGGCTCGCACGAGCAGCACGGGCACGGGCGAGTGGTTGGCCACCCCCTCCGCCACGCTGCCGAGCGGGGCGCGGCTCAGGCCACTGCGACCGTGGGTGCTCATCACGATCAACCGGGCACCCTCGTCCCGCGCCACCCCCAGGATCGCGCTCTGGACCGGACGACTGGCGGCCCGCTCGACGTGTACCCGCGCTCCCGGCACGCGGGCGGCGAGCCTGGCCTCGACCTGTCGCCGTTCTTCCAGCAGGTCCTCCTCGCTCGTGACGGGGAGGTAGGCGAACCCGTCCGCGACGGCGGGCAGGGGGTCGGGCTGCACGAACAGCACGCACGGCTCCGCTCCCAGCCCGGCGGCGAGGGCCTGAGCGTGCGCGAGGGCGTGGTCGCCGAGCGCGCTGGTGTCGGTGGTCACGAGGATGGTGTTCCTGGAAGCGTCCTCATCGCCTGACATGGGGCGAGCGTAGGAACGGGGCATTCCCGGGGAGTTACCGCGTTCCCCTGGCCCCAGGACGGTTAAGACAGGACCCGGAAGTCCTCCCCGGCCCGGTACTCGCAGACCGTGGGCGACCTGCCGCCGTCCGGCGCCTGCGGCAGCGCGTCTTTCTCGTTCAGATCGAGCAGGTGGTCGAGCACCCGCTGAAAGGGCTCGACCCCGTCGGCGTCCACGGCGGGCTTGGCGACGACGGCGGCGGCCCCGTAAGTCTCCGCCGAGGGAGTGGTCTGCCGCCGCAGCAGGAACCGGACCTGCCCTGGCTCCGTCTCCATCGTGAGGTCGAGGCTGGGGCCGAGTCGGGTGGCGTAGGCGACCAGGGTGGCCTTCGCCATCCGCTCGAACTGTTCGGGAGAAACGTCCACGGCTCAGGGTAGAGGCGGGGCCGTCCGTGCCGCTCAGGCCTTTTCTTCACCCTCGCGCGCCAGGGCCGGAACGCCGCCGGGGTAGGCGCTCACCTCCAGCCCGTCCGCCTGGAGATAGCGGGCGGCCAGCCCAGAACGCGCCCCCCGCTCGCAGATCACGACGAGGGGCCCGAGGTCGCGGCTCAGCCCGTGGGTGCCGTCCTCGATGGCGTCGAGGGAGACGGCACGCACCGGCAGCCTCGTCAGCCGTTCCAGGGGCTCACGCCGCCGCAGGTCCTCGGGCCGCAGGTCGATGACGGTGACGCCGCCAGGGAGAGGCATGGGGGGAGTGTAGCCCGCCTCCGCCCGCACCATTGCGACTGCACCATTGGGGAGAGGGCCCTGGGCTATGCTGGCCCCATGAGGGAAGTCACGCCCGAAGAGGGGCAGAGAATGGTGCGGGAGGGCGCGCTCCTCGTGGACGTGCGCGAGGGGCACGAGTACGAGGAGGTGCACGCCGAGGGGGCGCGGCTGCTGCCGCTGAGCGAGTTCGAGGCCCGCTACGGGGAACTGCCGAAGGACCGCGAAATCGTGATGATCTGCCGCAGCGGGGCCCGCAGTGCCCGCGCGGGGCAGTACCTGCTCGACCACGGCTACGAGAACGTCGTGAACCTCGCGGGCGGCACGCTGGCCTGGGCGGAGAGCGGTCTGCCCACCGAAGGAGGGAAGGGCTGATGGACGACGCGAACATCACGGACGCCAACGTCAGGGCGAAGGACGCGACCCCGGAGGGATTGCCGAGCGAGGCGCAGGTGCTCGAAGCCCTCAAGGTCGTCAAGGACCCCGAGATTCCCGTCAACGTCGTGGACCTCGGGCTGATCTACGGGGTGGACATCGGCGAGGGCGGCGTCGTGGACATCACCATGACCCTCACCAGCGTGGGCTGCCCGGTGCAGGACCTCATCCGCGCGGACGCCGAGATGGCCGTCGGCCGCCTCGACGGGGTGAGCGAGGTCAACGTCGAGTTCGTCTGGACGCCGCCGTGGGGCCCGGACAAGATGACCGAGGACGGCAAGCGCCAGATGCGGATGTTCGGTTTCAGCGTGTAGGAGCGGTCAGCTTTCGGCGGGCAGCCGTCAGCCAAAAGAAGAGACGCCCCGGGTCCAGACCGGAGCGTCTTTTCTCGCTGAAGGCTGATCGCTGACGGCCGAAGACTCTCAGTCGCTCTGGCTACGCGCGATGCCCAGCACGTTCAGAAGCTGCGCCAGCGCCATCGCGAAGCCCGCGACGTAGGTCAGGGCGGCGGCGGTCAGGACGGCCCGCGCTCCCTGGCTCTCGCGCCCCGCGACGATGCCACGCCCATTCAGGTAGGCGAGCGCCCGGCGGCTGGCGTCGAACTCGACGGGCAGGGTGATGAGGTGGAACAGCAAAGCACCCGCGAAGAGGATCACGCCGAGCCACAGCAGGCCGCTGAGTTGCAGGAACACGCCCGCGAGGAGCAGCAGCGGCGCGAGGTTCATGCCCAGGTTCAGCGGCACGGCGAGCTGACCGCGCAGCACCAGGGCGGGCATCCGCACCTTGTCCTGGATCGCGTGGCCGACCTCGTGGGCGGCGACTGCCAGGGCCGAGACGCTGGGGACGTGGTAGTTGGCCTCGGAGAGGTTCACGGTCTTGCGCATGGGGTCGTAGTGGTCCGACAGGTTGCCGGGCACCACGTTGACGGGAATGTGCGACAGGCCGTTCTCGTCGAGCATCAGGCGGGCCACCTGCGCGCCCGTCAGGTTGTGAGTGTTGCGCACGCGCCCCCACTGCCCGTAGGTGCGGCTCAGGTACCCCTGGATCAGCAGCGAGGCGACGAAGATGATGAGGATCAGGAACGTGTACGGGCCGAAGATCATGGCTGGTCTTCCTCCTAGTCCACATCTTAGCGCCCCTCACTCAAGTTTTATGAGGCAAACGTCAAGGTGGTTGAGGAAGGCCCCGTCACTCAGCCAGCGGGCGGTTGCAGGTGGAGCGCGACGACGATCAAGTTGACGGCGGTCCGCTCCTCCTCGGCCATATCGAGCTTGACGAAGGCGGGCTGCACGGTGAGGTCGAGGCCGTCGCCCACGAGATACCCTCGGGCGATGGCCAGCGCCTTGACCGCCTGGTTCACGGCGGCGGGGCCGATGGCCTGGAGTTCCACCCGGCCCTGGGTGCGCAGCAGGGCCGCGACCGCCCCGGCGACCGCATTCGGCCGGGATTTCCCGGACACGCGCAGGGTTTCCACGAGATAGGCTGCCTCCACGGTTCGAGTGTTAATGCTTCTAAATCTAATCTCATTTTGCCCGGCCTTCAATTTCCAACCCGTCATTTGTCGCGCTTCCCCCGTCGGGGGCAGGCAAGATGGGCCCATGACGCGATCCGCACATTTGACGCTCTCGGTCCTGGACGGCGAGTTCACGGTGGCGCAACTTCCGCCGGGGTCTCCCCTCCCCGGCTGGGCTACGGATGGGGACCTGTGGGCGGTGGTGGGAGCGCCGGGCGAGGTCAGCGTGGTGACGGCAACCCGGAACGTGCCCGACCCACTGCCGGACGGCCTGCGGGTGGAGGGCGGCTGGGCGGCCCTACGGCTCCACGGCCCCTTTCCGTTCCACCTCACGGGCATTCTGGCGGCGGTGCTGAACCCCCTGCGCGACGCGGGCGTGGGTATCTTCGCCCTGTCCACCTTCGACACCGATTACGTGCTGGTGAAGGCCGGGCGGCTCAGCGATGCCGTCTCGGCGCTGCGGGCGGCGGGGCACGCGGTCGGGGGAGCCTGACTACCGCGTCTTGAGGTCCGTCCAGATGCGGTCGTAGAGCCGGGTCGTCGTGCCGCGCGGCAGTTCGTTGATGAACTCCACTCGCCCCGAGGTCAATTCCTCCTGGCTCGGGTTGAACGCCTTCTGCGACCGCAGGAAGGGGTCGAGGAGGGGCTGCGCCTCCCGGTTCGGGTTGCCGTAGAAGGTGTAGTTGCTGATGGCGGCGCTGACCTCGGGGTCGAGCACGAAGTCCACGAAGCGGCGAGCGAGCGCCGGGCTGGGGCTGCTCCGCAGCAGGACGAGGGTGTCGGTGCTGATCGTCGTGCCCTCGCGCGGGAGGAAGACCTTGAGGTTGGGGTCCTCGGCGGTGCCTTGCAGGAGGTCACCCACGTAAATCTGGCCCAGGTCGATGCTCCCCGCGAGCAGCTTGTTGCGAATCTCGGGTCCGCCGCTGAAGGACTCGAAGCCGCGTTTGGCGACCGTGCGGCGCAGCAGGTCGCGGGCGGCGCGCAGTTCCTCGACCCTGCCCGTGTTCACCGAGTAGCCCAGGTACTTGAGGGCCGCCCCGATCACCTCGCGCGGGTCGTCGAGGAGGGCGAAGCGCACGGTGTCGGTGGGGCCGAAGATCAGGTTCCAGCTCTCCTGCGGCGGCGTGTAACGCTTGGCGTTGTAAGCGAGCCCCGTCGCGGCGTACTGGTACGGCACGGTGTACGTGTTGCCGGGATCGAAGTTGGGGTTCAGGAACCCGGCGGCGATGTTGCCGAAGTTTCCCAGCAGTTCCTTCCGCATGGGCTGGAGCAGTCCGGCCCGCACCATCGTCTGCACCACGTAATTGCTCGGCGTGGCGAGGTCGTAGGCGGCCCCGCCCCCCTGCAACTTGGCGAGCATGTTCTCGTTGCTCTCGAAGGTGTCGATGACGACGCGCACGCCCTCGCGTTTCTCGAAGTCCTTCACCACCTCGGGGTCGATGTAGTCCGACCACATGAAGATGCGCAGGGTGCGCCCGTCGTTGCGTGCCGTGGGCGGAGGGATGGTGGCGCCCGCGTCCTCCGGCTCCACCCGGTAACAGGCGTTCAGGGACAGGAGGGCGGCGGTGAGGAAGAGCGCCCTTTTCACGCCCGCCCCCCGCGTGGCCTGAGCAGCGCGTTCCCGATCAAGATGGCGACGACCGTGAACAGCACGAGCAGGGTGCTCAGCGCGTTGATATCGGGCGTCACGCCGCGCCGCACCGACGTGTAGATCAACACGGGCAGAGTGCGGAAGCCCGAGCCGCTCGTGAAGTACGTGACCACGAAGTCGTCCAGGCTGAGGGTGAAGGCGAGGAGCGCCCCGGCGAGCACCCCCGGCAACGCGAGGGGCAGGATCACCCGCAGGAAGGATTGCACCCCGTTCGCCCCCAGGTCGCGCGCCGCCTCCTCCAGCTCCGGGCCGTACCCGGCGAGGCGCGAGCGGACGGTCAGCGCGACGTAACTGATCTGGAAGGTCACGTGCGCGAGCATCACCGTCCAGAAGCCATTGTCGAAGGTCCAGCCCGTGAGTTCGAGGCCGCCCCGGACGAGGGCGTAGAACATCAGCAGGCTGACGCCCATGACCACGTCGGGAATGACGATGGGCAGCACCAGCAGGAAGGTCAGCCCTGTGCGGAAGCGGAAGGAGTAGCGCCACAGCCCCAGGCCGACGAGCGTGCCCAGGACCGTGCTGACGAGCGTGCTGCTCAGGGCGACCGTCAGCGTGTGGCCCAGCGCCTCCCGCACGTCCGAACGGGCGGCGAGCACCCCGTACCACCGCAGGGTGAAGCCCTCCCACGTCGCCCCGAAGCGGGAGTTGTTGAAGGAAAAGACGATCAGGACGAGGATGGGCAGGTAGAGAAAGGCGAAGACGGCCCAGGCCCAGGCGGAGAGGAGGGGGTGGGTGCGCCTGCGCGGCACCGGGGCCGACACGCCGCCCGCCCGCCGCCCCCTGCTCTCTCCCTCGGAGCCTGGCAGGTCCGCCCGCCGAGTCATACCAACTCCTCCAGCCCCTTTTGCCCCGCCGTCCGCGCGTAGAGCCACAGCCCCAGGAGCACCACGCCCATCAGCAGGAAGCTCAGCGCCGAGCCGTAGGGCCAGTCGCCCGCCTGCCCGAACTGGTTCTGCACGAGGTTGCCGATCAGCGCCGTCTTCGCCCCGCCGAGAATGTCACTCACGACAAAGGTGCCGAGCGCGGGGATGAAGGTCAGCAGCAGACCCGCGACGAGGCCGGGGAGCGTCTGCGGGAACACGGCGGCGAGGAAGGCGCGCACCGGGCTTGCTCCGAGGTCCTGCGCCGCCTCCAGCAGCCGCCAGTCCACCTTCTCGGCGCTGGCGTACACGGGCAGCACGAAGAAGGGCAAGAAGGCGTACACCATGCCCAGGAACGTCGCCGCCGTGCTGGGGACGAGGCCGAAGGGACGCAGAATCAGAATCCAGGCGTAGACCCGGATCAGGAAGTTCGTCCAGAAGGGGATGATGAGCAGCAGCAGGAGCAGATTCTTGCGCCGTGCGCCTTGCCGGGCGATGTAGAAGGCGAGGGGATAGCCCATCAGAACGCAGAGCAAGGTACTCGCCGCCGCGATCCACACGCTGCGCCCGAGCACCCGCAGGTTGTCCGTCACCCACTCCTGAAAGAGAGCGTCGTATCCGAAGACCCGGCCCCAGTTCTCCAGCGTCCACGGCGGCCCCACCTGCGCGAGATCCGTGCGGGTCAGGAGCGAGTACCCCAGCATGACGAGCAGCGGCAGGGCGAGGAAGGCGACGAGCCAGAGCGTGCCCGGCCCGAGGGTGGCGAGGAAGCGGCGGAGGGTCAGCATCGCTGCACTCCAGTCATCGGTGAGGAGCGGTGGGGAATGGGGAGTCGCCTCTGTGCCTCATCACTCATCACTCGCCCCTGAGCCCTTCTCCTCACCCTTCCTCCAGGATCACCAGATTCTCCGGCGGCAGGTACAGCGCGACCTCCTCCTCATAGTCGAAGTCCTCGTCCGCGCCGATGTCGGCGTTGAGCTGGAAGGCGACGAGGCGCTGGCCGTTCGCCTCCAGCAGGTACTGGTTCTCGGCCCCGGTGTACACGATGTCGTCCACGCGGGCGCGGACCTCGTTGCCCTGGGTTTCATCGTCGCGCTCCATCCGCAGCTTCTCGGGACGAATGCTGAGGGTGACCTCGCGCCCGACGGGGAGCCCGGCGCCATAATGCGTCCGCAGGGGGCCGTGGGGCGTCTGGACGACCGCGCCGTTCGGGCCCGTCTCGCGCACCGTGCCGGGAATCAGGTTGCTCTGTCCCAGGAAGTTCGCCACGAAGGCGGTGCGGGGGCGCTCGTACAGCTCCTCGGCGCGGCCCAGTTGCTCGATGCAGCCCCGGTTCATGACGGCGATGCGGTCACTCATGACCAGCGCCTCCTCCTGGTCATGGGTGACGAAGACGAAGGTGATGCCCAGCGTCTCCTGGAGGTTGGAGAGTTCGACCTGGAGTTCCTTGCGGAGCCCCCGGTCCAGGGCCGAGAGCGGCTCGTCCAGCAGAAGGACCTCCGGCTCGTTCACGGTGGCGCGGGCAAGGGCCACCCGCTGCCGCTGGCCGCCGGAAAGCTGGTCGGGGCGGCGGGTGGAATATTCGGCGATGCGAACCGTCTCCAGTGCGCGGACCACCCTCTCACGGACCTGGGCGGGGGGCACGCGCTTTTGCCGCAACCCGAAGGCCACGTTGTCGAAGACGGTCAGATGCGGGAAGAGCGCATAACTCTGAAAGACGGTGTTGACCGGTCTACGGTGCGGCGGCACGCCCGTCATGTCCCGCCCGCCGATCAGGACGGCTCCCGCGTCGGCCTCCTCGAAGCCCGCCAGAATTCGCAGCAGCGTGGTCTTGCCGCAACCCGAGGGGCCGAGCAGGCTGAAGAACTCACCGCGACGAATATCCAGATCAATGCTCTCCAACACGTGCGTCTCGCTGCCCGACGCGGTACGAAAGCTCTTGAACACGTCCACAACGCTGACGGCGGCGCCCTGCGGGAGTTCGCGCGTGCGCTTGCCCTTGAAAACGACGCCGGTTATGGCCGTGCCCTCTGCATGAACATACAAAGGGGATTGTAGGGGAAGGGGGTATCCCTCTGGGGAGTCCTGCCGAGACGACCCTGCCCGCCTACCGCCCGGGCTGGTCCGGCGTGGTCTGCGGCTGCCGGGTCTTGAGCCGCACCTGATCCTGGGGAGGGGACGTGAGGTAGGCGAGGGCGCCGGTCACGAAATACGCCGCGAGCGCGAGCCCGGCCCGCCGTCCCGCTCCGGGCCGTCTGCGAAGGGCCTGGATGCCGGACAGGGCGGCGACGATCAGACAAAGGGCGCTGAGGACCGAGAGGAAAAGGTTGAGACTTTCCTGCACGCCCCCACCATACCGCCCACCTCGCTCCCTCCACTCATACGGATTCCGGTTGAACAGTTACAAAAACTGTTCAACCCGAGCAGAGCGAGGAGGAACAAAACGGTTGCCGGGAAAGGAGTTGTCGAATCGGCGCTTTCCCGATTCGATAACGGATTGGACGGGAACTGTATCACAGCGTCAGAATTTCGTGCCCCCTGGGGGTCACGACGACCGTGTGCTCGAACTGGGCGCTGGGCAGCTTGTCGGCGGTGATGACCGTCCAGCCGTCGGGCATCAACCTCGTGTCCGGCGTGCCGAGGTTGATCATGGGCTCGATGGTGAAGACCATGCCCGGCTGGAACTTGAGGCCGGTGTAACGGGCGCCCCAGTGGTAGATGGTCGGTTCCTCGTGCAGCCGCTTGCCGATGCCGTGGCCGGTGTACTCCTTGACCACGCCGTAGCCGCGCGACTCGGCGAGGGACTGGACGGCGTGCCCGATGTCGCCCGTGCGGTTGCCGGGCCTCACAACCTCCAGCCCCGCCGCGAGGCACTGGCGGGTGGTGTCCACCAGCCCCTGCACCTCGGGCGAGACCCTGCCCACCGTGTACGTGTAGCAGGCGTCGCCGTACACGCCGTCGAGCAGCACGCCGATGTCCACGCCGACGATGTCGCCCTCCTTGAGTGCCCGGTCACCGGGGATACCGTGGCAGATCACCTCGTTGACCGAGGCGCAGATGGTGGCGGGGAAGGGGTTGTCGCGCGGGCCGTAGCCCAGGTAGGCGGGGACGGCGCCAGCCCGGCGGATGTGCTCTTCCGCGATGCGGTCGAGGTCGGCGAGGGTGGCGCCGGGTTTGACGTAAGGGTCGAGCAGACGGAAGGTCTCGGCCACGAGCGCCCCCGCGCGGCGCATGGCTTCGATCTCGCGGGCGGATTTGAGGGCGACGCGGCTCATAAGAAAGCAGGCTAGCACGCGCTCCGGAGGCGGAAAGGAGCAGGCCCCACGGGGGACCATCCCGGCCCGGCGAACGGACGGTGGTTCCCGACGGGCAGCTTAAGGCTCGCGACACGAGTGCCCCGGTGCCGCGCGCTAGCCTGCCCCCCATGACTGCCCCGACTCCCCCTGCCCTGTCCCCCGCCCAGCAGCAGGCGCGGCGGCTCGCCACGACCGGCCTCGTCATGGGCGTCTTTCTCGCGGCGCTGGAGGCGAGCGTGGTGGCGGCGGCGATGCCGAGCGTGATAGCCGACCTCGGCGGCCAGCGGCTCTACGCCCTGCCCTTCGCGGTGTATCTGCTGACGAGCACGGTGAGCAGCCCGCTGTGGGGCCGCGCGTCCGACGTGGTGGGGCGCAGGCGGCTGTACCTGGCGGGCGTGGTGATGTTCTTGCTGGGCAGCGCCCTGTGCGGCCTCGCGCAGAACATGCAGTGGCTCGTCGCGGCGCGGGCCCTTCAGGGCCTGGGGGCGGGGGCGGTGCTGCCCCTCACGCTCACCATCATCGGGGAGACGTACTCGCTTGCCGAGCGCGGGCGCGTGCAGGCCTTCATCAGCGGCGTGTGGGGGGTCTCCGGGCTCGTCGGGCCGCTCCTCGGCGGGTGGCTGACGGACGCCCTCTCGTGGCGCTGGACCTTCTACGCCTCGCTGCCCTTCGGGCTCGCCGCCCTGCTGATCGCGTGGCGGCACCTGCGGGAGACGGGCAACCCGCGCCCCGCCCGGCTCGACTGGACCGGCGCCGTGCTGTTCACGTCGGGGAGCGGACTGACCGTCTGGGGGCTGGAGGGGCGGCTGTGGGGGATGGTCGGGCTCGGTCTGCTCGTCCTCGCCGCCGCCGTGTGGATGGAGCGCCGTCACCCCGATCCCCTGCTCCCGATGCGGTCGCTGCGCGAGCGGGTGCCGCGCGTGGCCTTCGCGGGGAACCTGCTGGGCGGCGGGGCGTACTTCGGGGTCATCGCCTACCTGCCGCTCTACGCGCAGGGCGTCGGCGGGGGCGGGGCGACCGGGGCGGGGGCGATCCTGACGCCCATGCTCGTGGGCTGGACGCTGAGTTCGATCTGGAGCGCGCGGCTGCTGACCCGGGTGCCCCTCGCCCGCCTCTCGCAACTGGGCTTCGCGGTGCTCACGGTGATGTTCGCGGCCCTGACTTTCGCGGTCCACTCGCCGCTGTGGGTCACGTCCGCCCTGGGCTTCGTGGTGGGGATGGGGATGGGCTTCGCCATGCTCAGTCTGCTCCTTTCCGCTCAGGAGCGGGCCACCCGGGGCGAGCTGGGGGCGGTGACGAGCGGCGTGCTCTTCGCCCGGCAGATGGGCGGCGCGCTTGGGGTGGCGGTCATGGCCCTGTTGATCGGCCCCGCCGCCATCGAGGCCGGGGGCGTGGCGCTGGCCGAGGGGCTGGGGCGGGCGTACCTCCTCGCGCTGGGGTTGGTGGCGGCCGGGCTGGTGCTGAGCCTGACGCTGCCGAGGGGCGGGGTCAGAAAGGCGGGTGAGGGCGCACCCCAGCCGCAGCCGGAGGCGTCCTCACACTGAGGAGGCGTTCAGCGGGCGTCAGGCCTTGCCAACGGTGAGCTTGAACATCTGTCAAGAGGCAGGATGGGTTCTTACAAACACCGCCCCAGACGTTATTTAAAGAATTAGCGCCTCGGGCTTGAGTAGCTAAAAACACCTCCCTTCGTGAACGTGTAGCGCCGCTATAGCACCGTGCTGGGGATCAAACCAATTCGAGCCTCAGCCGCTTGCCCAGCACACCCGCCGCGCGTTCCAGGGTCCGCAGGGTCACGGCATGATTTTCCGGGTCCAGCAGACGATCTACCGCCGAGCGGCTGGTCTCCATGCGGGAAGCCAGTTCGGTTTTCGTCAAGCCGCTGCGCTTCATCTCCTGTTCAAGTTGAAACGCAATAACGCGCTTCAGTGCCACAACTTCAACGTCAGCCAGCAGGCCCTCTTCCGCCAG
Organism: Deinococcus aetherius; assembly: GCF_025997855.1. Taxonomy (NCBI): domain Bacteria; kingdom Thermotogati; phylum Deinococcota; class Deinococci; order Deinococcales; family Deinococcaceae; genus Deinococcus; species Deinococcus aetherius. The sequence goes on from NZ_AP026560.1 coordinate 1,668,971, forward strand.
GAAGTCATCGAAGCTGCTCCCCATGTGCTTATTCACAGGCTCATTCCTCATTTCCATTCGCCTCCACCTGGCCTAGACGCTTCCGAGCGGTTTCAAGATCATTCTTCGGGGTCTTCTGGGATTTCTTGACGAAACCGTGAAGCAGGATCATGCGGTTGCCAACGACCGTGAAGATGATGCGAGCGATCCCGTCTTCCAGCGTGGTACGGACTTCCCAAAGTCCCTTTTCCAACTTGCGGATCAGGGGCATTCCGATGGGCCAGCCGAACTGAGCCGTCTTGATATCCTCCCCAATGCTCTTGCGGTCTTCCCGAGTCAAGGACTTCAGCCATTCCCGAACGGGCTCATTGCCCACGGTGGTGCGGAAGAACCGAACCTCAAGGATGGGCTGGGGCGTCTCGGGTTCGGGCGAGAGTGTCACACCGCCAGAGTGTACCATTTTTGGTGCGCCTGTGCTGGTTGTATAGTTTCCTGTTGTCTGCGATTGACTCCGCCGACCTGCCCTGCACCCTTCACGCCCTCGCTAGAGCCGCCGAGGTGCCCCGTATCTGGATACACGACCTCCGCCATACCCACGCCAGTCTCCTGGCTTTTCGGGGAGTAGCACCGAAGGTCATCGCGGATCGGTTGGGGCACACGAACGTGGGGTTCACCATGCAGGTGTACACGCACCTGTATGACGAGCAGCGCCGGGAGGCCGCGCCCTGCCTGGCGGAACTGATCCAGCACAGTAGGGCGGGCTGAGCAGAAATCGGCGGGGTAGCACCTCGGTAGCACCGCAACAGAAGAAAGGGGCCGCTCCGACAATCGGAGCGGCTTGTCTGAACGGATCAGAGCGAGGAGGTCAGGCTACCTTTCGTTATTGGAGCACGGCTGAGTAGAAGGCGTGTCAAATATTGGATTCAACAACCTGAAAGCCTTCCGGGAGGCGAGCTGGATTAATCATACATTCCTCGCCCATCACCACGAACGTTAGTGGTAGTTGGTCAAGGTAAAGCACTACTCCGACAACTTGATTAAAAGGGTTCTTGATGTACCTATAACTGCAAATTGACTTACCCTGGTATACGCTAAATTTTATATCCTTACTGACATCTATTATGTAGTTCCCTCCAATCTCATTTCTCATCTGAACGATATTACTTGGATACACAGGATTCCCCATAACATATCTAGATGAGAATGGATCTATCCATTTATCTTCCACAATCAAGCATTCCGCTTTTGCACGAAAGCATAACGAGGCGGTTTGTGTATCCACTATAATTGGATCATCTGTATAGATTGGCTCCCCGTCAGGTAATAAGAAGCGAATCATATAGATTCCAGTAACAGTCCTCCCAAGCAAGGCGTCAACGTTTTGCAATGTCATAAGCCGAGGCACCCCAACTTAAGGAAGGCAGTAGCTTTGCGGGCGAAAGATGGAATATGGTCGGATTGAGCCATAGTAATAAACTTACCATCTTTAGTAATGACTGCAACAAAATCTCCTTGACGGTACAATTGCACATCCTTACCCCAATTACCATATGAGCCAACACGCACTTCATCTGGGTTAGAAATTACCGATTGCGCTAAGGATTTGTAGCCGTTTACTCCTTGTCGGCCATTTTGGAACCCCAAGTCGTTGCCATGACCTGCGAACCCATGTCCTAAATTCTTCTAGTTGACGTCAGATGCATTTACCGTTTGAAACTTTGTGTAAGGCGGCTTGGGGTTGTTTTGATTATGGACCAACCAGCCGTCCTGGCCGACGTAGAAGGTGTGTGCGGTATCGACGGTGAGATTGAACATCTCCCGCAGCTCCAGCGAGGGTGTACCACTCCTTTCCCGACGCTTCCCCGAGCCCCTACCCGTCCAGCGCCGTGAGCACCGCGTCCACGATGCGCTCGCCGTACGCCTCGATGCGCTTTTCGCCCAGGCCGGGCACCCCGCGCAACTCGGCGAGGGTGCGGGGCTGTCTCACGGCCAGGGCCTCCAGGGTCGCGTTCGGGAAGATCACAAAGGCGCTGTGCCCCGTCTCGCGGGAGAGTTCGCGGCGCAGTTCACGCAGGGTCCCAGCGACCTCGGGGTTGGGGGGAGCGGGTGGCGTGTCGCTCGTGGCTTGTGGAGTGGGGGCCGGGAGAGGAGCGGGGCGGGGTTCGGGCTGGGGCCGGGTGGCCGCGTGGGGCTCGTCTGTGACGCCCGGAGAGAAGAGCGCGGTGGGCCGGACTTCCCGCTCTGGGGTCGCCGTCCTGGGCGAGGGGCTGACCTGACCACCTCCCCGCAGGAGACCTAGCACCGCGACATTGTCCGCCGTCCCCCGCTCGGCACTGGTGGGCTGACGGCTGACCACTGACGGCTGACGGCTCCCCACCTGCCCCCGCACCACCTCCAGCACCTCCGCCCCGTAGGCCTCCAGCTTGCGGGCGCCCACGCCGCTCACGCTGCCCAGGGTGTTGAGGCTGCCCGGGCGCAGTTCGGCGATGGTCTTCAGGGTCGAGTCGGCGAAGATCACGTAAGGGGGAACGCCCTGCTCTCGCGCCTTCGTCAGCCGCCACTGCCGCAGGGCCTCGAAGAGGGGGCGGTCCTGGGCGTCCACCGGGGCGCCTCCCTTACGGGCGGAGCGGTCGCGCTCACGGCGGGCGGGCTTGGGGACAAGGGTTTCCTCCCGGAGCATCAGGGTCGCCTCGCCCCGCAGGAGCGCGCGGGCCTTGGGCGTGCTGCTCAGGCCGTGGTGCTCGCCCGCCGTGAGGTAGCCGAGGCTGACGAGTTGCCGCAACAGGCCGCGCCACGTCTTCTCGTCATGCTCACGCCCGACCCCGAAGGTGGGGAGGGCGTGGTGGCCCATCGCGCGCACCTTGTCGGTTTCGCGGCCCAGCAGCACGTCGGTGAGGTGCGCCGCGCCGAAGCGGTTCCCGGTCCGCACCGCCGCCGAGAGGGCCATCTGCGCCTCGCGGGTGGCGTCGCGGACGCGGGGGGGCTGAAGGCACACGTCACAATTTCCGCACGGAGCCTCCAGCGTCTCCCCGAAGTACGAGAGGAGCACCTGGCGGCGGCAGGTCGCGGCCTCGCAGTAGGTCAGCAGGGCGTCGAGCTTGGCGGCCTCCACCCGCTTGACCTCGGGGGGCGCGAGGCTCTGGTCGAGCATCCGCTTGACGTTCACCACGTCGGTCAGGCCGTAGACCATCCAGGCGGTGCTCGGCAGGCCGTCGCGCCCGGCGCGGCCCGTCTCCTGGTAGTAGCCCTCCATGCTCTTGGGCAGGTCGAGGTGGGCCACGAAGCGCACGTTGGGCTTGTCGATGCCCATCCCGAAGGCGACCGTGGCGACGACGACCATCCCCTCCTCGTTGAGAAAGCGGTCCTGGGCCAGATTGCGCTCGCGCGGCGAGAGGCCCGCGTGGTACGGCAGCGCGTCCACCCCCTGCGCCTGGAGCCACTTGGCGGTCTCCTCCACCGACTTGCGCGAGAGGCAGTACACTATGCCCGCGTCGCCTGTATGTTCGGCCTGGATGAAGTCGAGAAGCTGGGTCTTGGGCCCCTCCTTGTTCGCCACCCGGTACTGGATATTCGGGCGGTCGAAGGAGGAGACGAACTGCGGCGCCCCGTGCAGACCGAGCACCCGCAGGATGTCCTCCCGGGTGCGCTCGTCGGCGGTGGCGGTGAGGGCCACGCGCGGGAGGTGGGGGAAACGCTGCGGCAGCACGCCGAGTTGCCCGTACTCGGGCCGGAAGTCGTGCCCCCACTGGGAGACGCAGTGGGCCTCGTCGATGGCGAAGAGGGCGACGGGGGAGCGGGCCAGCAGGTCGAGGGTGCGGTCGAGCAGCAGCCGCTCGGGCGCGACGTACAGCAGGTCGAGGTCCCCGGCGACCAGAGCCGCCTCCACCTCCCGCACCCCCTCCGCCTGAAGGGTGGAGTTGAGGAAGGCCGCCCGCACGCCCACCTGCCGCAGCGCGTCCACCTGATCCTTCATCAGCGCGATCAGCGGCGAGACGACGATCCCCACGCCGGGACGGAGCAGCGAGGGCACCTGATAGCACAGGCTCTTGCCGCCACCCGTCGGCATCAGGACGAGCGCGTTGCCCCCTTCCGACACCGTGCGCACGATGTCGGCCTGCACGCCCCGGAAGGCGTCGTAACCCCAGACGCTTTTCAGGACGGTGAGGGCGCGCTGGTCGGTGGCCGTGCTGTTCGAGGAGGCGGGGGCAGCGGTCATCGGGAGACAGGATAGCGCGGTTACGTCACCGGCATAATCGGGATCGAGGCCCCGACGGGGGGAAGCGGGTGGGTTCAACCCACCTCCCCCGTCAGGCCCGAACCGGACTCCCTGGGTTCAGCACTGCACGTCCACGACCGTGCGCCCCCGCACCCGGCCCGCCAGAATCTCCCCCGCGAGGGCGGGCACGTCGCTCAGGGGCCTGACCTGGGTCACCTCGGCGAGCCTGTCGGCGGGCAGGTCGCGGGCGAGTCGGGTCCAGGCGGCCTGACGGCGCTCCTGCGGGCAATTCACCGAGTCGATCCCGAGAAGGTTCACCCCCCGCAGGATGAAGGGAAAGACGGTGGTGGGAAGGGCACTTCCGCCCGCCAACCCGCAGGCCGCGACCGAACCGTGGGCCCGGGTGCTGGCAATCGCCCCGGCGAGCGTGTCCCCGCCCACGCTGTCCACCACGCCCGCCCAGCGTTCCTTTTCGAGGGGGCGCCCCAGGGCGGGCAACTCCTCGCGCCCGATCACGTTCGCGGCACCGAGGGAGCGCAGGTAAGCCTCCTCCTCCCGCCGCCCGGTGCTCGCCGTGACCGTGTGGCCCGCCGCCGTCAGGAGGGCGACCGCCGTGCTCCCGACGCCGCCCGCCGCGCCCGTGACGAGGACCTCGCCGCTCCCGGGCGCGACCCCGTGTTCTCCGAGGCTCAACACCGCCAGCATCGCGGTGAAGCCCGCCGTGCCGACGCTCATGGCCCACTCGGGGGTGGTGCCGGGCGGCAGGGGCACGAGCCACGCCGCGCGCACCCGCGCGTACTCGGCATAACCGCCGTCCTGCCGCTCGCCGATGCCCCAGCCCGTGAGCACCACGGCGTCGCCCGGCTGGTAGGTGCCCGTCTCGTCACTGACCACGGTTCCGGCGAGGTCGATGCCGGGCGTCATCGGGTACGACCGCAGGACGCCCGGTTTGCCCGCCACGGCGAGGCCGTCTTTGTAGTTCAGGCTGGAGTGGGTCACCCGCACGACCGTATCCCCGGCGGGGAGGTCTTCGGGCGTGAGGCTCTGGAACTCGGCGCGGAAGCCCGCGTCGTCCTTCACGGCACGCAGGGCGCGGAACTGTTCGGGCAGGGTGGGCTGGGTCATGGGGAAACCTCCTCGGGGAAAGGGGCCGGGGTTGTGGATGCCGGACAAGCCTACCCCGGGAAGCGAGGAGGGCTGCGTTACCGGGGGGGTACGGGACCTGCACGCCTGTAGAGTTCCGGTATGCACACTCCCCACAGCCGGGCTGAACTGCTTGCGCGGATCGCGTTCGAGCGGCAACTGTGGCAGGACACCGTGGAGGCCATCGGTCCACGCCACGCCCTTGCACCGGGCGCAATGGGGCGAGACTGGACCTTCCTCGATCTGGTGGCCCACCTCACGACGTGGTGGCGGTGGGAGGTGGCGAACGTCGCCCTGATTCGGCGTGGAGAGCGGCCTTCCCCCCCTCCTTCCCGTGAGGAGGTGCAGGTGATCAACGCCTGGACGCAACTCACCAACCGGGACCGTGCCTGGAAGGACGTGACACGCGACGCCGCCGAGACGTGGGACCAGTTGGCGGCAGGTGTGGCCGCGCTGCCCGAGCAAGACCTACTCGCCGTGGGAGGATTTGAATGGCTGGGCGACGAGGGCCTTGGTCAGCGCCTGCTGGTGGGCTTCCTGGACCACTGGCACGTCGAGCACGAGCCGAAAGCCCGCGCCCTGCTGGACGACCTGACCGCGCGGGGTTAGACGCTCACGGGGTGGGACTGACGTAGAACCAAAGTTGATTGTTCCCTCATCCCCCGACCGCTACACTCGCCCCGTGCGCCGCCGTGCCGTTCTCCTCCTCCTGCTTCTCCTCGCCGGGCTGGTCGCCCTGCTCTCCCCCGCCGCCCCGGCCCTGGCCCGCTACGGGGCCTTGCCCCGCAAGGCGGACGGCCCGGTCACGCTGCTGCTGGCGGGCGTCACACCGAACTACCCGCCCAGCCCGGTGTGGCCCTACCCGGCGGCCCCCGAGGACTACAGCGGCCTGACCGATACCATCGTCCTCGCGCAGTTCCGGCCGGACGGCACGGCGAACCTGCTCTCCATCCCACGCGACACCTGGATGAACATTCCCGGCTGGGGCTGGGGCAAGATCAACGGCTCGAACGTCCACGGGGGGCCCGAGATGCTGGTGGACGCCGTGCAGCGCCTGACGGGCGTGCGGGTGGACGGGTACGCCCTGCTCTCGCTCCACGCCGTGCGCTCGCTTACCGACGCGGCGGGCGGAGTGACCCTCGATGTGCCGCAGCGCATGAAGTACGACGACAATGCGGGAAAGCTCCACATCGACCTGCAACCGGGGCGCCAGCATCTCAGCGGCGGGCAGGCCGAGGGCTTCCTGCGCTTTCGCAAGGACGGCCTGGGCGACATCGGGCGGGTGGCGCGGCAGCAGACCTACCTGTCGGCGATGGTGGGTCAGGTGAAAAGTCCGGTCAACTGGTGGCGCCTACCCGGCATGGTCGCCGCGCTGAACGCGAACACGAAGTCCAACCTGACGCGGGAGGAGGTCGGCGCCGTCCTCGGCTCGGCGCTGGCGGGGCTGAAGGTCAACATGCACACCGTTCCCGGCTCCTTCGGCGGGGGCGGGACCTGGCTTCCCGACCGCGCGGCCCTGGAGGCTATCGTCCGCGAGCACTTCCGCGACCCGAACGACCCCCGCTTCCTCACCGTGGCGGTCGTGAACGTCGGGGCGCCCGGCGGCTCCGCCCGCCGCCTCAAGGCCCGGCTGGAGGAGCTGGGCTACCAGGACGTGCGGATTTCCGACGGCCCGCGCGCCGACGTGCCCACCACCGTCACCGGCAAGGCCGCCTCCGCCGTCCTGCGCGACGTGGGCCACGGGCAACTCTCCGACGCGGAGGGCGTTCCCGGCGCGGACGTGACCGTGCGCCTGGGGAGCGACACGCCCGCGAACTGATGGGCTCTCCCCGTGAGCGGTGTCCGAACTCAACGGGAGAAATCTGAATCGATTCAGCCCGCCGCCCTTCCTGCTACGCTCGGCGGGTGACGCACCCTCTTACCGGCGATCTCCAGTGGTGGCAGAGCGGAATCATCTACCAGATTTATCCGCGCTCCTTTCAGGACGCCTCGGGCGATGGCGTGGGCGACCTGCGCGGGATCACCTCAAGGCTGGGGTACGTGGCCTCGCTGGGGGTGGAGGCGGTGTGGCTTTCCCCCATCTTCACGAGCCCCATGCGCGACTTCGGGTACGACGTGGCCGACTACGTAGGCATCGACCCCCTCTTCGGCACGCTGGAGGATTTCGACGCGCTGGTGGCGGAGGCGGGGCGACTGGGGTTGAAGGTGATGCTCGACTTCGTGCCCAACCACACCTCGTCCGACCATCCGTGGTTCCGGGAGGCGTTGACCGGGCGCGGGAGCCCGAAGCGCGACTGGTACGTGTGGCGCGACGCGGCCCCGGACGGCGGCCCCCCGAACAACTGGAAGTCCTTTTTCGGGGGCGGCGCATGGACGCTCGACGAGGCCAGCGGGCAGTATTACCTCCACCAGTTCCTGCCCAGTCAGCCCGACCTCAACTGGCGCAACCCCAAGGTGCGCGCGGCGATGGCGGACGTGCTGCGTTTCTGGATGCAGCGGGGAGTGGACGGCTTCCGGGTGGACGTGATCTGGCTGCTGGCGGAGGACGAGCGCTTTCTGGACGAGCCGGAGAACCCCGAGTGGCGGCCCGGGCAGCCCGAGCACAATAGCCTCCTGCACATCTACACCCAGGACCAGCCCGAAACTCACGCGTACATCCGTGAGTTGCGGCAGGTCCTCGACGAATTCTCGGCGCCGGGGCACGACCGGATGATGGTGGGAGAGATCTACCTTCCGGTGGACCGCCTGCTTCCCTTCGCGGGCACGCGGGACGCGCCGATGGTCCATCTGCCCTTCAACTTCCACCTGATCCTGATGCCGTGGGACGCCGCGCAGGTGCGCGCCTTCGCCGACATGTACGACGCGGCGTGCCGGGCGGCCGCCTCGTGGCCGAACTGGGTCCTCGGCAACCACGACCAGCACCGCTTCAAGACGCGGGTGGGGGCGGCGCAGTACCGGGTGGCTCAGACGCTGCTCCTGACCCTGCGCGGCACGCCGACCGCCTACTACGGTGACGAGATCGGCATGGAGAACGTGCCCATCCCCGTAGGCAAGATGGTGGACCCGGCGGGCCTCCAGCAGCCCGACGTGCCGAGCGCCAGCCGCGACCCCGAACGCACCCCGATGCAGTGGGACACCTCCCCAAATGCGGGGTTCGCCCCGGCGGACGCGACCCCCTGGCTCCCCCTCGCCGCCGACTTCGAGACGGTGAACGTACGGGCGCAGGAGGACGACCCCACGAGCGACCTGAACTACTTCCGGGCCCTGACCTGGTTGCGCCGCGAGCACTCCGCCCTGATCGGCGGCGACTACCGCTCGCTGGAGACCGGCTTTGCCGACGTGTTCGCCTTCGAGCGGACGCTGGGGGATGAGCGCCTGACCGTCCTGCTCAACTTCGGCGGCGAGGAGCGCGACCTGGGCGAGACCGCGTGGGGGACAACGCTCCTGAGCAGCCGGAACGATACCCCGGCGAGCGGCGCCGCGCTGAGGCCGAACGAGGCGCGGATTCTGGGGTAGGGGCGGCGCCCGGAGCGCAAGGGTGGGCTTGAGCAAGATTCGCAGGCCTACCCTGAGCTTTTTCCCCCTCCCCCTTGAGGGGGGAGGTTGGGAGGGGGTGAACAGGCACGACCCGGAGCGCTGCGGGAGGGCCAGGCATCCCGCAAGCGACTGGGCGGGTCACACCCCCTCCGCTCCGCAACTTTGCCAGTCGCCCACGAGGGAGAAAGACACCACGAGCGACCCCTCAATACGGCAACCCCGACAGCCCCAGCAGCGTCTCCCGCACCGCGTGGGCGCTGGCCGGGCGGCGGGCGCGGTCGGGGTCGGTGAGGGCGGCGTAGAGGGGGGCGAGGGGGTCGGGGCCGAACAGGACGGGAGCGCCGGGCTCGGGCAGTTCCCCCGTCAATCCCCAGCCCAGCAGCACGCCGACGCCATAAAGGTCGCTCTCGGGGCCGAGGGGCTCGCCGCGCGCCGCCTCCGGGCTCTGGAAGGCGGCGGTGCCCACGCGGGTGGGGACGGGAAAGACCTCGCGCACCGGGCCCGACAGGTCGAGGTCCACCACGGTCGCGCCGCCACCTTGCTCCACGAGCACGTTCTCGGGCTTGAGGTCGCGGTGGACGAGCCCGCGCGTGTGCAGGTGGTCGAGCGCCCCGAGCACGTGGGCGAGGGTGAGCAAAAAGGTGCGGCGATCACAGGTCAGGGCGGGCCGCCGGAGGTAACGCTCGAAGAGGGTGACGCCGCGCGCGAGCGTCATGACGAGGGCGGGACGGTCTTCCACCTGCGTGGCAGCCAGCACCCGGACGAGGCGCGGGTGGTCGAGTCCGCTCGCGTGGCGGTACTCCCGTACGGCATGCTGAGTGTAGGCGGCCTCGAAGATTTTGACCGCGCACGCCTGCCCCTGTGGCCCCACCGCGAAATAAACGACGCTGTGCGACCCGCGACCGAGGGGGCGCACGAGCCTGACCCCCTCCCCCACCATCTGACCCGCCAGCGGCATTTCACCCAACGTTAACCTATCTGGGGCGGCCGTGGAGGTGAGATCGGCGGCAAACGGAAAGCGCCCCGGTGGGGGACGCTTCCTCGGGGCGCAAAGCCCGGGTTCAGCTCAGCGACTCGTCCTTCGTCCCAGACATTCCCGCGCCCGTCATCTGCTGGGTCTCGGCGTAGGCCTGGGGCATGGGGGGCGCGAGCATGGGCTCCTGGCCCATCGGCTGGGCGGCGACGAGACGGAACTCGCCCATGCCGTCGAGCGAGGGACCCTGGGTCCAGCGGCCCTGCGGGGGCTGCACGCCCTCGATCCCGGTGAAGACGTAATCGTAGCTCACGTCGCGCAGTTCCTCCTTCACCGGGAAGGAGTTGGGGATGGGCAGGGTGCCCTGATGACCGCCCAATTCCTCGATCACGGCGAGCCACTGCTGCTGGTGCATGGTGTCCCGGGCGATCAGGAAGCGCAGCATGTCCTTCATGCCGGGGTCGTCGGTCAGCTCGAAGAGGCGGCAGGCCAGGGCGCGGCCCGTCGCCTCGGCGGTCACGTTGGAGTACATGTCGGCGGCGAGGTTGCCGCTGGCGTACACATGCGAGCCGTCGAAGGGCACGCCGTTGGCGTCGGAGGCTAGCGCCGCCATGCCCGCCGAGAGGTACTGGCGGGGGTCCCCGCCGCCCATCACGGCCTCCACGAGGGGGTTGGCCTTGGCGGCGGCCTCCTGCATGGTGCTGGAAGCCCCCTCCAGGTTCATCGCCACGGCGGTCGCCAGCATCTCGATGTGGGCGATCTCCTCGGTGCCGGTGGCGAGCAGCATGTCACGGTACTTCTTGGGGCCGCGTGCGCCGAACGCCTGGAAGAGGTACTGGAGGCACACCCGCATTTCGCCCTCCACGCCGCCAATCGCCTGTTGCAGGGCGCGGGCGAAGCGTGGGTCGGGCGTCTCGACGCGAACGGGGTACTGCAACTTGCCGTCGTAATAGAACATGATTTCTCCCCTCTCGCCGCTTGGAACGGCCAGTGCCGCCAATTCAAACAAAGGTCAGCGTGTGCCCCGTGAATCCCGCCTTCACGCCGGGGGCGAGAAACCTTTAGCCAGAGGCCAGAATGAATCGCAACCCCGTTTCCGCCGCCCCTAGAATCGCCCCATGTCGGACTTCGGGTTGGTGCTGGGGGGCGGGGGCGCGCGGGGCCTCGCCCATATCGGGGTCTGGCGGGTGCTGGAGGAAGAAGGACTGCGCCCGAGGGTGCTGGCGGGCACGAGCATCGGCGGGCTCGTCGCGGCCTTTATCGCGGCGGGCTTCTCGGCCGAGGACCTGACGCGGGTGTCGGGTGCGGTGTCGTGGCGGCGGCTCCTCGACTGGCGGCTGGGGCGGGGCCTGCTGAACGCGGTGGCCTTCGAGGCGTGGCTGGGGGCGAACCTTCCCCCCACCTTCGAGGAACTGCGCACCCCGCTGGCGGTGACGGCGACCGACGTGCTCACCGGGCGGCAGGTGTACCTGTCGAGCGGCAGGCTCTTCCCGGCACTGCGGGCGACGACCGCCTACCCCGGCGCCATCGACCCGGTGCCCCAGGGGGACATGCTGCTCGCCGACGGGGGCGTCCTCAATCAGGTGCCGGTGGACGCCGCGCTCTTTTTAGGGGTTCACCGGGTGGTGGCGGTGGACGTGACCGCATCCGGTCCCCTCGAACTGCCCGCGCGGCGCCGTCTGTGGCGGCGGGAGGCGGAGGCGCACCTGGGGCCCGTTCAGGCACTGCGGCGGGCCGCCGACATCATGCAGGCGCAATTGACCGACGCGCGGCTGAGCCTTTACCGCCCGGACGTGCTGCTGCGGCCCGCCGTGGTGGGGGTGGACCTCCAGAGCTTCCACCGGGGCACGCAGGCAATCCAGGCGGGGGAGGAGGCCGCGCGGGCCGAGTTGCCCCGGCTGCGGGCTCTGGCCTCCTGACCAGAGGGGACCTTTCGCCGTGCGGGCGGGGGTCAGCGTCCGCTATGCTGCGCCGGGACAACCCAAGGGAGCAGCATGACGAGACTAACCGGGGCCGCGTCCGGCCCGCTCAGGAAACTCTGGAAAGAAGTCTTGGAGCCCATCGTGTTCGCGGTGGTGATCACCCAATTTCTGGCGACCCTCGTCGGCGTGGACGGCGTGAGCATGATGCCGAACCTGCGCGACCACGAGCGCGTGTTCGTGCCCAAGTACGAGACCTGGCTGCACAAGGCGGGCGTCGGTAACTTCCAGCGCGGTGACATCCTGATCTTCAAGCCCCCCCGCGAGGCCGCCGCCGAGATCCCCAACCTCAACCGCAGCGCCTTCGGGCTGTGGACCTACCGCCCCTTCCTGATCAAGCGGTTGATCGGCCTGCCCGGCGACCGGGTGCGCGTCTCGGGCGGCGAGGTGTTCATCAACGGCGTCAAGCTCGACCAGAGCTGGACGACCGACTACTGGCGCAACCAGGGCTGCTGGGACACCCAGAGCGACCTGGCGAACAACGCGACCTCCAGCGGGGCGGGCCTCCTTCAGGACCAGCCCGAGATCACCGTGCCCGCCGGGCACTACTTCGTCATGGGCGACAACCGCACGGCGGGCGGCAGCGAGGACTCGCGCCTCTTCGGCCCGGTGCCCCTGCGCGACCTCGCCGGGCGGGCGGCGGCCGTGGTGTGGCCGATCATGCGCAAGACAAACGCCAACTACGACTGCTCGTCGGGTCAGGTGACAGGCTTCAGCGGCCCCAGCGTCCTCAACTGGCGCGTGCTGGAGCGCCCCGAGGCCTTCGACACCCTCAAAAGCCAACTGGCGAAGCAGGGAGACTGACAGGGACGGAAGACAGGAAAGTGGGGAGCGTCGGCTGTGAGTCGGCGCTCTTTTCCGTGTGCCTTGCCGGACAACGTATTTTCAGCTCCTCCCCGCTTGTGGGGGACTTACAAAGCTGCGAAGCAGCGGGGGGAACGAAGCGGCCGAGCAACTTTCTCCCACCTCTCCAACGAAACCCACAGCAACGGCCAGGGGCGCCCGGCTCTGCCGCCGACACGCCCCCGAACAACTCCAGATGCTCAATCTTCCTCTTCCCCCTCGTCCCCGTCGTCCTCCCCCAGCACGCGGATGTCGGTGCTCTCCTCCACCACCCGGTACTCGCCCTCCTTGGCGATGAAGTCGGCGGCCATGCGCAGGGTTTCTTCTACCCAGCCGTAGTCGTTGCTCAGCGTGGCGACGCCGATGACCTCCCAGTCGTGGGCGTTCAGGCCGTCGAGGCGGGCGACAGTCAGGGGGTAGCGGGCCTTGAGGCGCTCGACGACGGGGCGGACCAGGGCCCGCTTCTCCTTGAGGTTGGAGACCCACGGCATCTCGACCCGGACGGTCAGGACGCCGACGTAACCGAGGGCCACGGGGGCTAGAGCATCCCCGCCAGGAAGCCCTGGGTACGCACGGCGCGCACGAGGTCCATGACGGTGTGCTGACTGGGGTCGTAGTGGACTTCGATCTGGCCGTCGTCGGGGGTGGCGCGGCTCACGCCGGGTAAAGCGAGCAGGTGAGCGGCGACGCGCTCCCCGGCCTCGCGGTTCATGCCGCGAACGCCGAGCAGCACGCGGGTAGCAGGACTCGTCATGCCACCCATTATGCGCCCCCCTCCGCCCCCGCCGCCGCCGACTTCCCCACGCCCGGACCACCCGGGCCCAGCCGCTCGCCGGGGGCCGTTCCCGCGCGGGTGCCCAGGTGACACACCGCGTAACGCCCGGTGACGTGCGCCTCCTCCTCCCCGGCGGCGACCTCCAGCGCGGGCGTGATCGGGAAATGCACCTCGTAGACGGCGGTGTCGTACGCGCTCTTGACCGTCGCGTGCAGGAGGCCCGCCGCCGTCTCCGCTGGGGCGTCCGGGGCGAGGAGCACCGTCCGCACGAGCACGATGGGCCGGTCCCCTTGCCACACGTGCTGGGCGAGGATGGCACCCGCGAGGCCGCCCGCGTCGTCCTGCGCGACAAAGGAGTGTTCGCTGCGCTCGTAGAACTTCAGGGCGGGGAGCCTGGTGCTGAGCCTTCCCTCGCGCTCGCGGTCAGGCAGGGCGTCGAAGCCGGGGTCGGCGTGACGCTGCGCGGCGAGGTCGAGGGCCGCCAGGGCGTCGTAGTCGGGCTCGGCGAAGGTGCGGTAACGCATGGGGGCAGGCTAGCGCGGGCGGGCGAGGGCGGCCCTGATCTCGGCGAGGTCCGGCATCGCGTCCTGCGCCCCCGGGCGGGTGCAGGCGAGGGCGGCGGCGACGGTGGCGGCGGAAAGCGCCTCGGGGAGGGGCCGACCGGACGAGAGCCACGCGACGAGCACCCCGCAGAAGGTATCGCCCGCACCCGTCGTGTCCACGGGAGGAACCGGATAGGCAGGGAGGCGGTGGGGGGCCTCCGGGGTGACGGTCAGACTCCCCTCCGCCCCGAGCGTGACCGTGACGGCCTGCGGGCCGAGTTCGAGGAGGGAGCGGGCGGCTTCCTCCACATCCCCTCCTCCACCCGCCAACGCCGCCAGTTCGTGCTCGTTCACGATCAGGTGATCCGTGTGGGCGAGGAGGTCGGGGTCGGGCTCGCGGGCGGGCGCGGCGTTGAGCACCACGGTCAGACCGGCGGCGTGGGCGCGGCGGGCGGCCTCGCAGGTGACCTCGGGAGGCAGCTCGCCCTGGAGGAGCAGGTGGGTGAAGCCCTCCCAGCCCTCCGGCAGGTGCGCGGACATGACGTGCGCGTTCGCCCCGCTCGCCACCGTGATCGCGTTCTCGCCCTCCGGCGAGACGGTGATCAGGGCGAGGCCGGTGGGGGCATCGAGGGTGTGGAGGTGGTCGAGCCCCACGCCCGCCCGGGTCAGGCCGCGCAGGGCCGCCTCCCGAAAAGCGTCCCCCCCGACCGCGCCGCAGAGGGCCACCCGCGCTCCCGCCAGGGCGGCGGCCACCGCCTGATTCGCGCCCTTGCCACCCGGAGACACCGTGGCGTCCCCGCCCAGAACGGTCTCGCCGGGGGCCGGAATCCGCTCCGCCCGCACCGTCAGGTCGGCGTTCACGCTCCCCACGACAAGCACGGTCATTCCAGGCCCGCCGTTTCTTCCGGGTAACGCTCCCGCCACAGGGCCCAGCCCTCCTCGGGAAAGGCGCGCCTCGCCTCGGGGGCGAAGAGGCGGGCGCCCTCGCGCTCCAGCTCGGGGTCGGGGGCGGGGAGAACCTCGGTCTCCTGCATGGCGGGGTGGCTACTCCAGGCGATGATGCGGCCCGAGCCGCCCCACGGGTCGCTCGTCGCCCAGACCACCCGCCCCACCCCGAGCAGCGCACTCGCCCCGCCGCACATTAAGCAGGGCTCCAAGCTGGTGTAGAGGGTCAGCTCCCCCGCGCCTTGCACCTTGCCCACCGCGAAGAACACGTCCATCTCGGCGTGCGCCACGCTCGCCGCCCCGATGTGCTCGGGCGTCTGGGCCTCGCCCACCCGGTTGCGGCCCCGCGCGACGATCTCACCCTGGGCATTGACGAGCACGGCGCCGACCGGGGCGCTGCCCGCCTCCTGCGCCTCACGCGCCAGCCGCAGGGCTTCTTCGAGGTAGGGGCGGTGGGGGGAGGCATCCGGGCGGGGGGCTGTCATAGGGCCATCTTGCACGAGCCCGGCCCGTCCCTCCGTGGGTTCACGGACGGGTTGGAGGAATTTGTGTACCGGCCCTCCCCCGCAAACACCCGCTGGGGGAGTGCAAAAGCCGCGCTTTTATGCTTATACCGAGTCCAACTTTCAACCCTTTTCACACGCCCGGACGGCCGGAGCGTGGTCCCAAGGAGCGTGCCGAACCGCATGGAAAGACCCTGGCTGGCCCACTACGAACCCGGCGTCCCACGCGACTTCACCCCGAGTGGTGGAGTTCTCCCCGACCTGCTGCGCCGCAGCGCGGAGGCGTACGCCGACCGGGAGGCGCTGACCTTCCTGGGCAGGGCGACCACCTACCGGCGGCTGTGGCAGGACGCGCGGCGGTTCGCGGTGGCCCTTCAGAACCTCGGGGTGCGGCCCGGCGAGCGGGTCAGCGTGATGCTCCCCAACTGCCCGCAGTTCGTGGTGAGCTTCTACGGGGCGCTCCTCGCGGGCGCGACGGTGGTGAACACCAGCCCGCTGTACGTCGCCTCCGAACTGGAGCACCAGCTTCTCGACAGCGGCAGCGAGACGCTGATCCTGCTCGACGCCTTCTACCCGCGTTACCAGCAGATCGCCGCCCGCGTGCCGGTGAAGCGCGTGATCGTCACCGGCATCCAGGACGCGCTGCCCTTTCCCAAGAACGTGCTCTACCCCCTCAAAGCGCGGCGTGAGGGGACCTGGGTGGACGTGCGGGCGGGCGGGTCCGTCTTCCACTTCGGCTCGCTCGTGCGGTCGCAGGCGCCCTCCCCGCAGGTGGTCACGATCTGGCCCGACGACGTGGCCCTGCTCCAGTACACGGGCGGCACGACGGGCGTGCCCAAAGGGGCGATGCTCACCCACGGCAACCTCGTGGCGAACGCCGAGCAGGCCCGTGCCTGGATGACCGACCTGCGCGAGGGGCAGGAGGTCACGCTGGCGGCCATTCCCTTCTTCCACGTGTACGGGATGACGGTCGCGATGAACCTCAGCGTGTTGATCGGCGCGACGATTGCCCTGGTGCCCAACCCGCGCGACGTGCGGATGGTCCTCTCGCAGATCAGCGCGAGCAAAGCGACCCTCTTTCCCGGGGTGCCCACCCTCTACAACGCGATCAACAACCACCCCGACACGCCGAAGCACGACCTGACGACCATCCGCGCGTGCATCAGCGGCAGCGCGCCCCTGCTGCTCGAAACCGCGCGGAGATTTCGGGCGCTGACGGGCGGGGCGAATCTGGTCGAGGGCTACGGCCTGACCGAGGCGTCGCCCATCACCCACACCAACCCGATCTTCGGCGACCAGCGCGAGGGGAGCATCGGCCTTCCCATGCCCGGCGTGGACGCCCTGGTGGTGGGCGAGGACGGCGAGCCCGTCGTGAGCGGCGAGGTGGGCGAGCTGTGGGTGGCCGGGCCGAACGTGATGAAGGGGTACTGGAACTGCGAGGGCGAGACGGCGAAGGCCCTGCGGGAGGCGCACGGGCGAACCTGGCTGCTCACGGGCGACCTCGCCGTGATGGACGAGGACGGGTACTTCCGGGTCGTGGACCGCAAGAAGGACCTGATCATCGCGGGCGGGTACAACGTCTACCCCCGCGAGGTCGAGGAGGTGCTGATGACCCACCCCGCCGTGCTGGAGGCCGCCGCCGTGGGCCTGCCCGACGCCTACCGGGGTGAGAGCGTCCACGCCGCCCTGGCCCTCAGGCCCGGGATGACGGCCACGGCGGCGGAGATCACCGCGCACTGCCGGGCCCACCTCAGCCCCTACAAGGTGCCGCGCACGGTCGAGTTCCGCGCCGACCTCCCCAAGACGGCCGTGGGCAAGGTGCTGCGCCGTCAGCTCGCGCAGGAGGCGCGGGAGAGGATGGAGGCGACCCCGGCGGCGAGCTAGGTCCCCTCCGCCGTCTCCACTTCCCCTGCGGCGCCCGGCTCCCCGCCACGAGGTCTATCAGGACAAAGATGTGGAACGGGCGAGGAGGATGAGAGCCCCCGGGCCGCCGCGTGGTACGGTAGACCCATCACGGTCGCCCTGGGCACGCGAAGGCGGTGCCCGGATGAGCGCGACCCGTGGCTGCCGGAGGGAGAAAGATGGTCGAGGGAAAGGGATGGAGAGCGGAGAGCGGGACGACGCGCGGGCGGGGGGCCGGGCTGCTGCTGCTGCTGAGTCTGGGGTTGATGGGATGTAGCCGGACGGGGTCGGTGCCCCCCGCCGGGGTCGCCGCTCACCCGGGATTGCAGCTTGAGGCGGAGGCGGGGGCCATTACCGCCAGCCTGACCCCCCAGACCGTCGCCGATCCGCGTGCGGGCGGACGGATCATCAACGACCCCGACGCGAGCGGCGGCCAGGCCGTCGTTTTGCTGGGCACCAACGACAACGTCGAGTTCGCCGTGCCGTCCTCCCTTCAGGCGGGGCGCTACACCGTTTCGGTGCGCGGGCGGGGAGAGGCGCACGAGGGCTGGCCCATCGTGGACCTGAACGACACGGGGCAGCAGCGCATGGCAGTGGCGACGCTC
The DNA here is from genome assembly GCF_025997855.1 of Deinococcus aetherius. Taxonomy (NCBI): domain Bacteria; kingdom Thermotogati; phylum Deinococcota; class Deinococci; order Deinococcales; family Deinococcaceae; genus Deinococcus; species Deinococcus aetherius. The sequence goes on from NZ_AP026560.1 coordinate 1,686,913, forward strand.
GACTCGGCGACCTACGTGACCCGCTCCTTCGGGGAGTTCGACCTGACGCCCGGAGAGGTGCTCAACCTGTCGTTCATCAACGACCTGTACGGGGGGCCCGGCCAGGACCGCAACGCCGTCGTCGATTACCTCGTCATCGAGCCCGTGGGGACGACGCCCGCCAACCGGCCGCCCACGGTGACCCTGCGACCGCTCGACAACGGGAACCTGACCGGGGCGGACGGCTCGACCTTCGAGGACGAGCACAACGTCCTGCTGGAGGCCGACGCCTCGGACCCGGACGGCACGGTGGCCCGGGTCGAGTTCTTCGCGGGCGACGTGAAGATCGGCGAGGACACCAGCGCGCCCTACCGTCTGGTCCACAGCCAGGAGCGCGACCAGCCCCTCGCGGGCCCCACCCCGGTCACCTACTCGGCGCGGGTGACGGACGACCGGGGGGCCGTGACGACCTCGGCGCCCGTCGGGATCGTCACCCGTTCGCGGGGTTACGACCCGGCCAGCCCGCTCCCCCTGCGCGCGGTCAACTTCGGGGGACCGGCGACGGCGGTCAGCAAGTTCCACTGCTCCTTCTGCCTGAACGGGGTGTTCTTCGACGCCGGGGACGCGGGGGGCTGGACCACCAACGGCACCGTCCAGAGCATCAACGTCGCCCCCGTTCCTCCCATCCTGAGCCCGGAGCGGGAAGAACTCATGCGCGGCGCCGTCTCGCGTCCCGGCGGGCTGGAGGTGGGCGTGCCCGTGCCGAACGCCGCCTACGAGGTGTACCTGTGGGTGCGTTCGGAGGGCGCGGACCCCTACGACATCCAGATGGAGGGCCGCAGCGTCTCCCGCTTCGACCCCCGGGAGGCGGGCGTCTGGAGCAAGCTCGGTCCCTTCCCGGTCACGGTGGGTGACGGCGTGCTGAACGTGGCGAGCACCGGCACCGCGACCGCCAGCTTCTCGGCCATCGAGGTCTGGCGGGTCAGGCAGCCCGGCGAGACCCCGCCGAGCGTCGCCTTCAACCCCGTGCCCGAGTACGCCCCCTACCCCGGGACCGCCCTGCCGCTGACCGTAGAGGCCTCCTCCGCGAGCGGCACCGTCGAGAAGGTCGAGTTCTACGCCAAGGGGCCGTCCCCGTCGAGCCGCGCCCTGAAGCTCGGGGAGGACAGAACCGCCCCCTTCAGCCTGGCGTGGCAGAACGCCCCCGCCGGGTACTACTCCCTGATCGCGCGGGCCACCGACAGTGCTGGACTCTCCTCGACGACGGAGACGAAAGTCATTATCCAGGCCCCGTAGGAGGCTTCGCAGCCTGCCCCGCCCCCACCTCGCGTGGGGGTTTCGCCTTCCGGGATGGCCTCCCCCGGCCGGGCCCTCTACCGTTCCTGAAGCTCCCGGGGGTATGACATAACCCTGACTGGGGGAGAAGGGGTTGTGAGCTTTTCTACGGTTAGTGTAGGGTGAGGGCAGTTCCGGAAGTGATGAGTGGACGTCACCATCGGCTGCTCCCGTTGGTCTTATGGGAACGAAAAGGGGAAGAGGATGACCGAAACAAGAAAGGGCGTGACGGGAAGCTCTTCACGCTCGCAGAGACGAAAGCTGGGAACGGGCGCGGGGCTGCTGCTGCTGAGCGTGGTGTTGATGGGGTGCAGCCAGCAGGCCGGGGTGCCCGCCGTGACGAACACCCTGCCCCTGGAAGCCGAGGAAGGCAGCATCCAGGCGTACACAACCCCACAGACCGTTGCCGACCCCCGCAACGGCGGCCGGATCATCAACGATCCCAACGCCAGCGGCGGCAGGGCGGTCATCCTCCTGGGCACCAACGACAACGTGCGCTTCGTGGTTCCCGGCAGCGTCAAGGCCGGGCGGTACAGCGTCTCGGTGCGCGGGCGGGGTGAGAACTTCCAGGGCTGGCCCACCGTGGACCTCAACGACGCCGCGCAAAGACGGCTGGCGGTGGCGACGCTGGACTCGGCGACGTACGTGACCCGCAAGTTCGGGGACTTCGACCTGAAGCCGGGGCAGGTGTTCAACCTGTCGTTCATCAACGACCTGTACGAGGGACGGGGCAAGGACCGCAACGCCATCGTCGACTACCTCGTGATCGAGCCTGTGCAAAGCACGCCGTCCCCAGTCAACCAGGCGCCCACGGTGACCCTGGGGACCCTCGAAAACGGGGTCTTGCTCCCCTCCACGCTTCCCCAAAGCTACTTCGTCGACGACAACAACATCATCCTGAAGGCCGACGCCTCGGACCCGGACGGCAAGATCGCCAGGGTCGAGTTCTACTTCGGGGTGAGCAAGATCGGCGAGGACACCACCGCGCCCTATACCTTCGCGTACCCGCGTAACAACGACATCGACACCACCTTCCAGGGCACCTTCACGGCGCGGGCCGTGGACGACCGGGGAGCGGCCGCCACGTCAGAGGAACGCTCGGCGAGTTTCTACTCGGGCAGCTCCTTGAACCCGGTGTTGCGCGCGATCAACTTCGGCGGCGAGGGCGTGCAGACGCAGAGCTACGAGCCACTGTTCCTCGGGCCGAACTTCTCGGCGGGCAACCGGGCGGGGATCACGACGAACGGCACGCCCACGGTCCTGCCCACGAGCGTGCCGCTCCAGCCTGCCGCTGACGCCGACCGCGAGGCCCTGGTCCGCAGCGCGCTGTCGCGTCACGGGGGGCTGGAGGTGAACGTGCCGGTTCCCAACGCTCCCTACAGCGTCTACCTGTGGGTACGGGCCGAGGACGCGACCGCCTACGGCATCCGGATGGAGGGCCAGGAGGTCGGCCGCTTCGCCCCCGGTGAGGCGGGGCAGTGGAAGCGGGTGGGGCCGTTCAACCTCACGGTGAGTGACGGGGTGTTGAACGTGGCAAGCGCAGGCACCGCCACGGCCAACTTCTCGGCCATCGAGATTTACCGCAGATCGCAGGCGGGGGACACGCTGCCGACGGTGGCCTTCAACCCCACGCCTCCCGTCTCCAATGTTGGCGGTCAGCCTCTCACGCTCACGGCGAACGCTTCGGACCCGGAAGGCGTCGCGCGGGTCGAGTTCTTCGCCTATCCCTACGGTGGCGGCGGCACCCCGGTTCAGAAGATCGGCGAGGCCACGAGCGCGCCCTACACCGTCGTGTGGCAAAATACACCGGCCAGCGGCCTTTACGGCATCCTGGCCATCGCCACCGATAACACGGGGGTCTCCTCCGAGCAGGGGGCAGCCCGGAGAGGCGGCACTTTCGTGTCCTTTTCCTCCCCGTAAGCCGTCGCCCGCCACCCATTCTGTCCCCGACCCCCACCCCGCGTGGGGGTCTTTGCCTGTCTTGCCGTTCCTGCACCGAGGCACAGACGCCCTCACCCCCCGCTGCCCTATCATGGAGGGTATGGCGTATACCATCCTCGTCGCGGACGACGACGCGGCCATCCGGACCATGCTGGAGGTGATCTTGTCGGCGGACGGACACACCATCACGGCGGTGGCGGACGGGCGGGCGGCGCTGGAGTACCTGCAAAACCACACGCCCGACGCGCTGCTGCTCGACATCGAGATGCCCCTGATGGACGGCTTCGAGATCTGCTCGCGCGTCAAGCGCGTCAAGCGGCTGCGGGGAACGCCCGTGCTGCTGATGACGGCCCTCGACGACGACCACACCCGCGATCAGGCCAAGCTCGTCGGCGCGGACGACCTCGTGTACAAGCCGCTGAGCGGCAAGAACCTGCGCGGGCGGCTGACGCACCTGATCGAGGCCCGCCGTCCCCGAGAAACGGGCGCGCCCCAGGAGAAGTGACGTGTTCCTGAGATTCCTCAAACTCACCACCTCCCTGCTGCTGGCGGGGGGCGTCGCGGCGGCGGGGGTCGGTGCCACCTACGCGACGAAGTGGGCGCGCGAGCTGCCCGACTACCGGACGCTCGACACCTTCACCTTCGGGGCCGAGACGCGCGTCTTCGCCCGCGACGGCACGCCGCTGGGCACCCTGGTCCCCAAGATCGGCGAGCAGGCGGTCAGCCGCACCCTCGTCCGCCTCGACGAGATCAGCCCCTACATGACGGCGTCGTTGATCGCCAACGAGGACCGGAGATTTTTCGAGCACTACGGCCTGGACCCCTACGGCATCGGGCGGCAGTTCCAGCGGGCCGCGCAGGGCGAGGACGTGCAGGGCGGCTCGACGCTGACGAACCAGCTCATCAAGAACACCCTGCTCTTCGACGAGTACAAGCAGGCGCGCACCCCCGACCGCAAGGTGAAGGAGTGGATGCTCTCGGTGCAGGTCGAGCGCGCCTTCACCAAGGAGGAGATCCTTCAGAACTACCTCAACGCGATCTACTGGGGCGACGGCGGCCCGGTCGAACTGTACGGCATCTACTCGGCGGCGCAGGCGTACTTCCGCAAGACGCCCAAGCAGCTCTCGCTCGCGGAAAGCGCCTACCTCACCATCCTGGTGCCCACCCCCAACCGTTACTTCGACTACGCGGCGGTGCGGCCCCTGATGAAGGTGCTGCTCAACCGCATGGTGGAGGACAAGTGGATCACCCGGGCGCAGGCGGACGCGGCGTGGCGCGAGAAGCTCCAGCCGCGCGGCTGGAAGGTCGCCTACGACGCGGAGGGGAACCTCAAGGGCGCCAAGCTGGTGGACCGCTCGGCCAAGGAACTCAAGGCGGTGACGAGCACCCGCGCACAGCATTTCGTGAGTCAGGTCGAACAGGAACTCGTCCGCCGCTTCGGGCGCGACAAGGTATACGGCGCGGGCGGCCTGCGGGTGTACACGACCCTCGACCCCAAGCTCCAGAACGCGGTGGAGACGGCCAGCCGCGAGGCGTCGTCGCTGGCGTACCGGGGCTTTCCACCCGGCGCGACGCTCGGCGCCACCATCCTCGACCCCTACACAGGCGAGGTGCTGGGCATGATCGGGCAGAAGATCGTGCCGGGGCAGCCGCTTCCCGACTGGAACAACGCGGCGCAGGGCCAGCGGCAGATCGGCTCGACGATCAAGCCGCTGCTCTACACCACGGCGCTCTCGACCGGGCTCGACCAGACGCACCGCGAGGAGGACAAGCCGATCACCTTCCCTTGCGCCATCGGCTGCAAGGACGGCGTGTACAAGCCCCAGAACTTCGAGGGCCACACGACCTTCCGCAACATGACGATCCGGGAGGCGCTCGACCGCTCGCTCAACCTCGTCACCGTGCGGCTGGCCGACCGCATCGGGCTCCAGACCTTTTTCGGGAAGATCCGGGAGCTGGGCATCCCGCCGAACGACGGCACCGGGCTGGCGGCGGCGCTGGGGGCGGTGGAGACGACGCCCGTCAAGATGGCCGCCGCTTACTCGACCTTCGTGAACGGGGGGCTGTACCGCGCGCCGCGCTACATCACCCGGGTGACGACCGCGCGGGGCGAGGTGCTGTACGACGCCGCGAACGACACCACGCGCGCCAAGCGGGTCTGGACGCCGCAGGTCGCCTTCCTGGGGCTCGACATGATCCGGGGCGTGGTGAACGACCTGAACGAGCGGCAGGGCGGCCTCGCCACCCGGGCGAAGTTCGGCGAGTGGCCGGTGGCGGGCAAGACGGGCACCTCGAACGGCCCCAAGGACTTCTGGTTCGTGGGGACCACGCCGCTCTACACGGGCGCGGTGTGGGTCGGCAAGCAGCAGGGCGGCGAGATGCCCACCTACTACTACTCCGGCTACGTGAACGCCCCGATCTGGCGGCGGATGATGGAGATCGCCCACGCGGGCAAGACCCCGACCGCCTTCCTGGAGCCGCCCGGCATCACGTACGCGGAGGCGCCCGACTCCGGCTACCTGCCCGGCGTGAAGATCGCCCAGATCGATCCCCAGTACAACACCTCGACCACCGCCATCGAGCGCGACGCCCCGCCGCCCACGGTCTACCGCGAGGCGACGTGGCAGCCGACAGAAGACCCACGCACGACCGTCATCAACGTGGACCGCACGACGGGCCGTCTCGCCACCGAGTTCACGCCCCCCGACCGCATCGAGCAGCGCCGGGTGTACGTCGAGGAGTTGCCCGCCTACGCCCCCGACCCCAACCCCCAGCCCCTGCGCGACGAGAAACCCGACCCCGAGGCCCTGAAGGTGGTGCGCGCCCAGCAGACCACGCCCAGCCCCAAGGCCACCGAGCCGGACGATACGGCGGCTCCCTGAGGACCAGTCCGAGAGGAGGCTCCCAGGATTCAAACCGGAGCCTCCTTTTCCGCTGCCCCAGGACGCTCCTTCTCACATCCCTGTCACGCGGCGGCAAGGCACCGGGCGGCATCATGCGGCCCATGAGACACGCTCCCCTCCTCACGCTGCTGCTGGCCCTCGGCACCCCGGACGCGGGGGCGCGGGTGCGGCTCGGAGAACTCCTGCCCTCCCACCCCTGGACCTCCGGCGAGCGCGAGGTCGTCGTCGTGTACTCGCACGACTGCGGTGACCTGGGCGACCTGTGGGGGGCGGTGCTAGGCGCCGGGCTGCCCGTGCGCGCCGTGAACGCCGAGGACGTGCCCGCTCCGGCGCCGAAGGGCGTCAACGTGTGGCGAGGCCCGGAGGCGACCGCCTTCGCCCGCGCGCTGCGGGTGGGGGCCTACCCGACCGTGCTGCTTGTGCGAGAGGGGCGGGTGCTGAACGCCTGGGAGGGGAATTTCGGGGGGAATCTGGGGCTGGTGGGGACAGCGGGGCGCTGACGTTTTTCTCCCCTTGCGGGTGACTGGCAGAGCCGCGCAGCGGATTGGTACAGCTCGGCAGGAGAGGGCCGGGGTGACTTGCAAAGCTGCTTGCAGAGGGGGCGTCTGACCAGCCTGGAGTTCAGCAAGACGCCCGGCCTTGTCTCTCCGACGCGCGCCACATGGCGTTTGCATTCACCCCCTCTTCTGGGGAGTTTTACAAGTCCCAGCCTCCCCCGCAAGGGGGGAGGAGCAAAAAACCCCCGGCTAACTTCCTATGGCACATCAAGCGTTCCAGGGGGAGAGGCAAAGACCAGGACGGGCCCTCTTCCCTGGGGACAGCCCTCCCCCTCCTCCCGGGCTAGACTCGCCCCATGTTTGCCTCTCCCGGTGCCCCGTCCGTCACGGTGGCCTTTCTCGCGGGGTTGATCTCGTTCCTGAGCCCGTGCGTGCTTCCGCTCGTGCCGAGTTACCTCGGTGTGCTGGGCGGGGCGCGGGCACCGCTGGGGCGGGCGCTGGGCTTCGTCCTGGGCTTCGGGCTCGTCTTTATCGCGCTGGGGGCGACGGCGAGCAGCCTGGGGGCACTGCTCGCTCCGCACAAGGTCCTGCTCGGGCGCTTGGCCGCCGTCCTGATCGTCTTCTTCGGGCTGGTGATGCTGGGCGTGATCCGGCTGCCGGTTCTGATGCGGGACACGCGGGCGCTCGGCAACGCCGGAGGGTACGGGCCGGTCGCGCTGGGGGCCGCCTTCGCCTTCGGGTGGAGCCCGTGCCTGGGCCCGGCGCTGGGGAGCATCCTGGGCCTCGCCGCGAGCAGCGCCAGCCTGGGGACGGGGGTGGGCCTCCTCGCCGCGTACACGCTGGGGCTCGCCGTGCCCTTCCTCATCGCCGCGCTGCTGTGGAACCGGCTGAACCTGCGGCGGCTGAACCGGTACGCGGGCATCTTCGAGCGGGTGGGCGGTGCGGTCCTCGTCCTCGTCGGGGTGCTGATGCTGACGGGGCAGTTCACGCGGCTGGCGAGCTTCTTCTACGAGGTGATGCCTGCGTGGCTGAGGGTGTAGGGGGTGAGTGGGAAGTGATCAGGGGTGAGTGGGAGAAGACGGGCCACCCAACCACTGACCACTCACCACTCCCCACTCACCGCCATGCCCTCCAGCTCCGCGACCTCTGGCTGCGTCTTGGCCGCGAGGTCATCCTGCGCGGCGTGAACCTCGATGTCCCTGTCGGTGATGGGCTCACCCTGCTCGGCGAGAACGGGGCGGGCAAGACGACGCTCCTGCGGGTCCTCGCCTCGGGGCTGCGGCCCACCCGAGGGGAGGGGCGGGTGCTGGGCTTCGACCTGCGGGACGGGCGGGCGGTGCGCGAGTGCGTTCACCTGATGCCGGTGGACGGCGGGCTGTACCCCGACCTGACGGGCGAGGAGAATCTGGACTTCGCGTTGCAGATGCACGGGCAGTCCGGGGACGCGGCGGGGGCGCTGCGGCGGGTGGGGCTTACGCGGGCCGCCACCCGCCGCGTCCGGTTCCTGTCAGCGGGGATGCGCAAGCGGCTCGCCCTGGCCCGCGCTCACCTCCTCGCGCGGCCCGTCACGCTGGTCGACGAGCCCTTCGCCAACCTCGACGAGGGGGGGCGGGAACTCACCCTGGAGTTGCTCGGCGACCTCGCGGCGCAGGGCGTGACGCTGGTGATCGCCGCGCACGAACCTCACCTCGCGCGGCGGGTGGCGCCCCGGGCGGTGCGGCTGGTCGGCGGGAAGGTGGAGGACCGTGGAACGTAGGGCGTGGGGCGTGGAGAAGCAGAGCGATCCGACCACGCTCCACAGTCCAGCCTCCACCGTCCGCCCGGCCCTCACCCTCGCCGCCAAGGACCTGCGGGTCGCCGGGCGCACGCGGGACACGCTGCTCGCCACGGCCTTCTTCGCGGGGCTGGTGCTCCTCGTGCTGGGGCTGGCACTCGGGGGGGACGGGACGGCGCGCACGCCCCCGCAGACGGCGGGCGTCGCGGCGGGGGCGGTGTGGACGGCCCTCGCGCTCGCGGCGGCAGTGGGGGCGCAGCGGGCCTTCGCGCAGGAGCAGGAGGCGGGGGCGCTGGAACAGCTTCTCCTCTACCCTGGAGCGCACGGGGCGCTGTACGTGGGCAAGCTGCTGGGGGTGCTGGGTCCCCTCTTTCTCGTCGCGGCGTTCACCCTCCCGGCGGGCCTGATCCTCTTCGGGGCGGCGGGCGCGGGGCGGGCGGTGCCGTGGGGGGCCCTCGCGCTCCTCACCGCCCTGGGAGTCGTCGGCTTCGCGGCGGGGACGACCTTTTACGGCTCGATCACGGTGAACCTGCGGGCGCGCGAGGCGCTGCTCCCCGCACTCGCCTTCCCCATCCTGGTGCCCGTGGTGATCGCCAGCGTCAAGGCGACCACGCTGCTGCTGACGGGCGGGTGGACGCCGGAGGTCACGACCTGGGTGGTGTTCCTCGCGGCCTTCGACCTGGGGACGGTCATCCTGGCGACATTGCTGTTCGGGTTCGCCGTGGAGGGGTAGGCGCCCGGTACAGTGTGACCCATGCTCGCAAACGGGGAGAAAGTCGGCACGGACGGCCTGAACCACCAGCACACGACCGGGGCACGCGGCCACGAGTTGCTCGCCCTCCTCGGAAACGACCCCTCCGCCCGGCCCGATCACCTCAACCTGAACGGCTGCCACCTCCACGCCCTGCCCGAGAGCCTGTGGCGCTGCAAGGGCGCCCGGGTCCTGAGCGTGTACGACAACGGGCTGACGGCGGTGCCCGAGTGGGTCTGGGACCTGACGCGGCTCACCACCCTGAACCTCTCGGCGAACCGGCTGACCGAACTCTCCGCCGGGCTGGGCAGGCTGACCGAGTTGCAGATGCTCGACCTCGGCCACAACGAATTAAGTTCGCTGCCCGACGTGTTCGCCGAGTTGCGCGGGTTGCGGTTTGTGTACCTGAGCAATAATCGGCTGACCGGGCTGCCGGACTCTCTGGGGCGCCTGGGCTCGCTGGTCTACCTCAACGTCACGGACAACGCCCTGACGGCTCTGCCGGAGTGGCTGGGCGAGTTGGGGAGCCTCGCCGAGTTCCGCGCTTACAACAATGCCCTCACGTCCCTGCCCGCCTCGCTGGGAGAACTGACCGGGTTGCGGGAACTGCACGCCATGAACAACCGCCTGACCAGCCTGCCGCCCGAGTTGGGAGGCTGCGCCCGGCTGGGCAAGCTGATGTTACAGGGCAACGCGCTCACGGCACTGCCCGACGAGATCGGAAAACTTGGCGCACTTGCCGAGCTGGACCTCCGGTTCAACAACCTGACGAGCCTGCCCTCTTCCCTGGCCGAACTGGAGGGCCTGCGCTTCCTCGACCTGCGGGCGAACGGGCTGACGGCGGTGCCGGAGGGGCTGGCCTTCCTCCCGGGGCTGGAGAGGCTGGACCTGCGCTGGAACTGTCTGTCCTCCCTGCCCCCCGCGTTCCGGCGGCTGGAGGAGCGGGGTTGCCTGCTCTACACCTGAGCGGTCAGGAATCCCCCGCCACCAGCAGCACCGCCCGCCCGTCGTGGTCCCCGGTCGTCTCGGTCGGCGTGTCGATCCGCGAGCCCAGGTCCACGTACCCGGCCCGCTTGAACACGGTGCGGGCACTGAGCTTGTCCGCCAGGTCCTCGCGGGCGACCCCGAAGGAGCGGTAGGAGTGGCCGGGGCGGGGCAGCAGGCGGACACCCTCCAGGCTGAAGGCGCCGGTGAAGGCGTACCCGTTCATCACGGGAATCGGCCCGAAGATGCGCCCGTGGTTGTTGGGCACGAAAAAGGGGGCGTCGCTGAACGCCTCGCCCGGCCCGGTGGGCAGCATGGGGTAGAGCTTCCCGCCCACCTCCCCGAAATACCCGGTGCTGTGCCCGCCCCTGGGCCCGTACCCGGCGGCGATCATGGCGGCGAGGAGGCGGGTGGTGGCCTCCTGCGGCGAACGGGCCGCGCGGTCGATCAGGAGGACGTTGACCGGCTCGCGCAGGGTGCGCCCGCCGACCTTCTCCCCGAGCCAGGTGGCGGGCATGAGGTCCCCCGTGATCATCCAGCGCCCGACCTCCCCGATGTCGGGGACGGACACGGGCGCGCCCCCAGGGCGGGAGGTGGAGGGGTCGGGAAGGGACGCGGCGGGCGTGGAGGCTGATGGGGCGCAGGCGGTCAACGCCAGGGCGGCGGTCAGGGTCAGGGCGCGGCCGGAATTCATGGGGGAACCTCCGCTTGGCAGCTCGACGGGTCCGGGAGTGGACGACGGTAGGGCAGGTTCACCGTACCTCATCCGCAGAGGCGACCCCCTCCCCACCTCGGCAGGGGGACACTCGCACTTGCCCCGTCCGCGCCAGGACGCGATTCTGTGCCCACGAAAGCAGGCCGCCCCCGGGTCACGGTGACCCTCACGGGCGCGGTTCAGAATGGGGTTCGACATGAGACAAGACCAAGTCACGACGGGGCTGGGCGCCGCGACCCTCCTCGCCCTGGGGGCGGCGGTGGCGCTCGGGCTGAGCGCGCCCCAGGACATCAACCAGGGCTCGCTCGTCCGCCTGATGTTCGTGCACGTGCCGACCGCGTGGCTGAGTTACCTCGCCTACGGCGGGACCGGCCTCTTCGGGCTGCTGTACCTGATCACCCGCCAGCGCCGTTTCGACCGCCTGGCCCTGAGCAGCGCCGAGATCGGCGTGCTGTTCACCGTGGCGACCATCGTGGGCGGGATGCTGTGGGCCAAGCCGACCTGGGGTGTGTACTGGGTGTGGGACGCGCGGCTCACGACGACGGCGCTGAGCCTCGTGGTGTACGGCGGCTACCTCCTGATCCGCAGCCTGATCGACGACCCGGAGCGCCGGGCGCGGGTGGCGGCGGTCGTGGGGCTGGTGGGGACCCTGTACGTGCCGATCAACTACATGGCGGTGGAGTGGTGGCGGGGCGTGCACCAGACGCAGACCCTCAAGCTGCTGGGCAAGATTCGCTTCGACGCCGCGCCCGTGTACGGCTGGGTGCTGCTCGCGGCGACCGTCGCCTTTACCCTCCTGTACTTCTACCTGCTGCGGGTGCGGGCCATCCTCGCCGCCCGCGAGGAGGCGCGCGAGGAGCGCGAGCTGATGGCGGACCTGAATGTCGGGGAGGCCGTCCGTGGATAAGTACGCCGCCTACGTGATCGTGGTTTACGTGGTGACCCTGCTGCTCCTCGCGGCCTACCTCGGGTGGATGTGGCTGAGGCTGCGGGCGAACCGGGAGGAGGAGTCGCGGTGACCCTGCCCTCCCCCCTGCCGCAGGCGCGGCGGCGCAGGCGGAGCCCGCTGCCCACCGTCCTGGGCGTGCTCGCCCTGGCCGGGCTGACGGCCTTCATCGCCTTCGGGAACCTGGGCAGGAGCCTCGAATACTTCGTCACGCCGACCGAGTACCTCCAGCAGCGCGCCGAGTTCGAGGGGCGCCCCCTGCGCATCGGCGGGCTGGTGAAGACGGTGCAGTACAACCCGCAGACCCTCGACCTGAAGTTCAACGTGACGGACGGCGGCGCGAGCTTCCCGGTGCAGTACCGGGGGGCGGTGAGCGACCTCTTCAAGGAGAACCAGGGGGTCGTCGTGCGCGGCGAGTTCCAGGGCAACACCTTCCACGCCTCCGAACTCATCGTGAAGCACTCCGAGGAGTACCACGTCCCGCAGACGCAGGCCGAACTCAAGGACCTGCTGAGGCAGAGCGAGTGAGGACTCGCGCCCCATGCTGAACCTGATTTCCTTTCAATCGAGTGCGCTCGGGGCGCTGGGGCAACTGGCCCTGCTCGCGGCCCTGGCCTTCACCCTGGGCGGCACCTGGCTCGCCGTTGTCGGGGGCATCAAGTCTGATGCCCGGGCGACCGAGGCGGCGAGGCGGGCGGTGTGGGCGGTCTTCGCGCTCGTGAGTCTCGCCACGCTGACCCTGATGGCGGCCCTGCTGGGGGACAACTTCTCGGTGCGGTACGTGGCCGAGCACTCGATGCGGGCCTCGCCGACCTGGGTGAAGGTGACGAGCCTGTGGGGGGCGCTGGAGGGCTCGATCCTGCTGTGGGCGTGGCTGCTCGCGGGCTTCGCCTTCGTGCTGAGCCTGACCCTGCGGCGCGACGCCCTGCGGCCCTGGGCCCTCGGCGCGATGTTCGTCAATCTGCTCTTCTTCGTGGGCGTGTGCGCCACGGTCGCCAGCCCCTTCACGCCGGTCTCGCAGATGGTCGCCGACGGGCGCGGACCCAACCCCGCCCTGCAAAACCACTGGATGATGGCCGTCCACCCGGTGCTGCTGTACCTGGGTTTTGTCGGCCTGTCCGTGCCCTTCGCGTACGCGGTCGCCGCGCTCGTGACCGGGCGGCTCTCCGACCACTGGGTCGTGACCACCCGGCGCTGGACGCTGACCGCCTGGGCCTTCCTGACCGCCGCCATCGTCGCGGGCGGCTGGTGGAGCTACGAGACGCTGGGGTGGGGCGGCTACTGGGCGTGGGACCCGGTGGAGAACGCGTCGTTCATCCCCTGGCTGCTCGCCACAGCCTTCTTGCACAGCGTCCAGATTCAGGAGCGGCGCGGGCTGATGCGGTCGTGGAACGTCTGGCTGATCGTGCTGGCGTACGCGAGCACGGTGCTGGGGACCTTCCTCAACCGCTCCGGCATTGTGCAGAGCGTCCACGCCTTCGCGGGCGGGCCGGTGGGACCGGTGTTCCTGGGCTTTCTCGCCTTCCTGCTCGTCGCGGGGATCGGGCTGGCGGCGTGGCGTGCTCCCCACCTGCGGGACGAGGGGGAGGCTCCCGCTCCGCTCAGCCGTGAGGGGGCGTTCCTGGCGGGGAACTGGCTCTTCCTGGTCTTCGCGGTGATGGTCCTCGTCGGCACCCTCTTCCCCACCTTCGTCGAGGCGGTGCAGGGGCGGCGGGACGCCTCGGTGGGGCCCACCTTCTACAACGCCTTCGCCATTCCGCTGGGGTTGGGCCTGCTGCTCCTGATGGGCGTGGGGCCGCTCCTCCCCTGGCGGCGGGCCGAGGGGCAGGGCCTGTGGCGGGCGTTGCGTCCCCTGCTGCTGGCAGGAATCGGGGCGGCGGTCATCGCCTTCGTGCTGGGGGTGCGGAGCCCGGGTGTGCTGGGAACCGTCGCGCTCGGGGCGTACAACCTCGTCGGGCTGGGCCTGCTGACGGCCCGCGCCCTGCGGCAACGGGGCGGCAACTTCGCGGGCCTGGTGCGCGAGCAGCCCCGGCGGTACGGCGCCTACCTCGCCCACGTCGGGCTCGTCGTCATCGCGCTCGGGATCGCCTTCTCGGGGGCGTACCGGCAGGACGCGCAGGCCACGCTGAATGTCGGCGCGGCACCGACCACGCTGCTGCACGAGACGCTGGCGCTCCAGGGGACGCGGGTGGACACCAAACCCTACGGACGCTCGCAGGTCGCCCGGGTGCTGATCGACGGGCAGCCCTTCGAGGCGCGGCTGAACACCTACGTGCAGGGCGGCGACTCCGCCTTTGCCGCGCCCGCCGTGCGGTACGGGCTGCTGGGCGACACGTACCTCGTGGTGACGGCCTTCGACGCTCAGGGGAAGTGGGCGAGCGTACGGCTGATCGAGAGCCCGCTCGTGTCGTGGATCTGGTGGGGCACGCTGGTCGTGGTGCTGGGGGCCGGGTTGACGCTCGTGACGCCCCGGCGCGTGGCGGTGCGGGTGCCGGTGACGCGGGCGGCCCCGGCGACGGACTGAGGCGGGGAGTTGAAGGCTGCGTTTCCTTGGTTGCCCGGCCCGCTCACCCCCTCCCAACCTCCCCCCTCAAGGGGGAGGAGTAAAAGGAACCTAATGCGTCGGTGCGCTCAGCCTTTTGACCACCCACGCTCTCAAAGGAACGGGATGGTACTTGTGACTGAACTGTCCACGAAGACAAATTCGACCACTCAGGCGCCCGCTCCCCTGTGGCGGCGGCTGCTGCCGCCCGTGCTCGCCGCTGGCCTCGTCGGGGTGCTCGGCGCGGCGCTGCTGAGTCCGGCGCGCAACACCCCGGACGGCGGGCCCTTGATCAATAAACCCGCCCCCGCCTTCACCCTGGAGAGCCTGGACGGCACCCAGGTCAGCCTCGCCTCCCTGAAGGGCCGCCCGGTCGTCCTGAACTTCTGGGCGTCGTGGTGTGGGCCGTGCCGGGAGGAGGCGCCCCTTTTCCGGGAACTCAGCGGGCGGCAGTCGGCGGGGCAGGGGCTGGCGGTCGTCGGGGTGCTGTTCCAGGAGACGAACGAGGGGAACGCGCGGGACTTCATCCGGGAGTACGCCCTGGCCTACCCCTCCCTGCGCGACCCCGGCATCAAGACGGGCATCAACTACGGCGTGTCGGGCATCCCCGAGACGTTCTTCATCGACCGTGAAGGCGTGATCCGCGACAAGGCGTCGGGGGGGCTCACCCACGAGCGGCTGAACGCTGGGCTGGCGAAGATCGGGGTGGAGGGGCTGTGACGCGGTCAGTGGTCAGTGGTCAGTGGTCAGTGGTGCGGGGGCTTCTCGCCCTCGTCCTGGGTCTGCTGCTGTCCGTCTCGCTCGCCCTGACGCCGGATCAGGAGGCGCGGGCGCGTTACGTCGGGTCGAACCTGCGCTGCCCGATCTGCACCGGGGTGCCGATCACGGAGAGCACGAACGACATCAGCCGCGAGATGCTGCGCGACGTGCGCGAGCAGGTGGCGGCGGGGCGCAGCGACCGGGAGATTTACGGCTACTTCGCGGCGCGGTACGGGAACTTCGTGCTCCTCGACCCGCCCAAGGAGGGGAGCAACCTCTTGCTGTGGGGCGCTCCCCTGCTCGCGCTGGCGGGAGGTGGCGCGGTGCTGTGGGGCTTTCTGCGGAAGCGGAACGCCGCCGTGTCTGCCCCGGAAGCAGTGACCGAGGAGCCCTTCGACCCCTTCCTCGCCCAGGTGCGGCGCGAGACCCGGCGCGACGACCAGGCGGGAGGTGGGGCGTGATCTTCGGGCTCACCCTCTTCGTCCTCGTCGTCCTGGCGGCGCTGTGGCTCGTCGTGCAGCCGCTGCGGGGCAGTGTGCCCGCCGACCCGGACGCCCCGGAGCGTGCCCGGCTGACCGCCGAGCGTGACCGGCTGTACGCGGAACTGTCGAACCTGCCCGACGAGGCGCGGCGCCCCGACTTTGAGCGCCGCGCGGCGCTGACCCTGCGCTCCCTCGACGCCCTGCCGCCCGCCCCGCCCCCCCGGGAACGGGGCGGACGGACCCGCACGCTCGCGCTGACGGGACTCGCCCTGGCCGCGCTCGTGACCGCTGCCGGGGCGGTGACCCTCGTGCCGCGCTGGCAGCTCGCCTCCCTCGGGGCGGGCGAGGCGCAGGACGTGCGCGACGTGCTCGCGCTGCCGGGGCTGCGCAGGAAGGCGGAGGCGACCGGGGACAAGGGCGCGTACCTCGCCTGGGGCCGGGCCGCCTTCGACTCGGCGCGGTACGCGCAGGCGGTGATCGCCTACGGCAACGCCCTGAAGCTCGACCCCCGGCAGCCCGAGGCCCTGCGGCGGCTGGGCATCCTGCTCCTCACCCGGCCCGACGCGCAGGGGCAGGGGGCGCAACAACCCTCGCCCGAGGAGGCGCGGCAGGCCTTCCGCCTGATTCAGGCGGCGGCGGGGCTCGCCCCCAACGAGCCCGAGTCGCAACTCCTCCTGGGCTTCGCGCTCGCCCGCTTCGGGCAGGACCAGGGCGCGCTGACGGCGCTCGAACGCTACCGGACCCTCGACCCCAGGGGGCGCGACGCCGACGAGCTGATCACCGCCATCCGCGCCCGGCAGAACGAAACCGACCCCGGGCTGGGGGTCTACGCGGCCAACTGCGCGAGCTGCCACGGCCCGAACGGTCAGGGCGGCCTGGGCCCCAACCTGCGGGCTTCCACCCTGTCGCGCGAGGCGTTGCGGGGCGTGATCGTGAACGGCAAGGGCGCCATGCCCGCCTACCCGAACCTGAAGCCCGACGAGCTGAACGCCCTGCTCGACGTGCTGGAGCGGTGGCAGAAAGAAGGCCAGTGAAGCCCGGCCCCAAAAAACTCACCCGGCGCGACCTGCTCGAACGCTGGTGGCTGGTGCCGGTGGCGGGCACGCTGGGTGCGTTCGGGTACATGGGCTGGTACGCCTCACGGGTGACCTTCGGGAAGGAGCGGGTGGGCGAGCCGGACTTTCAGCCGGGGGAGGCGGTGCGCGTCGCCTCCCGCGCCCAACTGGAGGGCGAGTGGGCCCAGGTGAACTTCACCTACGCCGGGCACCCCTGCACCCTGCTGCGGGTGCCCGAGCCCGTGCCCGGCGGCCTGAGCGTGGACGGGACGCACTACGCGGCGTACTCCCGGGTCTGCACCCACCTGGGCTGCGCGGTGAACCTCGTGCGCGACCTGGAGGTTCTCGCCTTCGCGTACAACTACCGCCCACCCCTGGAGGATAGACACCCGCAACTGGGCTGCCCCTGCCACTACAGCGTGTTCGACCCGCTGAAGGCCGGGGAGGCCGTCTTCGGCAAGGCGAACGGCCCGCTGCCACGGGTGCGGCTGGAGGCGCGCGGCGGCGACCTGTACGCGACCGGCATCGAGCCCGCCCCGGCGCTGGGGGGTTAAACCGCCCGGCTATGCTGCGGGTATGGGCGTGACCCTGTATCCCGTCGACTCCAGCATGATGAGCCACGTCGGCTATGATGAGGCCACCCAGACCCTGACGATCCTGTTCCAGAGCGGCAAGCGGTACGAGGACAGCGGGGTGGAGAAGGCCGTCTTCGACGGTCTGCGGGGCGCCTCCTCGCCAGGGTCCTCTTTCAACGACCTCATCGCCGACTGTCATCCGTACCGTCAGATCAGGACGCGCGGGCGGCCATGACCGAACTAACCTTCACATCCGGGGATATAAGGGCCGCCTCCCGCGTGCTGACGGC
Organism: Deinococcus aetherius; assembly: GCF_025997855.1. NCBI lineage: Bacteria > Thermotogati > Deinococcota > Deinococci > Deinococcales > Deinococcaceae > Deinococcus > Deinococcus aetherius. Next base: position 1,704,441 of record NZ_AP026560.1, read on the forward strand.
AACCGCCGCCAACCTCGCCGCCCTGGGAAGGCCGCTCTGGCCGGTGCCCAGCCTGACCCCGGAGCGGCTGGAGAGGCACTACCCGGCCGAAAGCTGGCGGGTCGCGTGGCTGGGGGACAGGCCCGTGGGCGCCTTCGCCCTGATCCCCGAGGACCCGCTCTTCTGGCCGGAGGCGGCACCCGGGGAGGCCCGCTACCTGCACAAGCTCGGCGTCCACCCGGACGCGCAGGGCCGGAGGCTCGCCTCCCTTCTGCTGGAGGAAGCCCGGCGCGAGACGCGGGTCGCCGGGGCCCCCTTCCTGCGCCTCGACACCGCCGCTGGCCGCCCCAAACTTCGCGCCCTGTACGAGGCGGCGGGCTTCCGGGCAGTGGACGAGCAGCATGTCAGGGGCTTTCACGTCGTCCGGTACGAGTTGTCCGTCTGAGGACCGACGCCCACGCCCCGGTGGGCGACTATGCTGAGCGGCGTGTCAAGCCCACAACCCACCGCCCGAGCCGGGGAGGGAGCCGTATGACCCCCTCCCCCACCCCGCGCCCCCGCAGCGTGCTCTTCGCGCCGGGCAACCGCGCCGACCTGATCGCCAAGCTGCCCCGCAGCGGCCCGGACGCCGTCGTCCTCGACCTGGAGGACGCCGTGCCCAGTGGCCCGGAGGCGAAGGCGGCGGCCCGGACGGTCACGCGGGACGCGGCGCGCGACCTGATCGCCGCTCATCCCCACCTCGCGGTGTTCGTGCGGGTGAACGCGCCGCACTCGCCCTTCTTCGAGGACGACCTCGGCGTGCTCACCCCCGAGCTGGCGGGCGTCGTCCTGCCCAAGCTGGAATCGGCGGCGGACGTGCGGCTGGTGGCGGAGGCGCTGGCCGGGCGGGGCCTGAGCCTGCCCGTCATGGCGGGGCTGGAGACGGGCGCGGGGGTGTGGAACGCGCGGGAGATTCTGGTGCCGCCCGTCCGGTGGGCGTACTTCGGGGCGGAGGACTACGTGACCGACCTGGGGGGGCAGCGGACACCGGGCAATGTGCCCGTTCCCAACCTGGAAGTGCTGTACGCCCGCTCGCGGGTGGCCCTCGCCGCCCGGCTCGCGGGAGTCCCGGCCCTCGACATCGTGGTCACGCGGCTGGGGGACGAGGCCACCTTCCGTGAGGACGCCGCACAGGGCCGGGCGCTGGGCTACGCGGGGAAGCTGTGCATCCACCCGGCGCAGGTTCCCCTGGCGCACGAGTATTTCGGCCCCACCGACGCCGAGGCCGGGCGGGCCCGCCGCCTCCTGGCCGCCGCGCACGAGGCCGCGCAGTCGGGGCGCGGCGCCTTCTCCTTCGAGGGGCAGATGGTGGACGAGCCCATGCTCGCGCGGGCGCGGGCGATCCTGCACGCGCGGGGGGAGCAGACATGAACGACGACCTGAACCGCCCCCAGGGCCGCTACTTCGAGGAGCTTCTGGTCGGCACCGTGATCAGGCACCGGGTCACGCGGACGGTGACGGAGGCCGACAACGTCTTCTTCACCACCCTCACCATGAACCCGCAGCCGCTGCACCTCGACCACGAGTACGCCGCCGCCACCGAGTTCGGGCGCCCGCTGGTGAACAGCCTGCTCACCCTGAGCCTGCTCGTCGGCCTGAGCGTCCACGAGCTGACCCTGGGAACCCTGGTCGCCAACCTGGGGCTGAGTGACGTGGTGTTCCCGAAGCCCGTCTTCCACGGCGACACCCTGCGCGCGGAGTCGGAGGTGCTGGACGCCCGGGAGAGCCGTAGCCGCCCGGACGCCGGGATCGTGACCGTCGAGCACCGGGCGATCAACCAGCGGGGCGAGGTGGTGGCGCGGTGCAAACGGACGGCTCTGATGCAGCGCAGGCCCTGAGCCGATCCTTGCGCCTGCCCGGACTCTCCCCGGCCGAACTGGAACTCCGGGTCGTCGAGCTTCTTCCAGAGGGACCGGGGCAGGGGGACCTCGCCCTGGCGCTCCGGGTGACGGGCACGAACTTTCACTTCCGGGAGGACCACCTCTGGGTCGGGCGGGAGGCGGTCGCCGCGTTCCTGGCCGAGTTCGGGGCCCTGGCCCACGCCCGCTCGGGCCGCGCGAGCCTCCGGTTCATGAGCCCACACGTGCTGGAGTTCTTCGCGGTGGGCGGGACGGCCGACCTTGCCCTGCACGGGCGCTTCACGTCGTCCACCCGCGTCGGGGCGGTGACGTTGCCCACGACGGTCGACTTCCACATTTCACTGGGCGGGGAGTTCGTGGAGCGGGCGTGGGCGGAGTTCCGGCGACTCTTGGGCTCGACCTGAACCCCGTCGTCGTCCCCTCTCAGTCCGAGGCCGCCGCAGCCGTCAGCCCCGCCTGCTCGGCGATGACGCGCGGCCAGGCCAGCTTCCTCGCGCGCCACGCGAAGATGAGCACCTTGACGACCTCCTCCGCCACCCGCGCGAGGAGCACGCCCCACACCCCGAGGCCCAGCCCGAAGGCCAGTCCCCACGCCAGTGGCAGGCCGACCGCGAAGGCGCCCACCGCGTCGCCCAGCAATACCCCGCGCGTGTCGCTGCCGGAGACCCAAGGCTCAGTCGCGCCGTCCAGCCACAGGGCCAGCCACAGGGCCAGCCACAGGGGACGAGGCGACGGGCAGCGAAACCTGAAGGGAAGGCCAGCCCCTCCGCGCCGCCCAGGGTGTATCTCCTGGGTTATGCCTGAACCCCTGCGCGTCGCCATCGTGGGCACCGCCGCCCGCTCCGACTACCTGTACGGGCCCATCGTGCAGGCGCTGCCCGAGCACGTCACCCTCGTCGGCGTGTGGGGGCGGGGCGAGGAGTCGGCGCGGCGGTTGGGCGAAAGCCTGGGCGTGCCCCATTTCACCGACCTCGGCCGCCTGATCCGGGAGACGGGGGCGCAGGTCGGCATCGTCTCCGTCGCCTACGCGGCGAACGGGGAGGTGGGGCTGATGGCCGTGGAGCATGGTCTGCACGTCCTGCTGGAGACCCCTATCGCGCACGACCTGCGGGAGGCGGACGCGATCATCGGGGCGGCGAGGAGCCGGGGCCTCAAGGTCGAGGTGGCCGAGCAGTTCCACCGCCGCCCGCCCGAGCAGATCAAGCTGCGGCTGATCGAGTCCGGGGTGTTCGGGCGGGTCTACTCCTCCTTCAGCGACTTCGCGGGGCACGGCTACCACGGGGTCAGCGTGATGCGCAGTTACCTGGGCTTCGGCGCCCGGCCCGTGCGCGTGGTCGGGATGGTGCGGGACTACCGCCTTACTCCCCACTGGTCCTTCCTGGCGGACACGCGCGGCGAGCGCACGGAGACACAGGAACACGCCCTCGTCGAGTTCGAGGACGGGCGGCTGGGCGTCTTCCACTGGACGAGCGTGGGCTACGACTCGCCCCTGCGCTGGTGGCGGAGCAGCCGCTTCCTCGCCGAAAAGGGCATGGGCGTGACGGTGGGCATGGCCCACAGCCAGGACGAGCGCCTGACCCTCCTCACCCCCGACGGCGAGGCGCCGCAGTTCATCACGCTGGAGCGCCGCCTGGAACGCAACGACGGCGGCGCCCTGCGCTCCATCGTCGCCCACACCGGGGACCCAGGGCACCCCACCGTCGTCTGGGACAACCCCTTCGCCAGCGCCCGCAAGGGCCACAACCCCCAATGGCACGACGACGAGATCGCGGTGGCGAGCTGCCTGATGAGCCTGGTGGACGCGGTGCACACCGGGGGCGAGCCGACCTACGGCGGGGAGCAGGCGCGGCTCGACCAGGAGATCGTGCTGGCGATGCAGCAGTCGTCGCGGGAGGGCGGGCAGCCAGTGGAGTTGCCGCTGGAGCGGTGAGGGTTGAGCGACGGGTGCTCGCGGCCCCCCACCCCTCACGACCGATCAATCCGCCGGGTTGTACCAGTTGCGGTCCCAGCGGTGCCCGTACAGCCGCGCCACCTGCTCGGCGGGCAGGCCGCGCCCGTCGGCGAGGGCGGCGTTGCGCTCCACGTTGCGCACGCTCCGCATCCCCACGATGACCGTGCTGACGGCGGGGTGGCTCAGCACGAAGCGCAACGCCGTCTCGGGAAGCTGATTCGCCGTGATCCCCAGGTCCTCCTCGATGGCGCGCAGGTGAGACTGCAACTCGACCTTGCGGTCACCGCCGAAGTAGTTGTTGCGCCAGTCGTCCTCCGGGAAGGTGGTGCCGGGCGTGATCGTCCCCGTCAGGCCGCCCTCGTCGAGCGCGACGCGGACGATCACGCCCACCCCATTCGCCCGGCAGGCGTCGAGCAGGCGGTCCTGCGGCGACTGGTCGAAGACGTTGTAAATCACCTGCACGGTCTCGGCCACGCCCTCCTCGACGGCGCGGATGGCGTTTTCCGGCTGGTGGTCGTTGATGGAGATGCCGAAATGCTTGATCTTGCCGTCGCGCTTGAGCTGGGCCACCGCGTCCTGCCAGTCGCCCTGCCCCAGCCACGAGTCGTTCCAGACGTGGAACTGCTGCACGTCCACCCCGTCCATGCCGAGGTTCGACAGGCTGCGCTCGGTGCATTCGATCACGTAGTCGCCGGGAAACGCCTCGTCGGCGGTGGTCTGCGGGCGGGCGGGCCACTGGCGGTTTTTCGGGGGAATCTTGGTGGCGACGATCACGCCCTCCCGCTCGCGGGCGACCTGGCCCACCAGTTTCTCGCTGTGCCCCTCCCCGTAGGCGAGCGCCGTGTCGATGAAGTTGCCCCCCAGGTCGAGGTAACGGCGCAGGGCGCCCAGGCTCTCGTCGTCCTGCGCGCCGATCCACTGCACGCCGCTGATCCCCCACGCGCCGTACCCGATCTCCGTGACTTGCAGGCCCGTGCGGCCCAGCGAACGCTTGTGCATCGTCATACCGCGCACCCTACGCCGCCGAGAGCGTGGGCGGCGTGAAGCAAGGGTTCAGAAACGCCGGGCCTCCGTCTCCATGCTTCTCGCCGATGTCATTCCACTCCACGAGCAGGTTCAGCCTCCCGCCCGAGTCCCGGGTGTCCCGCCCGAACTCCTGATGGGAGGCTTCGATGACGTGGAACGACCCCTCGCACGACCGGTCTCGTTGCGCAGCGTCGCCAGCGCCTCCTCCTGCCGCCGGGGGACCTCCACCGCTCACTCGCGGACGCTCGTCAGGCTGCCAGGACCGTACCGCTCCGGTTGGACAAGGAGGAGCAGTTTCTTTTCAAACGATAATCAGAAGGCCGTCTTTTGTTGACACTCATCAGGTCCCAGGGCAGAATGCCCGGACGAGAGGCCTCCTATGACGACAGACTCCCCGGCTCCCCCCATCCCCGCCCGGTCCTGGGCCATCATCGACTCCACGCTGCGGGAGGGCGAGCAGTTCGCGCGCGGGAATTTTGGGCAGGGCGACAAGATCGAGATCGCGCGGGCGCTCGACGCCTTCGGGGCGGAATTTCTGGAGGTCACGACACCGATGGTGAGCGCGCGGACGGCCCAAGACATCCGCGTGCTGACCGGGCTGGGGCTGAGGTCGAAGATTCTGACGCACGTGCGCTGTCACATGGAGGACGTGCGGCGGGCGGTGGACCTCGGGGTGGACGGGCTTGACCTGCTCTTCGGCACGAGTTCCTTCCTGCGGGAATTCAGCCACGGCAAGAGCATCGGGCAGATCATCGACACGGCCTCGGAGGTCATCGGGTGGATCAAGACCAACCACCCGGACCTCCAGATTCGCTTCAGCGCGGAGGACACCTTCCGCTCCCAGGAGGCCGACCTGATGGCCGTGTACCGGGCCGTCTCCGATCTGGGGGTGCACCGGGTCGGGCTGGCGGATACGGTGGGGGTCGCCACGCCCCGGCAGGTGTACACGCTCGTGCGCGAGGTGCGCAAGGTCATCCACGCGGAGTGCGGCATCGAGTTTCACGGGCACAACGACACGGGCTGCGCGGTGTCGAACGCCTACGAGGCCATCGAGGCGGGGGCCACGCACATCGACACGACCATCCTGGGGATCGGCGAGCGCAACGGCATCACGCCGCTGGGGGGCTTCCTGGCACGGATGTTCACCTTCGACCCGCAGGGGCTGATCGACAAATACAACCTCGACCTGCTGCCCGAACTCGACCGCATGATCGCCCGGATGGTGGGGTTGCCGATCCCCTGGAACAACTACCTGACGGGCGAATTCGCCTACAACCACAAGGCGGGGATGCACCTCAAGGCGATCTACCTCAACCCCGGCGCGTACGAGGCCATCCCGCCCGGCGTCTTCGGCGTGGGCCGCCGCATCCAGGCCGCGAGCAAGGTGACGGGCAAGCACGCGATTCTCCACAAGGCGCGCGAACTGGGCCTGCACTACGGCGACGAGGCGCTGCGGCAGGTCACCGACCACATCAAGTCGCTGGCCGAGCATGGAGAACTGGACGACGCGCATCTGGAGCAGGTGCTCAGGGAGTGGGTGAGTGCTTAGGCTGGAAAACGATGACCCGGAAATTGACAGGGAACAGTCCCTCGCCCAACTCCATCACCTTCTCCCGTTGAAGCCTTCGAGCTTCCGTTCAGGGTTGATCAGCCGCTGCGAACGCCTTCCGGTCACCCCTCTGCGGGAGTTCGAGCCGGGTGATCTGAGAGTCATGCTCCATCAGACAGCCGAGTTCTGAAGCGGTTCACCCGACCTGCTTCTCAGCACCCAGGCCGTTACGGGTTGGGCGCTTCTGGAAGCCGAGCCGTCTGAACCTGTGCGGAGGGACATAGAGGACTTCAGGGCAAGGACGGCTCCCCCCTCCAGTGACGTGCTGAAATAGCCCGGAGATGACCTCGACCGAGATCTCCGCCCTTTACCGCGTCCTCTCCCCGCCCGGTTCCGAGGGGGGCAAAACGGTTGCCGTCTTCCCCACGACCTCCGGCGACCTCCAAACGCGGGCCGCCCAGTCCGGTGCCCCCCTCTCCGTCTTCATCGAGTCGGCGGACGTGTCGGGCGTGGCGCTGCGGGTCTTTACCCCGACCAGGGAGAAGGGCAGTTCGGACTCAGGGGCACTCGCGGCCCTCGCCTTCCTGCAATCCCAGGGGACTCTGCTCGATGTGGTGGACGTGACGATGGGCGGCGAGGTCTTTCCAGCGCAACTGTGCGGCGGCGAGTGGTTGCTGCGGCAGGGGGACGTGACGGTGCGGGAGGTGGAGGCGGACCTCTCCCCCTTCGGCGTGACCGGGAGAACCGCCTGGGTCGCCTCGGCGGGCCGCCCGAATCTGGTCGTGGAGGTCGCGGACATGGCGGCGCTCGAAGGCTTCATGCCGGACGTAAATGCCATCTCGGCCCTCAACCGGGCGACGGACACGACCGGCCTGGTGCTCTTCACGATGGGCGGGCCGAACCGGGCGGACGCGAGCTTCCGGGCGTTCGGGCCGCCGAGGGGCTTTCTGGAGGACGCGGCGAGCAGCAACATGTTCGCCTGCCTGGTCGGGGTGCTGGGGGTCCTGGGCCGCCTGCCCACGACGACGAACATGATCCGGGGGGCACAGCGGATGCCGGGGGCGCCCTCGCGGCTGACGGCGCAGTTCACGTCCGCCCCGGACGGCGCGGCGGACGTGTGGGTGGGCGGACGGGCGGAGCGGTCACCGCTTTGACGGCGCTGGCGGACCTGCGGCGCGACGGCTCGGGGTCGGCGGTCACGGCGGGCTTCGTGGCCGTGGTGGTCGGGGCGGCGAGCAGCATCGGCCTGCTGGTGGGGGCGGCGCGTGACTTCGGGCTGACCCACGGGCAGACGGTGAGCTGGGTGCTCGCCTGCTACCTGGCGATCAGCGTGACGGGCGCGGTGCTGACCTGGCGCCACCGCGCGCCCGTCAAGATGGCCTGGACGACGCCGGGGCTGGCCCTCGTCGCCTCGCTCGCCGCCGCCCGGGGCCTGAGCTACCCCGAGGTGCTCGGCGCCTATGTCCTGAGCGCCCTGATCATGACCGGGCTGGGGGTGACGGGCGCCTTCGAGAGCGTGACCCGCCGCATCCCGCCCGCGCTGGCGAACGCGCTGCTGGCGGGTGTGCTGCTGCCCTTCGTGCTGGGGGCCTTCCGGGCGCTTCCCGCCGCGCCCCTGCCGGTGGGGGGAATGATCGCCGTCTTCCTGCTGGGCCGGGTATGGTTCGCGCGCTGGGCGGTTCCGGCGGCGCTGCTGGCCGGGGCGGGGCTGTCGTTCGCCTCGGGGGCCGTGGGGCCGGTCACGGGGGGCGGCCTCGGCACGCTGGTCTGGACCACACCCGAGTTCAGCCTGCGCGGCGTCCTCACCCTCGCCCTGCCGATGACGGTCCTCACGCTCGCCTCCCAGCAATTGCCGGGGGTGGCGGTGCTGCGGGCGTGCGGCTTCGGACGGGTGCCGACCTCGCCCCTGATCACGTGGTCGGGGGTGGCGAGCGTGCTGTCGGCCCCCTTCGGAGCGCACACGACCAACCTCGCGGCGATCACGGCGGCCATTGCGGCGGGCGAGGAGGCGCACCCCGACCCGGGGCGGCGCTGGGTCGCGGGGCTGAGTGCCGCCTTCTTCTACCTGTTGCTGGGCGTGTTCGCGGGCTGGGTGGTGGGTGCGGTGGGGGCCGTCCCCGCCCCGGTGGTCGCGGCGCTCGCCGGGCTCGCCCTCGTCTCGACCACGCTGAGCAGCACGGCCGCCGCCCTGGGCACGGAGGGCGAGCGGGAGGCCGCCTTCCTCACCCTGGCCGTAACTGCCAGCGGCGTGAGTTTCCTGGGCGTGGGAAGCGCGGTGTGGGGCCTGGTGCTGGGGGGCGGGTTCTTGGGCCTGACGCGCTGGAAGGCGAGGTGAGGGGAGGAGAACACGGCGAGCTTCAAAAAGGGAGGCGGGCACGCCCTCGGCGTGCCCGCCTTTCCCCGGTTGTGCCAGAAGGCCACCGCGCCCTCACTCCCGCGCGTCGATGATCTCCTCGGGCACGCTGGCGAGTTCGCCCCGGCGGGCCGCCCGCTTGTCCTGCTCGGCCTCCTCCACCTTCTCGTAGGCCTTGATGATCTTGCCCACCAGGGGGTGACGCACCACGTCCACGTCGGTGAACTCGTGCCAGGCGATGCCCTCGATGTTGCCCAGGACCCGCTTGGCGACCGCCAGCCCGCTCGTGACGTGTCGCGGCAGGTCGATCTGGGTCACGTCACCCGTCACCACGACCTTGGAGGAAAAGCCCATGCGGGTGAGGAACATCTTCATCTGCTCGCCGGTGGTGTTCTGTGCCTCGTCGAGGATGATGAAGGCGTCGTTAAGAGTTCGGCCCCTCATAAAGGCCAGCGGCGCCACCTCGATCACTCCGCTCGTCAGGTACGACTCGAACTTTTCCTGGTCGAGCATGTCGTACAGGGCGTCGTAGAGGGGGCGCAGGTAGGGGTCGATCTTGGCCTGGAGGTCGCCGGGCAAGAAGCCCAGACGCTCGCCCGCCTCGACCGCCGGGCGGGTCAGGATGATGCGCTTGACCTTCTTGCCCTTGAGCGCCTGGACGGCCATCGCCACGGCGAGGTAGGTCTTGCCCGTTCCGGCGGGGCCGACGCCGAAGGTGATGTCGCTGCGCTCGATCTTGTCGACGTAGACCTTCTGGCCGGGCGTCTTGGGCTTGAGACCGCGCGGCAGGTTCAGGCCGGACACCTGCGTCTCCTGGGCGAGGCTGCGGCCCTCGCTGCTCAGCCGTGCGGAGCGGAGCAGGCTCTCGGGGGTGAGTTCGCCGCCCGATCTCACGACGTCGAGGGCGTCGCGCACCATGCGCTCGGCGGCCTGCACATCGGTCTGTTCCCCGGTGATGGTGACGGTCTCCCCCCGCGCGATGATCTTGGCGGGAGTGAGTTCACGCATCCGGCGCAGGTTCGCGTCGCCCGCGCCGAGCAGCGCGAAGGCCTCACGCTGGTTAGCGAGTTGCAGGGTCGCGGACGCGCTTCCGGCGTTCTCGGCCGGGGCGCCGCCTTGGGCGGGGGTGGGCTGGCCTGGGGTGCGGTCGGTCAACGTGGCTCCTGTTCATTCGCGTGCGGCAAAGCGCACTCTCCCCCCAGCGTCTTGGTCGGGGGGAGTCGGGGAACGTGGGATCATTTCGGACGCCCGCATTGTCCGGCGCAGGGCCTGGGGGTGACGTGTGGCGACCCACAATCCGCCCGCGACCTAAGCGAAGGCTCAAAGTTCCCCCGTTCCCCCCACGGCGTGGTCCGGCCCGGAAGCCGGGCGCTAGACTGGCGGGCGTGAGTTCCCCCGACGTCCCCCGCGCCTTCCTGTACGCCGACCCGGCGGCGCATTCCTTATCCCCCGCCATGCACCGCGCCGCCTTCCGGCACGCGGGCTTGCGGGGGGAGTACACGGCGCTGCGCGTGTCCGCCGGGGAACTGGGAGAGGCGGTGGCCCGCTTGCGCGAGCCCGGCGTCCTGGGCGCCAACCTGAGCCTGCCGCACAAGGAGGCGGCCCTGGCGCACCTCGACGACCTCTCGGAAGCGGCGCGGGCGATTGGGGCGGTCAATACGGTGGTGAACCGGCAGGGTCACCTGACCGGGGAGAACACGGACGCGCCGGGCTTGAGCGCCGCGTTGGGGGAACTGGGAGTCGTGTTCGGCAGAAACGAGACTCACCCCACGAATGACCCTGTGGTCGTGCTGGGAGCCGGAGGTGCGGCCCGGGCCGCCGTCTATACCCTGCTCGGGCTGGAGCGGAACGTCTACATCGTGAACCGGACCCGAGAACGGGCCGAGGAACTTGCGAGGATGCCCGGTTTCGGGGAGGCCAAGGCGCGGGCCGCCGACCCCCACGAGCTTCCCTGGCCCGAGGTCCGCCTGATCGTCAACGCCTCCAGCGCGGGCCTGGACGCCCCCGACGAGACGCCGCTGCCCGGCTTCGACTTCACGGCCCTCGCGCCGGGGGCCCTCGTCTACGACATGGTGTACAGGCCGCGCGAGACCCGCCTGATGCGGGAGGCCCGCGCCGCCGGGGTGCGCGCGGAAAATGGCCTTTCCATGCTGGCCCACCAGGCGCGGCTCGCCTTCCTCGCCTGGACGGGCGTGGACGTGCCGACGGGGGTGTTTCTGGAGGCGCTGGAGGTCGCCCGTTGACGCGGTTGCTTCGGGCCGGGCGGGAGCTGCCGCGCCACCGCAGCATTCCGCTCGCGGTGCTCGTGCTCGTGCTGCTGCTCACGGTGGCGGCGTCGGCGCTGCTCAACCGTTTCGTGCTCGACCAGCAGCAGGCGCGCTTCGAGCGGGAGGCGGGGGCCTACACCTTCGGGTTGCGCGACCGCCTGAGCGACTACGAGAACCTGCTGCGCGCCACACGGTCCTTCTGGCGGGTGGAAGGCCCGGAGGGACCCGGCCAGGCCGACTTCGCAGCGTACGTGGGGAGCCTGGGGCTGGGGGGCCGTTACCCGGGGGTGCAGGCGGTGGGCTTCGTCCGCTGGACGGTGGGCCAGAGCGGGGCCGTGGCGAGCCCCATCACGCTGATCTCCCCCCTGAACGCGATGAACCGCCGGGCGCTGGGCTTCGACATGATGACTGAGCCCCGGCGGCGCGAGGCCATCTTGCGGGCGCGCGAGCGGGGCGCGGTGCAGGTCACCCGCCCCCTCGAACTCGTGCAGACGGACGAGGCGGGGCGTCCCCTGCCCGGGCTGCTGCTGCTGCTGCCGGTGGAGCGGGGCGGCGACCTGCGCGGCTTCGTGTACCTCGCGGTGCGCACCGACGAGTTCTTGCAAGGGCTGATCCCCGCCGACAGGGCGGGGGGCCTGAGCGTGCGCCCGCTGCTGAACGGCGAGCCCCTGCGCGGCATGCCCCTTCCCCTGGCGAGTCCGGTGGGCTTCCGGGACGTCTCGCGGCTGGAGGAGGCGGGCGCGACGTGGGAACTGCGCTTCGCCGCCCCCTTCAGCTTCGGGCGGGACGTGGCGGCGGGCGCGCCGGTGGGGGTGCTCGTGGCGGGGCTGCTCGTGGCGGGGCTGGCCTTCCTCCTCACCCAGGCGCAGGTCCACGCCCGCGAGCGGGCCGAGGTGGCGAGCCGCCGCCTCGCCCAGTCGCAGGCGCGGCTGGAGAGATCGCGCGCCGAGTTCGAGGCGATCTTCCAGGCGATGCAGGACGCGGCGGCCTTCACGGACCCCGGGGGAAACATCCGGCTCGTCAACCCGGCGCTCGCGCGGCAGTTCGGGTACGGGCCGGGCGACCTCGCCGGGCAGCCCCTCGCCCGGCTGCACCTCGACCCCCGGCTGGAAGAGAGAAAGACCTTCCAGGGGATCACCACCCCCTACCGGAGGTCGGACGGCAGCGTCTTTTCCGGCGAGACCGGGCGCAGCGAGGTCGTCGGGCCCGGGGGCGAGGTGCTGGGCCTGCTGGAGGTCGTGCGCGACGTGACCGAGCGGGTGGAGGCCGAGCGGGCCCTCCAGGCCGGGGAGCGGCGCTACCGGGGCGTGCTCGACGCGATTCCCCACATCCTGTGGGTGAGTGACCCCCGGGGCGAGACGACGTACGTGAACGCCCAGCACCGCGAGCGGCTGGGGGGCGACCCGGTGCGCTCGCGCGTCCACCCGGGGGACCGGCCCGCCTACGCCCGCCTGTGGGAGGAGGCCGAGGCGGGCGAGACACGCGCCCAGGCGGAGGTGCGGCTCGAACTCCCCGGCGCCTCCCGCTGGTTCGTGCTGCGGGTCTCCCCGGTGCAGGGCGGGCGGGGCGAGGTGACCGAGTGGGTGGCCTCGGCCACCGACATCCACGACCGCGTGACTGCCGAGCGGCTCGCCCAGCGCAACGAGGAACGCTCGCGGGGCGTCCTGGAGGGGTTGCCGCAGATCGTGTGGCTCACCGACCCGGGGGGCCAGCCCACCTACTTCAACCGCCGCTGGGCCGAGTACGTGGGGCCCGAGCGGGCCGGGGACAGCTTCCTCACCCTGCTGCACCCGGGGGACCGCGCCGAGTACAGGGCGCGCTGGGCGGCGGCGGTGCGGGCCGGGCGCCCCTTCGAGGCCGAGCACCGCCTGCTGGGGCACGGGGGCCGCTACCGCACCTTCGTCACGCGCGGCCTGCCGGTTCGCGACGCGGGGGGAACGGTCATCGAGTGGGTGGGCACAAGTACCGACGTGGACGATCAGGTTCACGCCGAGGCCGCCGCCCGGCTCCTCGCCGACGTGTCCGAGCGCCTCTCGGCGCGGGCGGAGGACCCGCTGGCGGCCCGGAGCGAGCACTACCGCGCCGCGCTCGACCGCATCACCCTGCAACTCGCGGAGAGCGCGGCCCTGTGGGGGGCGCCGCCGGGGGCCCGGCCGCTCGCCACCTCGCGGGTGGGGCAAAGCTGGTCGGCGGCGGAGGTGCAAGACGCCTTGGGCGGCCTGGTGGCGGACGTGGCGCGCGAGGGCGAGGAGCGCCTGCTGCGGTCTCACGCCCTGTTGCACGAGGTCGGGGCGAGCGGGGCGGGCCTCTACCCCCTGACCGGGCGCGACGGCTCGGTGCGCGGGGTGCTGGGGCTGACCTTCCGGCAGGAGCCCACCGAGCGCGACCACGACCTCGCCCTCGAACTCGCCAAGAGATTTGCCACCGCCCTCGACAACGACGCGCTGCGCGCCCAGGCGGAGGCCGCCCGCGCCGACCTGGAGGCCCTCAACCTGTCGCTGGAGGAACGGGTGCGGCAGCGCACGATGGAGTTGCAGGAGGCCAACCGCGAACTGGAGGCCTTTTCGTACTCCGTCTCGCACGACCTGCGCACCCCGCTGCGGCACATCGTGGGCTTCGGCGACCTGCTGCGCAAGGAGGTGGGAGACGGCCTCTCGCCCAAGGGGGAGCGGTACCTCGGCGTGATCACCGACGCGGCGGCCCGCATGAGCCGACTCATCGACGACCTGCTCGCCTTCTCGCGGATGGGGCGTCAGGAGCTGCGCCGGGGGCCGGTGGACCTGAACGCCCTCCTCGCCGAGGTGTGGGCGGGGCTGGAGCCCGACCGCTCGGGCCGCGAGATCGTCACCCGCTTCGCGCCGCTGCCCACCGTGCAGGGGGACGCGGGGCTGCTCGCGCAGGTGTTCTCCAACCTGCTCGGCAACGCGCTGAAGTACACCCGGACCCGCGAGCGGGCGGAGATCGAGGTTTTGAGCGAGGTGCAGGGCCAGGAACTCACCCTCACGGTGCGGGACAACGGGGTGGGCTTCGATCCCCGCTACACGGATAAACTGTTCGGCGTGTTCCAACGCCTGCACCGCGCCGAGGAGTTCGAGGGGACCGGGATCGGCCTCGCCAACGTCCGCCGCATCGTCACCCGCCACGGGGGCCGGGTCCACGCCGAAGGGATGCCCGGCGAGGGCGCAGCCTTCCACGTCACCCTGCCGCTGGAGGCCCCCGCCCCGGCCCCCGAACTGGACCGCGCGCCATGACCGGTTCCGCCACCGACCGCTCGCTGCCCGTTCCCGGCCAGCCGCTCAGACTCCTCCACCTGGAGGACAACGAACTCGACCATGAACTCGTGATCCTGCACCTGGAGGGCGACCTCCCCTGGCCCGTGGAGGTCGAGCGGGTCGAGGACGAGCCGGGCTTCCTGGCGGCGCTCAGGACTCACCGCCCGCACCTGGTGCTCAGCGACTACGCCCTGCCGAGCTACGACGGCCTGAGCGCCTTCCACGCCGCGTACGCCTTCGACCCCCACCTGCCCTTCATCATCGTGACGGGCGCGATGGGCGAGGAGGTCGCGGTGGACACCCTGCGCCAGGGGGTCACCGACTACATCCTCAAGCAGCGGCTGGAGCGGCTGGCCCCCAGTGTCAAGCGCGCCATCGCCGAAGCCGACGCCCGCGAGCGCCGGGAGCGCGCCGAGCAGGAGGTTCGCGAACTCAACCTCTCGCTGCAAGCCCGCCTGGAGGAGGTCGAGCGGCTGCGCCGTATAGCCGAGGGCCAGCGCCAGCGCCTGGAAACCCAGGCCCGGCAACTGGAGGAGGCGCTCAACCTCCAGAAGACCTTCCTCGCCGAGACGAGCCACGAGCTGCGCACGCCCCTCACCGCGCTGCTGGGCTACCTGCGCCGCGCCGAGCGCGAGGCGGGCGGCTCTCAGACCCTGAGTGACGCCCAGCGGGTCGCCGAGAACATGACCCGATTGGTCAACGACCTGCTGCAACTCTCGCGCGGCGAACTGGTGCAGGGGATCGAGATGCACTTCATCAACGTGGGCAACATCGTCCGTCAGGTCGGGCGCGACTACGGGGTCAAGGCCACGGCGCCCGACGCGGAGATCGTGGGCGACCCGGGGCGGCTCACCCAGGTCTTCGTGAACCTCGTCAGCAACGCGATCCGGGTCTGCGGCAGCCCGGGGCTCGTCCACATCGAGGCGGACCGCCGGGGGGACCACGTCCAGATCTGCGTGGTGGACCACGGGCCCGGCATTCCCGACCACATCAAGCCGCGCATCTTCGACAAGTTCTACCGGGGCAAGGAGGCGGGCTCGGCGGGGCTGGGCCTCACCATCGCCCAGCAGGTCACCCACGCCCACGGCGGCACCATCGACGTGCTCGACACGCCGGGCGGCGGCGCCACCTTCCGCGTCAACCTGCCCCTTCCCGACGAGGACGAGGACGAGGACGACCTGGGCGACTTCCAGGCGGTGGGGGCGGACGACCTGGGAGCGTGAGGGGGCGGGCCGCGCACCTTCCGCACTCGCGCTAGCCTGTCCGCATGGCCGACTCCCTGAAAAAGACCATGCACGTCACCTGGCTCGGCGAGCAACGCTACGTCGGCGTCAGCGAGAGCGGGCACCAGCTTCTGATCGACAACAGCCCCGTCAAGGTGGGCGTCTCCCCGATGGAGGCGCTGCTCGGGGCACTGGCGACCTGCACCGCCTACGACATCGTCGAGATCATGAAAAAGCGCCGCACGCCCCTGACCGCCTACCGCATCGAGGTCGAGGGCGAGCGCGCCGAGACGGCGCCGAAGCGGTACACCCGCATCACCGTGCGCCACGTCGCCAGCGGCGAGGGCCTGACCGAGGACGCGCTCAGCAAAGCCGCGCACCTCAGCCACGAGAAATACTGCTCGGTGGCGGCGACCCTGAACAGCGAGATCACGCTGGAGACGCGGGTGGAGTAGGAGAAGGAGGGTTGTTGTCCCCCGTGGGTGGGGTGGGGAGTGGCCGGTTTGCCCCCCTCCCAACCTCCCCCACAAGGGGGGAGGGGCAATAAGAAGACCCCGGCGGCATCTGTGCGTTGTTAAAGACAGGGAAGCTCGCCTCTTCCGGGTCACGGCAGAGGGCGTTTTCTCAGCGTAGAGGCGAGCTATTCCTCACACGGCCCTATGTTTTTAACTCCTCCCCCCTTGTGGGGGAGGTTGGGAGGGGGGAATAAACGCAACCGCCCCCCAGCGCCCCCAACCGCCCTATTCCTCCTCCTGTGCCGCCTTCGCCTTCTGCGCCGCCTCCCGCTGGGCCCGAATCTTGTAGACCTTGTGCATCTGGTCCAGCTCGCCCGTGCACGGCTGCTGGGCGCTCAACGGCAGCGCGCTCCCCCGCTCGTCGAGCTTGATGCACCAGCGCGCGGCGAACATCTTCTTGGCGGCCTTGAGGGCCGGGCCCGACCCCTCTCCCCCGTTCTGGAAGAAGGTGACGACGGCGAAGTTGGGGTTATTCAGCGGCCCGTAGCCCTCGTACCAGGCGTGGGTGTAGGCGTAGTTGTAGCGCCGGGACAGGCCGTTTTCCGCCGTGCCCGTCTTGCCGCCCGTGCGGACGGGGAAGAGCAGCGGGCCGACCTCGTGGCGGGCGGTGCCGGTGCGGATGCTCGTCACCCAGGACATGCCCTCCTTGACGAATTTGAAAATTTCGGTGTTGCCGCCTCTCACCACGCTGACGGCGGGCTTGCGGGGCACCGGCTCGTCTCCCACGGCCTTGAGGACCGTGAGCGGACGCTTCATCCCGTCGTTGATGATCGTGGACATCACCGAGATGAGCTGGGCGGGCGTGACGAGCACGTCCCCCTGGCCGATGCTCATGTTCAGGCCCGAGCCCTCGTACCAGGGGTGCTCGGTCGTGGTGTAGTCGTCCCGGTCGGGCACGTCGCCCAGCTTCTCGCCCACGAGTTCGAGGCCGGTGGGCGAGCGGAAGCCGAGTTCGGTGGCGCGGGCCTTGAGCTGCCGGGAGTACGCGGTCGGGCCCGCCTTCACCGCCGAGGTGTAAAACCACGGGTTGCACGAGAAAGCGATGGCCTTGCGCCCGTCCACCGGCCCCAGGCTGTACGAGGCCCAGTTGCGGAAGGCCGCCCGCCCGAAGTAGTACACCGGGGCGCAGTTCGTGGTGAAGTTGCCCCACTTCTCGACGAAGGCGATGGTCGAGGCGAGCTTGAACACGCTCCCGGGGTTGTACGCCTGGACCACCCGGTTGCTCGTCACGGCATCGAGCGCCGCGTCCTTGCGGCCCGGGTCCACCGCCCAGCGTTTGGCCGCCGGGTCGGGGCCGGGCACCCGCGAGAACCAGTTGGGGTCGAAGGTGGGGCTGCTCGCCATCGCCAGCACCTCGTTCGTGCGGGGGTCGATGGCGATGACGGCCCCCCGCGCGTAGGGGTCGGGGCGGCCCCCGTGCAGCGAGCGGCCCCGGTTCACGTCGGCCAGCCCCTCGCGCAGCACGGATTCGGCGGCCTGCTGGAGGGTGCTGTCGATGGTGAGGGTCACGTCCTGCCCCTGGCGCCCGGGGTCGATCACCCGCTCGGTGAGGGGCCGCCCGTTCGCCGTCACCTCGCGGCGGCGCAGGCCGTTCACGCCCGCCAGCACCCGCTGCTGGCTGTACTCCAGCCCGGAGACGCCCACCATGTCCCCGACCGTGTAGCCCTCCTCCTCGACCTGGCGTTTGTTCGCCTCCAGCACGTACCCCAGGAGGTGCGCGGCCATCTTGCCCTCGGGGTAGACGCGTTCCACCCGCTCGCGCAGTTCCAGGCTGGGCACGAGGACCGTGTACTCGTACAGGGCGGCGAGTCGGTCCTGCGGGATGTTGCGGGCGAGGACCGTCTCGGTTTCCTTTTCCGGGTCGGGCTCGCGCGGCTGACCGTTCACGAGGTCGCCCGGCTTGACTCCGGCGATGGCCTGAATCCGGTCCCAGGCGGGAATAGCCTCCTTCGAATCCTCCGGGTGGCGGCGCCCCGTGTACACCAGATCGACCGCGAGGCGGTTGGTGGCGAGGAGCACCCCGTCCCGCGTGCGAATCTCGCCGCGCAGGGCCCGCACCACCTCGTCGCGCTGGAAGTTGCTCGCCGACTGGACCGCGTACTGGTCGTGCTGCAAGACCTGAAGCTGGAAGAGCCGCCCGCCGAGCACCGCCAGCCCCAGGCTGAAGCCCAGCGCCATCAGCCGGACGGGCAGAGCCCCGGCGGCCGAGGGCTCGCCCGTCCGGCGGCGTCCCCCCGCCCGGCGCCGC
This sequence comes from Deinococcus aetherius, assembly GCF_025997855.1. Taxonomy (NCBI): domain Bacteria; kingdom Thermotogati; phylum Deinococcota; class Deinococci; order Deinococcales; family Deinococcaceae; genus Deinococcus; species Deinococcus aetherius. The sequence continues at coordinate 1,722,722 of NZ_AP026560.1, forward strand.
AGCCGCGAGCGGCGGTCGAGGGCGTTCCCGGCGCGGCTCATCCGAGCCCCCGCTGTGACCCCGCGCGCGGTCCCAGCCCCCAGCTCACCACGCGCTCCCACAGGGGATAGGCGATCAAGGTCGTCAGGAAGGCGAGGGGCACCGTGCGAATCAGGGTTTCCACCGTCACGAGATTGGACCGCAGCCAGTAGGTCAGGATCAGGAAGGCGAGCCACTGCCCCACCGTGGCGGCGAGCACCGTCACCGCCGCCTGAATCGCCCCCGAGCCCGCGACGAGGCGCCGGACCGCCAGCACGAGGAGCACCCCGCCCGCCACCCCCGCCGCGTGCAGGCCGAGGGCTCCCCCGCCGAGCACGTCCTGGGCGAGCCCCACCCCGTAGGCGGCCAGGAGCGCCGCCTGGGGACGCAGCCGCCACACCAGCGCCACGCCCGTCAGCAGGAAGAGGTTGGGGGGCGGCACGGGCGAACCGCCCAGCAGCCGGGAGAGGGCGCCCTGCACGACGACCAGGAGGAGCGCGTAGAGGACGTACAGCACCGGGCGGCCCGGGCGGCCGACGGAGACGGAGGGCAGACGGGCGCGGGTCACAGCCCCTCCAGCAGGGTCACGTCCTCGACCGCGCCCACATCCACGGCGGGCCTGACGATCACCGTGCGGTTCACGTCGTTGGGCCCCAGGGGCAGCACCCGCTCGACGGTGCCCACCCGGATGCCCACCGGGTACACGCCGCCCAGGCTGCTCGTGACGAGCACGTCCCCCGGCTTCACGGGCACGCTGCGCGAGAACTGGGCGCGCAGGCGGTCGGGCGGCAATCCCACGGCGAGGCCCCGCCCGCCCCGGCTTCCCTCCAGCGTCACGCCGACGCTGCTCTCGGGGTCCACGAGGCCGATCACCGTCGCCCGGTTCCCGCTCACGCCGACGACCTGCCCGACGAGCCCGGCGGGGACGATCACGGGCATCCGCACCCGCACCCCGTCCCCGCTGCCCCGGTTGAGGGTCAGGCGGGCGAGCAGCGGGCTGGGGTCCACCGCCACGACCTGCGCGAGGCCGACTGCGTTGGGCGCCAGAGTCGAGCGAATCTGCACGACCTGCCGCAGCCGGGCCACCTCGCGGGCGAGGAGTTCGTTGCGCTGGGTGAGGGCGTCGTTCTGGCGCCGGAGCGACTGGACCTCGCCCGCCAGGTTCCGTTCCTGCACCACGTTCGTGTAGGCGCGGCGCACGTTGTCGGTGACGGCGAGCACGACCCGGGTGATCGGCGCCGTCGCCGCACTCAGCGCCGTGGGCGCGACGACCTGGAAGCGGGTGGCGACCATGCTCACGAGCAGGAGCGCCGCGTACAGCAGCAGCAGTTCCCTGAATCCCCTCACAGCGCCCCGCGCACCTCTCTCACCCCTGCGGCCTCCCCCCACACCGTCACGCCCACCCCGCGCAGGAGGCGGATCACCAGCCCCAGCGGAAAGCCCACCACGTTCGAGTAGTCCCCCTCGATCCGGGCCACGAGCGCCATCCCGAGTCCCTGGATGCCGTACCCGCCCGCCTTGTCGAGCCCCTCCCCGGTGCGGGCGTAGTGATTGATTTCGGCGTCGGTGAGTTCGCGGAAGGTCACGTCCGTGCGCTCGACCCCGCCCGCCGTTCCGCTGGGGGAAACGACCGTAACTCCGGTGTAGACCTGATGGGTGCGGCCCGAGAGGTGACGGAGGAAGGCCCGGTTCTCCGCCTCGTCCACAGGCTTTCCGAGCAGGGCGCCGTCTGCCGCGACGACGGTGTCGGCGGCGATGATCACCGAGCCGGGATACTCCCGCGCGACGGAGGCCGCCTTGAGGGCCGCGAGGTCCCCCGCCAGCCGCGCCGGGTCCGTCTCTGGGCTGCTCTCGTCCGCGCCGCTCACGACGACCCGGAACGGCACGCCGAGGTTCGAGAGGAGTTCGCGCCGCCGGGGGCTGCCCGAGGCGAGGATCACGTCGGGTGTCACGCTAGTACCCCGCCCCCGTCCGCTCGCCTGCCACCAGGGCCACGCCGCCCGAGGTGCCCAGCCGGGTCGCGCCCGCCTCGATCATCAAGCGCGCGTCCTCGGGGGTGCGGACGCCGCCCGCCGCCTTGATGCCCGCCCGCCCCGCGATCACCTCGGCCATCAGCCGCACGTCCTCCACGGTCGCGCCCCCCGTCCCGAAGCCCGTCGAGGTCTTCACGAGGTCGGCCCCGCCCAGGACCGCCGCCTCGGTCGCCGCGCGCTTCTGCTCGTCGTCGAGGTAGCAGGTCTCGATGATGACCTTGAGCACCGAGTCGGGAATCGCCCGCCGCACCGCCCGCACGTCGGCCTCCACCGCGTCCCAGTCGCCTTCCAGCGCCGCGCCGATGTGGATCACCATGTCCACCTCGTCCGCGCCCGCCTCCACGCTGAGCCGCGCCTCCACCGCCTTCTGTTCGCTGAGGGTCGCGCCCAGGGGAAAACCGCACACGGTCGCCACCTTCACGCCGGAGCCCTCCAGCTCGGCGGCGGCGAGGGGGACGTAGACCGGGTTCACGCACACGGCGTAGAACCCATGCTCGCGCGCCTCGGCGCACAGGAGGCGGATGTCGGCGGGTGTGGCGGTCGCCTTGAGAAGCGTGTGGTCGATGTAGGGGGCGAGCTTCACGCGCTCAGAATACGCGCTGGGGGCTAAGAAACGTAAACGAGACTTCACACGGCAAGCTCAACCTGAACGGCCCGGCCCGACCTTCCGCTACCCTCTGGATATGACCCAGGCTGCTCCCCCCCTCACCCCCGGCGAGCTCTTCCCCAGCTTCGTCCTGCCCGACGCCGACGGGCGCACCCACCGCCTCGGCGACTACGCGGGCCGTTACGTGGTGCTCTACGCCTATCCCAAGGACGACACTCCAGGCTGCACGAAGGAGGCGTGCGACTTCCGCGACAGCGCCCTGCTCAAAGCCCACGGGGCCGTCATCCTGGGCGTGAGCCGCGACGACGCGGGGAGCCACCGCGCCTTCGGGGAGAAGTACGGCCTGCCCTTCCCCCTGCTGACCGACGAGGACGCCGCCTTTCTGAAGCTGGTGGGCGCCTACGGCCCGAAAAACAGCTTCGGGAAGGTGACCGAGGGCGTGCGGCGGGCCACCTTCCTGATCGGCCCGGACGGGCGCGTGGTGCAGGTCTGGCCCGCCGTGCAGGTCGAGGGCCACGCCGACGCGGTTGCCGCCGCCATCGACGCCGACCGGCAGGGGCGCGATGCCTGATCTGGAGGCGCTGAAGGAGCAGGCCGCCGTCCCCGCCGCCCTGCTCGTCGAGAGCGGGATGCGGGTGGGCCTGGGCACGGGCAGCACCGCGAAGTACGCGATCCTCGAACTCGGGCGGCGGCTCGCGGCGGGAGAGGTGCGGGGCGTCGTGGGCGTGGCGACGAGCGACGCCTCGGAGGCGCTGGCCCGCGACCTCGGCATCCCGGTCGAGCCCCTCGACCCCCGGCCCCTCGACCTCGCCATCGACGGGGCGGACGAGATCGACCCGGGCCTCAACCTGATCAAGGGGCTGGGCGGCGCCCTGCTGCGTGAGAAGCTGACCGAGGTGCAGGCGCGGCGGCTGGTCATCATTGCCGACCACACCAAGGTCGTCTCGCGGCTGGGGGAGAAGGCGCCCCTGCCCGTCGAGATCGCGCGCTTCGGCTTCCTCTCGACCATCGAGCGGCTGCGGGCCCTGGGGCTGGGCGGGCGGCTGCGGCAACCCGGGGCCCAGCCTTTTGTGACCGACAACGGCAACTACATCTTCGACGCGGCGCTCCCGCAAGCTTTCGACCCCGCCACGCTGGAGCGGCAGGTCAAGGGGACACTGGGTGTGGTGGAGACGGGCTTTTTCCTGGGGATGGCGGAATTGGCCTTCGTCGCCTCGCCGGAGGGGGTGCGGGAGGTGCGTGGGCGTTGAGGGGTGAGGCTTGAGCCGCTTGCGGGGACCCGCGCGGCGGCGTCACCTCTGGCTGGGGGCCTTCCTTTTCGCCGCCCTGCTCGCCGCCTTCGCCATCAACTCGCCCGCCGCCCTGCGGCTGCTCTACCCCCGAGCCGTCGCCGAGGTCGCCGCGCTGCCCCCCGCTCCCGGCTACCGCGCTGGGCAGCGGGTGCTGCTGGTGAGCCCCCACCCCGACGACGAGTCGCTGTGCTGCGCGGGCAACCTCCGGCAGGCTCTCGCCGCCGGGGCGCAGGTCTACATCGTGTGGCTCACGAACGGCGACGGCTTCGAGCTGGACGCGGCCCTGCTCGAACGCACGCCCAGGCCGAGGGGCCGCGCCGCCCAGTCGCTCGGCACCGTCCGCATCGGCGAGGCCACCCGTGCCGCCGCCGTGCTGGGGGTGCCCGCCAGCCACCTGTTCTTCCTCGGCTACCCCGACGGCGCCCTGCTGCGGATGCTGCGGGCCAACTCCACCACACCCACCGTCTCCCCCCACACCGGGGCGACCCGGGTGCCCTACCCGCAGGCCCTTTCCCCCGGCGCCCCCTACACCGCCGCCAGCCTCCGGCGCGACCTGACCACCGTCCTCGACGGGGTGCGGCCCGACGTGGTGCTGCTGCCCTCCACCCACGACTTCCACCGCGACCACCGGGCGACCAGCCTGGTCACGGCCCAGCTCCTCGCGGCACGCGGCCAGACAAACCGCGCACGCCTCTGGATCGTCCACGGCGGCGCCGAGTGGCCCGTTCCCAAGGGCCTGCACGAGGGCTTCCCCCTCCTGATTCCCCCGCGCGGGCGCCACCTTGCCTGGACGCGCCTGGACCTCACCGCCGCACAGCAGGACACCAAGCTCCGCGCCCTCCAGGCCCACGCCAGCCAGATGGAGGTGATGCCGCGCTTCCTGAAGGCCTTTGTGCGCGAGAACGAACTGATCACGCTGCCGGAGGCGGGGAGGTAGGGGGAGGGGTCGAGGTTGCTGTGCAGGTGCAGGCCAAGCAGAGTTGGCGGGCGGAAGGTGGGGTTAGGGAGGGGAGTCGCGGGCGGGCACCCCCTCCCAACCTCCCCCCTCAAGGGGGAGGAGCAAAAAGAGCCGAAGCCTTCGCGCTTCTTAAAACGCGGACCCCGACGCCCTACAGGAGCACGCCGCATCAACGCTCCTGGCCCACGACCACGTCGGCTCGCGCAGCGAGACGGTGGGCCCGCAGACAGGACGCGACAAGATCACACCTTGCGTTCAGAAGAACCCGACCCCCCGCGCTGCCCGTGTCTCCTTGCCGAGCGCAGCGACAAGCTCCCCCTGCCCCCCTGGGGGTAGGGGGCAGGGGGGTGGGGGTAACTGGAGCAAGACACCCTGCCCCACGAAACAACGAACCTCACCCCTCCAGCCGCCGAAGCTGTTCCTCCAGCACCCCCGCCTCCCGCGTCGGCAGGTCGCACGCGTGCCCCACGCACACATAGGCTGTCCCCCCCCCGGGTCGCCCCTCCAACACCGGCAACCCCTCCCCGCGCTCGGCAGGCGCCAGCGCCGCGAAGGGCAGCGGATGCCGGGCGACCACCCTCTCCAGCGGCGCCCGCTCGCCCGCCGCCCCGATCAGCGCCACCTCGACGTGCGGCGCCCCCAGGAAGGCGGCGGCCTGCCAGAGCCCACCGAAGCCCCCCGCAGCGGCCAGCATGTCGCTCCGGTACGTCAGCACCGTCGCTCGCGCCAGCCGCTCGGCCTCCTCGTCCCCGAAGTAGCGCCCCACCCGCAGCCCGAGGAGCGCGGCGGCGGCGTTGTCGCTCAGGACGGCGGAGTCGAACCCCTGCGCCTGCCGGGTGAGCAGCGTCTCGGCCCGGCCCCCCGTCGAGCGGAAGAGGCCCGCCTCCTCGTCCCAGAAGTCGCGGCGCAGGGTCTCCCACAGCTCCCGCGCCCAGTTCAGGTGCGCGAGGTCACCGCCCGCCTGGTACAGCGCAATCAGGCCCAGGGCGTACAGCGCGTGATCTTCCAGCAACCCCTCGACCCGCGCCACCCCGTCCTTGAAGGTATGGGAGAGGGTGCCGTCTTCGAGCCGCAGCCTCTCCCACACGAAATCCGCGTTGCGGCGGGCTAGCTCCAGGTAGTGCGCCTCTCCAAGAATTCGCCCTGCGTCCGCGAAAGCCGCGAGCGCCAGGCCGTTCCAGGAGGTGAGCACTTTGGTATCCGTGCCGGGCTGGGGCCGGGCCTGCCGCGTGGCGAGCAGGCGGGCGCGGGCGGCGTCTAGCCGGACGGTGAGGCTTTCCTCGGACTCCCCCAGATCACGGGCCAGCGTGCTGACAGGCGTGGGCACGTGCAGGACGCTCCGCCGCCCCACCTCCGGGCGGTGGGGGTCCTCGAAGTTGCCCCCCTCGGTCACCCCGTACACGCGCAGCACGAGGTCGGTATCCGGCCCCTCGCCCAACACCTCCCGAATCTCGGTGGGCGTCCAGGTAAAGGTCAGGCCCTCGACCCCCTGGGTGTCCGCGTCCTGGGCGGAGTAGAACCCTCCCTCGGGCGACAGCATCTCCCGTTCCAGGTAGGCCAGGGTCTCACGGGCCAGCCGGGCGAACTCCTCGTCCTCGGTGTACTGGTAGGCGCGCAGGAGGGTCCGGGTGAGCTGCGCGTTGTCGTAGAGCATCTTCTCGAAGTGGGGGACCAGCCAGCGGTCGTCCACGGAGTAGCGGTGGAAACCGCCGCCGAGCTGGTCGTAGATGCCGCCCCGGCCCATCATCCGCAGGGTGTGGAGGGCCATGTCGCGCCCACCCGGCTGGGTGAGCAGGAAGTCGAGGGTGGTCGGCGCGGGGAACTTGGGCGCCCGGCCGAAGCCCCCCCAGTCGGCGTCGAACACGCGGCGGAGGTTCGCCACACCCCGGCGCAGGAAGTCGGCGGGGAGGTCGGCCTCCCCCTGACCTGGGCGGGGGCGACTCGCCTCACGGACATGTTCGGTGAGGGCCTGGGCGTTGCTCAGCAGCCCCTCGCGGCCCTCGCGCCAGGTGTGGGCGACGCTGGCGAGGAGACGGCGGAAGCCGGGCATTCCGTAACGGTCCACGGGCGGGAAGTAGGTGCCCGCGTAGAAGGGCTCGCCGTCCGGGGTCAGGAAGACCGTCATCGGCCAGCCGCCCTGCCCGGTGAGGGCCTGGGTCGCCGTCATGTACACCGCGTCCACGTCGGGGCGCTCCTCGCGGTCCACCTTGATGTTGACGAAGTGCTCGTTCATGAACTCGGCGGTCTGCGCGTCCTCGAAGCTCTCGTGGGCCATGACGTGACACCAGTGGCAGGTGGAGTAGCCGATGGAAAGCAGCACGGGCACGTCCCGGCGCCGCGCCTCGGCGAGGGCTTCGGGGCCCCACGGCCACCAGTCCACCGGGTTGTCGGCGTGCTGGAGGAGGTACGGGCTGGACTCCTGGGCGAGTCGGTTCATGGGGGCAGGCTAGCGGGGCCCGGGGGCCGCGTGTCACGGTCAAGTCTCAAAAAGGCGTGGAATAGACCACACATCCGGCTCATGGCGCCCGCGCGGCACAATGTCGTCGTATGGCCCAGCTCGACGCACAGACGGACCCCGCGACCGGCCCCATCGAGCAGCCTGTGCGCGTCCGCGCTGGCTTTTCCCTGACCTTCGACGTCAAGTACCCCACGCCCATGCTCTTCGTCGTGCAGCCCAAAGACCGCCTGGGGGCCACCGGGACCCGCCAGCGCCTCCTCGACGAGCGGCCCCTGGGAGAGGCCCGGGGCATCCACACCTACACCGATCTGCACGGCAACCTGATCTGGCGCACGCTCGCCCAGCCGGGTCAGGTCGTGGTCGGGCACGACCTGATCGCGGAGGTGACCCGCCACCCCGACCCGGTGCTGCCCGGTCTCCGCAAGCACCTCGTCGAGGACCTGCCCGACGAGACCATCACCTACCTCCTGCCGAGCCGCTACGTGGACAGCGACCTGATCAGCGGCGAGGCGTGGGAGCGTTTCGGGCACGTCCAGGGGGGCTGGGCGCAGGTGCAGGCGATCTGCGACTTCCTGCAAGACGAGTGCGTGTACGGGTATGGCAGCAACTCGACCACGACCGCCAAGCAGGCCTTCGACAGCAAGCGCGCGGTGTGCCGCGACTTCGCGCACATGGGCGTCGCCTTCTGCCGGGCGCTGAACATCCCCGCCCGCTACGTCTGCGGCTACCTCCCCGACATCGAGTTCGACTCCGGCGACGTGCCGATGGACTTCCACGCCTGGTTCGAGGCGTTCCTCGACGGGCAGTGGCGCACCTTCGACGCCCGGCACAACAAGCCGCGCATCGGCCGGGTGCTGATCGCCCAGGGCCGCGACGCCAGCGACGTGGCCTTCACCACCACCTTCGGCAACGCCCGCCTCACGCGCATGACAGTCTGGGCCGACGAGGCCCGCCCCGGCGAGACGCTCGACGACGAGCCCGCGCCGCGCGGTGTCTGAGGTGGGCGGGGACGCTCCTCAGCCCCCGCGCAGGCCCGAGAGCAGCCGCTCCACGTCCTCGACCGTCGTGTAGTGGGCGATGCTGGCCCGCACCACCCCCTCCGGGTAGAGCCCCAGGTCCCTGAGGGGCTGCACGGCGTAGAAGTGCCCCGCCGCCACGTCCACCCCCTGCCGGGTGAGACGGTCGGCGGTCTCCGGGGGCGCCTCCCCCTCCACCCGGAAGGCGACGGCCCCCATCCGTCCTTCCATCGTCCGGGGCCCGTAGACCGTCACGCCGGGGGTGTCCAGCAGCCCGCCCAGCAGCCGCCCCGCCACGGGCCGCTCCAGTTCCCCGATGCGGGCCGAGGCCGTCTCCAGCGCCGCTCGGGTCAGCGCCTCTCCCCCACCGAGTTCGCGTAGGTAGTCGAGGGTGCCCAGCCACCCGGCGAGCAGCTCGAACTGCGGCGTGCCGTACTCCAGGCCGGTGATGTCGCCCTCGGGAACGAAGCTCAGGCGGGGCCAGGGCAGCGTGGGGCGCAACTCCGGGTTCACCCACAGGGCGCCGAGGTGCGGTCCCCAGACCTTGTAGGGGCTGAAGGTCACGAAGTCCGCCCCCCACGCCCGCACGTCGGGGAAGCAGTGGGGGGCCGTGTGAACCGCGTCCACGACCGTCCACGCCCCCGCCGCCCGGACCTGCGCCGCGACGGCGGGTACGTCCACCGCCACGCCCAGCACATTGCTCGCCCCCGTGACGGCCACCAGCCGGGTGCGGGGGGAGAGCAGCGGGGCGAGGTCATCCCCGTGCAGCCGCATCTCCGGCAGCCGGGCGTGCCACACCTTCACGGTCACGCCCACCCGCTCCAGCTCGCGCCAGGGGCTCGCGTTCGCCTCATGCTCCAGACCGCTGAGGATCACCTCGTCGCCGGGGCCCCACAGCCGGGCGAAGGCCGCCGAGAGCCGGAAGGCGAGGGCGGTCGCGCTCGGGCCCAGGGCCACGTCCTCGGGATTCGCGTTCAGGAAGAGGGCGGTGCCCTCCCGCGCCCGGTTCTTGAGGACGAGCACGTCCCGGCCTGGCAGGTGGCCGGGCATAGCGTTCGTGGCGCCGTAACGGGTCAGATGCTCGGTGATCGCCACAATGGACCGGGTGGGCAGCAACCCTCCCGCCGCGTTGTCGAGGTACGCACGGCCCGAGGCAAGGGGCGGGAACTGCGCCCGGAGGGCGGCGGGGTCGGGAGCGGTCAAGGTCATGGGGGCAGTTTATGGCTGATGGGAAGCACCCTTCACGCCGGTGGACCGGTCCCCTGTCCAGCCGCCCGAGACACAGGAACCACTCGACCGAAGCAACGCGCCGGAGCCCTCCCCGTCCACCCATGCCACCATCGGCACCCGCGAATGGCACGCCTCGCCTCCGCGCGCCGCCGAAGGGGGCGTCCAGCACTCGGCCCACCCGCGCGGAGGACAACCCCTGCTCGCGTCTGCATTACTCTTGTCCCCGTGATCGACCTCATCGCCCGCAAGACCCCGCCCGCCGGACTGCGGCCCGCCCTGCGCGCCAGTCTTACGGCGGCGATGCGGCACTTCGGGGTGGAGGACCGGGAGGTGACGGTGGTGCTCGTGGGCGACCGGGCGATTCAGGCCCTCAAGCGCGAGCACTGGGGCGAGGACGCGCCGACCGACGTGCTGAGCTTCCCCACCTGGGAGCCCGGCGACCCCTTCATGCCGCCGCACCTGGGGGACATCGTCATCAGCCTGGACACGGCGGGGCGGCAGGCGGGGGCACGCGGGCACTCCCTGACCCGCGAGGTCGCCCTCCTCGCCAGCCACGGCCTAGCCCACCTCGTCGGGCACGACCACCCCCACGCCGAGGGCCTGGGCTTCGAGGAGGGGGCGACGGGGCCCGAGTGGCAGGTCTTCCACGACGCCTGGGAGGCCGCGCGAACGGCCCTGCCCCCCGAGGCGTGAGCCCGGTCGAGTGAGGTCAGGCGGCTCGGCCCTCTCGTGGCGCCGTTGGTGGCGCTCGGCGGGCTTCGCGTGGGCGGGGCTCGTCTACAGCTACCGGGTGCAGGCCAACTTCCGCATCGAGGTGTGGGCGGGGGTGCTGGCCCTCGGGCTCGCCGTGTTCCTGCGCGCTCCCCTCGCCCCCATCGGGCTCGCGTGCGCGCTGGTGCTCAGCCTCGAACTCCTGAACACGGCGCTGGAGGCGCTCGTGGACCTGGCGAGCCCGGGCCTGCATCCCCTCGCCAGGGTCGCCAAGGACGCGGCGGCGGGCGCGGTGCTCGTGGCGAGCCTGGGGGCACTCCTCGTCGGGGTGACCGTGCTGGGGCCGCCGCTGCTGGCCCTGGTTCGTTGAGGTGGAGCGGCGCCACGGGCGCACGGCCTGTTCCTCAGAAGGTTGCGTTCCGTCCTTTTCCAATCCGGGTCGGGTATGTTAGACTTCTGTTTGTTTATGGAGCCTCCCAGTTCTGGCTCTGGTCTGACGCCCGGTGAACTCCGCCTGCGGGCGGCGTTTTTGCTGTGGCCCCCCTTACCGGCGACCGACGCCTCGATCCTGCCCGCCAGGGGTGGGGATGAGGTGGGCAGCCTGTGCCGCGCGGCACGCCGGGGCGCGATGGAGCGCGCCAACTGATGAATGATTGGATCGGAGTGGCCTCGCTGCTCTTTCTGGTACTCGCCAACGGGTACTTCGTCGCGGTCGAGTACGCGCTGGTCAGCGTACGCCGCACCAAAATTGACCAACTTGTCGAGGAGGGCAACCGGCCCGCGCGCATGGTGCAGCGGGTCCTGGGCAAGCTCGACCTCTACATCGCCGCCGTGCAGCTCGGCGTCTCGATGATGAGCCTGCTGATCGGCTTTATCGCCGAGCCTGCCATCGAGCACCTCGCGGAGCCGCTGTTCACGGGGGTGGGCCTGCCCGAGAACTTCCAGCGGCCTGCGGCCTTCGCGCTCGCCTTCATCCTGTCCACCACCTTCCACATCGTGCTGGGCGAACTGGTGCCGAAGTCGGCGGCGTTGCAAAGAAGCGAGCAGATGGCCCTCTCGCTCGTGCGGCCCCTGGTGTTTTTCACGGCGATCTTCCGGCCCGTGATCCTGGGCCTGAACGCGCTGGGCGGCGCCGTGCTGCGCTTGATCGGCCTCAAGGCGGTGGCGGGGCACCACACGGCGCACTCGGAAGAGGAAATCCGCATGATCGTCAGCGCGTCGAGCCAGGAGGGCGTGCTGGAGGAGGACGAGAAGGAACTCGTCTACAACGTCTTCGACCTCTCGGACACGACCGTGCGCGAGGTGATGACGCCCCGCATCGACATGGTGGTGGTGGACGGGGCGGCTCCCCTGCGCCGCCTGCTGGAACTCAACACCGAGCACGGCTACTCGCGCGTGCCCGTGTACCAGGACACCGCCGACAACATCGTCGGGATCGCGCACACGGGCGACATGCTGCGGCACCTTCAGGAACTCGACACCATCCGCATCGCCGACAGCATGCGCCCGGTCTTCTTCGTCCCCGAGGGCATGAAGATCAAGGATCTCCTCGCCAAGATGCGCGAGAAGAAGTCGCACATGAGCATCGTGGTGGACGAGTTCGGCGGAACCTCGGGCCTGGTCACGCTGGAGGACGCCCTGGAGGAGATCGTGGGCGAGATCTACGACGAGACCGACGAGGACGAGGTGCCCCTGATCGAGGTGATCGGCGAGGGCGTGTACCTGATGAACGCGAGCCTCACGGTCGGCGAGGTCGAAGAGCGCCTGGGCACCAACCTGGAGGACGGCGAGGGCGAGTACGACACCCTGTCGGGCTTCATGACGAGCCACTTCGGCGACATCCCGGAGATCGGCCAGAGCTTCATCCACGGGGGCTGGGTCTTCACCGTCGAGGACGCCGACCGGCGCCGGGTCAACCGGGTGCGGGTCGAGCACGCGCCCTACGTGGACGCCCTGGAGCCGCAGGTGCAGGAGGAGAGCGCGCGTGAGTGAGGCCGTGACCCCCGACCCGCAACTCCTGGAGGCCGCCAGGGTGGCCTTCCGGCAGGCCTATGCCCCTTACAGCAAGTTCCGCGTCGGCGCGGCGCTGCGGACGCCCGACGGGCGGGTCTTTTTCGGCGCTAACGTCGAGAACGCCTCGTACGGCCTGGGCCGCTGCGCCGAGCAGAGCGCCGTGCAGGCGATGGCGACCGCCGGGGCACGCGAGTTCACGGACCTCGTGGTGTACTCGGAGGCCAGCCCGCCCGCCAGCCCGTGCGGGGCGTGCCGCCAGATCCTCTTCGAGTTCGCCCCGGGCGGCCGGGTGGTGTGCGTCAACCAGCACGGCGACGTGGTGAGCGGGCGCGTAGCGGACTTCCTGCCGCACGGCTTCCGGCTGGAGCAGCGGGACGACGGGCACCCGGTGGGGACGGAGTAGATGGGGAGCGAATAGCTACACTGGGGCATGACCGCTCACCTCCAGATGGACGAGCAGGGCCGGGTCCTGATTCCGCAGGAACTCCGGGAGGCCTTGGGCTTGCGGCCCGGTGAGACGCTGGACGCCGAGGTGGAGGGGGGACGGTTGGTCATTCGCCCCGCCGTGAGTGAGGCCCGTCTGGTGGAGTTCGAGGGCCGTTTGGTCTTTGTGGGTGGGGCACCTATTACTCGCGACCCGGTGCAGGAAATGCGCGAGCAGCGGTTACGGGAGCTGATCGCGCGAAGCAAGTGATATATGTTTTCGCCACCGGCACCGTTCTGGCGGCACATTCGTGAGGTTATGGGCAACCAGCTCGGTCCAGTGGCAAGGGCGCCGAAGCTGCCCTTGAGGCGAGTGCGACGGCCCTCGTCACCCTGAATTCCAAGCACTTCCGGCGGCTTAGGGCGGACGTGGAGCGGTTGGTCGTCGCGCGCTGAAACGAAGAGGAGGAGGAGCAGAACACCCTCCGATGTCCCCGGGGCACGTCCATGATGTCAACGACAGGTCCAGTTGTCGGAAAAGACGGTCTGACGACCGAGGAGCTTCAGGCTGGGCAGGGCGTAGCGTGTGACTTCTCCCCCAGTCCTGACGCACACACTCCGAACACCCAGCCTTAAGGGAGGATCACCGTCAATCTCCGTTCCCGGCGTGACGGTGCGCACACCTCCCACAGGGTTCCAGAGCCGCAACGTGTTGTGACTCGCGCCCAGCAGGTACTTTCCGTCCGTGGTCCAGAGCAGGCCCAGAACATCACTGTTCTCCAAGTCCAACACCGACCCGTCAGGCCGTGCCAGCCGCACGGCGCAGCCCATAAACTTCGGCACCTCCCAACAGAAGCGCACCGCAGCGGCCCTATGTCCTGGCGAGTACAGGGTCTCTACGTGGTACCAGTTGACGTCCGAGTGGTCTGGTTCGGTGGGAGGGGCCACCGTCACAGCCTGCCCTCCTGGAAACGGCACCGTATGGATCAGGCCCGCCACAAGAAGAAAGGCCAGCACGCCCCATTTTAACTCCGTCCCCTGGTAGCGAGGAAAGAACGCCGAAGGGGGAGAACCTCCTCGGCTCTCCCCTCCCCGGCAGTCATGACACGACTTCCTCCAGCTCTCCCTCAGTCGTGCGCCGCCGCGAACTGCTGCGCCTCCGTGCTCCCCGCCAGCGCCGTCGTGCTGCTCTGGCCGCCGCCCGCCGCGTTCGCCACAAGGTCGAAGTACCCGGTCCCCACCTCGCGCTGGTGCTTGACGGCGGTGAAGCCCCGGTCCTGCGCGGCGAATTCCTTCTCCTGAAGCTCGACGAAGGCGCTCATCTGGTGGCGGGCGTAGCCGTGGGCCAGCTCGAACATCGAGTAGTTGAGGCTGTGGAAGCCCGCCAGCGTGATGAACTGGAACTTGTACCCCATCGCGCCGAGTTCGCGCTGGAAGCGCGCGATGGTCTCGTCGTCGAGGTTCTTCCTCCAGTTGAAGGAGGGCGAGCAGTTGTAGGCGAGGAGCTTGCCGGGGAACTTCTCGTGGACCGCCTCGGCGAAGCGGCGCGCGTCCTCCAGGTTGGGCACCGAGGTCTCGCACCAGATCACGTCGGCGTAGGGGGCGTAGGCCAGCGCCCGGCTGATCGCCTGCTCGATGCCGGGGCGGACGTAGAAGAAGCCTTCCGGGGTGCGCTCGCCCGTCGTGAAGGGCCTGTCGTTGTCGTCGATGTCGCTGGTCAGGAGGTTGGCGGCGTCCGCGTCGGTGCGGGCGATCAGGACGGTAGGCACCCCGCACACGTCGGCGGCGAGGCGGGCGGCGTTGAGGGTGCGGATGAACTGGGAGGTGGGCACCAGCACCTTGCCGCCCAGGTGACCGCACTTCTTCTCGGAGGCGAGCTGGTCCTCGAAGTGGACGCCCGCCGCGCCCGCCTCGATCATCGCCTTCATCAGCTCGAAGGCGTTCAGGGGGCCGCCGAACCCCGCCTCCGCGTCGGCCACGATGGGCACGAAGTAGTCCACGTCGTCCTTGCCCTCGGCGTGCTGAATCTGGTCGGCCCGCCGCAGGGTGTTGTTGATCCGCCGCACCACGTCGGGCACCGAGGAGGCCGGGTAGAGGCTCTGGTCGGGGTACATCTGCCCGGCGTTGTTCGCGTCGGCAGCGACCTGCCAGCCGCTGAGGTAGATCGCCCTCAGGCCCGCCTTCACCTGCTGCATCGCCTGGTTGCCCGTGAGCGCGCCGAGGGCGTTCACGAAGGGCTCTTCCCTCATCAGGCGCCAGAGTTTCTGCGCCCCGTGCCGGGCCAGCGTGTGCTCGATGGGCAGGCTCCCGCGCAGCCGCACCACCTCGTCGGCGGAGTAGTTGCGCCGGATGCCCTGCCAGCGTTCCTCGGTCTTCCAGGTCTTCTCCAGAATCTCGGCGTGGGTGCGGGGGCCGTGCTGCTGGGTGTTGGGGGTCATGGCGTTCCTCCTGTGAAGGGGTGTGAGGAGCGGCCCTCGCCCGAGCGGGGCGGGGTGAGCGGCTGCTGGAAGCGGCGACTTCTATTCCCGATCCGGTGGGATGGGCTGGATGAGGGCATTGTGCCTCCCCCCGGCGTGGCCCGGAGGTGGTGTACCCGGCGCACGGGGAGGTACACCACTTCGGCAGGTACACCACCCATCGACCCAAAAGACGAACGCCCCACCTCGACGCGGAGATGGGGCGCTGGGGAGGACTGGCTTTAAACCTTGACGCTCACGCCCAGCCAGGCCTCCAACTCCCGCTCGAACTCGGTGTGCCGGTCGTGGTCATAGAGCAGGCCGTGGAACCCCGCGATCCGGGCGGCGTCGATGTTCTCCTGAACATCGTCCACGAAGGCGACCCCGGAGGCGGGCACCTCCATCGCGCCTTGCAGGGCGGCGAAGGCGTCGGGGTGGGGTTTTTTCTGCCGCAGCTCGTTGCTGAAGACCAGGGCGTCGAAGCGGGCGAAGCGCGGGTCGCGGCGCAGGTGGTCGCTGACGACGGGGTAGTTGTTGCTCAGCAGGCCCACCCGCACGGAGCGGGGCAGCGCGGCGAGGGTGGCGTACATGGGCAGGTTGTCGTGGACGCTGCCGAGGTACAGCGCCTCGAACTCGTCGTAGGGCAGGGTGATCCCCGTCTCCTCCTGCATGACGGACCAGAATTGGGGCAGAGTCCACTCCCCGACCTCCAGTTGCCGGACGTGCCGGAAGTAGCTCTCCCGCACACGCTCGACGGGCACGCCGCTTCGATCCGCGATGTTCTGGGTGGAACGCCCGTCGAAGGTCCCGATGGTGAAGACGCCGCCCCAGTCGAAGGCGACGTGGCGGGGAGCCAGGGTCGAATCGGTCATGGGGCGATTCTGACGCAGCTTTCCTCGCCCCGGCGGGCGGCTGTGCAGACGGACGGGGCCCCTCAGTCCTCCAGCAACAGGCCCCGGCGCGTCCAGGCGGCGACGTTCAGCGCGTGGAGTTCCTGCCAGGCGCGCAACCACCCGCCCTCGCCCGTCAGCCTGCCCCCTCGCCCGTGGCGCAACACTCCCGCGCGGTGGGCGGTGAGGAGGTCGGGTGGCGGGGCACCCGGCAGGGCGCGCACGTCCACCTCCTCGCTGAGGGCGGGGGCGGGGGGCTCGGCGGTCGTGCTCAGGACACAGGCGACGCCGCTGGCCCGGTCACGCAGCCAGGTCACGGCCTGCACGAGCGGCGGGGCGGGGCGGGGCGAGTCCGGCGTCTCGCTCCAGCGCAGGGCGAGGGCCACGTCCGGGCCCCACAGGTAGGCGCGCAGGTGGCGCAGGTCGGGGAGGGCCGGGGCGTAGTACACGCCGAGCGGTTCGGCCCCTCCCCCACGCAGTTCGGCGTCGAGGGCGGCGAGGGTGCGGGCCTGCTCCGGGCTGGAGCCCCAGGCACGTTCCTCTAACGCCTCGAAGCTGAGGGCGGTGTGGATGGGGGGACCGGGCAGCGGGCGGCCTTCCAGGCGGGCGCGGCTCACGTCGGGGAGCCTGCCCTGCGCGGCCCCCCCGCCGAGCAGCGTCTCCAGCTCGTCGGCGGTCAGGGCACAGAGGTTGAGCCGGGCGGGCATCCCGGCAGCATAACGTGACCCCCACACCGGGGGAGGCCCACGGCCACGATTGACCACCCCGCCTATACTCCCGCCATGACCGGCATGAACAGCACCGCCCCGACCTACGCCCAGGATGTCGAGGCGGTCGCGGCCAAACTCGGCAACCATCCCGGCCCCATCGTCGTCCTCAGCCACGAGAACCCCGACGGCGACGCCCTGGGCAGCGTCCTCGGCCTCGCGCGGGCGCTGCGGGCACTGGGCAAGACGGTGATCGCCCCGATGGACGTGCCCCGCTACCTGCGTTTCCTGCCCGAGCCCGGAGAGCTGAGCGAACCCCTCACGAACTGGCCCGGGAACCCCCTCGCCGCCGTCCTCGATGTGGACAACAACGACCCGGGGCGGGTGGCAGGCGCCGACCTGACGACCTTTACAGGCGAGGTCGTCAACGTGGACCACCACGGCACCAACCGCAGGCGGGCGGCAGCCCTGATGGTGGACCCCGCCCAGCCCGCGACCGCGATGATGGTCGCCGACCTCGTGGACGCGCTCGGGGCGCCGTGGTCGGAGGCGATTGCCACCCCCCTTATGCTCGGGATGATTACCGACACGGGCTCGTTCCGCTTCAACAGCGTGACCCCGACGACCTTCGAGACCGCCGCCCGGCTCCTCGCGCACGGGGCAAGGCTCGGCTGGCTCAACGACCAGCTCGGCCAGAACCCACGCACCTATTACCTGCTGCTGCGCGAGGTGCTGGGGACCCTCGAATTCCTGCACGGCGGGCGGGTGGTCCTCGCCCGGGTGGACGAGGCGATGCTGACGCGGGCGGGCGCGACCTGGGAGGATGTGGAGTCATATGCCGGACTCCTGCGAAGCGCGGAGGGCGCCGAACTCGCCGTCATCGCCAAGGATTACGGCGACCGGGTGAAGCTCTCCCTGCGCTCGCGCGGGCCCGTCAGCGCGCAGAACATCGCCGTCGCTTTAGGGGGAGGCGGGCACGTCCCGGCGGCGGGGGCGACGGTACCCCTCCCCTACCCCGAGGTGCGGGCACGGCTGGACGAGGCGATGGGCGCCGAACTCGCGCGGGTGGACGCGGGGGGCTGAGGGGGAGTCGCCAGTCGCCAGCTTCCGGTCGCCGGGAGCCGCTCGGGCAGGGTTGCGGTCGGCGGCCTTCGAGCAGGGAAAAAGAAAGGGGGCGGACCCACGCGGCCACGCCCCCTCTTCATGTCCTCATTCAGTCCAGCACGAGCTGAATTCCGCCCAGTTCGTCCACCGGTAGGCCCCACCGATTCATCCCGGCAATGAAGGGGTCGGGGTCGAACTCCTCGACGTTGTAGACGCCCGGCTTGAACCACGTCTTTTGCAGCATCAGCATGGCGCCGATCATGGCGGGCACGCCGGTCGTGTAGCTCACGCCCTGGGCCTGCACCTCGCGGTAGCACTCGGCGTGGTCCTTGACGTTGTAGACGAAGTGGACTTTGTTCGGCTCGCCATCTTTGCCGACGCCGCGCGCCTGCACGCCGATGCAGGTCTGGCCGGTGTAGTTGGCGGCCAGCGACTCGGGGGCGGGCAGCACGGCCTTCAGGAACTCGATGGGCGCGATCTGTTGCCCCCGGAAGTTGATGGGCTCGATGCTCGTCATGCCCACCGCCTCCAGCACGGTGAGGTGCTTGATGTACGCTTCCCCGAAGGTCATCCAGAAGCGGGCCCGCCTGATGGTCGGGAAGTTGACGACGAGCGATTCGAGTTCCTCGTGATAGAGGACGAAGCTCTTGCGGGTCGTCACGTTGGGGTAGTAGATGTCCTGCGAGATTTCGAGGGGCTGGGTCTCGATCCACTGCCCGTTTTCCCAGTAACGCCCGTTTGCGGTGATCTCACGGATGTTGATTTCCGGGTTGAAGTTCGTGGCGAAGGCCTTGCCGTGGTTGCCGTTGTTGCAGTCCACGATGTCGAGGTAGTGGATTTCGGAGAAGTGGTGCTTGGCGTGGTGCGCCGTGAAGACGTTCGTGGCGCCGGGATCGAAGCCGCAGCCCAGGAGGGCCATGAGCCCCGCCTGCTCGAAGCGTTCGCGGTACGCCCACTGCCACTTGTATTCGAACTTCGCCTCGTCGCGCGGCTCGTAGTTCGCCGTGTCGAGGTAGTGCACGCCCGTTTCCAGGCAGGCGTCCATGATCGTGAGGTCCTGGTACGGCAGGGCCACGTTGATGACCAGTTCCGGCCCGAAGGAGCGGATCAAGGCCACGAGTTCGGGCACATTGTCGGCGTCCACGGCGGCGGTCGTGAATCTGGTGCGGCTCTGCGGGAAGTGCTCGTGAATCTCGGCGACGATCTTGTCGCACTTGCTCACCGTGCGGCTGGCGAGCAGGACCTCGGTGAACACTTCGTCGTTCTGGGCGCACTTCTTGGCGACGACGTTGCCCACGCCGCCCGCTCCGATGATGATGACTCGGCTCATGTCGGGAGCCAGTGTACCCCGCCCCTTCCGGCGTCGCCCGGTCACGACCGCGTCAGGTTCGCCGCCCAGAATGACGGTCGAGCGGTCCTGGCCCCCCCGAGGTTGCCGCTCGTGTCCCGGGCCGCGCCGTCCCCCCTCCTCCTGGCGCGGCCTTTCCTGTTGGGTGGGGTGCTGTAGCCTGCCCGCCATGCGGACCTTCGTGGGCATCCTGATGGCCTTTGTCGTGCTCGTCGGCATCCTGGTGGTTTACTTCTTCTCCCAGGGACGCGCGGTGCGCGACTACGGGCTGGAGGCGGTGCGGGCGGCACAGCAAGGGGGCCTCTCACCGAACACGCCCGCCGGGGTGAACTGCGCGGAGTTGCTGGGGCGTCAGCCACCCTCCAACGTCGAGCGGTGCGTGGTGCGGGTGGAAAGCGGGCGGCTGGCGGCGACGCTGACGGTGGAAGGGGGGCGGGTGTTTCGGGTGGCGCCCTGAGCAACGGTTTAAGCTCCGGGCATGGACCTCGCCGATCTCTACCTGACCGACGTGCGGGAGCGAATGCGGGGCGTGAAGGCGCTCGGTGAGGGCGCCCTCGCCCAACTTCGAGAGGACGAGGTGGGCGCCGTACTCTCGCCGGGCGGGAACAGCGCGGGAGTCCTCGTGCGGCATCTCGCCGGAAACATGCGCTCCCGCTGGGGCGGCCTGCGGTCGGGCTTCGCCGAGGGGATGGAGGGCGAGACGGGCACCCGTGACCGCGACGCCGAGTTCGAGGAGCGCGAGCTGAGCCTGGCGGAGTTGTGGGCGGAGTGGGAGAACGGCTGGACTGTGTTCCTGGGCGCACTCGACCACCTGACACCCGGCGACCTCACCCGAACGCTGACCATCCGGGGCGAGTCACACAGCGTTCTGTCGGCCATTCAGCGGCAGGTGGCGCACTACAGCGGCCACGTCTACCAGCTCGTTTTTCTGGTCAAGACGTTACGGGGGGAAGGGTGGGAGACGCTGAGCATTCCGCGCGGCGGCTCGGCGGCGTTCAATACGAGGATGCAGCAGAGCCCACCTGGAGAAAAGAGTTAGCCCTCCGGCTCATTCTAAGTACCCCCACTCATTGCTTCTATGAATGAAGACACCGAAAAGTAATTTGACTGCTACTGCTTGCCACGTCGCAACTCTAGGATGGTTTCCCTCTCCAAAGACTTTGCTTGCACATGATATTTTACGTCCCCCATTGCCTTTCCCGCATAGCGAAACGCCCAGATAAAGAATGGTAGGATGTAGACCGACCGACCCAACTGCTCAACAACTCCCCATCCTTCATCATTACGGACGAGTATAACGGTAGCCCACACAACAACCGTGGAATTGATCAGAGCAAGAATTGCATAACAGACGGCTTCAAACATTGGGTTAATGCTAGCTCATACCGAAATCAGCGCCACCAAAAATTGCGCAAAGAGCATACCTGTCTTGCCTCCACCCTATGCCCAATGCTGCGGGACGTTAGCCTGCGGCCATGACCCAAGGCGGCCTGCCCGAGCGTTTCGACATCCTGGTCCACCCTGCCCGCGAGTTGCGCGGGGAGCTGCGGGCGCAGCCGAGCAAGAACTACACGACCCGGTACCTGCTCGCGGCGGCGCTCGCCCAGGGCGAAACCCGCGTGGTCGGCGTGGCGACGAGCGAGGACGCGGAGGCGATGATTCGCTGCCTGCGCGACTGGGGCGCGGGGGTGGAGCTGGTCGGGGAGGATGCCGTGGTGCGCGGCTTCGGGGCTCATCCTCGCCCGGGCATAACCCTCAACCCCGGCAACGCGGGCGCCGTCGCCCGGTTCCTAATGGGGGTGGCGGCGCTGACCGAGGACACGACCTTCGTCACGGACTATGCCGACTCGCTGGGGCGGCGACCGCAGGGCGATCTGCTGGAGGCGCTGGAACGGCTGGGGGCGCGGGTGACCAGCCGGGACGGCAAGTTGCCCATCACCATCAGCGGCCCGGTGCGCGACGGGCTCGTGCAGGTGAGCGCGGAACGCTCCAGCCAGTACGCCTCGGCGTTGATGTTCCTCGCGCCCTTGCTGCAAGGCGGCCTCGACCTGCGGCTGACGGGCGACATCAAGAGCCACGCGCCGCTGCGGCAGACCCTCGACACGCTGGCGGCGTTCGGCGTCACGGCGAGTGCCTCGGACGACCTGAGCCGCGTCAGCATTCCCGGCGGGCAGACGTACCGGGCGGGCCGCGTGCTCGTCCCCGGCGACTACCCCGGCAGCGCGGCGATCCTGGCCGCCGCCGCCCTCCTCCCCGGCGAGGTGACGGTGACAAACCTGCGGGCGAACGACCTCCAGGGCGAGCGCGAGGCGGTGGACGTGCTGCGCGGGATGGGGGCCGACATCGTGCGCGAGGGGGACCGGGTGACGGTGCGCGGCGGGCGGCCCCTGCACGGCGTCACGCGTGACGGGGACGGCTTCACCGACGCGGTGCAGGCCCTCACCGCCGCCGCCGCATCCGCCCAGGGGACGACGACCTGGGAGAACGTGGAAACGCTGCGCCTCAAGGAGTGCGACCGCATCAGTGACACGCGGCGGGAACTCGAACGGCTGGGCGTGACGGCGGGCGAGACGCAAGACAGCCTGACGGTGACGGGAACGTCCCGAATTGCCGGTGGTATCACGGCTGACGGGCACGGCGACCACCGGATGATCATGCTGCTCACCCTGCTCGGCCTGCGTGCCGAAGCCCCCATCCGCATCACGGGCGCGCACCACATCCGCAAGAGCTACCCGGGCTTCTTCCGGCACCTGGAGGAGTTGGGGGCGCGGTTCGAGTATGCGGAGACGGAGGCGCGCTGAGGCGGTTAGGCTGAGCTGTGTTCCCGTCCCACGACGCCCCGCTCACATCGGGGCAACGGTTCGTGCTGCTGGTGCTGACGTTGTTTTTCCCGTTCCTGCTGTTCGTCTGGGCGCTGGCGTTCTTCTGGTTCCGGGACACGCACCCCCAGCGGGCGCGGAGCCTCGCGTGGGTCGGGCGGACCTTCTTGCAAGGGGTTCTCCTCGTGATCCTGATCGCCGCCCTCTTCCAGCTCGCCGCCGGGGTGGTTGGACGGTTCTGACCCACCCTCATCCTTCTCCCCGTCTGTTCTCACCCCGGTATGCTGGACTTTTTTCATGCTGAGCAGAAAAAAGACGTGGGTCCTGGCGGCGGGCCTGGCCCTGGCGGGATGGGCGGGGGCGCAGACGCCGGACCTTCAGGTGCCGAACGGCTTCAAGGTGACGGTCTTCGCCGAGGGCTTCGAGCAGCCGCGCTTCATGGCGGTCGCGCCGAACGGGGACGTGTTCGTCTCTGACCCGGGTGCGGGGACGGTGACGGTGCTTCCCGACCGCAACGGGAACGGGCAGGCGGACGGCAAGACGGTCTTCGCCTCGGGCCTCAACCGCCCGCACGGCCTCGCCTTCCGTAACGGGCATCTGTACGTGGCGAACACGGACGGCGTGGTGCGCTTTCCGTACAAGACGGGCGACACGAAGGCGAGCGGCGGCCCGCAGAGGATCGTCAGCCTGCCCCCCAACGGCGGGCACTGGACGCGCACGGTGACTTTCGGGCCGGACGGGAAGATGTACGTCTCGACGGGCTCCACCTGCAACGTCTGCGAGGAGGAGGACGGGCGCCGCGCCGCCGTGTGGGTCTACGACGCGGACGGGAAGAACGGCAAGCCCTACGCGACGGGCCTGCGAAACGCGGTCGGGCTGGAGTGGTACGGCGGCGCCCTCTACGCCACCAACAACGGGCGCGACATGCTGGGCGACAACATCCCGCCCGAGGGCTTCTACCGGACGAAGGCGGGCGGCTTCTACGGCTGGCCGTACTGCTACACGACGCGGCCCGGGCAGCCCCAGGTCTGGGACAAGGACTTCGGGCGCAAGAATGCCGACACCTGCAAGACCGCCACGCCCGCCTTCGCCCTGACGACCGCTCACTCGGCGCCGCTGGGGCTGGCCTTCTACGACGGTAAGACCTTCCCGAGCGAGTACCGGGGGAAGATGTTCGCCGCCCTGCACGGCTCGTGGAACCGCAGCACCAAGAGCGGCTACAAGGTCGTGACGGTGGACCCGCAGACGGGCAAGGTCAGCGACTTCCTGACGGGCTTCCTGAGCGGGCAGAACGTGCTGGGCCGCCCGGTGGACCTCGTGGTGGCGCCCGACGGCTCGCTCCTCCTGACGGACGACGGCGAGGGGCGGATCTGGCGTATTCAGTACACGGGGGGCTGAGGGGCACCAGGGGGCCGGACGGCGGTGTGGGTGGCCCCCGTCTGGCTTTCGCGTTCCCCGTGCGTCAGGGAGGGCCGCAAGCGCCGCGCTAAGATCGGCCCATGACCATCGCCATCGTGACGGACTCGACCAGCGACCTCGAACCCGAGCTGCGCGCCCAGCACGGCATTCGGAGCGTGCCGCTGTACGTGCTGTTCGACGGCAAGATGCACAAGGACGGCGTCGACATCACGCCGAGCGACCTTTTCCGGGGCCTCAAGGAGGGCAAGAAGACGCCCAGCACCTCCCAGCCCAGCCCCGCCGAGTTCGCCGCTGTCTACCGCGAGGCGCTTCAGGGTGCCGACGAGGTGATCAGCGTCCACATCAGCGGGCAGCTCTCGGGGACGGTGGGAAGCGCGCGGCTGGCGGCACAGGACTTCGGGGGCCGGGTGACGGTGGTGGACAGCCGCTCGGCGAGCCTGGGCCTGGGAATGCAGGCTCTGCGCGCCGCCGAGCGGGCCCGCGAGGGCCGCCCCGCCGCCGAGATCGTCGCCGAGCTGGAGCGGGTCGCCGCCAAGGCCGACATCCGCTTCACGGTGGACACCCTCGAATTCCTGCGGATCAACGGGCGGATCGGGGGGGCGCAGGCCCTCCTCGGCAGCCTGCTCAACATCAAGCCGATCCTGACCGTCAAGAACGGGCGGGTCGAGTCGGCGGGGCGGGTGCGCGGGCACAAGAAGGCGCTGGCGGACATCGTCGAGCACGTCCGCCGGTACGTGGACGCGCACGGCGGGGCGCGGGTGGCCTTCCTCTCCACCCCGGGCGGCGAGGACTACCTGCGGGAAATTCGGGAAGGGCTGCGCGGAGTGAACTTGGTGGACATGGGCGACCACCAGATCGGCGCCGTCATCGCCACCCACGCCGGGCCGGGCACGATGGGGGCGACGCTGGAGCCGCTGACGGCGTAAAGCAAGCTGTATCTTGAGCTTTTCGCCCCTCTCCCCTCCAGGCAGAGGAACCTTCGGGGCTCTCCCAGAGGGTGGTTTTGATCTGTCACGCCGCGTCGCTTTTCTCCGCCCGGGCGAAGATCATGCGGCCCACATTCGTCTGCACGTTGTTCACCACGAGGACGCGGGTGGGCTTGCCCCGGTACTTCAGGCCGTCCTCCACGACGACCATCGTGCCGTCCTCCAGGTAGCCGACCCCCTGCCCCTGCTGCTGCCCACCCTTGGTGACCGTGACGGTAAGGTAGTCCCCGGCCTGGACCTGGGGCCGCAGGGCGACGGCGAGGGCGTGGAGGCTCAGGACGGTGACCCCGTGCAGCCGGGCGATCTTGCCCAGGTTGCCGTCGTTGGTGAGGAGAACGGCCCCCGTCTGCCGGGCGAGCCGCACGAGCTTGTCGTCCACGGTGGGGAGGCTGGGGTCGTCCCAGTCCTCGACGCGCAGGGAACGGACCTCGCGCAGTTCTTCCAGAACGCCCAGGCCGCGCTTGCCGCGCGTGCGCTTCTGCGGGTCGCCGTGGTCGGCGAGAAGTTGCAGCTCGCGGAGCACGAAGCCCGGCACGATCAGGTCGCCCTCCAGGAAGCCGGAGCGGGCGAGGTCGAGGACGCGCCCGTCGATGATGACGTTGGTGTCGAGAATCTTGCCCCCCGAGGGGCGGCGGGCGGGCGGCAGGGCCAGGGGCGCGAAGGCGCCCGCGTGGCGCACCGCGAAGGGCACGAAAAAGGCCGCGAGCAGGGCGGTGGCGAGCACGCTCCAGACCCAGGTGTAGAAGGGCAGGCTGCGCAGCAGGTTCCCCAGCAGCACGCTCAGAAGCAGGGCGACCATCAGGCCGAAGGTCGCCGCCGCCACCGTGCGGGGGGAGAGCCCGCCGTACCAGCGGCCCACCCTCGCGGTCCACCCGGCGGCGAGACGTTCGGCGCGGGGGGCCAGCAGCAGGGCGGCGAGCGCCCCCGCCAGCCCCAGGCTGAGGGTGTTGACGCGCGCCATATCGGGGTCGCCGGCGCCTGCCTCCAGCATCCGGCCCACCCCCAGTCCGGCGAGCAGTCCGAGAGCAATAAGACACAGCCGCAGCACGAGCACGCCCCCGAGTCTACCGCGCACGGCGGCCCGGACGGTGTCCATCTGCGACCGCGCGGGAGCCGCACGCCATGAGAAGCACAAAGTTGACGCTCATGGGAGGCGGGTAGGATGGGCGCCATGCTTCAAATTTCCCCAGCACTCCGCGTCGCGGGTCTGCTTCTCGCGGGCCTTTCGGGAGCCGCCAGCGCCCAGGGCACGGCCGCACCCGCCTCCACCCCGGCGACCCCCGCCCGCCCCGCCGCGTCCGTGTCCGCCGCGACCGCCAAGGCGGCGAGCCGCCTGGCCGTGGAGGTCAGCGGCACCGTCCGGGGCCAGATCGTGTCCTGCCCGGGGGCGCTGCGGGTCAGCGCGTCCGCCGTGTGCCTGTACGTGCAGAACGCGCCCGCCTCCCTGCGTCCCCTGGTGCGCGGCAAACTCGGCGCCCGGGCGCTGGGCGACTGGAAGACGACCCCCAGCGGTAAGGCCAGCTCGCTCCTCGTGTCCTCCACCCCGAACGGCCCGGTAAGCGCTTACGTGCTGCTGACAGGGCTGAGCGACCGCGAGACGCTGGTCGTCGTGGACGCGGCGAACCCGGCCGTCGCCCAGGCGGCCTCGGCCAGCACCGCGCCCGTCGGCGTCGTGAAGGGTCAGCCGTACGTCCTGGGGCGCGACCTCGTCGGCGTGGTGAGCGTGACCTCGCTGGGGGCGGGCAAATTCCGCCTGCTGGGCAGTGGTGGGCAGCCCCTCACCGTCACCGTGGGGCAGAAGACGGCGCAACTGGGGAGCGGCAACGTGGAGCTGCCCCTGATCCCGGCCACCGACGGGCGCAACCTGATCTTCCCGCTCGCCGGGCTGCGTTCGCTGGGCTGCACCCTGACTCCGGCGGGGGCGAACGTGACGGTCGCGTGTGGAACGGCGAGCGTGGGGCTCAAGCCCATCGTGTTTTAGCGATCAGCTTTCGGCGGTCAGCCGTCAGCAGGGAGGGGAGGCGTCCGAGGATGGGCGTCTCCCTCTCTCCTTGTTTCCCCCTCTGACGTTTACCTCGTCTTGAGGGTCGGACTTCGGGGCAACTTCGGGGGGGCCGGGTGCGTAATCATAGCCGCCAAGGAGGCACACCACACATGAGTATTCTTGACCGACTGTCCAGACTGCTGCGCGCCAACGTCAACGACCTCATCAGCCGGGCGGAGGACCCCGGCAAGGTTATCGACCAGGCCCTGCGCGACATGCGTGCGGCGTACGGCGAGGCGCGGGCCGAGGTGGCCGAGGCGATGAGCCAGGGCGCCAGGCTGGAGCGCGAGGCGAACACCAACCGCAGGCTCTCCGAGGAGTACGAGAAGAAGGCCGAGGAGGCCCTGCGCGGCGGCAGCGAGGAACTCGCCCGCGAGGCGCTGCGCCGTGCTCAGAACCACAAGGACCTCGCCAAGGGGTTCGAGGAACAGCTTGGCATTCAGCGCGGCACCGTCGATCAGCTCAAGACGCAACTGCGCGCGTTGGAGGCCAAGATCGACGAGCTGGAGTCCAGGAAGTCCCTGCTCGCCGCCCGGCAGAAGACCGCCCAGGCGGGCGCGACCCTCGACCGGGTGAGTGGCTTCGACAAGGCGGGGGGCGCGATGAACGCCTTCGAGGAGATGGAGCAGAAGGTGTCGGGCATGGAGGACCGCAACCGCGCGATGACCGAACTGCGCGAGGGGAACGACATCGACGCCCAGCTCCGCGACCTGGGCCGGGACCGCGAACTCGACGACGCCTTCACCGCCCTCAAGGCCCGGGTACAGGGCGGGGACAAGCAGGGTTGAGGTGTCCCGGCTCGACGGGGAAGGGGCGCCCTGGGCGCCCTTTCTCTCTTTTATCTTGCGACTCCGGTCAGCCTGACTTCAGGAATGCTGACAGAATGGTATGGATGCCCTGCCTTACCCTCTCCACCATGCGAGGCCGCTTCCCCCTCCTCGCCCTCCCGCTCATGGCGGCGCTGGGGGCCTGCACGCCCGCCGTCACCAGGAGCGCGCCCCCCGTTCAGGCCAGCACCCCGGTCGGCCGCGTGTCGTTCTACCCCCAGGAGACGGGCCTGGCCTGGACCTACCTCCCGGAGGGGGAGACGGCAGGCGGCGCCCCTTACACCCTGCGGGCGCTGGGCCCGACCGTCTTCGCCGGGCAGACCGTCCTCGCCTCGCAGCTCACCGGGCGCGGCGCCGAGCAGACGTGGTACCGGCAGGTGGACGCCTCCGGGGTGCGGCTGCTGGGCTTCCGCAAGCCGGGCGTCACCGTGGGCCTGGAACCCGCCTGGGTGGAGGCCCCCACCGAGGGCGCGTGGCGGGTGGGCCTTTCCTGGCAGGGCGAGAGCCGCGTGACCGTCACGAGCGACGACGGCCGGGTCCAGGCGCAGGGCACCCTGCGTTACCGCTACGACGTGCAGGACCGCCGCCGGGTGACCACCCCGGGCGGGACCTTCGACGTGTGGGTCGTGACCCGCCAGATTACGGACGACGTGGGCGGCCTCTTCCCGCAGGCGCAGCAACTGTGGTTCGCGCCCTTCGTGGGCGACGTGCGGACGCCGGAGGGCCTGCTCCTCACGGGGAGGAACTTCAATGCACGTTAAGGGATCAGGCGGCCCGGGCGGGACATTCGGAGTGCCCCCCGCCCCTAAGCTCATGCCCAAGGGAGGCCAGCCTTGAGCGAGCCAACGACCACCTCCAGCCTGTCCCCGGCCAGCCGCACACCGCTCCTCGACCGGGTGAACAGCCCGGAGGATCTCAAGAAACTTTCCCGCGACCAGCTTCCGGGGCTCGCGGCGGAGCTGCGGGACGAGATCGTGCGCGTGTGCTCGGTGGGTGGCCTGCACCTGGCGAGCTCTCTCGGCGCGACCGACCTGATCGTGGCGCTCCATTATGTCCTGAATTCCCCGCGCGACCGCATCCTCTTCGACGTGGGGCACCAGGCCTACGCGCACAAGATGCTCACCGGGCGCCGCTCGCGGATGCCCACGGTGAAGAAGGAGGGCGGCCTCAGCGGCTTCACCAAGGTCAGCGAGAGCGAGCACGACGCGATCACGGTGGGGCACGCGAGCACCTCGCTTGCCAACGCGCTCGGCATGGCGCTCGCCCGCGACGCGATGGGGCAGGACTACAAGGTCGCCGCCGTGATCGGGGACGGGTCCCTCACGGGCGGCATGGCCCTCGCCGCGCTGAACACCATCGGCGACATGGGGCGCAAGATGCTGATCATTCTCAACGACAACGAGATGAGCATCTCCGAGAACGTGGGCGCCATCAACAAGTTCATGCGCGGCCTCCAGGTCCAGAAGTGGTTCCAGGAGGGCGAGGGCGCCGGGAAAAAGGCCATGCAGGCCGTCAGCAAGCCCCTCGCCGACTTCATGAGCCGCGCCAAGAGCAGCACCCGGCACTTCTTCGACCCCGCGAGCGTGAACCCCTTCGCGGCGATGGGCGTGCGGTACGTGGGCCCGGTGGACGGTCATAACGTTCAGGAACTCGTGTGGCTGATCGAGCGGCTCTCAGATCTCGACGGGCCGACCATCCTCCACGTCGTCACGAAGAAGGGCAAGGGACTGAGCTACGCGGAGGCCGATCCCATCTACTGGCACGGCCCCGGCAAGTTCGACCCGGCGACCGGCGAGTTCAAACCGAGCGACGCCTACTCCTGGAGCGCGGCCTTCGGGGACGCGGTGACCGAGCTGGCGAAGCAGGACCCGCGCACCTTCGTGATCACCCCCGCCATGCGCGAGGGGAGCGGCCTCGTGAAGTACAGCCAGGTTCACCCCCACCGTTACCTCGACGTGGGGATCGCCGAGGACGTGGCGGTGACGACCGCCGCCGGGATGGCGCTACAAGGCCTGCGGCCCATCGTGGCGATCTACTCGACCTTCCTGCAACGGGCGTACGATCAGGTGCTGCACGACGTCGCCATCGAGAACCTGAACGTCACCTTCGCCATCGACCGGGGCGGCATCGTGGGGGCGGACGGGGCGACGCACAACGGCGTGTTCGACCTGAGTTACCTGCGGTCCATCCCGAACGTCCACATCGGTCTGCCGAAGGACGCCGCCGAGCTGCGCGGAATGCTGAAGGCGGCGCAGGAACAGCCCGGCCCCTTCGCCATCCGCTACCCGCGCGGCAACACGGAGCGCGTGCCGGAAGGAACGTGGCCGGAGTTGAAGTGGGGCACCTGGGAGCGGCTGCGGGAGGGCGACGGCGTGGTGATCCTGGCGGGCGGCAAGGCGCTGGAGTACGCCCTGCGGGCGAGTGCCGACCTGCCCGGCGTCGGCGTGGTGAACGCCCGCTTCGTGAAGCCGCTCGACGAGAGGATGCTGCGCGAGGTGGCCGGGAAGGCGCGGGCGCTGATCACGGTGGAGGACAACACCGTCGTCGGCGGCTT
This sequence comes from Deinococcus aetherius, assembly GCF_025997855.1. Taxonomy (NCBI): domain Bacteria; kingdom Thermotogati; phylum Deinococcota; class Deinococci; order Deinococcales; family Deinococcaceae; genus Deinococcus; species Deinococcus aetherius. The sequence continues at coordinate 1,752,635 of NZ_AP026560.1, forward strand.
CGGGAGCGCGGTCCTGGAGGCGCTGAGTAGGATGGGGCTGCGGACGCCCGTGCGGGTGCTCGGCATCCCCGACGAGTTCCAGGACCACGCGACGGTGGAGAGCGTCCACGCGCGGGCGGGAATCGACGCGCAGGCGATCCGCACGGTGCTCGCCGAACTCGGCGTGAACGTGCCCATCGAGGTATAGGGGCGAACGAGGAGGGCGGGGGCGGGCCGGGAACCTGTCCCCCGCCTTCTCCTTTCGCCGCTCAGGTCGCCGGGAACACCCCGCGCAGATACGCCTCCAAGCCCGTCGCGGGCTGGCCCGTCATCCGCTCCACCACGTCCGTCACCCGGTCGAAGTGCCCGGCGGCAATCGCGGCGTAGATGCCGCCGACGCCCGCCACGGCGGGGGGTGGGAAGCCTGCGGCGGCGAGTCCTGCCTGGAACTCTTCCAGCGAGACGGCCTCGTACCGCACCTCGCGCCCGGTGACCCGTCCGAGCCGTTCGGCGACCTCCGCCTGGGTCAGCGACTCCGACCCGGTGATCTCCAGCACCTCGCCCTCGTGCCCGCCTCCTTCGAGGAGGGCGGCGGCTACGGCGGCGATGTCGTCGCGCGAGACGTAGGTGGCCCGGGCGTCGCCGGTGGGGGCGCGGTGGACGCCACTTTGCGCCGCCTGCCGCAGGGTCATCCCGAGGCTGTCGAGGTACAGGCTGGGCCGCAGGATCGTGAAGCGGGCGCCGCTCCCCCGCAGGGCCTGCTCGGTCGCCGCGTGGGTCGCCGCCGCCCGGAAGGGGGAGGTCGGGTCCACATCCAGGAAGGAGGTGTACGAGATGCGCTCCACGCCGGCCTCGCGGGCGGCCTGGATCGCCCGCAGGTGCTGGCGCACGCGCGCAGCTTCGTCGTGGGCGGGCGTGGAGAGCAGCAGGAGGTGAGTGCTTCCCCGCACGGCGTCCGCGAAACCCGGCGCCTCGTACTCGGTCGCCACGACCTCCACGCCCCGCTCGGTGAGCCAGGGGACCTGACCCGGATCACGGGTGGAGGCGCGAAAAGGGACGCCCCGGTCGAGCAGGAGGCGCGCGATGCGGCCCGAGAGTTGTCCGGACACTCCGGTCAGAAAGATCATGCGGTCTCCTTAGACGCCCAGCTTGTCGGCCAGGGCCCGCACCGCGTCGGCGGTCGTGACCGGGCCGTGGCCCACGTACACCTCGCGCGGGGCGAGGTCGGCGATCTTGCGGACGGTGCGATGGGCCTGCGCCATGTCGGCGGTGAAGAAGGGCGGCCCCATCACCGCCTGCCCGCGACGTGAGGCGATGGCGTCCGCCGCGACGAGCACCCCGTCCCGCAGCAGCCCGATCTGCCCCGGCGTGTGCCCGGGGAGGTGGACGACCTGCCAGCCCATCAGCGTGTCGCCCTCGTCGAGCGTCTGCAGGGCGGCCCTCGGCACGGGCGGCACGGGGAAGCTGAGGAAGCGACCGATCACGGGAACGGGCAACGTCGGGCGCGGCGTTTCCCCGGTGAGGTAGGGCAGGTCGAGGGGATGAGCGTACATGGGCAGGCCGAGCGACTCCCACAGGAACCGCGCGCCGCCCGCGTGGTCGGGGTGGTGGTGGGTGAGGAGGACCGCCTTCACCCCCGCCTCCCGCGCCCAGTGGAGGACCTTCTCGCGCGTTCCGGCGAGGCCGCTGTCCACCAGAAGGGGGCCCTCGTCGGTCTGGAGCAAGTAGGTGTTCGCCCCGAAGGTGCGGTACTCAAGCATGTTGGTCGGCGGCCTCTCGCGTTCCGAAGGCGTCCGCGTGCTCCCGCACCCAGTCTTCCAGCGGGGTGAGCGGGACCGGCATCTTTTGCAGGGCCGAATCCACGTCCACATTGCTCGACATGCTCGGCGGGTCGGCGAAGGCCCGCGCGTACGCCATCGCCGCGAACCGGCCCATGCCCGGGTAGATCGTGTCCATCTTCTGCCCGAAGACCTCGGGGGAAAGCGGCTCGAACCTGATCGCACGGCCCAGAGCGCGGCTGAAGCGCTCGGCCACCTCCTCGCCGCTGAGGCTCTCGGGCCCCGCCACCTTGAGGTTGAGCGGCGCGAGGTCGGGGTGAGCGAAGGCGTAGGCGGCGAACTTCCCCAGGTCGTCCGACGCGATCCACTGCATCCGCACCTCGTTGGGCACGGGGTAGGTGAAGACGTTTCTGGAGGCCACCTCGGGAGCTGTCCAGGGGCCGAGGAAGTTCTCCATGTACCCGGTTGGTTGCAAGACGACGTACGGCAGCCTGCTCGCCTGGATGACCTCCAGCACGTCGAGCCGCACGTCCAGGCCCGGGTTGCCCGTTCCCGCGGGGGCGATCTCCCCGCTCGCGTTCCACACCAGGAGGCGCACGCCCGCCTCCCGTGCCGCGTCGATCACATTGCGTGCCTGCGTGGGGCGGTCCATCGGGTTCCCGCCCGCGAACGGCAGGTGGAAGACCACCCCATCCGCGCCCGTGCTCGCCCGGCGGGTGGCCTCGGCGTCGCTCAGGTCGCCCTGCATCACCTCGGCCCCCAGCGCCCGCAGGTCCCCGGCCCGCTCGGGTTGGCGGACCAGAATCCTGACCCGGTGGCCCGCCTCCAGCAAGCGGCGCGCGACCGGCTCGCCCTGGGAACCCGTGGCCCCGTACACCAGAATCGTGGTTATCTTTTGCCCTCCTGTAGTCGTCATCCCGCGAGTGTGCCCGGGGCGCGGGGTGAGGGGGCAAGAGGAACCTTAGCGGGGGTTGAGGCAGGGGGACGGGAATTGGAGCCGGGGTTACCCAGGGCACGTTCCCGTCACCGAAGCGAGGGTGACAACGCCTTGCTCAAGGAGCATGCCTCCCGCTCCGGTGAAAGCGTACCCTACTTCGATGTTCTGGCCTGGTTTAACATCCTGGCAAAGTACCAGCCCCAGCTCCAAGTCACCTTTATGGCTCAAAGCATTGTCAGAAACAACCAGAACACCGGGATATTGTTTGGTGCCCACATTCACATAACCGCCCGTGGCTCTGGATGCTAACGCAGAGCTTTTTGGGTGGGTGTAGAGTGTCAACATCTGTACAGCGGGAAAGTTAATTTCCTGTTGGAATACTTCTCCTCCTGAAATATGCACACTGATGCCCAAGAACCCCGGAGACGATCCTCCACGGTTACACGAGGAGAGCATCAGCGAGGAGATTGCAAAGGCAACTGAGGAGACCGCGAACTTCTTCAATTCACTAAATTTCATCTTTAAAGCTCTCCCTTTTCAGCCACAGCATGACAGACGATCACCCTCGCACGCCCGAGGTGAACGGATCATCTGTCCTCCTTGTACTCCTTCGCAGAGGGCTCAGCGAGAAGATTTGCGCCGCCTACTCCCGCACCTGCCCCTCCCCCACCACGACCCACTTCGTCGTCGTCAGTTCGCGCAGGCCCATCGGGCCCCGGGCGTGGAGCTTCTGGGTGCTGATGGCGACCTCCGCGCCGAGGCCGAGTTGCCCGCCGTCGTTGAAGCGGGGGCTGGCGTTCACCATGACGGCGGCGCTGTCCACGTCCTGAACGAAACGCTCGGCCTGGGCGGAGTCGCGGGTCAGGATCACGTCAGTGTGGTTGCCGTGCGCGGCGATGAAGTCGAGGGCCTCGCCCAGCCCGGAGACGGTGCGAATGCTGGCGGTCAGGGCCAGGAACTCGGTGCCGTAATCCGCGTCTGTAGCGAGTTCGGCCTGGACCCCGGCCCCCTGCAAAGTGGCGAGGGCGGGAGGATCGGCACGCAGGGTGACGCCGTGCAAGGTGAGGTTCCGCGCGATGGCGGGTAGGGCGGGCAGCGCCCCCTCGTGGATGAGCAGCGTGTCGAGGGCGTTGCAGGCGCTGGGCTTCTGGACCTTGGCGTTGCGGATGATCGCCACGGCCCGCTCCACGTCGGCGGGGTCGCGGGTGAAGCTCTCGTCGAGGTAGATGTGGACGACGCCGATCCCGCCCACGATGACGGGGACGGTGGCGTTCTCGACGCAGTAACGGTGGAGGCCCGCCCCGCCCCGGGGGATGATCGCGTCCACGAGGTCGTCGAGCCGCAGGAGTTCGAGCATCCGCTCGCGGGCGGGGTCGCGGATAACCTGAATGGCGTCGCCCGGCAGGCCCTCCGCCTCCAGCGCCGCGCGGATGGCAGCCTCCAGCGCCGCGTTGCTGTTCACCGTCTCCTTGCCCCCGCGCAGGATGGCCGCGTTACCGCTCATCAGGGCGAGGGCCGAGACGTCCACGGTCACGTTCGGGCGGCTCTCGTAGATCACGCCGAGGACCCCGAGGGGCACCCGGCGGCGCGAGACGCGGATGCCGGTGGGGCGCACCTCCTCGGGCGTGGTCTCCCCCACCGGGTCGGGCAGGCGGGCAACGGCCTCCACGTCCGAGGCGATGGCTGCCAGCGAGGGCGCGTCGAGCCGCAGGCGGGCGACCATGTGGGCGGGGAGGCCCGCTCCTTCGGCCGCCGCCACGTCCCGCGCGTTCGCCGCGAGGATGTCGGCCTCGCGGGCCCGCAGTTCCCGCGCGACGGCGTGCAGGGCCGACGCCTTGCGCGCGGTGGGGAGCGAGCGCAGCACCCGCGCCGCCCGCCGCGCCCGCACGCCCATCTCCCGAACGGTGAGGGTCCCGGTGGTCGTCATGGGGGCAGGGTAGCAGGGGCGGGTGGCATGTCGCCCTTGGCTTGTCGAGCTTGTTGGGAGAGGGGGAAGAGGCGGGGCGCTCCCGCCCGCTACAGCCTCACCAGATCGTCCCGGTGGACCGCCTCGGGCCCGTAGGTGAAGCCCAGCACCGCCTCGATGTCGCGCGAGTGGCGGCCCGCGATCCGGGCGAGGTCGGCGGCGCGGTAGCGGGTCAGGCCCCGCGCGACCTCGGAGCCGTCGGGGGCGAGGAGGCGGACGGTGTGGCCGCGCTCGAAGGGGCCGTGGACGGCGGCGATCCCGGCGGGGAGGAGGCTGCCCCCGCGCTCGCGCACCGCCCGGGCGGCCCCCTCGTCGAGCGTGACCCGGCCCGTGGCGATCTCGGCGAGAATCCAACGTTTGCGGGCCTCCAGCCGCGAGCCGTGCGCGAGAAAACGGGTGCCGATCCCCCCGCCGCCCACCAGCCGGGTGAGGGCGTTCTCGGCGTCGCCGGGGGCGATCACGACGGGTGTGCCCGCGCGGGTGGCGATCTCGGCGGCCTGAATCTTGGTGTGCATCCCGCCCGTGCCCCGGTGGCTGCCCGCCCCGCCCGCGAGCGCCCAGACCTCGGGGGTCACCCGTTCGACGACCGGGATCAGGGTGGCGTCCGGGTGGGTGCGCGGGTCGGCGGTGTACAGGCCCGGCGCGTCGGTCAGGATCACCAGCAGGTCGGCCTCCACGAGGTTCGCCACGAAGGCCGAGAGGGTATCGTTGTCGCCCACCTTGAGCTGCCCGGTCGCCACCGCGTCGTTCTCGTTGATGATCGGCAGGACGCCCCGGGTGAGACACCCCTCCAGGGTGGTGCGGGCGTTGAGGTAGCGGGTGCGGTCCCGGAAGTCGTCGGCGGTCAGGAGCACCTGCGCGACGCTGACCCCGTAGAGGTCGGCCAGGGAGGCGTAGGTGTGCATCAGCCGCCCCTGCCCGACCGCCGCGAGGAGTTGCTTCTCGGCGAGCGTCCGGTCGCGCGGCGGGAAGCCCAGCGCCTCCCAGCCCGCGAGCACCGCGCCGCTGGTGACGAGGACGACCTCGTGCCCGGCGCGCCTCACCGCCGCCACGTCGCGGATCAGGTCCACCAGCCGGGGGCGGTGCAGGCGGTCGCTGCCCGCCGTGAGGACGCTGGTGCCGAGCTTGAGGACGACGCGCATGGGGCCCAGGATAGGGGCAGCGGCGGGCGGCCCCAACTCCACAACTCCACCAGCGTACCGGGCGCGGTCCCGACGTGGATGACGCCGGGAACAAGACCGGCTTGGCCCTGCACTGACGGGCGGCTGATGGCGGGGGCGAACGCTGGGGGCAGGAGCCCTCATCCCCGAACACCCCACTCGCCGGAGGTCCCCATGCGAATCCAGCCGCACCGCCCCGCCTCTCCCCTCACGCCCCTCCTGGTCACCCTCGGCCTGCTGTCCGCCCTGGTCGTCCTCCTGGCCGGGTGGGTGGCGGGGGGCGTGGTCCTCGTGCTCGCCCTGCTCCTTCTCACCACGGCCTACGGGCGCGAGCGAGAACGGCGGGGCGGCAGGGGCAGGTCGGGCGGGACGGACGGCGGCGCCTGGGTCTGGGGCCCCGGCGACTCCGGCGGGAGCGGGGAGGATTGCGACGCTGGCGGCGGGGGCGAGGGCGGGGGAAGTGACGGCGGCGGGTGCGGCGGCGAGTAGGGCCCTCCCCTACCCGCCCCGCCACGAGCGGAAGGTTTCGCGCAGCAGCCGGGCCGCCTCGCCCTCCCGGACGCCGCCCGTCACTCGCGGGACGTGGCCCCAGGGCTGGGCGAGCAGGTCGGTGACGCCCCCCAGCGCCCCCGCCTTGGGATTGCGCGCCCCGAACACGACGTGGCCCACCCGCGCCTCGACCGCCGCGCCCAGGCACATCGGGCAGGGTTCGAGCGTGACGACGAGGGTGCAGCCCGTGAGGTAGGGGGTGGCGAGGGTGCGGGCCGCCTCCCGCAGCGCCCCGAGTTCGGCGTGGCGGGTCATGTCCCCCGCCTCGCGGCTGGTGTTGCGCCCACGCCCGACGACCGCCCCGTCCGGCCCGAGGACGACCGCGCCGACCGGCACCTCGCCCGCCGAGGCCGCCTCGCGGGCCAGGGCGAGCGCCCCCCCCATCGCGGTGTGGAGGGGGTCGGGCGGCTGGCCCGCCGCCTCGCGCGCCCCCACCGCCCAGAGGGGAGGGCGCAAGCCCACCCACCGCACGTCCTGGCCCACCACGAGGAGGGGCACCCGGTCCCGCTCCTCGCGCGGCACCTTCGCGTCGGTGAGCACGTCGCTGAGCTTGCGCGTGCCGCCGGGGAGACGGAGGCGGTCGCCGTCCTGCCGGGTGCGGAGAGTCCAGCCCTCGGGAAGCGGAAAGGTGGGGGCGGACCAGGCTTGCGGCGCGAGGTGCAGCCTGCCCCCCGTCGCCGTCACGTCCCGCGCACCGGGGAGGGTGACGTGGGCCGTCCGTCCCCCCGAGAGCGCGTCGGCGAGCGTGGCGACGTGTTCGGCGTGGTACGGCAGACCGGCTTCCTTCAACGCCCCGGTGACGTACCGCCGCAGCACGGCGGGCGGCTGGGCGGCGAGGGGCGCGTGGTCGGTGAGACGTGAGGCCCGCTCCCCCAGCGCCGCGTCGTCCTCGCGGGCGAAGGCGGCGACGCGGGCGAGGGCCGACTCGACCTCGGGGAAGCGCCCCGCCAGGAGTGGGAGGACGACCGTCCGCAACCAGGCGCGCGTCTGGGCCAGGTCGGCGTTCGTGGGGTCCTCGCGCCAGCCCTGCCCGAGGGAACACAGGAAGGCCTCGACCTCGGCGCGGGGCACGTCCAGCCAGGGGCGGCGCACCCGGCCCCGGACGGGGGGAATGCCGTTCAGGACTGCCTCGCCGCGCAGGAGTTGCCCCAGCACCGTCTCCGCCTGGTCGCGACGGGTGTGGGCGGTGAGGACCGTGGACGCGCCGTGCCGCTTCGCCATCCGGCCCAGGAACTCGTAACGCACCCGGCGGGCCGCGTCCTCCAGGTTCCAGCCGCGCCGCCCGGCGACCACCGCCACATCCACCCTTGTCGTCTCGAAGGGCACGCCCAGCTCCTCCGCAAGGGCGCGCACCCACCCGGCGTCCTCCCCCGACCCCTCGCGCAGGGCGTGGTCGAGGTGGGCCGCGACGGGCCGCGCGTGGGCGATCACCAGGGCCCGCAGCAGCGCCACGCTGTCCGCACCGCCCGACACGCCGACGACGACCACGCGCTCCGCAAAGGGCAGCAGTGACGCGGTGAGGTCGGGGACCGTGGGGCGGGGCACGCGGGCATTGTAGGGGCGGGCCGTAGAATCGGCGCATGAGCCCCCGTGTCGGTCAACCCGCCCCCGATTTCGACGCGCGCAGCGACGACGGCCGCCCCGTGCGGCTCGCCGAGTTGCGCGGGTACTGGGTGGTGCTGTACTTCTACCCCCGCGCGAACACGCCCGGCTGCTCCGTCGAGGCCCGGCGCTTCGAGGCCGCCCTGCCCGAGTTCGAGCGCCTGAACGCGACCGTGATCGGCGTGAGCACCGACACCGAGGCCCGGCAGGCCAGCTTCCGCGACACCTGCTCGCTGAGTTTCCCCCTGATTCCCGACGGCGACCGGGCGATCAGCCGCGCCTACGGGGTGATCGGGGGACTGGGCGGGCTGCTGGGGATGGCGGCGCGCGAGACCTTCCTGATCGACCCGGGGGGCCAGCTCGCCCACCACTGGCGCGGGGTGAACCCGGCCACCCACGCCGCCGACGTGCTGCGCCTGCTGGAGGAAAGGGCGGCCTCCGTCGTCAGCGTGTCCTAGCGTCCGGCGTCTGGACCACCCGCTCGGGTTCCTGGGGATAGAGCCAGCGCAGGAAGACCAGGAACAGGCCGATCACCGTCGCCGTGCTCGTCGTCAGGAAGGCGATGATCACCCCGGCCTCCAGCCGGAAGGGGCGGCCCCCCAGCGTGCCCCACCCCACCGCGACGGTGAGGATCACGTCGGCGACGAGCCAGAGGGTCGCCAGCGTGAACACCGCGAAGCCCGCCCAGCCGCGCCACCGCTGCTGCGCCCGGGCCTCGCTGAGCGAGAGGGCCTGACGCTGGCGCAGGTAATCCTCGTCGGCCCGTTGGCGGCGCTCGTTTTCCAGGCCGCCCTCCACCCGGGCCTGGATGGCGCTCGTCGGGATGACGGGGTCAGGCCGGGGAGTGGTCATGGAGTCATGGGTCCCACTCAGGCGCTGCGGGCGAGCGTGGTGTAGTACTCGCGGGTGACCTCGTTGGGGATCAGGTCGTTCGGCCTCCCGTACACCTGGGTCCAGGGACTGCCCCTCAGGTGGGTCAGGCGCGAGAGTTCATCGCCGTCCATCTGCCCGTAGGTCGTCCACACGCTGCGGATGACCTCCTGGGCGGCAGAGTCGCCCCTCAGGTCGGGCTCGCCCGGCGACACGTCGAGCGGCTCCGCGATGGGCGTGCGCCCCCGGCCCCCCCAGTAGTCCCACAGGCGGCGGACGACCGGGCCGCGTTGCCAGGCGTGGACCGTGTTGTAGATCAGGGGCCGTCCCAGCAGCGCCAGCGTCCACCCGTGCGCGATGTAGACCAGCTTGTGCACCTGCATCTGCGTGAGGGTCCGCCCCTCCGCCCGCGCGAGGTCGAGGAAGGCGTTCGCCACCACCTCGGCGGCGTACCCGGTCTTGGTCGGATCGTCGATGGTGACCGTCAACGTCGGCCTCCTTTCTGATCACAGCGTAACACGCCGGGAGGAGTGTGAACTGTGGGAGGTGGACCGTGAAGTTTTACACGTCACGGTCCACCTCCGTCACGCCGCAACCTACAGCGTCGCCAGCGCCTCCCGCATGATCGAGAGCCCGGTGGCCGCCTCCTCGCGGGTCAGGATCAGCGGCGGGCTGATGCGGATGACCGCCTCGCCGCAGTCGAGGTTGAGGAGGCCACGCTCGAAGATCGCCAGACTCGCCGCGTCGCGGAGCTTCCCGTCGGGGCTCCCGTCCGGTTTCACGAACTCCAGGCCGATGAACAGGCCCTCGCCGCGTACGTCCCCCAGGAAGGGGAAGTCCGGTTGCATCTTCCGCACCTCGGCCAGGATGAAGGCGCCGACCTCACGGGCGTTCTCCATCAGGCTCTCGCCGCAGCCGGGGTGCTTCACCACGCCCTCCAGCAGGTCGAGGGTGGCGTGCGCCGCCGCCGCTGCCACCGGGTTGCCGCCGAAGGTCGAGCCGTGCGAGCCGACGGGCCAGGTCATGACCGACTCCTTGGCGAGCATCGCGGAGATGGGCAGGCCCGAGGCGATGCCCTTGGCGAGGGTGACGATGTCCGGTTGAACGTCGAAATTCTGGAACGAGAACATCTTCCCCGTGCGGCCCATGCCCGCCTGCACCTCGTCGAAGATCAGGAGAATGCCGTGCCGGTCGCAGAGTTCGCGCAGTTTCGGCAGGAAGTTCGCAGGCGGCACGATGTACCCGCCCTCGCCCTGCATGGGCTCGATGATGAAGGCGGCGACCTCGTCGGCGGGGATGACCGTCTGGAACAGCAGTTCGATGTGGTCGAGAACCGCCTGCCCGCAGGTCTCCGGCGTGCTGCCCAACGGCGGGCGGAAGGGGTTGGGGTAGGGGACGTGCGAGACGTTCGGCAGGAGCGGGCCGAAGCCGCGCTTGTACTTCGTCTTGGAGCCCGTCAGCGTGATCGCCCCGTACGTCCGCCCGTGGAAGGAGCCCAGCGTGGAGATGATGTGGCTGCGCCCGGTGTGGTTGCGCGCGAGCTTGACCGCCGCCTCGACCGCCTCCGCGCCGGAGTTGCCGAAGAACACGCGCCACTTCTCGGCGGGCCGCTCGATGTGGGCGACCAGCCGCTCGGCCAGGCTCGTGGTGATCTCCTGCGGGTAGTCGGTGAGGCAGACGTGCGAGAAGCGCGTGACCTGCTCCTGAACGGCCTTCACCACATGCGGGTGCGCGTGCCCGGTCGTGCTGACCGCGATCCCCGCGAAGAAGTCGAGCATGGTGTTCCCGTCCACGTCGGTCAGCCACACGCCCTCGCCGCGCTCCGGCACGAAGGGATAGGGCCTCATGTAGGAGGTGGAGAGGTGCCGAGAGTCGCGCTCCATGATGGCTTTCGTCTTGGGGCCGGGGAGGGCGGTCTTGAGTTCGGGCTGGCGGGGTTTGGGGAGGGCGGTCATGGATGGGTCTCCTGCGAGTTGAATGTTTTTTTGGACGTTGAGGCGGTGGGTGAACCCCTCAGTCCGCTTCGCGGACAGCTCCCCTCAAGGGGAGCCTAAGAATTTGCCTCCCCTTAAGGGGAGGTGCCCCGAAGGGGCGGAGGGGTTCGCCCACCGCTCAATCCCCGCTTACCGGCTCCGGCACCTGCACCATCCCGTCCGGCGCGGTGTCGGTGACGGTCGCACTCCCCACCCCATACGCCGCCCACTTGTCCTCGCGGCTGTTGAGGCGGTGTTGAACGGCACCGGGGCGGTTGCGGCTCTCGCTGAACTCCTTCGGCTCGATGGAGATGCGCTCGCCTTCGAGGAGGCCGTAGATGCCGCTCTGGCCGGGCTCCTTGCGCTGCCAGTCCTCTGGGACAGCCATGTCAGGGCCGCTGTAGTCGGTCGGCTCGGAGTAAGCGGCGATGTAGCCCTCGAAGTTGCGGAGGATCAGCTTTTCGGGCGAGTGCGAGAGCACGTAGTTGGGCGCGACCGGAATCTTGCCGCCGCCGCCGGGCGCGTCCACCACATAGGTCGGAATGGAGTAGCCGCTCGTGTGCCCGCGCAGGCTCTCCATGATCTCCAGGCCCTTGCTCACCGTGGTCCGCAGGTGCCCCGCCCCGTGCACGAGGTCGCACTGGTAGATGTAGTAGGGCCGCACACGAATCTTGACGAGTTCGCGCAGGAGCTTTTGCATGATCACGGGATGGTCGTTCACCCCGCGCAGCAGGACGCTCTGGTTGCCCAACGGTACGCCCGCGCGGGTGAGGCGGTCGCAGGCCTCCGCCACCTCCGGCGTGATCTCCTTGGGGTGGTTGACGTGGATATTCATCCACAGCGGATGGTTCTCGGCCAGCACGTCGCACAGTTCCTGGGTCACGCGCATGGGCATGAAGACCGGGACGCGCGTGCCGATGCGGATGATCTCGATGTGCTCGATCTTGCGCAGTTCGGAAAGCAGGCGGCCCAGCACCTTCGGGGCGAGGGTCAGCGGGTCGCCGCCAGAAAGCAGCACGTCGCGCACCTGGGGAGTCTTTCGCAGGTAGTCGAGTTGCGCCTCGTACTCGGCGGGGTTGAAGGTCTCGGAAGGGTCGCCCACGATGCGCGAGCGGGTGCAGTAACGGCAGTACGACGCGCACTGGGTCGTCACCAGCATCAGCACCCGGTCGGGGTAGCGGTGGACGAGGCCGGGCACCGGGCTGTGCTTGTCCTCGGCGAGCGAGTCCTCCATCATCGCGGTGAAGGGCTCCAGCTCGTGGTGGGTGGGGATCACCTGGCGCCGCACGGGGCAGGTGGGGTCCTCCGGGTCCATCAACGAGGCGAAATACGGGGTGATGTCGAGGCGGAAGATGCCCTTGGCCGAGGCCCCCAGTCGCTCGCTCTCGGTGAGGCGGATGACTTCCTCCAACTCCTCGACCGAGTTGATGCGGTTCTTGAGCTGCCACTTCCAGTCGTACCACTGCTCGTCGGGCACGCTGGCCCACTTCGGGGCGCGGTGGTTGCGGGGCAGCATCTGCTGAGACCGGACGGTCGCCTGCGGGTGCAGTGTCGTTGCACGGGTCATGTGGCTCTCCTGTTACAGAATGAAATGTGATCTCTTCCCTCTCATTGTTGGGCTTAGGGACAGCATTTGGAATACGTGGGGGCTGTTCAAGTGCCACGTCGAGGCGTGAGGGAGGCTGTCAAACGCTACTCACGACCTTGCAATTGATAAGATGCCTCCATGAAGCAGCACGGCGGCAACCTCGACCCCCTCGACCACCGCATCCTCGAAGAACTCCAGACCGACTCGCGGCTGAGCATGAGGGAACTCGGGCGGCGGGTGGGGCTCTCGGCTCCCGCCGTGACCGAGCGGGTGCGGCGGCTGGAGGATGCGGGCGTGATCCTGGGCTACGGGGTGCGGGTGGCGAGCAAACCCCTGGGGCGGACGATCACCGCCTTCATCGGGGTGCAGGACTCGGGACGCAACGACCCGACGCTCGTGCGCTGGGCAAAAAAACACGATGGGGTGCTGGAGTGCCACAGCGTCACCGGGGACAACTCCTGCATCCTGAAGGTGGCCGTGCCCGACGTGGGGGCGCTTGAAACGATGCTGGGCGACCTGATCGGGATGGGTTTCACCTGCGACACGAGCATCGTGCTGAGCACGCCGCTGGAGGGGAAGGTGCTGCTGCCTCCCAAATGAGGGGGATCAACCTTCTTCCTCAACCCGGACACCCTGCCGCCGCAACACCTGCTGAGCGGTGCGGCTGAGGATGAGGTCGTCGCTTAGGGCCAGCGTCTGCAACGTCTCCTCTACCCGCGCGTCAGCGTGACTTTCGAGCAGCGGCACGGCGGAGCGCCGAACGCGGATGCTGGGGTCATTCAGCGCCACATCGAGCATGACGGGCACGAGGTCGCCCTCCGAGCCGAGCGGGCTGAGTTTGCAGGCGTCGCAGGTCAGTGAGTGCAGGGCCGCGCGGCGCACCCGGGGCACGGGGTCGTTCAGGAGCCGCCGCAGGGGCACGGCGCAACGGCCGTCCGCCATGTGGTCCAGGGCACCCGCGCAGTCGAAGCGGACCCGGGGCTGGCGGTGGCTCAGGCCCTGGATGAGGCCGTCAACAACGAGAGGAAGTTCGCCCGTGGCGTTCAACTGTTCCCGAACGGCCAGGATGTCCCGCAGGGGCATAAGCGCGAAGCGGGCGCCCAGGGATTGAGTGTCATGGGCATGCGACCAGGCGAGCAGCGAGGCAGCCAACTCGTCCAGAAACCGCCGCCGCATCGAGCGCCGATCAGCGGGTGAGGCCGGGGCGGAGGGCGCCTGCGCCGCCTCCACATACGCCGCCAGCCTCGCCCAACTCGGAAAGCCGAACTCGCGGGCGAGGACGAATTGGGCATCCGCCAACCGAACGCGCCGCTCGTCGGTCGTGGCTGGGGCACGGCGGTTCAGGTGGGCGGCGAAGCGTTCCCGTGCCTGAACATCTCCGCCGAGAAAAGCTTTCAGCAGGCGCTTGGCCTGCCCCCTGAGGTAATCGAGGCTGGGCGAGGATGGCAGTTGAGGCATGACGGCTCCCTTTCGTCGGGCCCCGAGTCCACCTCGTCGGGCCGAAAGGAAGGTCTGGGTTGCGGGGAGGCGTGCGGGTGGGCTGTGCCCTTTCCGTGGACGGGAGGCGGCCGGACCGCGCTGGGGCCAGCCTACACCGCGTCCTCCCGAATCCGGGTCAGCGAAATGGCGGACCTGGCGGCGCCCAGCTCGCCCTCAGTCTCCCGCACCCCGCCGGGTCAGCGCCGCGTACCGCTCCAGCAACTCCCACGCGGCCCCGCTCGCCATGACCTCGCGGGCCTGCTCGACCCCCTCGCGGATGCTCCCCACCCGCTCCGCCGTCCGCAGGGCCGCCCCGGCGTTCAGCGCCACGATGTCGCGCTGGGCGGGGGTGCCGCCGCCCGTCAGCAGGGCGCGGGTGATCTCGGCGTTCTCGGCGGGGGTGCCGCCCACGATGGCCTCGCGGGGGTGCAGGCCCACGCCCGCCTCCTCGGGATGCACGGCGCGGTCGATCACCTCGCCGTTCCGCAGGCCCGTGACGGTGTTCTCGCCGCAGACGGTGAATTCGTCGAGGCCGTTGCCGTGGACGACGGTCGCCCCCTTCGCCCCCAGCAGACGCAACACCTCGGCCAGGATACGGGTCAGCTCCGGCTTGAAGACGCCCACGACGAGGTGGGTGGCCCCGGCGGGGTTGGAAAGCGGCCCCAGGATATTGAACACCGTCCGGGCGGCGAGGTCGGCGCGGACGGAGGCGGCGTGCCGCAGCGCGGGGTGGTAGTTGCGCGCGAACATGAAGCCGATGCCCAAGGAGTTGATGCCCTCCGCGACGACTTCCGGGGAGGCGTCGAGATTCACGCCGAGGGATTCGAGCACATCCGCGCTGCCCGCCCGGCTGCTCGCGGCGCGGTTGCCGTGCTTGGCGACCGGCACGCCCGCCGCCGCGACCACGAAGGCGGTCGTCGTGGAAATGTTGAAGGTGTGCGCCCCATCGCCCCCGGTGCCCACCACGTCGAGAAGCACGTCGCGCGGCTCGACCTCCACCCGAACCGCGTGTTCGCGCATGGCCTGAGCGAACCCCGCGATCTCCTCCGGCGTCTCGCCCCGCACCCGCAACGCCGCCAGGGCCGCCGCGAGGCGCACGCCGCTCACGTCCCCGTCCATGACCTGCCGCATGAAGGCCGCCGCCTCGGGCTGGGTTAGGGTTTCGCCGTTCATCAGCCGGGCGTGCATCACGCGAGTTCCTTTTGCGCCCGGTGCTCGCGGACCACGTTCAGGAAGTTGCGCAGCATCGCCATGCCGTCCTCGGTGGCGATGGACTCGGGGTGGAACTGGACGCCGAAGACGGGATAGTCGCGGTGGCGCAGGGCCATCAGCACCTCCTCACCGGGGTCGGCCGTCCAGGCGACGGGCACGAGTTCCGGCGGCAGGTCGCGCACCACGAGGGAGTGGTAGCGGGTCACGCGCACGTCGTCGTCAACTCCCGCGAAGAGGCCCGAGCCGTCGTGCCGCAACGGGCTCGTCTTGCCGTGGACTGGTTGCAGCGCCCGCCCCACCCGCGCCCCGAACGCCTCGCCGATGCTCTGGTGGCCCAGGCAGACGCCGAGGGTGGGAAACTGGGGTCCGAGTTCGCGCACCACCTCGACGCTCATCCCCGCTTCGAGCGGCGTGCAGGGACCGGGGGAAACGACGATGGCGTCGGGGTTGAGCATCCGCACGTCATCGAGGGTGAACTGATCATTGCGCCAGACAGTGAGGTCACAGCCCAACTCGCCGAAGTATTGGACGAGGTTGTAGGTGAAGGAGTCGTAGTTGTCGATAAGGAGGATTCGCGGAGTCATGCCGTCACCTTCGCTTTCTCTTTGCGCAAGTAGATCAGGGTCACGTCGCCGTGCCGCTCGGAGCGGTCGCGCATGTAGCCCAGGCGCTCATAGAGCCAGAGGTTACGCGTGCTGCGCTCGCCCGTGAACAGTTCCAGGGTAGGGGCAGGAAGCGTGGCCTCGATGGCGTGCAGGAGGCGAGGACCATAACCTCGGCCCGGCTCGGAGGGGTCCACGATCAGGCGCCCGATCTGCCCCACTCCCGCCTCATCGACAAAGCCCCGCACGGAGGCGATGAGCCGTCCGTTCAGCGTGCCCTTTAAGAGGGTCTGTCTTTCAGCCTCTGCCTGCAACTCCTCCAAAGTCTGCGTCATGGCGGGGAGAGTCGCTTCTGGGTACAGGGCCGCCTCGTACGTATAGGCGCGGCGTTGCAAGTCGAGAATGGCGGGGAGGTCGTCCGGGACAACGGGTTCAATAACCATCACAACCCCCCCGCCGCCATCTCCACCGCCCGCATTAAGGCCGCCGCCTTGTTCCGCGTCTCCAGTTCCTCGCTCGCCGGGTCGCTGTCCGCCACGATGCCCGCCCCGGCCTGGATGTGGACCTTGCCGTGAGCGATGACCATCGTCCTCAAGGTCAGGGCCATGTCGAGGCTGCCGTCGAAGGCGATGTAGCCGAACGCTCCGCCGTAGGGGCCGCGCCTCACGGGTTCGAGTTCGTCGATGATCTCCATCGCGCGAATCTTGGGGGCGCCCGAGACCGTGCCCATCGGGAGGACGGAGGCGAGGGCGTGCAGCGGTGTCTGGCCTTCCCGCAACTCGCCCGTCACGGTGGAGACGATGTGCATGACGTGGCTGTAGCGCTCGACCGAAAAGGCGTCCTCGACCCGCACCGTCCCGTACCCGCTCACCCGCCCGAGATCGTTGCGCCCGAGGTCCACCAGCATCAGGTGCTCGGCCCGCTCCTTCTCGTCCGCAAGGAGTTCGGCAGCGAGGGCGTCGTCGGTCTCGGGAGTCGAGCCGCGCGGGCGGGTTCCGGCGATGGGGCGGGTGATGACCGTGTGCCCGTCACTCCGCAGCAGGCTCTCGGGGCTGGAGGCCACCAGCGTCACGTCCCCCAGGGCGAGATAGCCGAGGTAGGGGCTGGGATTGACCCGCCGCAGGGCGCGGTAGAGGGCGAAGGGGTGCGTTTCCAGGTCAGCGCTGAACCGCTGCGAGGGCACGACCTGGAAGATGTCCCCGGCGCGGATGTACTCCAGGCTGCGCTCGACTGCCTCCATATAGCCCTGCGGGGTGAAGTTGCTCGTGAAGTGGGGCGCGGGGGTGGGCTCGCGTCCGGGCACCTCCTCGGGCAGCGGGCCACGCAGCCGGGCGGTCAGATCGGCGACGGTCGCGTCTGCCCACTCCTGGGTGTCGGCGGTGGCGACCGCGATCAATCGGTGCTTGAGGTGGTCGTAAACGACCATGCCCTCGGGCGCGATGAAGAGGGCGTCGGGGACGTTCAGCTCGTCGCGGTTGGCGTCGGGGAGACGTTCGTAGGCGCGGATGAGGTCGTAGGCCGCGTACCCGACCGCCCCGCCGACGAAGGCGGGCAGGCCGGGCGGCAGGGCCACGGGCCGCGTCGTCGCGTGGTACAGGCGGGCGAGGGGGTCGGCCTCCGGCCCGTCAAAGCGGCCCAAGGTGCCCGTCATCGTCACCCGCCCGGCGCGGTAGGTGAAGCGGCCCGCCTCGCCCACGCCGATGAAGGAGTAGCGGCCCAGTTTCTCGCCCGCCTCCACGCTCTCCAGCAGGAAGCTGACCGCGTGCCCGCGCGCGACCTTGAGGTACGCGGTGACGGGCGTGTCGAGGTCGGCATTCAGCTCGTGGACGGCGACGGCGGCGGGGGGCCTCGGGAGCGGCGCGGGTTGAGGAGTGGGCTGGGTCATGGGGCTCCTGGGGGCAAAAGGAGACGCGCCCGGTGGAGGGGCTTCCACCTGGGCGCGTCCGGTCTGGGAGGGGAAACGGCGCGGGTTAGGCCCAGGCGAAGCCAGGCCACCACCACGCGCCGTTCACGGTCATGGGAGGAGCATAGCGCGAGCGGGGCCGGGCCCTCAAGTCCGCCTACCGGATGGCGAGGCGGGCGAGCACGGCGACGAGCGCGCTCGCGCCCAGCATGGCCGCCAGCGCCTTTACCCGCGTCTTTTTCAGGTACAGCAGGATGCCGAGCCCAGTCAGCGACACGAGCGTCAGGAAGATGCCGCTGAGGTCGATCAACCACGCCCACGCCCCGCCCGCGTCCCGGCCCCGGTGCAGGTCGTTGAGCACCGCGACGGCGCCCTGCGCCTCCACGTTCACGGTGTACCGCCCCGTCCCCGTGTCGATGAAGGCGTCCGCGCTGTAACCGGGCGCGCGGAAGGACAGGCTGGCCTCGTTTCCGTCCAAGCGCGTGTCCTCGGCGCGGCCGTGCAGCCCCTGCCGGGCGCGCAATTCCTCGGCGACGGTCAGCCAGTTCACTTCCCCGTCCCGAATCCACCCGGCAGGCAGGGTCCCCGTCACCTCGCGCCGGGTCTCGGCGCTTCCGAAAGCCCAGTCGGGATGGTTGAGGGTGATGCCCGTCAGGCTGAAGAACAGCACGACGAGGAGGCTGACCATGCTGGTGTAGGTATGGAGCCAGCGCAGCCAGACGTGCGTCCTGGCCTTGAGTGAACGGGGGCGGCGGGAAGCCCGGGCGGCAGACTCAGGCTTTGCCGAAAGAGACACTGGCCGCCTCGATGTCGTTGTCCGCCGTCAGGGTCTTCTTGAAGGCGGTGGCGCCCACCGTCACCTTCTCGCGCACCAGGCTGTAGGGGCCGTGCTCGCGGGCGGTCTCGATGCACACGTAGTAGTCGCCCTGCGGGGCGAGCACGCCCCGGTCGGTCTTGCCGTCCCAAACGACGGCGTAGGTGCCGGGGTTGCGGGTGGGGCCGCTGACCGTGTCCAGCAGCTCGCCGTTCTCGCGGTACCAGCGGCGCAGGTCGGGAATCCAGCGCGGGCCGCGCCCGGTGGTCTGCGCCCAGACGGTCAGCGTCCGCACCGGGTTGCCCTGGGCGTCCTCGATCCAGACGGCGACGTAGGGGCGCCGCACCCGGCCCCCGGCCTGGGTGGCAACGGTGAAGGTGATGTCGAGCGCCTGGCCCGCCACCCACCGCTTGCCCGTGGCGGGAGTGACGGCGGCGGCCCCGGCGGGCGCGAGGCGGGAGAGGACGAGGGCGGCGGTGCCGAGCGCGAGCTTGCGGAGGACGGAACGGCGGGTGTCAAAGGTCATGGTGAGTCTCTCCAGGGGCAGGAATCGTAGGGCCTGAGCTTGGCGTCTGGCAGGGGGTGCCGACCGTAACCGAGGTTGGCGTGATCGGGTTGGCCGGGGGTTAAGGCGGCCGGGCCGCCCAGCGAGCGCTGGCGTGCCCCGTCCCGTCCCGCGTGACGATCAGGGCCGACGCGCCCGGCGTGGCATCCACCAGGGCCAGTCCCTCTGCCACGTCCAGCACGCTGAGGGCTGTGGCGAGCGCGTCGGCGGTCAGGCAGTCGGGGGCGGTGACGGTCACGCCGGGAACGTCGGCGACCGGGCGGCCCGTGCGCGGGTCGAGGAGGTGCGAGTACCACGTCTCCCCCACCCGGTAGCCCCGGTGCGTGTCCCCGCTGGTGGCGAGGGCGCCGCCCCGCACGTGAACCCGGCAGAGGGGCGGCAGGTCGTCCCGGCGGCCGAAGGGGTCGGCGACGGCGACCGTGAGCCCGGTTCCCCCCAGCGTGCGCAGGTCGCCCCCGGCGTTCACCAGGACGGCTCGCACCCCCGGGGACGCGAACGCGGCCTCGGCAGCGTGGTCCACGACGTACCCCTTCGCCAGCGCGTTCAGGCCGAGGGGAAAGGTGGCGTGCAGGGTGGCCGCGCCGCCCTGGTGCAGGGTCCACGGGGAATCCCGCAACCGCCCGGCGAGCGCGGCCAACTCGGCGGCGTCGGGGGCACATCCCGCCTCCTCGGCCCGCTTCCACACGGCGCCGAGGGCGTCCGCGCCGGGGTGGAACGCGCCGCCCGTCGCCTCCCGCCAGCGGTCCGCCGCCCGAAGGACGTGGAGGAGGTCGGGGCTGAGCGTCACCCGTTCTCCCGGCCGCGTCAGCCACCGCCGCAACTCGCTTGCCGGGTCGAAGCGAGTCAGAAGGGGGGTCAGGCGGTCGATCTCGTCCAATGCGGCGCGTTCGGCTTCCCCGGCCCGGGCGCGGGTGTCCGCCACGACCTGCACCTCCAGCTCGGTGCCCAGCACGCGCTCGTACACGCTCCGCAGGCGGTGCGGCGGGATCAGGCGGCGCGCGAGTCGGGGGAGGAACCACCGGGCGAACGACATCGTGGAGATGATGCCGCTCGACGTTGAAGGTTTGTCGAAGGTCGTTTCCCTCCCGCAGGCGGCGGCATGAGGGCGAACGTTAGCCCCTGACAGGAGGGCCGGTTACGCTGGGGCGCTGCCGACCACGGGCCCGGACCACACGAGCCCGGACCAGCAGGACCCCGGATGTTCCGGCTGATCGGCAAACTCCGGGCCGTGCCCGGTGCGCGGGACGACCTGCTGCTCGCCGGGCTGGAGGAGATGCCGGGGTGCCAGGGCTACGTCGTCGCCCGCGACCTCGCTGACCTGGACGGGCCGTGAATCACCGAGGTCTGGGACAGACAGGAGGGCCACCGGGCGTCCCTGACCCTGCCCTCCGTCCCCACCAAGCCGGTCGACGGGCGGGGTCTGCCCCGGGGGGAGGCGCAAGTGCTCCCTTCCTGAGGGGCGCTCCCGTCAGGACCGATTGGACGCGGAATAGAACAGCAGCCCAATCAGGATGAGGTCGAGGGCCCAGCTCGCCGGGCGCCGGAGGGCAGGGTCACGCCGCGCCCGCAGGAACTGCACCCCCAGCCGAGCCACGAGGAGCAGGGCCACGAGGTAGGGGCTCGGCAGCGGTCCCCCCAGCAGCGGCAGGAGCAGCAGCACGGCAACCACCGCCAGCAATGCGAAACTGACGATAGTCAGAGCGTCGGGGCGGGGGCGTTCGGGCGGGGTCAACGCTCCTCGCTGTTCCCGGTCCCACTGTCCCCGGTGGGCGGCGTCACGGGCGGCGCCGTCTCCTTCAGCTCAGGATCGGCTACGTCCTCCCGGGCGTCGGCCTCCGTCGTCTGCGCTTGGGCCTGGGGCCCGGTGGGCACGGCCTGACCCGTCTCCCCCGCGTATTCGAGGACGAGCACGCTGGTGGGCGGGAGGTTCAGCCGCAGGTGGCAGGGCTGACCGTGCCACCCCTCGTCCTTGGTGGTCAGGTCGGGCTGCTGGGTGCCGAAACCGCCGTACTCGCCGTCGTCGGTGGAGAGCAGCACCCGGTACTGGCCCCTCTGCGGCACGCCGATGGGGTACAGGTCACGGTACACCGGGGTCAGGTTGGCGACGACAAGGCTCCACGCACCTCCCTGCGGGTCGCGGCGGAGGTAGGCGTACACGCTGTTGTCGGCGTCGTCGCCGCTCACCCACACCTGCCCCTCGGAGCCCACGTCGCCGACGTGCCAGTCGGGGCGCTCGCGGTAGAGGGTATTGAGCCGCCGCACGAGGTTCATGATGCCCCGGTGGTCGGGGATGTCCGCGAGGTGCCACGGCAGGCCCTGTTCGAAGCTCCACTCGGTCGGCTGGGCGAACTCCTGCCCCATGAAGAGGAGCTTCTTGCCCGGCGTGGTCCACATCAGGGCCAGAAAGGAGCGGTAGTTCGCCCGCTGGGCGTACCAGTCGCCGGGCATCTTCATGATCATCGACTTCTTGAGGTGGACGACCTCGTCGTGGCTGATCGCCAGGACGTAGTTCTCGGTGGCTCGGTACACGTTGAAAAAGGTCAGCGCGTGGTGGTGGTACTTGCGCCAGAGGGGATCTTCCTCGAAGTAGCGCAGGGTGTCGTTCATCCAGCCCATCGCCCACTTGTAGTCGAAGCCCAGACCGCCCGGCGTCGGCTTCGTCACGCCGGAGAAGGCCGTGCTCTCCTCGGCGATGGTCACGCTTCCGGGCGCCATGTGGTGCGTCACCTCGTTCAGCCGCCTGAGAAAGGCGATGGCCTCCAGGTTCTCGCGCCCGCCGTGGACGTTCGGCACCCACTCGGTGCGCGAGAAGTCGAGGTAGAGCATCGAGGCCACCGCGTCCACCCGCAGCCCGTCGATGTGGAAATCCTGGAGCCATTTGAGCGCCGAGCCGATCAGAAACATCACGACCTCGTTGCGGCCGTAGTCGAAGATGTAGGTGTTCCAGTCGTTGTGGAAACCCTTGCGGGGATCCGAATACTCGTAGAGCGGCCCGCCGTCGAAGTGCGCCAAGCCCACCTCGTCCGTCGGGAAGTGGCCGGGCACCCAGTCGAGGTACACGCCGATCCCCTTCTCGTGGAGGTGGTTGACGAGGTACTTGAAGTCCTCGGGGCTGCCCATGCGGCTCGTCGGGGCGTAGTAGCCCGTCACCTGATAGCCCCAGGAGCCGTCGAAGGGGTGCTCCATCACGCCCATCAGCTCGACGTGGGTGTAGCCGAGGTAACCCACGTACTCGGCGAGGCGGTGGGCGAGGTCGCGGTAATTGAGGAACCAGCCGCCCTCCTGCCGCGCCCAGGACTCGACGTGGACCTCGTACACGGAGATGGGGCGGTCGTACCCGGCCCGGCGTTCCTGCATCCAGGTCTGGTCGGTCCACGTGAAGGGCTGGTCCCAGACGATGCTGGCCGTGTTGGGGCGCGCCTCGAAGAAGGTGCCGTAGGGGTCCATCTTGTCGACCGTGCGCCCGTCCGCCCCCGTCACCCGGAACTTGTAGCGCTGCCCGTGCCGCGCTTCAGCCACGAAGGCCCTCCAGAAGCCGAAGTCGAGCCTTTGCATGGCGTTGTCGAAGCCGTTCCAGCCGTTGAAGTCCCCCACAACGCTGACGTGCTGGGCATTCGGCGCCCACACCGCGAAGCGCACGCCCTCCACCCCGTCCTCCGTGACCGGGTGCGCGCCGAGCAGGTGGTCGGGCCGCACCAGGTCGGCGGTGGCGAGCTTTTGCAGGTGGCCGTGATCGAGGGGCAGCACACCCGGCGGGAGCAGATCGTTCATGAGACGAGTCTACCGGGTGGGGTCGGGCGGCGAGGACGGGGGGTCCAGACCGGGGAGGTCACATGAAGGAAGCCTGGAGCCGGGGGCCGGGGGTCGCGCAGGACGACCTTCCCCTACCCCCCCAGCACATGCCGCCGAAACCGTTCCAGGATGGCGAGCCCCACCGCCCCGCTCTTTTCCGGGTGGAACTGGGTGGCATGGAGATTGCCGTGGCTGAAGGCGGCCCAGAAGGGCACCCCGTACTCGGTGATCGCGCCCGCGTCCACGTCCACGCCCAGCGGCACGTAGTACGAGTGGACGAAGTAGGCGTAGGCGGGGCAGGCGAGGTCCCGCAGCAGGGGCGAGTCGCCCACCTTGTCGAGGCTGTTCCAGCCCATCTGGGGCACCTTGCGGTCAGGGGCGGCCTCGAACCTCCGCACCGTGCCGGGCACGAGGTTCAGCCCCGGGGTGCCGGGCGCCTCCTCCGAGCCCGACAGGAGCATCTGCATCCCCACGCAGATGCCCAGGAGGGGCGTGCCCGCACGGGTGGCGTCCATGACCGGGCCGTGGAAGCCGCTCGTGTCGAAAGCCTCCATGACCTGCCGGAAGTGGCCCTGCCCGGGTACGACGAGGGCGGGCGCGTGGGGCACGTCGGCGGGCGAGTCGGAGACGCGAACGGTCATTCCGGCGCGCTCCAGCGCCTTGGCGGCGCTGCGGACGTTCCCGGCGCCGTAGTCGAGGAGGAGGACTTCGGGGGTCACTGACCCCTCGCGTACTTGTCGCGGATGGCGGCGGTGTTGCCGGTGGGCCGCAACGTTTCGCCCGTCCAGACAAAGGTGAGGTCGTTGCGAACCGAGCCGCTGGCCTGCGCGTTGAAGGCCATGCCTCCTTTGCAGAGTTCCGATCCCCCTTGGTACGTCGTCCTTGACGCCAAGATGGTCAGGTCGGGCACCCGGTCGGCGTTGCGGTCGCGGTCATCCCAGGAGAAGGGATCGAGCTGCCAGCGGCCCGCGCACTGGGCGGAACGGGGCTTGAACCAGTCGCGGAAGGCGAGCAGCGGAAACAGCGCCACCGTTTCCACCTTCAGCTTGCCGCCCGTCCACGACGCGATTTTGAGGGCACTGCCTATCGGTTCGTTCCTCGCATTCTCGCTCAGGCACACTGCCGCCTGGGCACCGCCGGGCTTCGGGTAGGTCAAGCAGGTGCCGGGGAGGAAGTCAGGGACGAGCCCGACGGCCTGCCACTGCCCCCGCGTGTGCCGCAACAGGACGGTCTCGCCCGAGCAGCTTTCGGTTTCGGTGCAGAAGGTGGCAAGGAGCTCCTTTTGGTTCGCAGCGGTAAACGAGCCGGAACGAACCGTGGAGAGCGTCAAGCGCGTCTGCGGACCGAGGATTTCGGGACTCGGGCGGCCTTCGTAGACGACCTGCCTGCACCCGGTGAGGCGGCCCAACTTGGTCCCACTGCTACAAACGGCGCGGATGATGGCATCCGCTTCGGCCGCGCGGGGAACGTGGCTTTCGCTGGGGCCGGAGAATTGCGCTCCCGCAAAGCCAGGGGTCAGGAGAGCCAGCAGCGTGAGTCCCTTGTTCACTCCGGCCGTCTGGCGGCGTGGCCCCGATGAGCGGTGAGAAGCGGCGCTCACAACACCCCCTTCGTGCTCGCCAGGTCGTCCGAGGTCACCCGCATCGCGTCCCGCAGCGCCCGCGCGAACGCCTTCACGACCGCCTCGATGACGTGGTGAGCCTCGCGGCCCGCGAGGAGGCGGACGTGTAGGGTCACCCCGGCGTGGTTGCACAGTCCCCGCAGGAACTCGCGCAGGTGGTAGTGGGTCATGCCGCCCGCATCGCCCCACACGTCCAGCCGCTCGGGCTCGAAGGCGAGGTGGGCGCGGCCCGAGAGGTCGAGAACGACGTGGGCGAGCGTCTCGTCCATCGGCACGAAGGCGCTGCCGTACCGCTCGATGCCCCGGCGGTCGCCAAGCGCCTGCGTCAGCGCCTGCCCCAGCGTGATTCCCACGTCCTCGATCAGGTGGTGCGGCTCGACGTGGAGGTCCCCCCGCGCCCGCACGCTCAGGCCGACGCGGGCATGGCGGGCGAGGGCGTCGAGCATGTGGTCGAGGAAGCCGTGCCCGGTCGCGGGCGGCTCGTAGGTGGCCGAGTCGAGGTCGAGCGTCACGATGACGTCCGTCTCGCTGGTGGCGCGGTGAACGGAGGCGGTGCGGGCCATACGGGGCATGGTACGGCGTGGAGGGCCGGGGAATCGTGCGGCGCTCTAGGACAGGACATCGGGTAAGGGGCGGGTAGCCGTTGGGTAGGACTTCTCGCAATGCCCCGGCCTCCCGGCCCCGCTAGGCTGACCTCACCGCGCGGAACACTCCAACCCAGCCGTTTCGGGGGTGAACTCTCCGTTCACGTCCTCCGGACGGCCCAGCGAGGTTCCCATGCCCACCCCCCTCACCCTCCTCGGGCGCGCCGAAGGCTGGTCCGCCCTCGGGGAGCAGGTCTACCTCCTCGCCCTCCCCCTCACCGCCGCGCAGGTTCTGCACGCCTCACCCGCCCAGGTAGGTCTGCTCGTCACCGCCGAACTCCTTCCCGTGGTGCTCCTCAGCCTGCCCCTGGGGACCTGGCTGGAGGAATGTTCCCACCGCCGCGTCCTGGTGTGGGGCAGCGCCCTGCGCGGCGCTGTCCTGGCAGCCCTGCCCCTCGCCCCCTTGCTCGGCGGCCTGCGTCTGGAAGGGCTGTATCTCGTGAGCTTCGCCCTGGGTACGCTGGGCCTCGCCTGCACTCTCGCGCGGCAATCCCTGTTGCCGGACGTGGTGCCGCCGAGCGCGCTCACGGAGGCGAACGGCAGGTTGGAGGTCGTCCGCTCCGGGGTCGAGGTCGTCGGGCCAGGGGTCGCGGGTGGCCTCGTGACGGCGCTCGGCGCTCCCCTGGCCCTGCTGGGCGGCGTCGCCGCTTTCCTCGGGTCGGCGGTGGCCCTGGGAGGGCTCCCCGAGGAACCGCACCGTACGAGAGGTATGACACGCCCGGCCTGGCAGGAGACGCGTGAGGGTCTGGCCTTCGTCTGGAACCACGGCCTGCTGCAATGCCACGTCCTCACGGCGGCGACCCTTAACCTGGCGCGGGGCGCCTTTGAGGCCGTATTCGTGCTGTACCTTGCCCGGGAGATCGGGCTGGGGGTCATCAGTATCGGCGTGGTGTTCACGGTTGGCAACGTTGGGTTTTTGGTGGGGGCGTGGGCGGCCCGCTCAGGCACGCGGCTGGGAACAGTGCTGCCTGCCACAACGCCGCCCGCCGTCCTCGCGCCGCTCCTCGCCGGGGCAGGTCTGCTCGGCGTGCCGCTGGTGGGCGGGCTGGGTGGAGGGAACCTCATCGCCGTCCCGCTGTTCGCCCTCACCCTCGCCGTGCAGGGGGTGGGCGTGGTGGTCTGGGGCATCCAGCACGTCAGCCTGCGGCAGGCCCTCACGCCGCCCGCCCTGCAAAGCCGGGTCCACGCGAGCGCGGGTTTTCTGGCCGGGCTCCCCCTCCCGCTCGGCGCCTGGCTGGGCGGACTCACTGCAGAGCATTTCGGGACGAGCGCGGCTCTGTGGGGGATCGGCGTGACGGGGCTGGGCGCCTGTGGCTGGCTCCTCCCTGCCGTCGGCAGGGCGCGGTGCCGACACTTGCGGGGCGAGGCCGAGGGCTGACGCGCCTTCCTCCCAGTCGGGCGATAGTTAGCCTACACCCCAACTTCACGCCCGCTCATTACGCCTTGACCGTAATTGTGTTCTGTTATAGACTAAATCCATGAAGTTGAGCGATGTTCAGAAACGACTCCAGGCTCCGTTTCCCGCTCACCTGGTGGGCTGGAAGCCCCAGGCGTTCAACAAGGAACGCAACCGCGCGCTGCTGCTCGCCTACGTGGACGCCCGCGCCGTGCAGGACCGCCTGGACGCCATCTGCCCCGACGCGTGGTCCTTCGAGATCGAGGTGATCCCGGGCACCGCGACGCCCACCGTCAAGGGCCGCCTGACCGTGCTGGGTGTGACGCGCGAGGACATCGGCGAGGCGGGTGAGGGCGAGTACGGCACCCTGAAGGCCGCCTCCTCGGACGCGCTGAAGCGTTGCGCGGTGCAGTTCGGCATCGGGCGCTACCTGTACGACCTGCCCAAGCAGTGGGTGGACTGGAACGACGCGCGGCGCGAGCCCGCCACCACGCCCGAACTGCCCGAGTGGGCGCGGCCCGACCACGAGCGCAGCCCCGGCGGCGCGCACATCGTGCAGGCGATGGAGCAGCTCAAGTACGAGCTGCCCGAGGACCTCGAACTCCAGCGCGAGGTGTACAAGCACCTCAAGGCCGCCCTGAGCAGCATCCACCCCGCCTCGCAGGGTGGGCACGGGCGGGCCGCGTGAACCCGGTCAACCCCCAGAGGCTCGCCGCCGTGATGGCCGCCGTCCTCGCCATCACATTGATCGGCGGGGCGCTCGCCCGGCTGTTCTGAACTTCTGCTTCTTCAAAGGCCCGCCCACACCAGGGCGGGTTTTCAATCTGTCGGGGCGAAGTGCCGCAGGATGGCCTGCACGGTTTCGGTGACCGTCAGAGCGGAGGAATCCAGCCACAGGCCCAGGCGCGGGGTTTCCTCCCGCAGCACGCGGTCGAGGTCCCCCGGGGTGAAGGCGCCGTAGCCGCGCTTGTGGCGCCCGGCCTCGCGCGCCGTGACGACCTCCGGGGCGGGGCACAGCACCACCAGCCGCAGGGGGACGGCGGCGTACAGCGCGACCACGTCCTCCAGCAGGGGCCCGAGGATCACGTCCTGCACGACCGGGGTGAAACCCGCCGCCCGGTAGGCCAGCGCGGTCCGGGCGGCGAGCCGGTAACGCAGGGCAAGCTGGGCCGTCGCCTCCTCGCCCGCGCCGGGCGTCATGTCCACCCGGCCCGAGACGATCATGCGGCGGAAGAGGTCGCCGCGCACATGCACGCTGCGGGGCAAGCTTTCCGCGAGGGCTTGCGCCACCGTGGACTTGCCCGAGGCCATGATGCCGGTGATGAGGTAGACGGGAGGCACGCTACTCGCCCCGCCTCTTCGTCCCGCGCATCGGCGCGTGGGTCCAGGGATCGTCCGGCCAGGGGTGCCTGGGGTAGCGGCCCCGCAGGTCCTTGCGGACCTCGAAGTACGAGGAGTTCCAGAACGACCTCAGGTCCTGGGTGACCTGCACGGGCCGCCCGGCAGGGCTCAGCAGGTGCAGCAGCACGGGCGTCCGGCCCCCGTTCACGGTCGGCGTCTCGGCGAGGCCGAACAGTTCCTGCAACTTCACGGCGAGGACGGGCGGGCCGCCTTGGTGGTACGTGAGCCGGATGCGCGAGCCGGTGGGAACGGTGAGGTGCGTGGGCGCCAGCTCGTCGAGCCGTGCCGGAAGCGGCCAGGGGAGGAGCGCGCCCAGGGCCGGGACGAGGTTCACCCTCTTCAGGTCCTCGCGGCTGCGGACGCCTTCCAGATGGGGGCCGAGCCAGTCCTCCAGGGTGTCGAGGAGGGCCGGGTCGGAGAGGTCGGGCCACTCGGTCTCCTCGGGTCGCCAGCGTCGCAGGGACTCCACGCGGGCGCGCAGGGCCTCGGCCTCGGGGGTCCAGTTCAGGAGGTGCGGACCCTCGGAGCGGATGGCCCCGGCGACGGCCTCCACCCGCGCCCCATGCGGCAGGTCACGCAGGGGCCGTGCGTCGAGCACGAGGGCGCCGACGTGCCTCTCCCGCTGCGCGACGAGGGTCCCGGTGCGGGCGTCCCAGCGCACCAGGTCCCGTGTCCCCGCCCGTTCGTCCAGCACGGCGGGGTCGAGGGGCGCGGCGAGGTGGATGCGGCCTTCCCCCGTCCCCTTCCAGCTCACGGCGTCGAGGTGGGCGACGGCGAGGGCGGGGCTGCCCGCGAGCGGGTCCCCCTCCGGCAGCCGGGCGCCCTGCCCGCCCGCGAGGAGGTAGCGGCCCCCTCCCCCCTCCCGGCTCAACGCCACCCGCTCGGGGTAGGCGAGGGCGACCAGCCGCCCCACCGCGAAGGCGTCGGGGGGTGTGTCGTCGGGCCGGACGCGCAGGGCCGCGCGCCACTGGCGCGACAGGCGCTCGGCGCGCTCCAGCACGGCGACCTCTTCCCCACCCCGTTCTCGCCGCCGCCACGCCCGCAGCGCCGCCACCCGGTCCGCGAGGTCCGCCCCGGCTCCGCTGCCGAGGGGGTCACGTTCCTCCAGCAGGGCGGCCACGTCGGCGGCGAGGGCGCCCAGGCCGAGCGCCGCCCCGTCGTGCAAGAGGTGCGCGAGGCGGGGGTGGGTGGGCAATTCGAGGAGGGCCGCGCCGCGCCCGGTGATGCGGCCCGCGTCGTCCAGGGCGTCGAGGTCCCGCAGCAGGCTCCGGGCGACGGTCACGCGCGGCTCGGGGGGCGGGTCCAGCCAGGCGAGCGTCCGGGGGTCGGGGGCGCCCCACCCGGCGAGTTCGAGGGTGAGGGGGGCGAGGTCGGCCTCCTGGATTTCGGGGGGGCGGGCGGCGGGCAGCAGGGCGTGGGTGCGCTCGCTCCAGAGGCGGTAGGCGGTGCCCGGCGCGGTGCGTCCTGCCCGGCCCGCCCGCTGCTCGGCGGCGTCGCGCGTGACCCGTTCCGTCACCATGCGGGTGAGGCCGGTGCCGGGGTCGAAGCGTTGCGTCCGGCTGAGCCCGCCGTCCACCACCACGCGCACGCCCGCCAGCGTCAGGCTCGTCTCCGCGATGGAGGTCGCCAGCACGACCTTGCGCCGCCCGGCAGGATCGGGGACGAGGGCGCGGCGCTGCTCGGCGAGGGGCAGGTCGCCGTAGAGGGGGAGCACGACCGCGTCTATGTCGGCGAGGGCCGCCTGCGCCCCGCGAATCTCGCGCACACCGGGCAGGAAGGCGAGGAAGTCCCCCTCGGGGTGGGCCGCCAGCGCCTCGCGCACCGCCCGGGCCACGGTGTCCTCTACGCGGCCAGCGGGGTCGGCGTTCAGGTAACGCACCTCCACCGGGTAGGCCCGCCCCGCGCCCTGCACCAGGGGTGCGTCGAGCCGCCCGGGGAGGGCCGGGTCGAGGGTCGCGCTCATCACGAGGACGCGCAGGTCGTCACGCAGGGCGCCCTGCACCTCGCGCAGCAGGGCCAGGGCGAGGTCGGCGTTCAGCGAGCGTTCGTGGAACTCGTCGAGGATGACGAGGCCGACGCCGTGCAGTTCCGGGTCGTGTTGCAACCGGCGGGTAAGGATGCCCTCGGTGACGACCTCGATGCGGGTGCGGGAGGACACGCGCGACTCGAAGCGGACCCGGTAGCCCACCGTCTCCCCGACCTCCTCGCCCAGCCCCTCGGCGAGCCGGGCCGCGACCGCCCGCGCCGCCACCCGCCGGGGCTGGAGCATCACGATGGTCTGGCCCGCCAGCCAGGGCTCGCTCAGGAGTTCGAGGGGGAGGCCGGTGCTTTTCCCTGCCCCGGGCGGCGCCTGAAGCACGACGAGCGGGTGCCGGGCAAGCGCCGCGCGCAGCTCGGGCAGCACCTCCAGGGCGGGGAGGTCGGAGAGGGTCACAGGGGGCATGGTAGCGGGAGCCGAGTCGGGCGGTCAGGGTGCGACGCTTCGTCCACCACCGGGCGGGAGACTTTCAGAGAACGGCCCTCACCGGGGCCGTGGATCGGTCTCCAGGATGGACATGCTGTGCTGGTCCACCCACGCGCCCTGCCAGTACAGGGCGTCCCGCTGCGTGCCCTCATGCACGAAGCCGCACTTCTCGTAGACATGCCGGGCACGCGGATTAAAGGCGTACACGCCCAGGCTGATTCGGTGGAGCCCGACCACGTCGAAGCCGTACTGTACAGCCGCCCGGGTGGCCTCGGTGCCGTAGCCCTGCCCGACGACAGCCGGGCTGTTCAGCGCGATGCGGAAGTTCATGCTGCGGTTGTCCCGGTCCAGCAGGTTCAGCACGACCTCGCCCAGGTACACGTCGTCCGACGAGCGGAGGATGGCCCAGTCGGCGCGGTCGTCCGCCCCGGTGATCCTTCCCAGGAAACGTTCCACGTCCTCACGGGTGAAGCTGCCGTGAGTCCCGGTGAGCCGCATGAACTCCTCGTGCTGGAGTCCGTCCATCACGTGGTCGAGGTGCTCGGCGCCCAGGGGTACGAGGCGGAGACGGGCGGTGGTCAGGGAAGCCGGTGGGACGAGCGCGGCGGTGGAGATCATGACCGACGTTCTATCAACGTCCGGTGGCACTCGACCTTGGGCCAGGTGGCCTAACCCGGGGTGGCCGGACGAGGAGGCAGGGGATCCGGACGAAGCCGTGGGCGAGACCCGTCACGATCTCTCTCCACATTCCGCGCTCAGCCCGGCAAGGCCCAGCACGTCCCGCAGATCGCCCAGCACCGCGTCGGGCACCTCCCCCTCCAGCGGGTGCCCGGTGGGGAGGTAGGCAGCGCGGAGCCCCACCTGCTGCGGCCCCCACACGTCGTTGCGGGGCGAGTCACCCACGAACCAGGCGTCCGCCACGCCGACACCGAGACGACCCAGGGCGAGGGTGTAGATGGCGGGGTCAGGTTTGCTCAGACCCACTCCCCTGCTGATGACTACATCGTCCACCAGCCCGGCGAGGCCGGTGCGCTCCAGGCAGGCGGTCTGCGCCTCCACCCAGCCGTTCGTCACGACGCCGACCAGAACGCCGCGCCGCCGCAACTCCCGCAGCACGTCATGGGCGTGGAGCATGGCGACGGGGGCGGCGAGCGAGTGTGCCGAGAAGTCGTCGAGGAGCGTCTGCGGGTCGTGCGTCAGGGCGAACTCGCTCACGAGGAGGGGAATGACCTCGCGCTTGGGACGGTAGCCGAGGTCGTCGAGCACGGTGAACCGTTCGGCGTACCCGTCCGGCAACCCGTGCCGCTCCATATGCCCGGCGAGCCAGCCACGCACCGTTGCGGCCCGGTCGTGTAGCGTCCCGTCGAGGTCGAAGAGGACGGCCTTCAAACACTGCTCCGGTGCTTATGAAACGCCGCGCCCAGCGCCTCCACCTCCTCGTGGATCAGGGCGGTGTTGATCCCCACGGCGGCAGTCATCCCGCTCGCGGCGGCGTTCACGACGTACTGGGGCGCCCCGACGAGGTCACCGGCCGCGAAGATGCCCGGCACGCTGGTCTCCCCGCGCTCGTCCACGATCACCCGGCCCCTGGCATTCAGGGCGCAGTCTAAAGAAGCGGGCAGGGTGCTCCCGGGTGTCTGCTCCGGGCTGAGGAAGAGGGCGTGGAGGAGACGGGTTTCCCGGGAACGCAGGTGGAGGCACAGCCGGTCCCGCCCCGTCAACCGGGCGAGCGGCGCCGTGACGACCCCGACCCCCAGCCGGGCGAGGTCCCGGCGCTGCACGCCCGTCAGGCCGTCGGGTCCGTCGGTGAAGAGGGTGACCCACTCCGACCACGCACGCATGTTGAGGGCGAGGTGGTGCCCGGCGTCCCCGACCCCCAGCACCCCGAGCGGGCGGCCCCGGTGCTCCCAGCCGTCGCAGTACGGGCAGTGGTGGACGAGGTGGCCCCAGCGTTCGCGCAGCCCCGCGACCGGGGGCAACACGTCCCGCACCCCGGAGGCGAGGAGCAGGCGGCGCCCCAGGGCCCACCCCCCGTCGTGCCGCACCGCGAAGCCCTCCGGCAGCCGCCTCGCCTCCCGCGCCACTCCCGCACGCACCGTCACCGGGTACGGGGCGAGGTCGGCGAGCGCCCGGGCCTTGAGGTCCAGGGGGCGGATCCCGTCGCGGGTGAGCAGCCCGTGAGCCTCCCCCGCCGGGGCGTTGCGGGGCGGGCCGCCGTCGAGGAGGAGAACCTTGCGCCGGGCCCGCCCCAGCACGAGGGCCGCGTTCACGCCCGCCGCCCCGGCCCCGACCACGATCACGTCGAAGGTCTCCATGCTCAGGCCCCGCGCGGCCCGGGCCGCACGCTCACGTCGGGCAGGGTGGCGTCGCGCGGCGCCTCCAGCACGAAGCGGATGGTGGAGGCGACCGTCGCCGGGTCGATGAACTCGCCGGGATCGTAGGGGGCGCCCTCCTGTGTCCGCACCTTCTGCTGCATGGGGGTGGCGGTGCGGCCCGGGTAGACGGTCGTCACCCGCACGCCGTGCCGGGCCTCCTCGTCGCGCAGGGCGTCGGCGAGGGCCCTCAGGGCGAACTTGCTCGCCGCGTAGCTGCTCCACTCCGGGTTCGCCCGCAGCCCGGCGCCGCTGTTCACGAAGACGACGGTGCCCCGCTCGGCCCGCACGCGCGGCAGCAGCAGGCGAGTGATCTCGGCGGGAGCGACCACGTTCACCGCGAGGGTGTGCGTCCAGACCGCGTGCCCCTGCTCGGCGACGGCGCCCAGCTCCACGACCCCCGCGTTGTGGATCACGTTCGTCACCCGCCCGAGGTCCGCGAGGGCCGCCTCGAAGGTCTCCGGGTGGGTCAGGTCGAGCGTGAGCGGACTCGCCCCGCCGAGTTCGGCACACAGAGCCGCGAGCCGTCCCTGGTCTCGTCCCTGGAGGATCAGGCTGTGCATCCCCGCCAGTTCCCGCGCGAGCGCCGCTCCGATCCCGCCCGTCGCCCCGGTGATCAGCGTCACGGGTCTGTCTGGAGCCGTCATGCCCGGCAGGCTAACGCATCACCCGCGAGTCGAAATACCGCTCCTGGAACCACACGGCCTTCATGATCTCCCCATCCGTGGGGCTCGCCCCTTCCCGCACCACGACCAGTTTGTCCTCCAGGTCGTCCGCGCGGACGATCAGGGCGGCGACGACCCCCTCCACCTCCCGGACGGGCCCGGGCCAGCCCAGCAGATAGGCGTCGATGGGCTCGCCGTCGCCGCTGACCGTTCCGGGGAGTTCGCCGGAGTTGACTCCGTACACGAGGTTCGGCCAGCGCGGGTGGACGCTTCCCAGCGGGCGGTCCACGACCACGCGTACCCGCCGCCCGAGGAAGGGGGTGAGGTCGGGCCTCAGAACCTCGCGCGGGCCTGGAGGTCGGTGAGCCCGACCTGCTCACCCGCCAGGCTGTCGCCCTCCACCGCCCGCACCCCGAAGTAGCCGTGTCCCCCGCGCGCGGCGGTGTCGAGGGCCGCGCCCGAGAGCGCGAAGTTCACGCCCACACCCGGGGTCAGTGGTAAGGTGCCGACCGCCTGGGCCGCCTCCCCCGCCGCCTCGCACGCGACCACGGCACCGAGGGACGTGCAGGTGCCCGGGAGGTCGTTCAGGCTGGAACGGACGTAGACGCCTACCTGCCGCAGGGTCCCACCGTTCGCCCGGTAGGTCGCCCTGCCCGTCAGGCTGAGACGCTGGAGGGCGGAGGGCAGGGACGCCCCGGCGAGCGCGTCCTGCCGCAGGTAGATCACCCGGCCCTGCGCCGCCGCGCTCGCCGGGAGGTCGAGCGTCACGTCGGGCAGGGCGACGGGGGGCGTGGGAATGACGCCGCAGGACGTTACCGCCAGCATGACGCCTCCCAGGGTGAGCCGCCACCCGGTCCCCCTGCCCGCGCGCCCACCTTCTGCTCGTCGTGTCATGGGCGGAGTGTAGAGCGTGGGGCCCTCACGCGGGCGGGGGCCCCCCTCCCCTCCCCCCATTTCAAAAGCCGCTGCCGCCCCCTGCTACCCTGCCCGGATGACGAAGGCGAGCAAACAGGCGAGCGTGACCCTCAAACCGGGCGCGGTGCGGCGTGTCGCGGGCCGCTATCCGTTCGGACACGCCGGGGACATCGAGAAGGCCGACGCCGGGATCAACCCGGGGCAGGTCGTGGACGTGCGGGGACCGGACGGCAAGCTCGTCGGGCGCGGGTACTTCAACCCGGAGGGCGCCACTCCGCTGCGGATGCTGACCTGGACGCGCGAGGAGATCGACCTGAACTTCTACCGCGCGCGGGTGCGGGCGGCGCTGGCGCGGCGGGCGGGCCGGATTCAGGACACCGACGCCCTGCGGGTGCTGCACGCCGAGGCGGACGGGCTGCCCGGCGTGATCGCCGACCGCTTCGGGGACGTGCTGGGGGTGCAGCTTCGCAACGCGGGGGTGGAGCGCCACCGCGACCTGATCCTGCGGGCCCTGCGCGAGGAGACGGGGGCGAGTGCCGCCTTCGAGCGCAGCGACACGGGCGAGCGCCGCCGGGAGGGGCTGGCCCTCCGCACGGGCACCCTGTGGGGCGACGTGCCGGAGCGCGTGACCTTTCACGAGGACGACCTCGCCCTGCACTTCAATCCCCTCGACGCGCAGAAGACGGGCTTTTTCCTCGACCAGCGCGACAACCGCCGATTGATGCGCTCCCTCGTGCGGCCCGGCGAGGGTTTTCTCGACGTGTACTCGTACACTGGGGGCTTCAGCCTGCACGCGGCGCGGGCGGGGGCGAGACCTGTCGCGCTCGACAAGGATGACAAGGCCCTCGGGGTGCTGGAGCGCGAGGCGCGCGAGAACGGGGTGGAGGTCGGCGTGCGCTGGGGGGACGCGCTGGAGACGCTGACGGCCCTGGAGCGCGAGAAACGCACTTTCGGCGCGGCGGTGTTCGACCCGCCGACCCTCGCCAAGCGCCGGGAGGACGTGCCGCGCGCCAAGCGCATCTTCACGGACGGCACGGCCCGCGCCCTGCGGATGCTGCGGCCCGGCGGCCACCTCCTCGTGAGCACCTGCGCCCACTACCTCCGGGTGGACGACCTCCTCGACGCCGCTCGGGTGGCCGCCGGGGAGGCCGAGTGCGACGCCGAGGTCGTGACCGTGACCTACCAGCCCGCCGACCACCCGCACCTGCTGAGCGTGCCCGAAAGCCTCTACCTCAAGAGCCTGCTCCTGCGCAAGGAGGCGTGACGGGGGGAGGAGGAGGGGGAGGAGCCGCGCGGGCCACCTCCCCCTCCTCCTCCCGGCCCACCCTCAGGCGGGGTCGGCTTCCTCGACGGCGACGGCCTCCAGGGCGCCGGGATCGAGCAGGGTGACCCCCTGGGCCGTGGAGCGCAGGACGCCCCTGTCCTCCAGCCGCCGCAGGACGCGGGCGACGGTCTCGCGGCTGCTGCTCACGCGCTGCATGATGTCGTGGGGAGTCAGCGGCAACTCCTGGGGGTTCGGCACGCCGGCCCGCACGCGCTGCTGGTGGAGGTGCGAGAAGACGTGCGCCAGGGCTGACTCCGTGTTCTGCCCGAAGGCGATCAGCTCGTCGTTGAGGACAGTGACGCGCTCGGCGAGCAGGGCGGCGAGGTTCCACAACACGCGCGGGTGGCGCTTCAGGATGGCCTCGAAGTGGTCGCGGTAGAGCATCAGCGTCCGCACCTCGGTCAGGGCGCGTACGGTCGCGCTGCGCTCCCGGCGCGAGAGCACGGCGGTCTCACCCACCACGCCGGGCGCGTAAAGGTCGCCCATCACGCGCTCGCGGGTGCCCAGGCTGACCCGGCTGACGCGCACGACCCCGCTGACGATGAGGTGCAGGGCCTCGCCGGGAGCGTCCTGCTCGATCAGCACCCGGCCGGGCGGGAAGGTCTGCTCGGTGACAGCCCGGGCTGCCTCACGCACGGCGTCGTCGGGGACGTTCTGGAAGAGTGGGGAGCGTTGAAGATCGTCCAGGCGCGACATCCGCGTCATGCTAGAGCATCCCCCGCCGCCGGTCTGGAAGGCGTGACAGCTTCGGCCCCGGTTCAGACCTCCCCCCGAACCCAGGAACGATGAAGGTCGTTAAAAACTCTTCATGTAAGAAATCTTTCAAAGGTCGTCGACCACGATGCCCGTGAAGGGGTGTGCCGTCCCGGGGGCGGAGATGCCCCCTTCCCGAAAGGAGCAGCATGAAGCCTAGAATTCTGGTTCAAACGGCCCTGGCGATGACGACGGCGGCGCTGATCGCGGGTTGCTCGCAGTCGCCCGGCGCCCCGGCGGCCCAGGTGGACCGCCCGGCCTACATCATGAGCGTGCCCGTCACCACGGCGCAGACCCAGGGGGACGTGGAGGGGCGCTACGGCGGCCAGGTCGTCGAGTGGAACGCGGGCGAGGGGTACGCCGTCGTGGGGCTGGACGCCCGCGCGGCGAAGGCCCAGAACCTGCGCGCACAGGCACTTGGAACCGGGCCCGTCGCCGAGCCCAACCTCAATCAGTTCCAGGGGGGCGCGCTGGCGCTGATGGCGGGCAGCCGCAGCATGTGGATGGGCGGCGAGTGGCAGGCCTGGGCGGGCGGTTCCCGGAGCATGTGGATGGGCGGGCTCTACGGCCCCATCATCCAGAACAGTCAGCCCCTCCAGCAGATCAAGCTGGAGAGCGCCCACAAGCTCGCCCCGAACCTGGGCGCGGGCGTGAAGGTGGCGGTCATCGACACGGGCATCGACCTTGCCCACCCCGCTTTCAACGGCGCCCTCGCCCCCTCGGGCGAGTGGAAGGACTTCTACGGCAACGACAACCTGCCGCAGGAGGAGGGCACCCTCGGGGTCGGCGGGTACGGCCACGGCACGGCGGTCGCCAGCATCGTCTTGCAGGTCGCGCCCAAGGCGACGATCCTGCCGCTGCGTGTCCTGGGCCCGAACGGGGAAGGCGACACGCTCCAGGTCGCCAACGCCATTCGGTACGCCGTCACCAAGGGGGCGAGGGTCATCAACCTCAGCCTGGGCAGCACCACCAGGTCCGACACTGTCCAGACCGCCGTGAAGACGGCTACGGACGCGGGGGTCCTGGTCGTGTCCTCAGCGGGCAACGACAACACGCCGGTCATCACCTACCCGGCGATGACCGCCAACGACAAGGGCATCCTGGGCGAGCGCAGCCTCAGCGTGGGCAGCGTGAACAGCCTCGACCTCAAGTCCTCGTTCTCCAACTACGCGCCCGACCTCGAACTCAGCGCGCCGGGCGAGAACATCTACGCGGCGGGGCCGGGGGGCCTGCTGGTCGCGTGGAGCGGCACGTCGATGGCGGCGCCGATGGCGGCGGGTGGGCTGGCGCTCGCCCTCGGGCAGACGCTCGCGGTGGACATCAGGGACGTCACGAGGAAGATGGCCGAGAACGGCTTCGATCTGTACGCGGGCGGGCTCAACTCGGCTTACAAGGACAGGCTGGGCAAGCGGCGCCTCGACCTCGACCTGTTCCTGAGGAACACCATCAAGTACTGAGAGCACGTACGGAGAGGCGGTGACGAAGAGGACGGGGAGGCGCTTCCCCGTCTTCTCGTCTGTCGGGGCACGTCAAGCCCGGGGGGAGAACATGGCCCCGTGTCAGGGCCGCTCGACGGAATGGGGAAGGTGGCCCCACGTCGTCGATGCCAGCCCGCCCGTCTTCATGCGGGTGGATTTTCCTCAACCACTGCGGGGCGAAACGGGGTCTGCCCCGCCGGTCGCCCGTTCGTAGAACCCGCCTGGGCAGCGGGGCCGAACACCGGAGCCCGGCCCGCTGCGCTACAGTTCCCCGCGTGACTTTCCCGGCCCCCGGCGCAGTCCCCGCCCTCTTCGCCCGCGACCTGCGCCACGGGTTCGGCGGGGTGGAGGTGCTGCACGGCGTCACGCTCGGCGTCGGCGCGGGCGAGGTCGTCGCCGTGACTGGGCCCAGCGGCAGCGGCAAGAGCACCCTGCTTCACCTCCTGGGGGGCCTGGACACCCCCCGGGACGGCGAGGTGTGGTGGGCGGGCGAGCGGGTGGACACCCTGGGCACCCAGGCCCGCGCGGGGCGGCGGGCAGGCCGGGTCGGGCTGGTCTTCCAGCACCACTACCTCCTCGAAGACCTCAGCGTGCTGCACAACGTCCTCGTCCCCGCGCTCCTCACCGGGCAGGACGGCGCCGCGCGGGCCCGGACCCTGCTCGCGCGGGTGGGGCTGGCGGGCCGCGAGCGGGACCTGCCGGGGGTCCTGAGCGGCGGCGAGCGTCAGCGGGTGGCCGTCGCCCGCGCGCTCGCCTCCCGCCCCGCCGTGGTCCTCGCCGACGAGCCCACCGGCAGCCTCGACCGCGCCAACGCGGAGGTCGTGGCCGGGCTGCTCCTCGACCTTGCCCGCGAGGACGGCGCCGGGGTCCTCCTCGTCACGCACGACGAGCGGCTGGCGGCGCGGGCCGACCGGGCGCTGCACCTGCTCGACGGGCGGATCGAGGAGGGGGAGGCGGGTTAGAAGGAGTTCAGACCGTGGCTCTCGGGCCCGGAGATGACTCCTCCGGGCCCTGTACTCCGGACTCCCCCGTCAGAAAGCGAAGTGCTCAGGCCGAGAACGGCCAAAATACTGTTTCTCTCGTCGAATGGGCGAGTTCTTTGGCAGCGCCAGGATTCCAGCGAGCCAATCCATGAGATCAGGCAACACCGAACCTTCGACGTAGATACGGGCTGCCTGACCGACACCACTGGGTACGGCGCCAGCACGCACGTAAAGCCGCTCGTAGCCCACATTCGCGTTCGGCGGCCAGAAGTGGGCGTCAAAGAAGATGCCTCCCGCCCCGTGAATGAGATGGGTGTCTATTTTGATGTCCGCCTCGGTAAGTGCCCGCTCAAGGGTCGAGGACTTCAGAATGAAGCTCATCCCCTTCGGCAGCGGCCCTTTCTCGATCCTCACCACCCGGCTCGCGCGTACACGTCCGGCAGCGCGGGGGTGAGGCCGAACTCGCGCGCCGCCCGCTGCGGCCAGTGGGGGTCGCGCAGGAAGGCGCGAGCGAGGGCGACGAGGTCGGCGGCGCCCTCGTGGAGGATGCCCTCCGCCTGGGCGGGGGTGTCGATCATGCCCACCGCCATCGTGAGCAGGTCGGGCACCTCGCGCCTGACCCGGGCGGCGAAGGGCGTCTGGTAGAGCGGGCCGGGGGTGATCTGCTGCACGGGCGTGAGGCCGCCGCTGCTCACGTCGAGCACGTCCACCCCCTCGAAGCGCAGGAGGTTCGCCAGGGCGACGGTCTGGTCCAGGTCCCAGCCGCCGGGCGCCCAGTCGGTCGCGCTGACGCGCACGAAGAGGGGCAGGTGCATCGGCCACGCCGTCCGCACGGCCCGCACGACCTCCAGCAGGAAGCGCGTCCGGTTCTCGAAGGAGCCGCCGTACTCGTCCGTGCGCGCGTTGGCGAGGGGCGAGAGGAACTGGTGGAGGAGGTAACCGTGCGCGGCGTGAACCTCGACCACGTCGAAGCCCGCCATCTGCGCGCGGCGGGCGGCGACCGCGAAGTCGGCGGTCACCCGGCGGATGTCGTCCACGGTCAGGGCGGTGGGGTGCGGGTAGAAGACGTTGTAGGCCTCGTCGCTGGGGCCGATCACCGGCCAGCCTCCCGCCTCGGCGGGCACCACGCCCCGGCCGCGCCACGGGGCATAGGTGCTCGCCTTGCGGCCCGCATGGGCGAGCTGCACCCCGATCAGCCCGCCGTAGCGGTGCACGAAGTCGGTGATGTGCCCCAGCGGCACGATCTGCTCGTCGGTCCACAGCCCCAGGTCCTCGGGGCTGATGCGGCCTTCCGGGGACACGGCCGTCGCCTCGGTGAAGATCAGCCCGGCCCCACCGAGCGCGAACTGCCCCAGGTGGGTGAGGTGGAAGTCGTTCGCCAGCCCGTTCTGGGCGCTGTACATGCACATGGGCGAGACCACCGCGCGGTTGGGAAGCGTCAGGCTGCGGAGCCTCAGCGGCGTGAACAGCAGGGGGGTGGTCGTGTCCCCGCCGGACGTGGGGGTCGTGGCGGTCACGGTGGTGCCGGGCTGGGTCATGCCTCCGAATCTAGCCACCCCCGCGCAGGTGCGCCAGATGGCGGACGCTTCATGAGGGGGCGGCGGCGAAGCTGAGGACATGGAACTCCGCGACAGTCTGAATGGCATCGGCCCCACACAACTGCAGGGCTTCTTCGAGGGGTGGCCGAACCCGCCCTCGCCGGGGACGCTACACCGCCTCCTCGCGCAGTCGTACCGCGTCTCGCTCGCCGTGGACGGGCAGGGCCGGGTCGTGGGCATCGCCCAGGCGATCAGCGACGGGGTGCTCACCGCTTTCAT
This sequence comes from Deinococcus aetherius, assembly GCF_025997855.1. Classification (NCBI taxonomy): domain Bacteria; kingdom Thermotogati; phylum Deinococcota; class Deinococci; order Deinococcales; family Deinococcaceae; genus Deinococcus; species Deinococcus aetherius. The sequence goes on from NZ_AP026560.1 coordinate 1,793,237, forward strand.
CCCCCTGCTCGAAGTCCTGCCGGAGCACCGGGGGCGGGGGCTGGGCCAAGCCCTGATGCGTCATCTGCTTGGACAGCTGGAACACCTGTACGCGGTGGACCTGAGCTGCGACGACGACCTCGTGCCGTTTTACGAGCGGCTGGGATTCAGGAAGGCCAACGCGATGGTCCTGCGGAACTACGCCCTCCAGAACGGGGCGCCTGCGGATCAGGGCTGACCGGAACGCCGGACGAGGCGCAGGCTCATGCGGAGCCCGCCTCTCCGAGAGGCAACGCCTGGGGGGGCAGACGCTCCGGCGCTCCAATCCGTTCCCCCGCTCCTCAACTGCTCGCGCTCGTGTAGCTTCCCACCGCCTTGAGCCAGAACAGCCGCGCGCCCACGAAGAACACGGCGGCGACGAGCGGCGAGGCGAGGGCGAGGGCGGGCGTGAGTTCCCCGGTGAGCGCCTGCGCGGGCACCGTCGTGATGAAGGCGACGGGCACGACGAAGGTGAGGAACGCGCGGATGGGGAGCGGGAAAGCCGTGACCGGAAAGCGGGCCGCGCCGAAGACGCCGTTGAACAGTTCGGTGACGTTCTGCGTCTTCACGAACCAGAAGGCGGTGGTCGAGAGCACGAGCCAGATGCAGTACACGATGACGAGCGCGGAGGCGTACAGCGCGGCGGCCCCCAGCACTCCGGCGAGGGTCACGGTGAGGTGCGAGGCGGCGTAGACGGTCAGGCCCAGACCGATCAGGAGGTCGGTCACCCGCAGGACGTTCATGTTGCGGGTGCTCACCCCGAACTGCGCGTCGATGGGCTTGAGGAGGGTGAAGTCCATGCTGCCCGTGCGCACCGCCTCGGCGATCTTGGAGAGGTTGGGCTGGATGAACACGCTGATGAAGCCCTCGGTGAGCGTGAAGAGCCCCACGACGAGCAGCGCCTCGTGGAAGGACCAGCCCCCCACGGCGGTCGTCCCCGGCTGCCCGAACAGCACCGCGATCCCCAGCAGCGCCACGCCCACCTCGCCCAGGGAGGCGAGCACGGCCCCCACGAAGTTCGCCCGGTATTCGAGCTGCGCGGCGAGGGTCGCGCCCGTGAAGATGCGGATGAGGCGGAGGTAGCGGGTCACCCGTGCCCCCGGCGCGGTGAGTGGGAAGTGGTGAGTGGTGCGTGGAAAAAGACAGGCCCCCGATCCACGAACCACTGACCACTCACCACTGACCGTCCCCTCACGCTCCCACCGCCCCGTATTTCCGCAGGCCCCGGCGCCACACGGCCAGCCGCAGGGCCCAGAAGACGACCAGCCAGAGAGTCAGGACGAGGGCCCCCCGTCCGGCGTCGCCCAGCGTCGCTTTCCCGGCGAGAAGCTGCGCGGGGAGACCGAGCATGTAGGGGAAAGGCGTCCAGACCGCCACGCGCTGCACCCACTCGGGATAGAAGGCGAGGGGCGCGAACATCCCGCCCAGCGCGGCATAGACGAGCCACACGACCTCCTGAAAACTCGTGCTCGATTCCGTCCAGAAGGCGAGCAGCCCAATGGTGTACTCCCACAGGAAGCGGGCGCAAAAGCCCAGGAAGGCGAGGCCGAGGGCGGCGAGGTAGGCGGTGGGGTTGGTGGTGAACCGTGCCCCGGCGAGCCACGCGAAGAGGGCGACGAGGCCGAGCAGGGCGGGAAAGCGCACCACCCGCTCGGCGAGGTGGCTGGCGTACCACATCCACAGGGGATCGAGGGGGCGCAACAGCTTCGGGGACAGGGTGCCCTGCCGGATGTCGAGGTCGAGTTCCCAGGCCACCCAGACGACCATGAGTTGCGAGATCAGCCAGGTCGAGAGGAAGTAGGTGGCGAACTCGGCGGACGAGTACCCGCCGATCTGCCCACCGGGCGCGTTTCCTGCCTGCGCCATCCACACGAGCATCATCACCAGGCTGAGGGTTCCCGAGAGCATCCAGATGACGATCTCGGCGCGGAACTCGGTCATCTCGGCGAACTGGGTGGCGAAGAGGGTGCGGACCTTGCGCCAGGTGGCGGTCATGGGAGGCCTCCGCTGGGGTCGTGGGCTGGCGGATGCGGGAAAGGAAGGGGGACCGTCCTCCACCCCTTCACGCTCCCACCGCCCCATACCGCCTGAGTCCCCGCCGCCACACGGCCAGCCGCAAGACCCAGAAGACGGCCAGCCAGAGGGCGAGGACGAGGGCGCCCCGTCCGGCGTCACTCAACGTCGCCTTGCCCGCCAGGAGTTGCGAGGGCAGGCCGAGCATGTAGGGGAAGGGCGTCCAGACGGCGACCCGCTGCACCCACTCGGGGTAAAAGGCGAGGGGCGCGAACATCCCGCCCAGCGCGGCGTACACGAGCCACACGACCTCCTGGAAGCTGGTGCTCGACTCGGTCCAGAAGGCGAGCAGGCCGAGGCAGTACTCCCACAGGAAGCGGGTGTTGAAGCCCAGGAAGGCGAGGCCGAACGCGGTGAGGTAGGCGGCGGGGTCGGTCGTGAGGCGGGCGCCCGCGATCCACGCGAAGAGGGCCGCGAGCGCGAGCAGGGCGGGCAGCCGCACGATCCGCCCGGCGAGATGGTCCATGTACCGCAGCCACAGCGGATCGAGGGGCCGCAGCAGTTTGGGCGAGAGGGTCCCCTGCCGGATGTCGAAGTCAAGGTCGAAGGCGACCCAGACGACGAGAAGCTGTGACATGACCCAGGTGGCGAGGAAGTACCCCGCGAACTCCTGGGGGCTGTACCCGCGAATCTGCCCGCCCGGCGCCGCCGAGGCCTGCGCCATCCACACCAGCATCATCACGAGGCTGAGGGTGCTCGACAGCATCCAGATCATGACCTCCGCCCGGTACTCGGTCATCTCGGCGAACCCGGCGGCAAAGAGAGTGCGGAGCTTGCGCCAGGTCATTGGGTGCCGCTTTCGGCGGGCGGCTTGTGGAAGGGGACCCTCCCCATAGGCCATCCGCGACGAACCATCAGCCTACACACGCTCCACCTCCCGCCCCCGCCCGAACAGTTGCCCCATCACCTGCTCGATGGGCGGGTCCTCCACCGTCAGGTCGGCGACGTCGAGGTCGGCGAGGAGGCGCGCGGCCCGCACGCTCACCTCGGCGCGGGGGACGGTGAGTTCGGCGCTCAGGCCGTCCACGCGCACGTCCGAGCCGTAGCGGGCGAGGTGGGCCTCGGTGACGGGCTGGCGCAGTTGCAACCTCACGGTCTTGCCCGCGCTTCCCTGGGCGGCGAGGTGGGCGAGGTCGCCGTCGAAGACGAGTTCGCCCCGGTCGATCACGAGGATGCGGCGGGCGAGGGCCGTCACGTCGGCCATGTAGTGACTCGTGAGGATCACGGTGGCCCCATACCGCTCGTTGTAGTCGCGGATGAAGGCGCGCACCGACTCCTGCATGTTCACGTCGAGGCCGATGGTGGGCTCGTCGAGGAAGAGCACCCGGGGGCGGTGGAGCAGGGCGGCGGCGAGTTCGCACTTCATCCGCTCGCCCAGGGAGAGCTTACGGACCTGCTTTTTCAGGATGCCCTCCAGGCCCAGGACCTCGGTGAACTCACGCATGGTGGCGCGGTACTGGGCGTCGGGGATCTCGTAGATCGCCTGGTTGACGAGGAAGGAGTCCAGCGCAGGAAGGTCCCAGATGAGTTGCTGCTTCTGCCCCATAACGAGGGTGATCCTTTTCAGGAAAGCCGCCTCCCGGCGCCGGGGCTCGAAGCCTGCCACCCGCACCTCGCCGCCCGAGGGGTGCAGCAGGCCCGAGAGCATCTTGAGGGTGGTCGTCTTGCCCGCCCCGTTGGGTCCCAGGAAGCCGACCACCTCGCCGGGCTCCAGATCGAAGGACACGCCCCGCACGGCCTCGACCTGGTGGGTCTTGCGCCGCACGAAGGAACGCAGGCTGCCCATGAAGCCCGGCTCCTTGTCGTGGACCGTGTAGCTCTTGCGCAGGGTTCGGACATGCACGGCGGCGTCCGGTATGGATGCTGTCATCTGACCCTCAGGGTAAGGCGGGGGGGCAGGGAGCGAATAGGCGAAATGGCGGGGTTGGAGGGGTGCGGGAGAATGGAGGAACCTTTACCCATCGCCGGGCCGGGTAGATTCGGCTCATGAGGCTCTTCCACCCTCCCCGCAGGGGGACCGCTTGATTCCCTGGGTTCCCCTGGGCCGCGCCCCCATTCCCGGCACCGACCAGTCGCTGTGCCTGTACCGCCGGGGCGAGTTGCCCGAGTATTCGATCCAGATTTCGGGATACGTCAGCGAGCTGATGAACAGCCGCCAGCACGCCTCTGAGGACGCGCTGGCGCACCTGGCCTGCGCCGTGATCGCCGGTCGTTCGTCCCCGCACGTGCTGGTGGGCGGGCTGGGCATGGGCTTCACGCTCGCCGCCGCGCTGGGATCGCTGGGGCCGGGGGCGACGGTGACGGTGGCCGAACTCGTGCCGGAGGTCGTGGAGTGGAATAGGGGCCCCTTGGGCGACTGCGCGGGCCGCCCGCTGGAGGACCCGCGCACCCGCGTGCACGTGGGGGACGTGGCCGAACTGCTGCGGACGCGGGAGGCCGCCTTCGACGCCGTGCTGCTCGACGTGGACAACGGCCCGGAGGGCATGACGCACCAGGCGAATAGCTGGCTGTACTCGCCCGGCGGACTCGCCGCCGCCCGGCGAACCCTGCGCCCCGGCGGCGTGCTGGCCGTCTGGTCGGCCACACCCGACCCGCGCTTCACGAACCGGCTGCGCCGGGCGGGCTTCAGGGTCGAGGTCCGCACCGCCCGCGCCCGCCCCGGCAAGGGCGCGCACCACACGATCTGGCTGGCGCACGCGCCTGCGAGCCATGCCCCGTGGGGCGAACCAGCCCGCAAGTCTGGACGCCCGGCGGGAACGCGGAGCACCTGAGCCGCCCCTTCCGCCTTTTGTGCGTTGCGTGCGCGCGTGTTCCCCCACCAGTCACGGGGAAGGTGAGCGGGCCCGGGCTTACCCTCCGGGCATGACCCGCGCCCACGCCACCACGCCCGAGGACGACCCGCCCGCGCTCTCCCCCACCCCGCTCGCGCTGGCCCGGATGTTCGTGGGCGTGGCGCTGGCAGGCATCGGCGGGGGGCTGCCCGCACACACCCGACGGGCGCTGACCACGCGAGGGTGGATGACGGACGAGGCCTTCGCGGAGACCTTCACCCTGGCGCAGCTCACGCCGGGGCCGAATGCCGTGAACCTCGCCGCGATGGTGGGGGCGCGCCTCAGCGGGCGGCTGGGGGCGGTGGCCTCGACGGTCGGGGTCCTCACGCCCGGTCTGGTCGCCATGCTCGCGGTGAGCGCCGTGACGCTCGGGCTTCCCGGGGGACTGCCGCCCGCCCTGCAAAGCGCGCTGCACGGGGCGGCCTGCGCGGCGCTCGCGGTGCTCCTCACGGCGGCGCTGCCCGTCGTGCGGGTGGGGTGGGGGGTGCGGGGTGGTCCCCTCCTGACCGTGCTCACCTTCCTGGCGCTGGGGGTGGGGCGGCTCGACCTCCTGCCCGTGTTCCTCGTGCTCGTGGGGGCGGGGTTGCTCCTGCACCGGCCGCGCGGGGCCGCGTGATGGGCGACCTGCCAAATCTCTGGGAGCTGATTCTGGCCTTCGCCCGCCTGGGGCTGATCAGCTTCGGGGGAACGAACGTGGCCGAGATGGAGCGTTCGCTGGTGCTGGAGCACGGCTGGATCGACGCGCGGACGCTGGCGAACGGCTTCGCGCTCGGGCAGCTCATGCCGGGGCCGAACATGCTCGCCGTGACCCACTACGGGTACGCCGCCGCCGGGCTGGCGGGGGCCCTGGCCGCCACCCTGGGCTTCTACGGCCCGACCGCGCTCCTGAGCGCCGTGGCCGCCCTGGTGTGGCAGCGGCACAGCGCGCACCCTTGGGTGGCCGCCTTCCGCAACGCCCTGCTGCCTTTCGGGGGCGGGGTGATCCTCGCCGGGGCGCTCGTGCTGGCCCGCACCTCGGTCACCTCCTGGCCCGCCGCCGTGCTCGCGGTCCTCGCCTTCGGGCTGCTGTGGCAGACGCGGGTGAACAGCGCCGTGGTGGTGCTGGGGGCGGCGGCGGTGGGGGCGCTGCTGGGGCTGTAGGGGCGTGGTTGGGAAAGGCTGTCGTACGCAACCGAGCGGGCCGGGATGGCGTGGGCACTCCCCCCTCCCAGCCTCCCCCACGAGGGGGGAGGGGCAAAAACCAAGTTTTCACCGGGCGCATGGGGAATCCCGGGCCACTTCCCGAACAGGCTGCGAGCAGGGGCAGACAGCCGAGTTTTGCTCCGTCACCTCCCGCCCATGCCCTAGCATGGCGTCCGTGGCGACAGAATGGCGTGAACACGCCCCCTTGCGGCGGGCGCGGCCTCCCCAGGTGCGGGGGGCGGTCGCGCGGCCCCGGCTGCTGGCCCTGCTGGGGGCGGCGCGGGTGGTCACGGTGGTCGCCCCGGCGGGGTACGGCAAGACGACGGCGCTCGCCGCCGGGCTGCCGGACCTCGGGCGGGCCGCGTGGCTGACCCTGGACGCCGACGACGCCGACCCACAGGTCCTGGCGGCGGGGCTGGCGGTGGCGGTGGCGGGGCTGCCGGGGGGCGAGGGGCCGGGGGCGCTCCTCGACGCGGGCGCGGCCCCCCGGCGGGTCGCGGCGAGGGTGGCCGACGTGCTCGACCGAGCGGGCGCCCTGCTCGTGCTCGACGAGGTGCAGCACCTGGGCGGGGGGCTGACGGAGGACGTGCTGCGCGAGCTGCTGGGGGGCCGGGTGGCCCTGCTCTCCCGCACGCCGCTCACGAGCCCCGACCTCACCCGGCTGGAGCCAGGCGGCGACCTCACCCGCGTCTCGGCCCTCGACCTGGCGTTTACCCCCGCCGAACTCGCCGAGCTGCTCGCGGCGCAGGGGGTGCGGGCGACGGGCGCGGAGGTCCGGCTCGCCCACGCGGTCACGGAGGGGTGGCCCATCGCGGCGCGCTTTCTCGCGCAGGCGGCGGCGCAGGGGCGGGTGGCCCTCTCCGCGCTCGCCGACCTCGACGGCGGGGAGGCGCAGCTCGGCACCCTCTTTACCTACCTCGCGCAGGAGGTGCTGGGCCCGCTCGACCCCAGCCTGCGGGCGCTGCTCACGCGCGGGAGCGTCTTCGAGGAACTCACGCCCGAGTTGATCGCGGACGTGCTGGAGGAGACCCAGGCGGGCACGCTGCTGAGCGCCCTAGCGAGCGGCGGCACCTTCCTGACCCGGACGGGAGACGCTTTTCGCGCCCATCCCCTGCTGCGGGCGCACCTGCGGGGCCTGCTCGCCCCCGGCGAGGCGCACCGACTCGCGGCGCGGGGCGCGGCCTACTTCGAGCGGACGGGGCGGCCCCGGCGAGCACTCGCCGCCCACCTCGCGGCGGGGAACACGGCCCGGGCGGCCGAACTCCTCGCCCGGCACGGGGGCCGCTGGCTCGACGGGGGCCGGGTGACGCTGGTGGAGCGCAGCCTCGCGCGGGTGCCGCCCGCCGCCTGGACGCCCGCCCTGCACGCCCTCGCGGGGGACGCCCTGCGGCTCTCGTCGCGGTACGGGGAGGCGCTGGCGGCCTACGCGCAGGCGGACCCCCTGGCGCGCTCACTCGGGGAGGCGCAGGTCGCCCTCGACACCGTGCAGCCGGACCTCGCCTGGGGGCCGCTGGACGCGGCCGGGGCCCTGGCGGAGGGGCCGGAGGCGGCGCGGGTGGAACGGATGCGGGCCGAGAACTACCTCAACGCGGGCGACCCGGCGCACTCACTCGCCCTGCACCCCGAGCTGGCGCACGGGGCACGGTACGCCCTGCGCTCGGGGCGGCTGGGGGACGCCCTGGGGCTCGCGCTGCACGCCGCCCGGGGCGAGGCGGGGGGCGCGCGGGCGGCGCAGAACCACCGCGAGGGCCTCTTGCTCGCCAGTTTTCTCCACGCGGTCCTCGGCGAGCCGGGGGAGGCCGCCCGCCGCGCCCGCGAGGGGCTGGCGGAGGGCGAGCGGCTGGAGAGCCTCTTCGTGCGCTCGCTCGCCCTGGTACGGCTGGGCCACGCGGAGGTCGCGGCCGGGCACCCGGCGCAGGCACGGGCGGCCTACGAGGGGGCGCTGACCCTCGCGCAGGACGTGGTGCCCCGCCTCCAGGTCGAGCCCCGACTGGGACTGGCGTACCTGGAGGCCGCCCTGAACCACCCCGTTCCCGCCGCCGAGCACGAGGCCCGGGCCCTCGCCCACGCGGGCGGCGACCGCTACGTGGGGGGGCTGACCCGGCTCGTGGCGGCGCTCGGGCGGCTGCACGGGGGGACCCGGCGGCGCTCGCCGTGTACGCGGCGACCGGGGAGGCGGGGGACGCCCCGGCGGCGGCGCGGGCCGTGACCGCCTTCCCCTTCCTCCTCCCCCTTCCTCCTCGCCCGGCGCTCGCTGCTCTCCCCCGCCCCGGAGCGGGCGGCCCGCGCGGCTCTCCTCGCCCGGCTCGCCGCCCACGCGCCCGGTGCCGGGACCGGGCTCCTGCCCGTCGCGCACGCGCTGGGGTACGGCACGCTCCCCCGGCCCGCCGAGGTGCCCGGCGCAGACGTGCGGGTTCAAGTGCTCGGGCGGGTGGCGGTGACGCGCGGCGGCCAGCCCGCCCGCGAGTGGGGCCGCGCCCGCGCCCGTGACCTCCTCGCCCTGCTCGCCGTCCACGACGCGGGGCTGGCCCGCGAGGCCGCGCAGGAGGCCCTCTTCCCCGGCGCCGACCCCCAGGTGGGCGAGCGCAACTTCCGGGTGACCCTGCACGCGCTGGGGCAGGTGCTGGAGGAGGGGGTGGCGCGCGGCACCTTCCTGGAGCGCGGCGAGTGGCTGCGGCTGCGGGGCGGCCCCGACCTGAGCGTGGACCTGTGGGAGGCCCGCGCGCACCTGGGCGCCCCTCCCGGCACCCCGGGCCGCCCCGCAGCCCTGCTCGATATGCCGGGACAGATGGCCGACACCGACCTGGAAGCCGTGCAGGCCGAGGCCGAACGCCACGCCGCCCTGCTTCCCGAGGCGCTGGCGTCGGAGGCGGGCCACGCCCTGCGGGTGGGCCAGCTCGACCTCGCCGCCCGGCTGGCGGGGCGGGCCCTGAGCCTCGACCCCGCCCATGAGCCCGCCGCCCGCGCCCTGATGCGCGCCTGGCACGCCCGCGCCCACCCCGCCGCCGCCGCGCGCACCTACGCGGCCCTGCGCGCCGCCCTCGCGGAGCTGGGCCTCACGCCCCTGCCCGAGACGGAGGCGCTGCACCGGGCGCTGACGGGAGTGATGAGGGAAGGGCCGGGAGACCCTCCTCTCCCCGCTGAAACCGCGCCGTGACGCGCCCGCCCTAGACTCCCCGCATGATTGCCCCCGAAACCCGCGCCGCCCTCGTCACCGGCGGCACGAGCGGCATCGGCCTCGCCATCGCCCGCCGCCTGCAAAGTGACGGCCTGCGCGTCGCCGTGCTCGACCTCGACCGTCCCCATGCCCGTGAGGTCGCCGCCGGGCACGGCTTGACCTTCATTCCCGGCGACCTCACCCGCCGCGAGGACTGCGCGCGGGCGGTCGAGGGGACGGTGGCGGCCCTCGGCGGGCTCGACGTGCTCGTGAACAACGCGGGGTTCCAGCACATCGCGCCCCTGGCCGACTTTCCCGAGGACACCTGGGACGCCATGCTGCACGTGATGCTCACCGCGCCCTTCCTGCTCAGCAAGTACGCCTGGGCCCACCTCACCCGCTCCGGGCAGGGCCGCATCATCAACGTGGCGAGCATCCACGGACACGTCGCCAGCCCCTACAAGAGCGCGTACGTCAGCGCCAAGCACGGTCTGATCGGCCTGACGCGCACGGCGGCGCTGGAGGCGGGGGACCAGGGCCTCACCGTCAACGCGATCTGCCCGGCCTACGTCCGCACTCCCCTGGTGGAGAACCAGATCCGGGACCAGGCCCGCACGCGCGGCATGAGCGAGGAGGAGGTCGAGGGCAAAGTCCTGCTGGAGGCCGCCGCCATCAAGAGATTGCTCGACCCGGAGGACGTGGCCGCGCTCGTGGGCTACGTCGCCAGCCCCGCCGCGTGGGGAATGACGGGGGCGGTGCTCGACCTCGACCTGGGGTGGACGGCGCGGTGAGGAGGCTGGAGGGCGGCGGTCACCCTGCTGCGACCACCTCAGCGCGGCTCGCTGCTCAGGACGACCACGTACGCTGTCCCGCGTGAGCCCTGCACCACCGCCGCCCCGGCGTGGGTGTAGCGCGGGTCGGTGAGCACGGCGCAGTGGACGGCGGACCCCCGCCACCACCCCACGGCCCCGGCCGGACTCAGGCCCGCCCCCAGGTAGATGATCTCGGTGACGCTGACGGCCCGCACGCCCGTACTCGCCGCCCGCACCCGGGGCGTGCTCCCGTTCACGCCGGTGTGGGTGATGCGCCCGCTGCCCCCCAGGTAGCCCGCCTGCATCCGCGCGGCGAGGGCATGTTCCCCGCTCGCCCGCAGCGGGGCGGCGACCGGGCGGCGGCCCAGCCCCGGACACGAGATGCCCCCGGCGCGCAGAACGTTCAACCCGGCGAGCACCCGCGCCTCGGCGGGGGACTGGGCACCGGCAGGCACGGACGTCAGCGCCACGAGGGTCGCCGCCAGAAACGTGATTTTGGCACGAGGCATGGTGAGGGCAGCATAAAGGGGTCGGGGGAGAAGCGGGCGTCACCGGGGGGGTAGCACGGCCAGGAACAGGGGGAGGACCGGCCCCCGGGAGTCGGGAACCGGTTCCTGTTTCCCCCGCCTACGCCTCGACGAGTCCGCTGCGCCTGAGCAGCGCCTCGGCGTCGGGGTCGCGGCCCATGAACTCACGGTAGAGGTCGGCGGCGTCGGCGCTGTTGCCCCGGCTGAGGATGGCGGTGAAGAACGCGCGGCCCGTCTCGCGGTTGAAGACGCCCTCACGCGCGAAGCGGGAGAAGGCGTCGGCGTCCAGCACCTCCGCCCACTTGTAGGAGTAGTACCCCGCCCCGTAGCCCACCGGGTTGGAGAACAGGTGGGTGAACTGGGCGATCCGGGCGTAGCCTTCCGGGAGGCGGTAGGGGGAGAAGCGGCCCATCACCTCGCGGGCGACCCGGATGGGATCGGCGCCGGGCACCTCGGGGTCGAACTCGACGTGGAGCACGAGGTCCACCGTGCCGAAGGAGAGCTGGCGCATCGTGGCGTTCGCGGCGCGGTAGTTGCGGGCGGCGATCAGTCGCTCGAAGAGTTCGCCCGGCAACCGCTTCCCCGTCTGGTAGTGCCGGGCGAAGAGGTCCAGCGCCTCCCGCTCGGTCACCCAGTTCTCCATGATCTGCGAGGGCAGTTCCACGAAGTCCCAGGCGACGCGCGTGCCGCTCAAGCTGCGAACCGGGACCCGCGAGAGGGCGTGGTGGAGCAGGTGGCCGAACTCGTGGAAGACCGTCTCGACCTCGCGCAGGGAGAGCAGGGCGGGCGTGTCACCCGAGGGCGGCGTCATGTTGCCGCACATCAGGCCGAGGTGGGGCTCTACGCCGTGCTCACGGGGCCCGCCCGTCACGAAGCCGTTCATCCAGGCGCCGCTGCGCTTGGTGTCGCGCGGGAACCAGTCGGTGTAGAAGGAAGCGACGTGCGTTCCCCCCTCGTCGAGGATGTCGTAGTACCGCACCTCGGGGTGCCAGCCGGGGGCCCGCGTCTCACGCACCGTGATCCCGAAAACGCGGTTCACGATCTCGAACAACCCCGCGAGCACCCGGTCCAGCTCGAAGTAGGGCCGCAGGGCCTCCTCGTCGAAGTCGTATTTCGCCTGGCGCTGCTTTTCCGCCCAGTAGGCCACGTCCCAGGCTTCGAGGGGGGGCGCGTCGGGCCCGGCTTGCTCCCGGTAGAAAGCCTCCAGCTCGGCGTTCTCGCGCTCGAAGAAGGGGCGGACGCGCTGTTCCAGGTCACGCTCGAAGGTCAGGGCCCGCTCTCCCCCGCCCGCCATGCGGTCTTCGAGCACGTAGTCGGCGAAGTCGCGGAAGCCCAGGATGCGGGCCTGCTCGCGGCGGAGCCGCAGGATATCGAGGACGAGCGGGCGGTTGTCGCGCCCCGGCTGGCTGCCCACCGAGTTCTGCGCGAGCCAGAGTTCGCGGCGCAGCTCGCGGTCGTCGGCGTAGGTCAGGATCGGCTCGGCGACGGGCTGGTGCAGGGTGAGGCGGTGGCCCTCCTTGCCGTGGGCCTCGGCGTCGCGCCGGGTGGCCTCCTTCACCCGCTCGGGCACGCCCGCCAGGCGCGACCCGTCCACATACAGTTCAAAGGCGGCGGTCGCTTCCAGAACGTTCTTCGAGAAGTCGTTCGTGACCCCCGCGAGTCGGGTGTTCACCTCCAGCAGCCGCGCCTTCTGGTCCCCCGGCAGGTCGGCGCCCTCGCGGCGGAAGTCGTCTATCGTCAACCTGAGGTGCCGGGCGCGCACGGGGTCGAGCGACCGGGCCCCCTCCGTCTGCGCGAAGCCCTTCAGGGCCGCCCAGAGGCCGGAGTGGAGGCTGAGCCCGGTGTAGAACTCGGTGACCTTGGGGAGGATGGCGCGCTTGGCCGCCTGCCACTCGGGGCTGCTCACCACGCCGTCGAGGTGCGAGACGATGACCCGCACGGTGTCGAGTTGCTCGGTCAGCGTGTCGAGGTCCGCCATGAAGTTCGCGTAGTCGCGCTCGCCCGACCGCGCCAACTGCTCCAGGCGTTCCCGCGTCGCCGCGAGCAGGGCGTCGACGGCGGGCTCGGCGTGCTCGGGCCGGATGCGGTCGAAGGGGATGCGGAAGCCGACGTTCAGCAGCGGGTTCTCACTCTGAACCGGCGCGTCCTGGAGGGAGGTCATAGCCCGGAGTATAGAGAGCGGCGGGATGAGAGGGAGGCGCACCTGCCGTGCGAAAGCACGCCCCCTCCCCCCGCCAAAGGGCGGATGACGCGGCGGGAGGGGGCGTGCTGAACTCTCACATGGACGAGTCCCCGCAGGTTCAAACGCGCCCCCTTCCCCCGCTGCCCCCCGGCGTGACATTGCACCCCGCCACACCCGCCGATACCGCCCGGGTCGCCGCCTTCCTGACGGCCGCGCACCCCGAGTCGCCCGTCGCCCCCGAGGACCTGAGGCGGCTGGACGCGGGCCGGGTGACGGGCGAATTCCACCTCCGCCTGCTGGCCCTGGCGGGGGGCGAGATCGTGGGCCTGGCCGAGGTGGGCGTGCCGCGCATGGACGGACACCCGGGCTGGCTCGACGTGACCGTGCGGACCCTGCCCCGGTGGGCGGGCAGCCCCCTCGCCGAGGCCCTGCTCGCCCACGCTGAGGCGGCGGCCCTGGACTCCGGCGCCCACACCCTCGTCACCCGCGTGCGCGAGGACTGGTGGGAGAAGCCCTTCCTGGAGGCGCGCGGCTACCGCGAACACGACCGCATGTGGCCGAGCACCCTCGACCTGCGGACCCTCGACTTCGCTGGTCTCGCCCGCCACGAGGAGCAGGCGCGGGCGGCGGGGGTCCGTATCCGCCCACTCAGCGAGTTGGGCGACCTCGACGAGGGGCAGCAACGCCGCCTCTACATGCTGATCGCCGCCCTCCTGCGCGACGTGCCGAGCGCCACGCCGGTTGACGTGTGGCCCTTCGAGCTGTGGCAGCGCCGCGTGATGGACCGCCTCAACCCGGCGGGCCTCTTCGTCGCCGTGACGCCGGACGGGGAGTGGGTGGGCCTGAGCGAATTGCACCTGCCCATCCCCACCCGGCCCGGCACCCTCCACAACGGCCTGACGGGAGTGCTGCCCGGGTGGCGGGGGCGCAGCATCGCGTACGCCCTCAAGCTCGCCGCCGCCCGCGCCGCGCTGGAGCGGGGCTTCACCCACGCGCGCACGAGCAACCACAGCGTCAACGCGCCCATGCTCGCGGTCAACGCCCGCCTGGGCTTCGTGCGTGAGACGGCGACGGTGACGCTGACGCGGGAGGTGAGTGGTTCGTAGGAAGTGGTCAGTGGAAAGGGACAGGCTACAGCCTCAGCCCTGGCCTTCCTGTCCCACTGACCACTGACCACTCCCCACTGCCCTCTCCAGCAGCATCGCGTCCCCCAGTGAGTAGAACCTATACCCCCGGGCGAGCGCCGCGTCGTAGGCCGCCTTGATCCTCGCCTCGCCCGCGAAGGCCGCCACCAGCAGGAGCAGGGTGGAGCCGGGGAGGTGCAGGTTGGTGATCAGGAGGTCGGGCACCCGCACGGCTGTTCCCGGCGTGATGAAGATGCGGGTGTCGCCCTCGCCTGGGCTCACAGTCCCGTCCTCGTTCGCGCTGCTCTCCAGGGCGCGTACGGTCGTGGTGCCCACGGCGACGACACGGCGGCCCTCCGACTTCGCCGCGTTGATCGCCCGCGCCGTCTCCTCGCCGACGGCGTACCGCTCGGCGTGCATCACGTGGTCGGCCACGCTGCCCGTGATCGGGCGGAAGGTGCCCGCGCCGACATGCAGGGTCAGGGTGTGGCGCTCCACGCCCATCCCGTCCAGCCGACTCAGGAGTTCCGGTGTGAAGTGCAACCCCGCCGTCGGAGCGGCGACGCTGCCGGGTTCACGTGCGTATACCGTCTGATACCGCTCGCGCCACCGCTCGTCGCTGTCCCCGGCGTTGATGTAGGGGGGAAGGGGCAGCCGACCGATTTCATCGAGGTGTGCTTTGATGTCGTGGTCGAAGCGCAGCAGACGGGCACCGTCCTCCAGAATGCCGACGACCTCGGCGCGGTGCTCCCCCAGCCACAACTCCTTCCCGGCCCGTTTCGCGGGTTTGAGGTAGGCGGACCAGACGTTCGCCTCTTCTTCCCGCAGGAGCAGAACCTCGACCTGGCCGCCGCCGCTGTGCTTGCCGTCTGGGGCGTTGACCACAGGCTTGCGGGCCATGACGCGGGCTGGAATGACGCGGCTCTCGTTGAAGACGAGCACGTCGCCGGGGCGCAGGAGTTCGGGGAGATCGCGGAAGACGCGGTGCTCGATTCCCTCCCCCACCACCATCAGCCGGGAGGAGTCGCGGGGTTCGGCGCCCGTCTGGGCGATGCGTTCCGGGGGCAACTCGAAGGCGAGGCGGGCGAGCACGGCGTCCGCGTCGTTGTTGCTGGAAGGGGTCATTCCTCGGTGCTCACTCCTCGGGGCGAGCGGCCTTCTCGACCTTCTGGCGGGCGGGCATCAGGGCGTCCTCCAGGTCGGGGAGGTGGGTGAAGCGGTCGGCGGCGTCGATGAGCTTCTGGGCGGTATGCTCGCGGAAGGCGATGACCTCCACCCGCTTGCCGCGCTCCTGAAGCACCTCCACGATGTCGGTGAAGTCGCCGTCGCCGCTACCCAGCACGGCCACGTCGAGGTGGTCGATCAGCCGCACCATGTCGGCCACGATGCCCATGTCCCAGTTGCCTTCGTAGATCGGCCGCCCGCCCTCGGTGACATGGTGCAGGGTCAGGTTCATCCGCCGGACCTTGAAGCCCAGCGTGCTGAGCTTGTAGATGAAGGGCCGCGCCGTCGCCTCACCCTCGCGCTCGACGGTGTAGGCGATGGCGTGGACGAGTTCGCGCCCCCCGGTGGCGGACCGCAGGATCGTCTCGAAGTTGACCGTGCGCTCCAGCAGGTCGCGCGCCGAGTGGTAGAGGTTCTGGGTGTCGATGAAGACGCCCACGCGGGGGCGGGAAACGACGTACTGCATTGGGGGTTCTCCTGTTGGACGTGCCGGAAAGGGGCGGGATCAAAGGCGGGGTGCTGAAAAGAAGGCGTCCGGGGATGCTCACCGGGCCGCCCGCAGTGTAGCAGCGCCCCTCCTTGTCCGCCCCGCTAACCAACCCCCCTCCCCCGCTGGGGGCGGCGCGGGTAACGTGGGGGCATGACGACCGACACCGTGCAACCCGGCCCCGGGCAACCGAGTGACGCCCTCGCGGCGGCGCAGGCGGCGTACGACGCCCTCAAGGCGCGCCGCCTGGGGCTCAACATGCAGCGCGGCCAGCCGAGTGACGCCGACTTCGACCTCTCGAACGGCCTGCTGACCGTGCTCGGCGAGGGCGACCTCCGTATGGACGGCCTCGACCTGCGGAACTACACGGGCGGCGTGACGGGCCTACCCTCCGCCCGGGCGATGTTCGCCCACTTCCTCGACGTGAAGGCGGAGAACGTCGTCGTGTGGAACAACGCCAGCCTGGAGTTGCAGGGGTTGGTGCTCTCCTTCGCCCAACTGCACGGGGTGCGGAACAGCACCGGGCCGTGGTTCACGCAGCAACCCAGGATGATCGTCACCGTCCCGGGCTACGACCGCCACTTCCTGCTGCTGCAAACGCTGGGCTTTACGCTGCTCACCGTCCCCATGCAGCCCGACGGCCCCGACGTGGAGGCCATCGAGCGGCTGGCGGCGGACCCCACGGTCAAGGGCGTGCTGTTCGTGCCGACCTACTCCAACCCCGGCGGCGAGTCGATCAGCCCGGAGAAGGCGCGGCGCCTGGCGGGACTGAAGGCGGCGGCCCCCGACTTCACGATCTTCGCGGACGACGCTTACCGGGTGCACCACCTCGACGAGGAGGACCGCGACGAGCCCGTGAACTTCGTGGTGCTCGCCCGGGACGCGGGCTACCCCGACCGCGCCTTCGTCTTCGCCAGCACGAGCAAGGTCACCTTCGCGGGGGCGGGGCTGGGCTTCGTGGCGAGCAGCGAGGACAACGTCAAGTGGCTCTCGAAGTACCTGGGCGCCCAGAGCATCGGCCCGAACAAGCTGGAGCAGGCGCGGCACGTCCGCTTCCTGGAGGCCTATCCCGGCGGCTTGGAGGGGCTGATGCAGGCCCACGCGCGGCTCATCGCCCCCAAGTTCCGGGCCGTGGACGAGACGCTGCGGGCGGAACTGGGCGGGAACGGCGAGTACGCGACCTGGACCTCACCGAAGGGCGGGTACTTCATCAGCCTGGACACGGCGGAGCCGGTGGCGGCGCGGGTGGTGCAGCTCGCGGGTGAGGCGGGGATCAGCCTCACGCCCGCCGGGGCGACGTATCCGGACGGGCAGGACCCAACGGGACGCAACATCCGCCTCGCGCCGACCCGGCCGCCAGTGGAGGAGGTCTACACGGCGATGCAGGGGGTCGCCGCGTGCATCCGGCTGGCGACGGAGGAATACCGGGCGGGGCGGCGGGGGTAGACGGCGACCTGTCCCGCCCGGCTCCTCTGGACGATGAGCGAAAGGCTCCCCCCGGACGCTTGATTTCCCCCCCCGGGGCACCGACCATATTCTCATGCCCACCCGTTACTCCGGCTCGGCCGAGGAGCGCGCCGCGCTGGACGCGTATATCAAATTATGGCGAGCGGCCCACGCCGTCGAGATGGCCGCCAACCGCCACCTGGGCGACCACGGGCTGACGATCAGCCAGTTCGGGGTGATCGAGGCGCTCTACCACCTGGGGCCGCTGAGCCAGCGCCAGCTCGCCGAGAAGATCCTGCGCTCCAGCGGCAACCTCACGATGGTGATCGACAACCTGGAGCGCGACGGCCTGGTGCGCCGCGAGCGCGACCTCCAGGACCGCCGCGTGATGAACGTCTTCCTCACCGACTCGGGCGAGGCCCTGGTGGACCGCGTGCTGCCCGCCCACGTGCGCGGCATCCGCCGGGTCTTCCAGGTGCTCGACCCCGCCGAGATGGCCCAGCTCACCGAGCTGACCCGCAAGCTCGGCCTGGCAGTGATGGAGAGAGAACGCGAGGAGGAACGGCTCGCCTTCCGGGCCCGGGCGCGCGTGGACGGGTAAGGCCCCGGCCAACCACACGCCCATTCGTTTAACATCGAGCTACCATGGTGCCATGACCTCCCCCACCCCCCGCATCCCCGGCACGACGCCCGTGAAGGGCCTGCATCACGTCACGGTGATGGCGCAAGACCCGCAGCGCAACATCGACTTCTACTCCCAGACGCTGGGGCAGCGGCTCGTCAAGGTCACCGTGAACTTCGACGACCCGGGCACGTACCATTTCTACTACGGCGACCTCACCGGGCAGCCGGGCACGATCATGACCCACTTCCCCTGGCCGGGTGCCAAAAGGGGCACGCGGGGCAACGGCGAGGTCGTGGCGACGGCCTACAGCGCCCCCCGTGAGAGCCTGGGCTACTGGCAAGACCGCCTGAGCGAGCACGGTTTCACGTTCCGCGAGGGGACGCGCTTCGGCGAGACGATCCTGACCCTGGAGGACCCGGACGGCACCTGGGTCGAGCTGATCTTCGAGGGCGGCCAGCCCGTCCAGCCCTGGCCCGCGAGCCCGGTGCCGCAGGAGCACGCCCTGCGCGGCTTTCACTCGGTCACCGCCTGGGTGCGGGACACGGGCGGGGTGCGCGACCTCCTGGTGGGGCAGCTCGGCTTCACCGAGGAAGGGAGCGAGCCGGACGCGGAGGGAAGGCGCACGCGGTTCAAGGGGAGCGGCGAGGGGCTGGGCCTCTTCGTGGACGTGGTCGAGCGGCCCGGGAAAGGGCGCGGGAATTTCGGCGCGGGGAGCGTCCACCACGTCGCCCTGCGGACCCGAAACGACGCCGAGCAGGAGGCGTACCTGGCGGGGCTGGAGGCCGCCGGATACCGCCCGACTCCCGTGCAGGACCGCCAGTACTTCCACTCGATCTACTTCCGCGAGCCGAACGGGGTGCTCTTCGAGATCGCCACCGACGCCCCCGGCTTCCCCGCCGACGAGCCCGTGGAGGAACTGGGCAGGCACCTCAAGCTCCCCGCGTGGTTCGAGTCCCGGCGCGCGACCATCGAGGCCCACGTCCCGAAGATCGTGAACCGCGAGTACGGGGTGACCATAGGCACGCGGGACCTGGGGGCCGCCCCCCAGCCCGCGCCCGAGGTGAACGGCGTGGAGGTCTACACGGCGGGCCGCCCCCTGGAGGAGGCGCGAGTGGCGATGGTGCTCCTCCACGGGCGGGGCGGGACCGCCCAGGACATCCTGGGGCTAGCCGAGGAATTCAACCTGAGCGCCTTCGCCTACCTGGCCCCGCAGGCGGAGGGGAACTCGTGGTATCCCCTCTCCTTCCTCGCGCCCGTGGAGCGCAACCAGCCCCACCTCGACCGCGCCCTCGCCACGGTGGACGGGGTGCTGGGCGAATTGGAATCACGCGGCATTCCTCCCCACAACGTCGTGGTCGGCGGCTTCTCGCAGGGCGCGTGCCTAGCTCTGGAGTACGCCAGCCGGGCGGGGCGGCGGCTGGGCGGGGTGATCGCCCTCAGCGGCAGTCTGATCACCCTCGACCAGCGCGGAGACCTCGGCGGCACGCCCGTCTTCATGGGGGTCGCGCCCGACGACGCGCACATCCCCCTCTCCCGCTTCCAGGAGAGCGCGGCGCACCTGCGCGAGCGGGGGGCGGCGGTGGACGCCCGCGTGTACCCCGGGCTGGGGCACGCGATCAACAAGGACGAACTCGACGCGGCGCGGGAGATCATGCAGAGGGTGGTTGGCGGGAGCCTGTAGGGAATGGGCGGACAGGTCTGGAAAAACTACGGCCCCGGTCCACCCCCGATCCTCCCAGGCTGCCGACAAGGTGGCCGGGGCTCCGGATCACGCGGAACTCCACATCTCGCGCCACCTATAATCCGGGCACACCCACACGTCCACGGCAGGCGCCCCCAAGGGCGGAACGTGGTCTGGCCTTTGTTCGCACCCTCGCCCTATTCCCAGAGGTTCGAGATGATGAAACGCTCGCTGGCGGCGCTCCTCCTGCTCTCCACCCTCTCCCTCGGCGCGGCGCAGAGTGTCGCCGCCGAGCAGTACCGGCTGCCCAACGGCCTGAACGTGGTGCTCCACGTGGACAGGACCCTGCCGGTGGCGTCGGTGAACGTCTGGTACCGGGTGGGCAGCAAGGACGAGGTGGCGGGCCGCTCGGGCTTCGCGCACCTCTTCGAACACCTGATGTTCATGGGGACTAAGCGTGCCCCCAACTTCGACGACATCATGGAGGCGGGCGGCGGCAGCAACAACGCGAGCACCTCGCGCGACCGCACGAACTACTACTCCAGCGGCCCGAGTTCCTTCCTGCCCACGCTGCTGTGGCTGGAGGCGGACCGGATGGAGGCCCTGGGCGCGAGCATGACCCAGGAAAAGCTGGGCCTCCAGCGCGACGTGGTGAAAAACGAGCGCCGCCAGCGGTACGAGAACGCCCCCTACGGCCTGGTGCCCGAGACGCTGAGCCGCCTGCTCTACCCCCAGGGCCACCCCTACTACCAGATTCCCATCGGGACCACCCAGGACATCGACGCGGCCACCGTCAACGACGTGAGGAGCTTCTTCCAGACGTACTACGTGCCGAGCAACGCCTCCCTGGTGGTGGCGGGCGACTTCGACCCGGCGGTGGTCAAGCCCCTGATCGCGCGGCTGTTCGGCGACCTGCCGGGCGGCCAGCCGGTCGTGCGCAAGCCCGTGCCCCCCGTCAACTTCCAGGGGGTGAAACGCTCCACCCTCACCGACCGCGTGCAGGCCGCCAAGACCGTGATGGCGTGGCACAGTCCGGCGATCATGGGGCCCGGCGACGCGGAACTCGACCTCGCCTCCCTGCTGCTCTCGGACGGCGTGACGAGCCGCCTGTACCAGAAACTGGTGGCCGAGACGGGGCTGGCGTCCGATGTCAGCGCCTACCAGCAGTCGCAACTGCTCGGCTCGGTCTTCGTGATCGAGGCGACCCTCGCGCCCGGGAAGAGTCAGGACGCCCTGGAGGCGGCCATCGACGAGGTGCTGCGCGACTTCAGCGCAAGGCCCGTGGACGCCGCCGAACTGAGGCGGCAGGTGGAGAAGTACGAGTTCGCCACGCTGAGTTCCCTGCAAGCGGTGGAGGACAAGGCGGATTCGCTGAACGCCTACGCCTTCTACTTCGGGCAGCCGGACGGTTTCAAGCGTGACCTCGACCGTTACCGTAACGCGACCCCGGAGAGCGTGCGCGCGACGGTGGCCCGGGTCCTCAACCCGCAAAACCGCGTGATCCTGCGGGTGGTGCCCCAGACCCAGGCGGCGCAGGGTCAGGCGCAGCAGAGCGCACCTCAGGCTCAGGCCACTCAAGCCGCGTCCCAGCCTCCCCAGGCCCCGACTCAGGCCCAGGTGCCCCAGGCGCCACCCACCCCGCCCCAGACCCTGCGGAGCGGCGTCAACCCGCGCGACCAGCGCCCGGCGGACCTTGCGCCGCGTGCCTTCACCCCGCCCGCCCCCACCGAGTTCACCCTCTCCAACGGCGTCAAGGTGCAGTACTGGCAGCGCGGGACAGTGCCCCTGGTGAGCATCCAGACGGTCGTACGCGGCGGGAGCGAACTCGACACGCCCGCGACGGCGGGCCGCGCCGCGACGCTCGCGGACATGCTCGACGAGGGCGCGGGCAACCTCGACGCGCGGGGCTTCCAGAGTGCCCTCGATCAACTCGGGGCGCAGTTCGGGGCGAGCGCGGCCCGCCGGTACACGACGGCGAGCCTGTCGGTGACGGCCGAGAACCTCGCGCCCGCGCTGCGGCTGTACGCCGACGCCCTGACCCGCCCCCGCCTCGACGAGGCCGAGTTCGCCCGGGTGCAGCGGGTGAACGTGCAGGCCCTGGAGCGGGCGCGCGACAATCCGGGCACCGTGGCGAGCATCGTCTCGCAGCGCGAGTTCTTCGGGCAAAACCACCCCTACGGGCGGCCCCTGAGCGGCTACGCGAACACGGTGGGCAACTTGAAGCTGGCCGACCTGAGGGCCCTGCACACCCGCCTCTTCCAGCCACAGAACGCGGCCATCTTCGCGGCGGGCAGCCTGAGCCCCGAGGAGTTCAAGGCAAGCCTCGAACAGGCCCTCGGCACCTGGAAGAACACCGGCTCCGCCTACACCTCGCCCACCTATCCGGCCCCCGCCAACAGGGCACTGCGGGTGCTCGTGGTGGACAAGCCGGGCGCTCCCCAGACGGTCGTGCGCTTCGTGATGCCCGCGCCGCCCGTTCAGGACGCGCGCAGTAACGCCCTGAGGAGTCTCAACACCCTGCTGGGCGGCAGCTTCACCAGCCGCCTTCAGCAGAACCTGCGGGAGGACAAGGGCTACACCTACGGGGCGGGCAGCGGCCTGCTTCAGGATGTGGGCACCGGCTACCTCGTCACCACCGCCAACGTCGAGACGGGCGTCACCGGCCCCGCCGTGCGGGAGTTCCTGAACGAATTCACCCGCCTGCGCCAGGGCGACGTGACCGCCGACGAGGCCGCCAAGACGGCCGCCACCCGCCGGGCAGACACGGTCGCCTCGCTCGGCACGCTGGAGGGGCTGGTGAGTACGGCGGCGGGGCTGTACGCGCAGGGCAAGCCCTTCTCGGCCCTGGGGCAGGAGCTGGAGCAACTCGGGCGCTTCGGGGCCGCCGACCTCAACCGCCTCGCCCCGGCGGCCCTCCCCTACGAGCAGGGCGTGCTCGTCCTCGTCGGGGACCGCGCCAAGATCGTGCCGCAATTGCAGGGACTCGGCCTGCCCGCGCCGGTCGAGGTGAAGTTCGACTGAGACTGGGGCCGTCTGGTGCTTCCCGGCCAAGCGTCTGACGAGTGAAAAGGGGCTCTCCAAGTGAAGCGCAGCGTCTCGCTTTGGTCACGAGACGCTGCGCTTCGTTGGACACGGCAAGCACGATCACGACGCGCCCCTGTGGGCCCGCCTTACTTCTGCGGCGGCCTGCTCGGGCGCACCTCGATCCGGCTGGGAAGGGTCCGGGCGGGCATCTCCAGCAGGTCGAGGGTGAGCTGGGCGATGTCTTCCGGCTGGATCTTCCAGGCGTCGGCCTCGCTCGGCGTGTGCCCGGCGAAGTGGGTGGCGACGCTGCCAGGCATGATCTGGGTGACCTTGATGTCGTGCTGGCGCAGGTCGAGGGTCAGGACCTCGGAGAGGCCGTTGAGACCGAATTTGCTCGCGTTGTATGCCCCGCCGCCCGCGAAGGGGTTGCGTCCCGCGAGGCTGGAGAGCGTGAAGATGTACCCGCCGCGCGCCTTGAGAGCCGGGATGGCGGCCTTGACCGTGTAGAAGGCGCCGCTTAGGTTGGTGTCGATCACGTCCTGCCACTGCTGGACGGTCAGGTCGGCGACGTTGGCGAAGTGCCCGACGCCCGCGTTCACGAACAGCACGTCGAGACCGCCGAAAGCCTCGACATGGGCGTCCACCTCACGCTGGAGCGCCTGAGGATCGCGCACGTCGCACACCACCCCCCGGGCACCCTGGCCGATGCTCCGGGCGGCGGCCTCGACCTCGTCCTGGTTGCGGCTGGTGAGGGTCACCCCGTACCCCGCCACCGCAAGTGAGCGCGCGACCGCGAGGCCGATACCCTTGCTCGCTCCCGTCACGAACGCGCTTTTTGCCATCGCTCCCGAACCATTCTGCGTCATCCGGGAACGCTAACACGCCCCGAGCTAGGGACGGGGGCAGGTGAAGGGGCCCTCAACCCCCGCGCCTGCCCCCGTCCTCAGGAGCCGAGGAAGGGTTGCGCCTCCGGGTCGCCGGAGTGGCGGCGCACCGAGTCGAGCGCCACCGCCAGCACGGAGATCACCAGCACCAGCCCGAACGTAACGAGGGCCAGTTCCAGCCCCCCGCCGAGCACAAAGGCCACCAGCCCCAGCAGCAGGGCCAGCGGCACGATCCAGTAGGCCCGTTTACGTACGCTGACATAGGCGCAGTACCGAAGGTGAGCCGCTCTGTTCATCTCTGTCCCCTCCATATCGTTTCTTAATTATGAGGGGACTTTGTGAGAAATTCGTCATATCGCCCACCCTCGGCCTGAGGACACGGGGGCCTCTAGGGCAGTCGCTTGGCGAGTTCGCCGTACACGTAGTTGGCGGCCTCCGCCTGGTACTGCCAGAGGGTGAGCAGGCCGAAAGTTTCGTTGAGGCTGACGCGCTCACCGCCCGGCAGGTCGAAGTCGAGGCGGGCGTTCAGCTTGGCCCAGGGCACCAGGGCGCCCGGCGCGACGAGGACGGGCGTGACCCGGATGGCCCCCGGGGTCCCGGAATCGGCAGCAACGGTGGCCCCGGGGTAGCGCCGCTTGATAGCGCTTCCCGAGTCGCGCTGCATGGCCCCCAAGATTCCGGCGCGCTGCTCGGGGTTCAAGATGTTCGGGTTGCCCTCGATGCGCGGGTCGAGAATCACGTAGGTGGCGGTGCCCAGCGTCCGGGCGTTCCAGGCGGAGGCGGGCGGAGTCGGGGCAGCTCCGGCAAGGGCGGCGGTCAACCCCGTCAGGGTGCCGAGGGCGAGGAAGGTCAGGCCTGGGTGGCGGGCGGTCACAGTCATGCCGAACAGTGCAGCACACCACGGCTGACGCACCATGAATCCGCCGTGAGCGGGGCGGCGGCCCTCCACCCGTGCGGAAAGGTCGCCGCCGCCCCGCACCCTTCGCGCGATTCGCCCTAGCATGGGCCATGCAAGAGCTGCTGCTGACCCTGCGCCGACTGCGGGCCCCCGACGGTTGCCCTTGGGACCGCGAACAAACCCACGAGTCCCTGCGCCCCTACCTGCTGGAGGAGGCCGCCGAGGCAGTGGACGCCGTGCCAGAGGGCGGGGAGGCCCTTGCCGGGGAACTCGGGGACGTGCTCCTTCAGGTCGCCTTCCATTCGGTGATCGCTGAGGAGGCGGGGGGCTTCACGTACGCGGACATCGAGAGGCTGATCGTGGAGAAGCTCGTGCGGCGCCACCCGCACGTCTTCGGGGAGGTGGAGGTCTCGGGTTCGGACGAGGTCGTGACGAACTGGCAGGCGATCAAGGCCGCCGAGCGCGGGGGCAGGCCCCGCAGCGCCGCCGAGCGGGTGCCCGCCGCGCTGGGAGCCCTCGCCCGCGAGACGCAGGCCCAGAAGCTCGCTGGGCGCGCGAAGGGGAACCGGGCCGGGGTGCGGGAGGCCCTGGACGCCGCCTCCGACACCGCCGAGGGCGTCGCGGACGTGCTCGCGGCGGTCGTCGCCTGGGCGCGCGGGCAGGGCGTGGACGCGGAGGTCGCCCTGCGCGAGCGGACGCACGGGGTCCTCACGGCGCTGCCCGACCCCGAGAGCCCCAAGCAGGCCGTGCAGGCGGGCGCGTGAGTCCTCTGCCGGGCAATTCCGGCGAGGTGCCCGACCCGCTCGACGCCGCGCAGGCGGACCCGTGGGCGGTGTGGGTGGGGGAGCGCACCCGCATTCCGCTGGACCTGCCCGAGTACCGCCGCGCCGCCGTCCTCGTGGCCCTGACCCGCGAGCCCGACCCGCGCGTGCTGCTCACCGTGCGGTCGAGCGAGTTGCCGACCCACCGGGGACAGATCAGCTTCCCGGGCGGCAGCCTGGAGCCGGGCGAGACCCCGGTGCAGGGGGCGCTGCGCGAGGCGCAGGAGGAGGTGGGCCTCGACCCCGCCTCGGTGGGCGTGCTCGGCGAGCTGGACGACGTGTTCACCCCCATCGGCTTCCACGTCACGCCGGTGCTCGCGCGCATCCCCCCCGCTCCCCGGCTCAGCGCCAGCGCCGAGGTCGCGCAGATCATCACCCCGACGCTGGGCGAGTTGCGCGCCGTGCCCGTCATCCGTGAGTTGCGCACCCTGCCGGGCGGCGAGCGGGTGCCCCTCTACCGCTACCCCTGGCGCGGCCACGACATCTGGGGCATGACGGCGCGGGTCCTCCACGACCTCCTCACCCACGGGCCGGCGGAGACCCAGCGGCGGGGCGGCGGATAAAAACCAGAAGCCCCCACCACGGGGGTGAGGGCCTCTGTGACTCGGCTGGGTTTAGCGGGCCGGGCTGATGGTGATCTGCGCGTCGCGGTTGACGTTGTAGTTGCCGACGAAGGTGCGGTAGCCGGGGGCGATCAGGACGACCTCGCGGCCACCCCGGGGCACGGTGACGCTCAGCACGCCGCCGCGAATGGTGCCGACCTCCTGGCCGTCCACGAAGACCCGGGCGCCCTCGACGCGGCTGCGGATCGAGAGGGTGTACTGGTTGCTCACCACGGGCGCGGGCGTGACGGCCTGGGCGAACTCGACGTTCAGGTTGGTGGTGCTGCCCGCACGAACCGAGATGGTCGTGGTGTAGTCGCGGAAGCCGGGGGCCTGCACGCGCACGGGGTAGGTGCCGGGGGCGATGTTGCTGTAGGTGACGTTCGCGCCGCCGAGCCGCTGGCCGTTCAGGATTACGGTCGCGTTGGCGACGTTCGTGCCCACGAAGAGGCTGCCGGTCTGCACCGGGTTCTGCGCGGTGACGGTGAAGAAGGCGGTATCGCTGACCCAGCTGTTCTGGGGGATGGGGTTTACCACGATGCTGAGCGCCTGGGCGAGCTGCTGCTGGCCGCGCGCCGTCACGGTGGCGAACTGGTCCTGACCCGTCTTGAAGGAGCTGATCTGGTCGAGGTTCAGCGGCGTCAGGCTGGCGAGGGCGAGCACCTTGTTCAGGCCGACGTCCTCACCCACCGTGAAGGTGAAGCCCGCGCCCTCGGCGGGGAAGACGGTCGTGGTGTTCGCCTTCACGAAGTTGCTCGTGCTCAGGCGGTTGGGGAGGATCTGCGTGACCTCGCCGTTCGCGTCCACGTTGAAGAGGTACACGTAGGCGTCACGGTTCACGCTCGTGGTGATACGGATGTTCTCGCCCGCGCGGTAGACGGGGTTCGAGTTGCCGCTGGCGTCCTTGTCCACCCGCACGTTCACCGCGAGGTCGGGCTGCGCGGGGTTCACGATGATGCTCTGGGCGCTGATTCGGGGGGCCGCAGCGGCGGTGCCGAGCAGCATCGCGGCGGGGATCATCAGGAACTTCTTCATGGGTACCTCCGAGAAGAAGCCTACGGGGAGCAACTTGACGGGCCATGAGCGGGCCAGCGCGGAACGTTAATAGGGGTTCAGCCCACCGTCAGGAAGGTGACCCCCGTCTGACACGGCATTTTTCACATCCCAGGAGCGGAGCCGAGTTCGCCAGCATGAAGGTCGAGCCCGGTGGACGCTCACAGGAATTGAACAGAGTATTCCCCCGGGACGCCACACCTCCCCTCCCTCTCCTCTTTTCGGGCTGGGGGGCACAGGCAGAACACGGACACCCGCCGTGGTGATCCGTCAGCGGATGATCCGGGCGGGCTCGACGTTCGCCGCCCGCCGCGCCGGGATCAGGGCGGCGAGCAGGGTGGTGCCCAGGCCGACCGCGTTTACCCACAGCAGGTCGGTGAACCGCACCTCGACGGGAAGCGCCGTGATGAAGTACAGGTCGCCCGGAAGCTGGAAGGGCCGCACCGTGAAATACGCGCTGATCACCAGCCCCAGCAGGTTGCCGAGCACGAGGCCGGCCAGCCCGAGCGCGGCCCCCTCCAGCAGGAAGGTGCGGGTGATGACCCCCCGTGTGGCCCCGATGGCGCGCAGGATGGCGATCTCCTGCGTCTTCTCGAACACGGCGAGCGTCAGCACGTTGGCAATCCCGAAGGCCGCCACGATCACGATCAGGAACACCACGAAGCCGATCACCCGCTTCTGGAGGGCGAGCTGGTCGAGCAGCGTGCCGTACAGGCTCTGCCAGGGAACCGAGGTGTAGGGCCGGGTGCGGGTGAGGTCGTTGCCGACCTGGGGAGCCAGAGTCGGGTCGTGAAGGCGGAGCTGGTAGCCGGTGATGTTCCGTGTCCCCTGAAGGCGCTGGAGAGTGCCCAGGCTGGTAAAGGCGTACCCGGAGTCGATCAGGAAGTTCCCGGTCGTGAACACGCCCTTCACGCGCAGGCTCGTGCGGCGCTGGGCGCTGTTCAGCAGGCGCACCTCGTCGCCCGTGAAGGCCCCCACGCTGCGGGCGAGGGCCGAGCCGAGAAGCACCTCGCCCTCCCCCAGACCGCGCAGGAGGGCGCCCTCCTCGGGGGCGAGTTCCAGGACGCGCGCCGCGCCTTCCGTCACGCCGAAGAGGGTGGTGAAATCGACCCCGGCGCCCCGGCCCGCGCTCGCCGGGCGGGTGAGCAGGCCCTTGTCTCCCAGAAAGGGCACGAACGCCTGGACCCGGGGGTCGGCGCGCATGGCGGCCTCCAGCGCCGCGTCACGCGGGGTGGGCGTGAAGGCGGTCAGGCTGAGGTGGGGGCTCGCGCGCAGGGTCGCGTCCACGAGGGCCCGGGTGAAGCCGTTCGTCAGGCTGAGTGCCGCGATCAGGACCATCACGCCGACGGCGATGCCCAGCACGGTGAGGAGGTTCTGGGTGCGCCGCCGGGCGAGGTGCGCGCGGGCGAGGGTCCAGGCGAGGTCGGGAGGAGTGCGGGCCACGTTCCGGGGAGGATAACAGAGGGGCCCGGGGCGCCCGGAGGACGTGGCAGCGGATTCCCGTGCATTCGACGAAAGGAAGCGAGGCGAAGCGTCGGCAGGACGGCGGAGCCCGGCCTTTCGCGACTCCACTTGTCAGGGGGACGGGCAAGGGGACGGGCAGGGGGACGGGTTGTCTTACACCGAGGATTCCAGCCCAAAGACGGAGCGTGGGCTGTGCCCCCCGGGCCGCCCACGCACTTCTGTTCTGATCGTCCTGTGCTCAGCGCACGGCGGTGACGCGCACCTGGCGGGCGCCGAAGCGGATCGCCTGGCTGCGGCTGGGCATCCAGATGTCGATGCTGTTCGTCTTGCGGGCGGCCATCGTGTCCTCCACGCTGAAGACCTGGCCGCGCAGCAAGTTTCCCGTCCTCCCGCTGACGTCCTCGATGGTGACCTTGCTGCCGTAGGGGAAGACGCGCAGCAGATCGCGGCTGAGTGCCACCACACCGTTGCGAACCCGGGTGCCCGTCGCCGTGATGAAGGGCGTGCTGTCGGTCTGGCCGGGCGTGCTGTTGTACGCCGTCGCCCGCGCGATCACGCTGCGGCCGGTGCGCGTCGTGCCGCGAGCCACCCCTGCCTCGGCCGCCTGGATCGCCCGGGCGCGTGCCTGCGCCGCCTGGGTAGCCTGAGCTTGGGCACGGCTCACCTCCGCCTCCCGGACCTGGGTGGCGGAGGGCCGGGCGGGTGCCGATTGCGCACGGACGCTCCGGACGGGAACGAACGGGGCCGGGGCGGCGGCCTGCGGCGCCGAAGCCTGCGGGACGGGCCGCGCGGCGGGGAGGGCGGGCGTCAGGGCGTCACGGACCGCCGCCTCGGCGAAGGAGGCGGCAGGAAGGGCGGGGGTGGCACCGGCGACGCCGAACACGCCGAGAAGAACAACGGGCATCCAGCGGTTGAAGTGTTGAGGCATGAGTCTCCTGCGAACGTCCCTCTCGGCACGTCCGTTCGTGGTTGGGTGAGTTGAATCCCGGCCCCTCAGGCCGCTTCTCTCTAACTGAGATTAAGAGGAGGTCTTAAGCGAATTATTGGAAGAAACGACTTCCTCCCTCATTTAAGAATCCGGGTTTGGAGAGGCGATCATGACAGAGACACTGATTTCGCAGCTCTGGACGACCAAAGAGAAATGAGTAGAATTCTAATGCTCTCATTTATTTTCTCATCATAGGAGGATGGCTGCGGGGCGAGTTGAGATGTCGGAGGGTTACACAGGACTAAGAAGAACCAGGAAGCGTACTTTTGCTTACGCTTCCTGGCCTGATAAGACTCTCGGAGTTTGTCTCCCCCCCGGTAACGCCGGGTCATCCTCGGCAACCTCTAATTCTTCTCTTATTTCTGGTCTTCGGGCGTTTTCGTGGGAGGCAGAGGTGCGGTGGCCCAGCGCGAAAGAATCTCGGAGGCGATGTCGCGGTAGATGGGCGCGGCGAGCTGGGAGCCGTGGTATTCCAGCTTGGCGCCGTGGACCATCACGGCGACCGTGACGCGGGGGGCGTCGGCGGGGAAGAACCCGGCGAAGACGCTGTCGTAGATGTCGCTCGCGTAGCCCTTGGCGCCCTCCGAAACCTGGGCGGTGCCCGTCTTGCCCGCGAGCGCGTAGCCCTTGAGGCCTGCCTGGTGGGGGATGCCCTCCTCGATGACGGCCTGGAGCATGGCTCGGGTGATGCGGGCGGTCTCGGGGCGCAGGACCTCGCGGCGCTCGCCCGCAGGCTCGCCCTCCACCAGGCGGGGCGAGACGTAGAGCCCGTCGTTGGCGACCGCGTTGTAGGCGGCGGCGAGTTGCAGGGTGGTGCTGCTCATGCCCTGGCCGAAGGCGTTCGTGGCGCGCACGAGGTCGTCCCACTTGCGCAGGGGCTGGAGCCTGCCCGTGCTCGTCATGACGGTGGGGATATTCACGTCCTCCCCGAAGCCGTAGCGGCCCAGGTAGCCCCGCATCTTCTCGGCGGGGAAGTGCTCGACGAGGTGGCTCATGCCCACGTTGCTGCTGTAGCGCAACACCTGCCGGGTGGTCAGCGCCTTCGGGTGCGCCACCGCGTCCCGGATCGTGCTGCCCCAGCGGCCCCCCACGAAGCGGTGCATGGGCGTCTCGTACTTCGTGTTCGGGGTGGTGAGGCCCTCGTTCAGGGCCGCCGCCACGACGAGCCCCTTGACCGTCGAGCCCGGCTCGAACACGTCGAGGAAGGGGCGGTTGCGGCGGTCGTCCCCGCTGTACTCGCGCCAGCGGTTGGGGTCGAAGGGCGGGTAGCTCGCGGCGGCCAGCACCCGGCCCGTGCGGGTTTCGAGCACGACAACCGAGCCGTATTCGGCCTGGTGCTTGGGAATGGCGGTGGCGAGCGCCCTCTCGGCAGCCGACTGCACACCGGGATCGAGGGTGAGCCGCAGGTCCTCCCCCGCCGCCAGCCTGCGGTCGTAGGCGTACTCCAGCCCCTCCAGGCCCTCGGTCGCCCCCAGCATCCCGACCACCTGACCGGCGAGCGGGCCCATCGGGTAGACGCGCTTGCCGTTCACGCTGCCCGCCAGGACGCGGCCGTCGGCGGCGAGGATCGCGCCGCGCGACTGCACGGCGGTCTTCTTGACTCCCTGCGGCACCCCCCATTCGAGCTGCGCGTAGGCCCACACCAGCGTCAGGAACATCGCCAGCGCGATGAGCTGCATCAGGCGGGAGCGGTGGCGGATCTTTACCTCCATACGGTCGTCACCTCCACGGTCGTCCTGGCGGGAAGGGGAGCGGGGGCGGGCACCCCCGTCAACTCGGCGGTCGTCTTGGAGGCCTCCGCGAAGCGGCGCATCCCGTTGGCAAAGGCCCAGTCGCGCACACGCTGGGGGTTCCCGAGGGCCTGCACCCGCAGCTCGAGTTCGTCACGCTGGGTGGTCAGGGCGGCCTCGCGTTCCTGGGCGGCGCGCAGGTCAGGCCGCACGTCCTGGGTGAGGTACCGCGCCGCGACCAGGGCGAGCGCGAGGAGCAGGTAGATGCCCACGTAGCGGATCGCGCGGGCCCGCCACGTCGCGGCGCTGAGGTCGAGCCGGGCGGTCACGCGGCCACCTCCGGGGCCCGCTTCTCGGCGGCGCGGAGCTTGGCGCTGCGGGCGCGGGGGTTGCGGGCCTGCTCCTCCTCGGACGCCTCCACGGGCCGCTTCGTGAGCGGCGTCAGGGTGGAACTGCCCCGCAGGAAACGCTTCACGATGCGGTCTTCGAGCGAGTGAAAGGAGATCACGGCCAGCCGCCCCCCCGGCGCGAGCAGGGCCTCGGCGGCCTGGAGCCCGTCGCGCAGGGCGCCGAGTTCGTCGTTGACGTGAATTCGCAGTGCCTGGAAGGTCCGGCGGGCGGGGTGGATGCCCTTCGAGAACCCCGGGTACGCCCGCTTGACGATCTCGGCGAGGCGCACGGTGGTCTCGATGGGGGCCCCCTCGCGCGCCTGAACGATGGCGCGGGCGATCCGGCGCGAGTGGCGCTCCTCGCCGTACTCGTAGATGATCGCGGCGAGTTCCTCTTCCGGGGAAGTATTCACCACGTCGGCGGCGCTCTCGCCCGCCTGACTCATGCGCATGTCGAGGGGCGCCTCCGTGTGGTAGGAGAATCCCCGCTCGGCGTCGTCGAGCTGAAAGCTGCTCACGCCGATGTCGAGGAGCACGCCGTCCACCCGCGTCACGCCGAGGGGGGCGAGGAGTTCTTGCATGTCGCGGTAGTTGCCCTCAAGGGCGGTGAGGCCGGGGAGGTGCTCGCTGCGGGCGCGGTCCAGCGCATAGGGGTCCTGGTCGATGCCGATGACGCGGGCGCCCGCCTCCAGCAGCAGGCGGGTGTGCCCGGCGCCGCCGAGGGTGCCGTCCACGATCAATCGGCCGGGGGCGGGGGCGAGAGCCTCTACGACTTCGGCGGCGAGGACGGGGGTGTGGGAGAGGGGGTCAGGGGTGGGGATGCCTGGGGCAATGTTCATGTTGGTCACGCCACGAAGTTGGCGAGAAGGTCGGGGTTGGGCGGGTCGCTCTGAACGGCCTGGATGGCGGCCTCCCAGCGGGCCGGGTTCCACAGTTCCAGGCGGCCAGGGGCGCCCGCCACGATCACGTCGCTCTCCAGCGCGGCAAACGCGCGCAGCGTCTGCGGCACCGACACGCGGCTCTGGTTGTCGAGCCGCGCCTTGTTCGCGCCGGAGTAGAAAAAGCGCACGAACGCCCGCGACGCCGCGTCCGTGAGGGGGAGGTTTTCGAGCTGTTCCTCCACCCGCCGCCAGCTCGCCAGCGGAAAGACGTAGAGACAGCCCTCCATGCCGCGCGTCAGGATCATCCCGTCCTCGACAAAGTCCCGAAAGGGCGGCGGCATGACCACACGCCCCTTGTCGTCGATGGTGTAGGGGTACTCTCCAAACGGCAAGCGCTCCTCGGTTCCCACCCGCGACCCACCGGACAAAGCCGGAAAACTCACAGGTGTGACAGCCCATTCCCGCGCTGTGGACGCTAATTCTGGGCTGTGCGCGGAGTGTAACAGCCCCACCCACGAATTACCACCTGTTCCCACAATTCTCCCCACTTCCTCCCCACAAAGACCCCGGCTTCCCACCGATCCTCCCCTGAATCCAGGGTCATCCGCTCGCAATCCCCGAGGTCACCACTCGCAGAGCTTGTCTAGAAGGATTTCGTCGGCCACCGAACCTGAAAACTACGGAGTGACACGCGGCCCAACCAAGACGTTCCCGGTGGATGGGGAGCACCGGGGAGGGAGGCTGAACGGCCGGTCACTCACCGCAAGCTTGAATCGCCTCCAACGGCTGAGTTACGGTGCTCGCCGTTGAGTCGTTCAACGTCTATTGATTCCCCGCGAGAACACGCGCCTGGGGAGCGGGGGGTCGTGTCATTCGGCTGGGGAGGAAATATGACTACTTTGTTCAAGCGCCGGGCTTTCAAAACCGTGGCCGGTTCCGTCTCACTCGCGCTGGGCCTGCTGCTCAGCGGCTGCATGGGTCCGGGTGAGGCCGTCTCTCCTCCCGCCCCTCCTGCTTCCGGTGCCTTGCAGCTCATGCCGCTGGGAGACTCGATCACCGACGGCTACAGCATTCCGGGCGGCTACAGGATCGAACTGTTCCGCAAGCTCTCGGCCCGGGTTGCCGGGCTGGACTTCGTGGGCTCGCAGGAGAACGGCCCGAGTGCCCTGCTCGACCGCGACCACGAGGGGCACAGCGGCTGGCGCATCGACCAACTCGCCGCGCAGGTGGACGGCTGGCTCGACGGTCACCCGCCGCACACCATCCTGCTGATGATCGGCACGAACGACCTCATCCAGAACCGCGACCCGGCGAACGCTCCCGCCCGCCTGGGCGCCCTGCTCGACCAGATGAGCGCCCGGCGGCCAGAGGCCCGCATTCTGGTGGCCTCCCTTCCGCCGCTGGCGAACGCGGCCCAGAATGCCTGGGTCGAGCGGTTCAACGCGGCCCTCCCCGGGGTCGTCAAGACGCGGGCGGATCAGGGCAAGAAGGTGGCTTTCGTGGACGTGGGCGCGGCGCTCACCCTCGCCGACCTCGCCGACGGGGTCCATCCCGACGCGGGTGGGTACAGCAAGCTCGCCGACGTGTGGGAACAGGCGCTGCTGAACACCCCGGGCGCGCTCACCCCCTGAGCCGGGGCGGGCGCGGGGACAATCTCCCACCCGCCCCCACGTAGCCTCGGCCCATGCGGAACCTCAACCCCACCGTGGCGGGCGCCATCCTCGCAGCCGTCGGCGTGGCCCTCGGGGCCTTCGGCGCCCACGCCCTGCGCGAGCGGCTCGACCCGGCCGCGCTCGCCAACTTCGAGACGGGAGCGCGCTACCAGATGTACGCCGCCCTGGCCCTCCTCGCCCTGGGAGGGCGGCCCGGGCAGCGGCGCGCCCCGGGACTGCTGCTGTCGGGCGCCGTGATCTTCAGCGGCACCCTGTACGTCCTCTCGCTGACCGGGGAGCGTTGGCTGGGCGCGGTCACGCCGGTGGGCGGGGCGCTCCTGATCGCGGGCTTCGTGGTGGCGGCGCTCGACGCGCGCGGGAGGTAGGTTGTGGGCCGTAGGGTGTCGGAAGGATCGGGCCCCGCCTCTTTTCCCACACTCCACATTCGTCAACCCACAACCCGAACCCGCCGCCCCCTTGCTGCGGGACGGCGGGTTCTGCTGGTGCGGGGGGGCGGTAAGCCGGGTTCTGTCTCCCGCCCGGGGGCGGGGCACGGTCATCTCTCTGGGACGCACGTCACCGTGCGCCTCAAGCGACCATCCTGGCGGTCAGCGGGACGAGCCGTCCCTCGCGCGCTGTCGGGTCTTGCACCGGATGGGGTTTACCAGCGCCGCCCGGTCTCCCGGGAGCCTGGTGCGCTCTTACCGCACCGTTTCACCCTCACCACCCCCGCCCGCGCCCGGGCCCTGCGTTCTTCACGCTGGGGATGGCGGTCTCGTTTCTGTGGCACTGTCCTTCGGCTTCGCCGCCTTCCGCGTGACGTGGCGCTCACGCGGGCGCTTTGGCTCGCCGACCAGCCGTTAGCTGGCATCCTGCCCTGCGGTGCCCGGACTTTCCTCACCCTGCCCTACCGTTAGGAGTGGCAGGGCGCGACCGTGGACCCCCCCGCACGGGAAGTGTAGCAGGGGTGAGTGGTCAGTGGTGAGGGGGAAAGCGCGGCAAAAGCTGGGGCTCGGGCCCATGCTCCACTGACCACGAACCACTTCCCACTCACCTGTTACCCCCACCGCTCCAGCGTCTCCCGCTCCGCCCGCTCCCACAGGCGGCGGGGCACCTCGGCGGGGTGGAGGAGATCGTGGAGATCACGCTCGGAGAGTTCGCGGTACTCGCCGGGGTCGAGATCGCCGAGCCACAACCCGCCCACCCGCAGGCGCAGCAATCGGGCGACGGGGTGCCCCAGGGCCTCCAGCATCCGGCGCACCTGGCGGTTGCGGCCCTCGCCGAGGGTGACCAGGGCGCCGCCGGGGACAGGGCGAGCGTCCAGAGCGCGGGCGGGGCCGTCGTCCAGCTCGATGCCGTCCACGAGGCGCCGCAGCTCGGCGTCGCTGGGGTCGTCCTCCCCCACCGTCCAGGCGCGGTACACCTTCTCGTGGCCGTAGCGGGGGTGGGTGAGGGTGAGGGTGAGGTCGCCGTCGGTGGTGAGGAGCAGCAGGCCCTCGGAGTCCTTGTCGAGGCGGCCGACCGGGTGGAGGCCGGGCACCGGGGGCATGGCGGAGAGAACATTGCGCCGCCCGTACTCGTCGCGGGCAGTCGTGACGTACCCGGCGGGCTTGTGGAGCAGGAAGGTGACCTTCTCCAGGGCGGCGGTCTCGATCAACGCCCCGTCCACCCGCACCTCGTCGCCGGGGGTGACGGTGCGGCCGAGCGTGGCGACCTCCCCGTTCACGGTGACGCGGCCCGCCGTGATCAGGTCCTCGGCGGCGCGACGCGAGGCGACCCCGGCCCGCGCGAGGCGTTTCTGGAGCCGCTCGGCCTCCCCCGTCACAGGCGGCTCCGGTGGGGGGGCACGGCGAGGAGCCCCACCACCGCGAGCAGGGTCAGGGCGAGCGACAGGGCGAGCATCGCGGTGCGGATGGGGGCGGGCAGGGTGTCCTGAAGGCGCAGCGCGGGCGGCACGAGCGCGGCGACGGTGAGGAGGTTCCCGGCGGCGAGGGGGAAGACCGAGCCCTCGTCGGCGCGGACGCCCGACACGAGCAGGAAGGCTCCCCAGGCGGTGATCACCCCGCCCGCCACCCGCGCCAGCCACAGGGGCGAGACTCCCAGCAGGGTCGCCGCCGAGGGGGAAAGGAAGTACAGGAACAATCCGACTGGCAAGAACACCAGCGCGGTCAACCAGAACGCGGCCCGCAACACGCCCGTCAGTGTACGCGGGGGAGCCGGGCTCAGCCTGCCGCCGCGTCCGCCCGCTCCTCCCCCCGGCGCCGCAGCCACGGCAGGGCCGCGAGGGCCCCCAGCACACAGCCCAGCCCCGACAGGGCGATCACCCACTCCGCCCGCAGCCCGATCAGCAGCAGGCCGCCCAGCGCGGTCCCCAGGGGCGCCGCCGGGCCGAGCAGCATCGCCCGCACGCCGAAGAGACGCCCGTGTTCCCCGGAGGGCACCCCGCGCTGAAGCAGGGTAGTTTCGAGCGCCGTGTACGGTCCCCAGATCAGCCCGCCCGCGAACATCACCGCCAGCGCGGGGGCGACGCCCGGCGTGAGGGAGAGCCCTACCACCGCCACCCCCCACAGCGCCATGATGCCCGCGAGCGTCAGGCTGACCGGAAAGGCCCGCCCGAGAGGACCGACGAGCAGGGTCCCGAAGAGGCTCCCCACCCCCAGCGCCGACCATAGCGCCCCGTACCCCTGCGGCCCGGTGCCGAGGCTCTCCCGGGCGAACACGGCAACGCCGCCTCCAGCGGTCCGTAGACGAAGTAGAAGAGCGTGGTCAGGCCGAGCGTCGCCAGCACGGCGGGGGTCCAGCGCGGGCGGCGGGCGGCCCCCCTGCAGTCCTCGGCCCGTCCACCCCGGGGCAGGCGCGGCAAGCCCCGCAGGGCCCACGCCATGAACACGAAGGTCAGGGCGTCCACGAGCAGGGCACGCGGCGCTCCCCACGCCGCCACGAGCAGCCCCGCGAGCGCCGGGCCGAGGACGGTGGGCACCTGGGTCGTGAGCCCGTACACGGCGTTGCCCTGCTCCAACTCGTCGTCGGGGAGGAGGACGGGCACGAAGAGTCGCGCGCCGATCCCCGTGGCGGGGGCGAGGGCGCCCATGAGAAGCGCCACCCCGAAGACCATCCACAGTTCCAGTGTCCCCAGGGCGTCCAGGAGCGGGATCAGGCCGATGAGTCCGGCCCGGGCGAGGTTGTCGAGTCGCATCAGGGACGCGGGCTGCCGCCGGTCGAGGGCCCGCCCCCACAGCGGACCCGTGACGACGGCGGGAAGCGCGAAGCACAGCAGCAGGACTCCCACCGCCGCCCCGCCGCCTTCGCGCTCCAGCACGAACCACGTCAGGGCGAGCCAGCTCAGCGTGTCCCCCAGCCCCGAGACGAGCGCCCCGAGCCACAGCCGCGCGAAGGTGGGGCGGGTTCGGAGGACTTCGAAAAGGGAGACGCGGGACATGGGGGCCCAGTATGACGGGGGACGCGGCGGCGGACAGGAGCGGCGGCACGGCCTACTCGCCCCTGCTACCCTGCCTCCCATGCCGGTGATCGCCGTGGACAAACCCCTGGGCCTGACCTCGCACGACGTGGTGAACCGGGCCCGGCGTGCGCTGGGCACCCGGCGGGTGGGCCACACGGGCACCCTCGACCCGCTGGCGACCGGGGTCCTCGTCCTGTGCGTGGACGACTCCACCAAGCTCGTGCAATTCATGGAGGCCGATTCCAAGGACTACCTCGCCTGGATCGCGCTCGGTGGCGCCTCCCCCACCCTCGACGCCGAGGGGCCGCTCGGGGAGGTGGTGGAGGTCGCTCTGCCCCCCGAGGCGGAAGTGAGGGCCGTGCTGGCGGGCTTTCTCGGGCCGCAGGCGCAGGTGCCACCGCAGTACAGCGCGGTGCAGGTGGGGGGCAGGCGGGCGTACGCGGTCGCGCGCTCGGGAGGCGAACTCGATCTGCCCGCCCGGAGCGTCGTCATTCACTCGCTGGAGTTGCTGGGCGTGTACGGCAGCGTGGAGGAGGCGCCCCGCACCTTCTCGCGGGGTGCGGCAGGCTGGACACCGGACTCGGACGGACGGACCTTCACCCTGCCGCCGCCGCTGGGCCGGTTTCCCACCCTGCTCGTGCGGGCGAGTGTGGGAAGCGGGACCTACCTCCGCTCGCTCGCCCGGGACGTGGGGGCGGCGCTCGGCGTTCCCGCCCATCTGGCAGGTCTGGTCCGCACGCGGGTGGGCCGCTACGACCTTGCGGACGGGGTGAGCGTCGAGCATCTGGCAGACGCCGCAGGCCTCCCCGACCTCGCCGCGCTCGACTTCCCCCGCATCGAGGCGGACGAGCGGCTGGCCCGCGAGTTGCGACAGGGCAAACGGCCGGGGCACGCGGCGGTGGGCAGGCACGTCGTCACGCTGAACGGCGCGCTCGTCGCGGTGGTGGACGGGGACGGGGAGGTGCTGCGGGTGGTGCGGGCGTGGGCCTAGCGGCCCTTACACTGGCAGCATGGATGAACTTCGGCGGCTCGACGTGGGTGACACCTGGCTGCACGCCGTCTTGCGGGGACCTGAGGACCTGCCTCCCCTGATCGTGCTGCACGGCGGGCCGGGGCTGGACCACACCGAGTTCGCCGACTATCTGGACCCCCTCACCGACACCGTGCGGCTGGTGCTGCTCGACGAGCGGGCGCAGGGCCGCAGCGACCGGGACGCCCCCGCCGAGACCTGGACCCTGGGGCAGATGGCCGCCGACGTGAGCGCCGTCGCCCGCGCGCTGAGCGCTCCCCGCTACGCCGTGTTCGGACACTCGTTCGGGGCCTTCGTCGCCCTGCAACACGCCGTAGAGTCTCCCGGCGCCGCCACGACCACGGTCGTCTGCTGTGGCCTGGGGTCGGCCCGCTGGCTGGACGACCTGCCCGGACGGCTCCAGGCCTTCGAGCCCCCCGACCTGAGAGAGCAGGTGCGGACCTCGTGGGCGAGCGAGGCGGACGTGCAGACCGAGGCCGACCTCGCCCGCCTGATGCACGAGCAGATGCTCTGGCACTTCGCCGACCCGCGCGACCCCCGCATCGCGGACTACGAGGCGAGGGTGGAGGCCGCCGGGCCCCGCTACGCGCCGGACGTCCTGCGCCGGTTCAGCGTGGCCGGGTACGGCGGGATCGAGGTGGAGGACCGCCTGGGCCGGGTGACCCAGCCATTGCTCGTCCTCGCCGGGCGGCACGACCGCACCTGCCCGCCGGGGGCGAGCGAGCTGATCGCCTCCCGCGTCCCCCGGGGAGAAGGTCACGTCTTCGAGGAAAGCGGCCACATGCCCTTTGTGGAGGAACCGGAAGCGTTCCTGGACGTGGTGCGGAACTTCCTGCGCCGCAGTCTGGCCTGAGCAGGTCTACCCGCCCACCGCGTTGGACGTGAGCGCGTACCCCGGCGCCACCTCCGCCCGCACCGCTCCCACGCCCTCCAGCCCGCCCGCCAGCGTGATCAGCAGTTCATCCTTGAGGGCGGGGGCGATGAACTGGATGCCGACGGGGAGCCTCACCCCGTCCACCGTCTCGAACCCGGCGGGGACGCTCAGCGCAGGCAATCCCGCGAGGTTGATCGCCACCGTGTCCACGTCGGCGGCATACATGGCGAGCGGGTCGTTCGTCTTCTCGCCGCGCCGGAAGGCGGGGAAGGGGCTCGTCGGGGTGACGAGGAGGTCCACGTCCGCCAGCGCCCGGGCGAAGTCCCCCGCGATCAGGCGCCGGACCTTCATCGCCTTGGAGTAGTAGGCGTCGTAATACCCGCTGGAGAGCGCGTAGGTGCCCAGCAGGATGCGGCGTTTGACCTCGGGCCCGAAGCCCTGCTCGCGCGCCCTCGTCATGCTGGTCACCACGTCGGGGGCCGGAACTCGCTCGCCGTACACCATGCCGTCGTAGCGGGCGAGGTTGGAACTCGCCTCGGGGGTGGCGATCAGGTAGTAGGCGGCGATGGCGTGCCGCACGGTGGGGACGCTCACCTCAGTGACGCTCGCGCCCGCGCCCCGCAGGGCGGCCAGCGTCTCCTCCAGCATGGCCTCCACCCCCGGCGTGTTGCCGTTCAGGCTCTCGCGGACCACACCGACCCGCAACCCCCGCAGGTCGTCCGGGGTTCCCGCGCGAAAGGCGGGGGGCGCGCCCAGGCTGGTCGCGTCCCGGGGGTCGTGCCCGGCGATCACATTCATCATCAGGGCCAGGTCTTCCGCCGTGCGCGCGAAGGGGCCGATCTGGTCGAGGCTGCTGGCGAAGGCGACGAGGCCGTAGCGGCTGACCCGCCCGTAGGTGGGCTTGAGGCCGTACACCCCGGTGAAGGCGGCGGGCTGGCGGACACTGCCCCCGGTGTCGCTGCCGAGGCTGACGGGCGTGATGGTGGCGGCGACGGCGACCGCGCTTCCCCCGCTGCTGCCGCCCGGCACGCGCGCCCTGTCCCAGGGGTTGAGGGCGGGCCCGGCGGCGCTGCTCTCGTTGCTCGACCCCATCGCGAACTCGTCCATGTTCGCCTTGGCGACGATCACGGCCCCGGCGGCGGTCAGACGCTCCACGACGGTCGCGTCGTAGGGCGAGACGTAGTTCGCCAGGAGGCGGCTGCCGCAGGTCGTGCGGGTGCCCGTCACGTTGATGTTGTCCTTGACGACGACGGGCACGCCCGCGAGGGGCAGGGTCTCCCCCGCCTCCAGCCGGGCCCGGACCCGCTCGGCCCCCTCGCCCGCCCGCTCGTTGAGGCTGATCAGGGCGTTCAGGTCGCGGACGGCCTCGGCGCGGGCACGGGCGGCCTCCAGGAGGGCCTGCGGGGTCGTCTCGCGCGCCCGCACGGCGCGGGCGAGGTCGGCGGCGGTGGGGGGGGCCTCGGGCATGGGGCCCAGTCTAGCCGCGCCGCCGGGAAGCGCGGCCGGGCGCACCTCAGACGGCCGCAGGCCTGCCCGCTCAGATGGGCCGCACGAGCACGCTCTCCCCCGCCCGCCACCCGGCTCGCAGGAGCACCTCGGGCGGCACGAGAAGCTGGGCGCCGAGGCTCGCCCCCCCGCGCACGGGCAGGGTGACGACCGCGCCCGCCGGGGCGCGCACCGCCACGTGGGCGAAGGGGCGCCCGAGATCGTCCCGCCAGCGGTCCCAGATCACGCCGTCGAGCACGGCGACGCCCGTCACCTCCCGCGTCACGGTGACGGTCAGGCGGGCGACTCGCACCTCCCGGCGGGCGAGGAGCCCCAGCCGCACCAGCCCCGCGATCAGGCCCCGGGCCGCCGGGTCCCCCGCGAGTTCCGACAGGGGGCGGCCCCGCTCGATCTGCCCGAGCAGGGCCTGCTCCCGGAGGGTCATGCGCAGCCGCGCCAGGCGCTCCGGGGAGGTGACGCGCGCCGGGCCGCCGAAGGGCAGTTCGGGGACGGGCAGGGCCGTCAGCGCCTCCAGCGCGACCTCGTCCACACTCAGGTCGAGGCCGGGGCCGAGATGCCGCAGGCCCTCGTCGAACCCGAAGCGGCCCCGGGGCTCGCGCAGCAGGTGCACGAGCGCGGCGGCGCCCTGCCGCTCCCCGAACCCTAGGTGGCGCAGGCGCCCACCCTCCAGCCATGCCTGGAAGGTCCCGTCGGGGCGCTCCACCCGCAGCGCGCCCGTGCGGCCCTGCCCGGCGAGCAGCACGAGCAACTCCAGGAAGTCGAAGGTTTCGAGGTTGGCCGAGGACTGGGTCATGGGTGAATGGGGGCGGGGCGCGGGCCCCTTCCGGCGACTCCCAGTTCTCGCACGCGGGCCGGGGACACACAATCGGCCCGACGGGGGGGGTGACGCCCCGGTCCCGGGCCTCCTACCCGCGCAGCAGGTGCGAGAAGTCCGAGCCGTCGAGGGGCGGGAGGTCGTGCAGGCTCCTCAAGCCGAACTCCAGCAGGAACTTCTCGGTCGTGCCGTAGAGCAGGGGCCCCCCCACGGCCGGGCTGCGGCCCACAACCTTCACGAGTTCGCGCTCCTGAAGGGTGACGACCGTGCCCGCGCTGCCGCCGCGCATCGCCTCGATCTCCGCGCGGGTGACCGGCTGGCGGTAGGCGATCACCGCGAGCACCTCCAGCGCGGCGGGGCTGAGGGGGGGCAGCGGCGGCGGCGCGAGAAGGGGCGCGAGGTGCCCCGCCAGCCCCGGCGGCACGACCAGCCGGTAGCCCCCCGCCACCGCCTCCACCACGAAGCCCAGGCCCGCCCCCTCCACGGCCTCGCCGAAGGCCTGCACCGCCCGCTCGGCAGCCTCCTCGGGCAGGCCGAGCAGCTCGGCGACCTCGCGCCGGGTGACCGGACGACCGGCGGCGAGAAGCGCGGCACCGATCAGGGCGTAGGGAGTTGGGGGCCGCTCTGGGGCCGTCAAGGGCCCACCCCGCAGGCCCCCAGCCGCTCCCGAACGAGGGCGGCGGGCACGACCCCCTCGCGCAGCACCTCGACCTCCCCGCCCTGCGGCCACACCCGGACGACGGTGCTCGCCCTCCCCGAGGCGGGAACGGCCCCCTCCGGCAACAGGAGGTCCGCCAACGCATACGCCCGGGCCTGCTCGGGGGTCCGGGCCGCCTCCGCCCCACTCGGGTTGAGGCTGGTCGTGGCGAGGATGCCCCCGCACTCCCGCAGCAGGGCGAGCGCGACCGGGTGGTCGGGCACCCGCACCCCCACCCAGCCCCCGGGCGAGAGCGCGGGCGGACAGGCGGGACTTGCGGGAAGCACCAGCGTGACGGGACCGGGCCAGAACCCCACCAGGGCGTTGAAGGCCGCGCCGCCGAGGGTCAGGGCGCGGGCACGTTCCGCGTCCGCACACGAGACCTGCACGGGTTTGTCCGGGTCGCGGCCCTTGAGGGCGTACAGGCGGTCCACCCTGTCCGGCAGGGCGGCCAGCCCCCAGACGGTCTCGGTGGGGTAGCCCACCACCCCGCCCGCCGAGACGACCCGCGCGGCCCGCCCGACCTCGTGTATCCAGTCCTGCTTCACGCTCCCGCACCTTTCCCACGCGCCCGGCCTGTAAGGCGGACGCAAGACGCCCCTGACTATACTCGCGCCCATGCCGGTCTACGAATACCGCGTCCGGGACCGTTCCGGGAAGGTCCTGAAGTCCCAGATGGAGGCCGAGACCCAGGCACAGGTGCGCGACGCCCTGCGGGCCAAGAACCTCCTCATCGTCGAGATCAAGCCGCCCAAGACCGGCCTGAACGCCGATATCAAGATCCCCGGCATGAGCGACCGTCCGCCCAACCTCAAGCAGGTGGCGGTGTTTTCCAAGCAGCTCGCCACCCTGATCAACGCGGGCGTGCCGCTCGTGCAGTCGCTCGCCATCCTGCAACGTCAGAT
Source organism: Deinococcus aetherius (assembly GCF_025997855.1). NCBI lineage: Bacteria > Thermotogati > Deinococcota > Deinococci > Deinococcales > Deinococcaceae > Deinococcus > Deinococcus aetherius. The sequence continues at coordinate 1,836,278 of NZ_AP026560.1, forward strand.
CGAGAACAAGACCCTCCAGGGCATCATCAAGAGTCTGCGCGCGGACGTGGAGAGCGGAACCCCCCTCAGCGAGGCGCTCGTCAAGCACCCCAAGGTCTTCAACCGCCTGTACATCAACCTCGTGCGCGCGGGCGAGACGAGCGGCACGCTCGACAGCATCCTGGAGCGCATCGCCGCCTTTCAGGAAAAGGAACTCGCCCTGCGCGGCAAGCTCAAGAGCGCGCTGACGTACCCGGTGGTCGTGCTGGTGTTTGCCATCGGCATCACGTACTTCCTGCTCACCACCATTGTGCCGCAGTTCGCGGGCATCCTCGCGCAGCTCAACGCGCCGCTGCCCTTCATCACCAAGATGCTGATGGCCGTCTCGGACTTCCTCAGGAACTCCGGGCTGCTCATCTTCGTCTTCATCGCCGTCATCGTGTTCGCCTACCGCTGGTTTTACAAGATGCCGAAGGGGCGCGTGGTCGTGGACCGCCTCAAGCTGCGGTTGCCCGTCTTCGGCGGCCTGCTGCAAAAGAGCGCGATCAGCTCCTTCGCGCGCACCTTCGGGCTCCTGATCAGCTCGGGCGTGAACATCATCGAGAGCCTGGAGATCACCAAGGGCACGGCGGGCAACGCCATCGTGGAGGAGACCATCGAGAACGCCAAGAACGTCGTGATGGTCGGCGACCCCATGAGCGCGAGTCTGGCGACGAGCAAGGTCTTTCCGCCGATGGTCGTCAGCATGGTCGCCATCGGCGAGGAGACGGGCGCACTCGACGACATGCTGGGCAAGGTGGGTGACTTCTACGACCGCGAGGTGGACGAGGCCGTCGAAAGCCTCACCGCCGCCATCGAACCCCTGATGATCGTCTTCCTGGGCGGCATCGTCGGAACCATCGTGGCGGGCATGTTCCTTCCGATGTTCAGCATCATCGGCCAGCTGAGCAAGTGAACTGAGCGGCTCTTACGACACCACTTGCGAGCGAGGAGCCTCCTTCGTTTAAGAGAAGAGGCGAGTTGAGCGGGCGGCAGGTTCGAGAGAACATGGCTCGATGGGAAGTCAGTTGCTCCCGTCCCGCTGGAGCCGCCCAGGCTCACCGGCGGGATCATCACGCCGCCCTGCACTTCCTCTTCCCCGCCCGCGTTGCGCTCGAAGTCGAGGTTGCCGCTGTCGCGCCCGCTCTCCTCGACGGATTTTCCGAGTGGGCGGGTGTCCTCGATCATGGGAAACCTCCCGGGGTCGGCGCTCCACTCACCGTACGGGTCCGGGGTTTGAAGTGGGTGGGGCCGGGATCAACCGCGTCAGGATCAAGGGGCCGACCGGCACTTCCAGTCCTCAGGCTCTCCCGCCCACCAGTTCCTCCGCCTGCCGGATGCTCAACACCCGGCTCGCCCCGGTCTGGTCCGTCGTGACGCCCCACAGCGCGTGCGCCACCTCCATCGTCGCCTTCTGGTGGGTGACGAGCAGGAATTGGGCGCCGCGCGACGAGAAGCGCTCCAGGAAGGCAGTGAAGCGGCGGATGTTCGCCTCGTCCAGGGGGGCGTCCACCTCGTCCAGAACGGCGAGGGGAAGTCCGCCCGCCCCCTCCTGACGGGCACTCCCTTCCCCGCCCGCGTGGTTCAGCGCGAAGAGGAACCCCAGACCCGCCATCGTCCGCTCCCCGGCGGAGAGCAGGCTCATCGAGCGGGTGCGCTTGCCCTTCGGCTGCACGGCGAGGCGCAGGCCCGTCAGGCGCCCGGTCTCGCCCCACTCGGGTTCGAGTTCGCCCTGGCCGCCGAGGAGTTCGGCGGAATACTCGCGGAAGGCGGCGTTGACCCGCCCGAAGGCGGCGCGGGTGGCGAGGCCCTCGGCCTCCTCCAGCCCGGCGAGGTGGGCGCGCAGTTCGGCGGCGGCGCCCTCGGCATCGTTCAGTTCGTTGCTGAGGCGGTCCAGTTCGGCGCTCTCTGCCGCGTGGTCGGCCTCGGCGCGGGCGTTGACGGGGCCCAGGCGTTCGAGGTCGGCGCGGGTGCGGTTCAGGTCGGCCGTCCACTCGCGCGGCGTGCCGGGGGGGCTGCACCCGTCGGGCAGGGGTTCGAGACTGCCCTCGCGGCGGGCGATCAGGAGCCGGAGGTCTTCGAGGCGGGCGCGCGTTTTGTTCTGCTCGCCGATGACCGAGGTGTAGCTCCCGGCCGCCGCGTCCCGTTCCCACTCGGCGCGGGGCAGCTCGTGCTCGTCGAGGGTGCCTAGGGCCGCCTCCCGCCTCTGCACCTCGGCGGCGGCAGCGGAGAGGTGGGCGTCCTGGGCCCGGGTCGCCTCGGCGTTCGCGTTCAGGCGCTCCCGCAGGTCGGCGGCGCGGGTGAGGGCGGTGCGGAAACTTCGCCACGCCGCGTCGAGTTCGCGGGCGAGGGCGAGGGTTTCCAGCGCCTCCCGTTCGCGGGCCCGCTGCCCCTCGGCCTGGGTGCGGGCTTCGAGGAGAGCCGCTTCGAGTGCGGCGGGGTCGGCGGGCGACTCGGCGGAAGGTGTGACGGACGGCTGGGCGCTCACGTGGGCAAGCAGGCGGTCCCGGTTCGTTCCCAGGCTGCGCGCCTGCGCCTCCAACTCGGTGACCCGGCGCTCGGCCTCCCGCTCCTCCCGGGCGGCGCGTTCGCGGGCGGCGAGGAGGGCGTCGTGCGCGTCGGCATCGGCGGCGAGGGCAGTCTGGACCTTTTTCAGTTCGGCCTGGAGGCGGGCGGTCTGGCGGTCTGTCTCCTCCAGCTCCGCGTCGATCTCCTGAAAACGCCGCTGGTCGGCGAGGACGCTGAAGCCCGTATCCCGCAGCCGTCCCCCCGTGATCGCGCCCCCCGACTCCAGCAACTCCCCGTCGAGGGTGACGAGGCGCGGGCGGTTCGGGTGCGCGCGGGCGATCCGGTTCGCGGCCCGCAGGTCCTCCACGACGAGGGTGTCGGCCAAGGCGGCCTCCCCCACCAGCGGCGGGTCGCTCGGGCACAGGTCCGCGAGGTTGCCGATCACGCCGGGCTCGCGCAGGAGGGGCCCGTCGCGGCGGGGCCGGGCGCGGATCAGGTCGAGGGGGAGGAAGGTCGCGCGTCCGCCCACCCGCTTGAGTTCCTCGATGATCTGCCGGGCGTCCTCCCCGGAGTGAACGACAATTTGCTCCAGACGGCGGCCCAGCGCGGCGCTCAGGGCGGTCTCGTACTCGGCGGGCACGGTGAGGAGGTCGGCGACCGAACCCACGATGCCGGGGTGCCCCTGCCGCAGGGCATTGCGGGCGCCCTCGCCGTAGCGGGCGTAGGAATTGAGGCTGCCCTCCAGCCGCTCGCGCTCGCGGCGCAGGGGCTGGGCCCCGGCATTCAGGCGGGCGAGTTCGGCGGTCAGGTGGCGTTCAAAGGCCTGGGCGTCCGCACGGCGACCTGCCAGCGCCGCGTACTCCTCCTCCGCGCGCTGCCGGGCATGGGTCGCCGCCTCCAGACGCTCCTGGGCGGCGGCCAGAGACTCCAGCGCGGCCTCCAGATTCCCCTCGGCGCGTTCCAACTCGTCTCCCAGCGTCACGCGGCTGGCGTCTACCCGGGCGGCGGCCTCGGCGGCGCGGGCGGCGGCGGCTCTCGCCTGGGTGAGATCGGCGTCCAGCGTGCGGGCGCGGCGCTCGGCGGCCTCGGCGGCGGTGCGGGCGGCGGTGACGGCGACCTCCAGCGCGGGGAGGTCGGGGGCGGTCTCCTCGGGCGGGCTCTGGGGCAGGGCGCCGAGTTCGGCCCGCAGCCGCCCCTCCTCGGCGCGGAGGTGGCCCGCGTACCGCTCGGCCTGCGCGTGGGCGTCCCGGGCGGCGCGCAGGGTGTCCAGAGCCCCTGTGAACGCCTCCTGTCTCGCCCGGGCCTCCCCCACCGCGTCGCGGGCGGCCTCCACCCGGGCGGCAGCGGCCTGCACCCCGGCGGCGAGGGCGGCGCTGCGGGCGGCGAGGGCGGCGGCCTCCGCGCGTGCCTGGGCGATCTCCCGCCCGAGGGACGCCTGCCGCTCGCGTTTCAGGGCGTCCTCCAGCGTCAGGACGCGCAGGGTCAGGGCGCGCCACAGGCGGGCGGTCTCGGCGGCGCGGGTCAGGCGGTCCACCTGGGCCGCCCGTTCCGCCTGCACCAGCCGCAGCCCCTCCAGGTGCCCGTCCGCCTCGCGCAGCCGCGCCTCCGTCTCCTGCCGGGCCGACACGGCGCGCGACAGCCCGGCGGCCTCCTGCACGTAGCCCAGCAGGGTGCGGCCCTCCGCCTGCACCACCCCGCTCACCTCCCCCTGCCCGATGACGGCGAGCCCGCCCGGTCCCAGTCCGGTCCCGCGCAGCGCCCCCTGCACGTCGCGGGCACGGACGGGGCGGCCATTCAGGTCCTGCTCGCCCGTCCCGTCGCGGTACACCCGGCGGGTGACGTTGACGCGGCCCTCCGGGGTCTGCAACTCGACCTGCACCTCGGCGAGGCCCAGCGGCGCCTTTCCGCCGCTCCCGTGGAAGATCAGTTCGGTGCCGCGCCCGGCCCGCAATTCCCGCGCCCGCGCCCCGTGGGTCGCCCAGCGCAGCGCCTCGACCACGTTGCTCTTGCCGCTGCCGTTCGGGCCGATGACGGCCGAGACGCCCGGCCCGAACTCCAGGCGGGTGCGGTCGGCGAAGCTCTTGAAACCTTGCAGGGTGATGCTGTGGAGCATGGGTGGGATGTGGCCGGAACTCAGCCCCTGCCTGGGCTCCTCACGAGTCCGCGCAGTCCTGCCGGGTGTAGGGCTCGCGCAGGTCGAGGTGGCCGAGCGTGTCGGCGTTCTGGCCGTTCACCAGAAAGGTCACGTCCTGGCCGCGCGTCTCCAGCAGCGTGCGGGTGAGGGTGCACAACAGCATCCGCTCGCCGCTGGTGCCGTACTTGAGCTTGGGATAGGCGGCGGGCAGGTTGACGTAGTAGTGCGCGCCGCGCAGCCACACGCGCGGGGCGGGGGTGCCCTTGGGCACGACGGCCAGACCCCCGGAGGCGGTGGGGCCGCTCGCCCAGGCGTTCACGGCGGCCTGCGCGACGGCGCCCGGGTTCTCCTGGGTGACCTGCACCGTGCGCGTCTCGGGCTTGAAGCTCTGGACCTGGGGGTCGGTGAAGTACACCTTCACCCGCACGCCCCGCTTCTCGGCGAGTTCGAGGGCGGGGGCGCGCGGCGTCTCGGGGGGCCGCTGCACCTCCTGGTAGGCGTAGGCGGCGGCGGCGAGCAGCGCGGCGCTCACCACGTTGAAGAGGGAAAAGAGCCGCCTCACTGCCGCGCCCCGCTCGCCGCAGGAGTGGCCCGCCCGGCATTCGAGGCCCGGGCCGTCAAGTAGGTCGCCACCGAACGCGCCACCGCGACCGACATCGCCTGGAGCCGCTCGTCCACCCCCAGCTTCGCCCGGTCCCCGGCGTCCCCCGCCCAGCCGAGTTCGAGCAGGAGGGCGGCCTGGGGCGCCTCGCCCAGCATCAGGACCCGGCTGACGTTCTCCTGCTTGGCGGTCACCCCACCGCCGCGCAACTCGCCCCGCAGGAGTTCCGACAGGCGCCGGGTGCCGCCCGGCCCCCCCACGGCGAGGTTGCCGTAGGGGATCTGCGCCCCGCCGCGCAGCGCGTTGATGTACTGCGAGCCCGCGCGCCCCGTCGGCTCGTACACGGTCACGCCGCTGCGCTGCGAACCCGGGAAGCGCCCCAGGTCGAGCGCGAGGTACACGTCGCTGCGCCGGGTCAGGGCGAGTTTCTGGTTCAGCCCCAGGGCGGTCGCGGCGTCGCGCGTCACCTTGACCTGCCAGCCCGCCTCGTTCAGGAGTTCGGCGGCGCGGCGGGCCACCTCCAGCGTCACGTCGCGGCCCAGCCCCGTCACCCGGGCGGGGTCGAGCACGATCAGCGGCCGGGTGATGCGGTCGAGGAGGGCGGGCGTCGTGCGCGGCACCCCCGGCCCCACGTCCACCACCAGCCGCGCGCCGCCGGGGCGCACCACCCGGTAGACCCGGTAGCCGCTCCCCTGCGGCAGGGTGAAACTCAGCGTGAGGTCGTCGCCCTTGCGCGCCACCTCGGCGGTCGGCACGAAGGCCCCCCGGGTGGTGTAGCGCCGCGCCTCCCCCTTCACCCCGCGCAGGGTGACCGTCACGGTCGTGCCCCGCAGCTCGTCGGTGACCGCCACGTCGCGGGTGAGGTCGAGGACGAGGCGGTCGCTGTCCGCCCCCGCGCGGCTGCTCACCCCCTGGAGGGTGGCGGGCGTGATCTTGAAGGTGCCCTGCTCGTAGGTGGCGCCCAGCCCCCGCGCCAGCGTGTCGAGCGGCAGGTAGAGGTTGCCGTTCACCAGGGTGGCGGTGCGGGCCTGCACCCGCTCGGTATCGAGCTGCACGGTGTTGAAGTCGGTCGTGGCCCGCTGCTGGTCCTCGTCGAGCGGCAGGAGCAGGGTGTGCCCGAAGGCCTCCACGCGGACGATGGTCCCGGCGTTCTCCACCTCCTCCCGGGAGATGCGCATCACGCCGCTCAGCACCAGGTCGCTGGCGTACTCGGCCCCGTAGAGGTCGATGCTCTGGACCTGGGTGCCCACCAGGTTCAGCCGGTTGAAGGTGATCTGCGCGCCTGCCAGCCCCGCCCCCAGCAGCGCCGCCGACAGCAGCAGGGGCCCGGAGAACCGGCCCAGGAAGCCGCCCGTCCGCCCCCTCACAGCTCGCGCAGCTCCCGGCGCAGGGTCTTCTCGGCCTCCGCGCGCCTCTTGTCGTGGAGCTGCTTGCCCCGCGCGAGGGCGAGTTCCACCTTGAAGACCCGGCCCTTGGGGTACAGCCGGGTGGGCACCAGGGTCAGGCCCTTCTGGTCCAGGGCGCGGCGCAACTTGCCGATCTCCTCGCGGTGCAGCAGCAGGCGGCGGGTGCGGCGGGGCTCGTGGTTGTTGTAGGTGGCCTCGGTGTAGGGGGGGATGTAGAGGCCCTCCAGCTCGACGTTGCCGTTCACCACCCGGGCGAAGGCGTCGCGGAAGTCCACCCCGCCCGCGCGCACGCTCTTGACCTCGCTGCCCGTCAGGCTGATGCCCGCCTCGAAGCGGTCAAGCAGCTCGTATTCGTGGTGCGCGCGGCGGTTCGTGTACACGCGGAGCATTCTAGCAGGGAGGGTCGGAGGCCGGGGGCGACCCCTCCGCAAGCAGCTCTACGAGTCGGTCAGCTCCCCTTGGGCTGGTACAGCTCCGAAGGAGAGGGAAGCCGGAGACGAACCTGCCGTGAGAACCCTGTGGTGTAGCCTCCCTTTGAGGGGACTTGCAAAGCTGCGAAGCAGAGGTGGCCCGAAGGGCCGGACTCGCAGAGCTGCGGAGCAGAGGGGGAAGGGCGCCGCTCACCGCAGGGTGGCTGCCACGACCACCGGCTCCGCGTTCGGCCCCTCGAAGCCCGGGGTATAGGCGCGCAGCACGAAGACGGCGCGGTTGCCCCGCACGTACACCCGTTCCAGGGCGTAGCGGGCGGCGCACTCCCGGCTGGCGGGCAGCCCCCGGTCGAGGTGAAGGGTTTGCCCCTTCACGTCCAGCGTGAACCCGGCGGGCTCCTCACCGGGGGGCAGCAGGTCCGTGGAGCGGCAGGGGGAGGGCAAGGAACGCACGCTGAGCCGCACCGGCACCGGGCGCGTCCACAACCGGACGGGGAGGGTGGCGCTCGTCCCGGCGCGCAGCCCCTCGGTCCACACGGGCGCCTGAACCGGGGAGGGGCGGGTGAACACGGGGCGGGCCGTTTGCCCGGGCGTCAGACCGTTCCGGGCGAGGAGGGCACGTTCACGGCGGAGCAGGGACGCGACGACCTCCTCCACCGTTCCCGTCTGGGAGGTCGCCGACACCTCGCGCAGGGTCCGGCCCGTTCCGGTCTCCACCACCGTCAGGCCCGCCGTGCTGAAGCCGCTGCCGTCCTGCACGCCACCCGTGACCACCAGGGCCCGCGTGCCGTCCGGCGAGAAGGTGACGCGCCGCACGCCCTGGCGGTTCCCCGCCTCGGCGAAGGGAGTGAGGGCGAGCAGGGCCAGCAGCAGGAGGCGGCGCATACTCCACCGTACCCGGTCCGGCGGCGGCGGGTCGCGGCCTCAGGACCGGAAACGGAGGCTGGCGAGCACCTGGCTGAAGAGGGCGCTGCTCCCCGCATAACGCTCGGGCGTGTCGGTCACCTGGAAGGAGTAGAGGTTTTTCGCCCCGTTGCCGAACCAGATCCGCACGCGCACGGAGGTCTGCGCGCCGGTGATGAGGTATTCGCGCTCGACGCCCTTCACGCCGCCGTAAGTCACGTTGCGGCCCCGGAACAGCTTGAGCTTGCCCCCGGTCTGCGCCACCCCCGCCTCGAAGTTGCGGAATTCCTGCTTGAGTTCGGGGGTCTTGCCGTTCTTGGATACGAACAGCAGGCGGATCAGGGCGGCGGGCGGCGTCTTGGACGACACGACGCTCACGCCGCCCGTGCCGTCGTTGAAGTTGGCGCCGAACCACCCCTTGGGCAGGCTCACCGTGAAGGGCAGCTTGGGGTCCGTGAAGGGCACGAGCGTCTGGGCGCCCGCGCGGCCCGTGAGCCCGCTTCCGAGCAGGCTGACGGCGGCGAGGGCGAGGGGGAGCGGGGACTTCATACCCGGCACCGTAGCGCACCCGCATGAGGGACCGTTGCGGCGGAAGTCAGCGGGCGACCACCGCGAAGCGCACTTCCCGGACCCCCGCCGCGTGCAGCGCGTCCCGGCACGCCAGCAGGGTGCTCCCGGTCGTCATCACGTCGTCGAGCAGCAGGACCGGGCCGGAGGGCAGGCGGCGCGGGTCGGCGGCGAAGGCCCCGGCGAGGTTTCCCGCCCGCTCGTGCGCGTGGAGGCGGGCCTGCTGTCCGGTCGCGCGGGTGCGGCGCAGGGCGGGGACGGCGGGCACGTTCAGCGAGGCGGCGACGGCTCCGGCGAGAAGGGCGGCCTGGTTGAACCCGCGCTCCCGCTCGCGGGCGGAGTGTAGGGGCACGGGGACGACCGAGCGGACGTTCCACCCCGCCGGAACGCCAGCGGCCAGCGCCCCGCCAAGGGCACCCGCCAGGTCTCGCGCGCCGCCGAACTTCAGGGCGCGCACCGCCCGCCGGGTCACCCCCCGGTAGGGCCCCAGGGTGACGAGGTGCCCCTCGGGACGCAGCCACAGCGGCGAGTACACCTCCACCCGGGGCACGAGCCGGGCGCGGCACGCCGGGCACAGCCCCGCCTCCCGCCCGAGCTGGGCGTCGCAGCCGGGGCAGGGGCGGGGAACGAGGGCGCGCAGCAGGCCCGCGACGGCGCCCACCCTAGACCTGCCCGGCGGCGGCGAGTTCGTCCACGAAGAGGGGCGGCGTGGTGGCCTCCACCCGCCTCCACACGCCCGCCAGGGCGTCGGGGTCGAGCATGGGCGCGGCGAGGGTGAGACAGGTCAGGTGGTGGGCGCACACCAGCCGCACGCCCGTGTCGCCCAGCCGCCCCTTCTCGGCGGGGGTGAGCAGGGCCGCGAAGGCGTCCGGGTCGCCGAGGGCCGGGTGGCTGCCCTGGCGGATCGCCGCGCGCAGGAAGGCCGCCACCTCGGCGGGGTTGAGCCAGAAGCCGAACATCAGCTCGTCGGAGAGGGCGTCGAGGCGCTGCATCCGCGCTGCGTCCAGGCCCTTTCTCACCAGACCCCGCGCGAGGTCCTGCCGCTCCAGGCGCCGGGCGGCATACCCGGCGAGGGTGAGCGGTTCGCCCGGCGGCGCCACCCGGCCCCCCACGGCGGCGCGCAGGCGGTACGCGAGGACGTACCCCTGGAATTCGAGCAGCATCTCGTTCACTCCGCCTGGCGTCACGCCGGGCATTCTAGGAAGGCGGGGGCGCGCGACACCGTGAGCGGTCGCCCGGAGTGGCCTCGCCCGGCGAAATCCTCAAGCCCAGGGGCCCAACCCGCCGGTCGGTCCCGGGAGAGGATGCCCATTCATCCGGGCTTAAGGGGTGCTCCCGGTGGGGGCCCGACGGGGGAGGCGGGACAAAGGCCACTAGGCGGGCCCTTAGGCTGGACCGGACGTGACAGCTCACGAGGTCCGGGCCGCAGGGTGGCACCGGGCGAAGCTGTCTCGTGTGAAGGGGTGAAGACGAATGCAGCTCATCAGGCGGGCCCACCAGTTCGAGTACCGAGACCACCGGGGCGTGGACCGGGTGGGCGTGGTGGACGTGTGGACCAGCGCCCAGGGCGACGAGGCCGTGCTCGTGCTACGCGATCTCGTGCAGGCCGAGACCATCGAGCACGCCCGGCGGGCCCTCCACACCCTCACCCACACCTGGCTGCCCTACCTGCTGCGCCCCGACGCCAGCCTCGCCGTGCTCGTGCTGCGCCCCCGCGAGGACGAGGACGCCAAGGCGCGCGGTTTCGTCCTGCCGCTGAGCGCGTAGGGGCGGGGGAAAGTGAACGGGGCCGTTCCTGAAGAGGTGCGGCCCCCGCGCTTTCTCACGCTACTCCAGCACGTACTTCACGCCCTCCTCGAAGGCCACGCTCCCCACCGACGAGCGGGGCAGGACGGCATTCCGGCGCCACGGCATCCACTCCGTCGCGCCCGTGGTCGAGCGCAGGAAGCCGTGCAGGCCGACCTCGACGCTGCGCGCCTCGCCCTGGAGCCACGCCGCGAGCAGGGCGCGCACAGCCTCCCGGTCGCGCAGGGGGCCGGTCAGCCGGGCGGAGGGCACGGGCCCCCCGGGGTCGAGGTGCGGAGCATACAGGTCCACCGTGAAGCCCTCGGCGGGCCGCAGCACCGTCAGGGCCTCCTCACGCGGCAGGGGGCGGGCGAAGGTCACGTGCAGGTCGAGGTCGAAGCCGCGCACCCCCTTGTCGGTGCGGCTGCTCGGTTGTCTGGGGTTGGGGGGCAGGGTCATGCGGGCAGGGTAACGCCGCGCGGCGAATGGGGCGTGGAGACCAAATCTTGACTAAATTACTCGGGATGTTCAGGATTGGGGGTATGAAGTTGTTCCCCATCCTTCTCACGCTGACCCTGGCGGGCGGAGCGCAGGCCGCCTCGCTGGGCGGCGTCAAGACCTACCTGGGCGGCAAGCTGGGCGTGCAGGCCGCCGGGACCGCCGGGCTCGTGCGGGGTGCCGACCGCTACTACGCGCTGGCAAAGGCCGCGAACTTCGACTACAAGCAGCTCGCCGCGCAACCTGGCCCCGTGCGCGCCGCGTTGCAGGAGGCCCGCGCTGGCTGGACGAAGGCGAGCCCGGCCTACGAGGACATCGAGGGCATCGTGGCGGGGGTCGAGGCCCTCAGCGACTTCGACCTGATCCTCGACGCGGGCACGAGCGCCGCCGAGGGGGGAGAGGACGTGGTGCCCTTCGACCTCAAGCTGCCCGACGGCAAGGTCCTCGCCAAGCCCGGCAACCTCTTCGGGGTGAACGAGGCGGCCCTGTGGGGCACCGTGAGGACGTTCGGGAGCGGGGTGCCCTTCGACGTGGACGGCAATGGGAAGATCGACTTCGGGGACGGGCTTCCCGACGCGAACGTGCTGAAGGCCGCCGCCGCCGAGCTGAACCGGCAGACGCTCGCCCTGCGCAAGGCCGCTGCCGCCTGGACGCCCACCCGGGCGGACGTGTTCGGGGCGCTGGCGGGGAACGTGCCCACGGTGGGCCCCGTGTTCTTCGAGAACTGGAAGACGAGCCGCTTCGTGCTCGGCGAGCGCAGCAAGCGGACCGACTTCGTGGTGATCTCGCGCCTGTCCGACCTGAGCGGCAACGTGCGCTCCTGGCAGGCGATGTACGCGGGCCTGAAGCCGGACGTGCGGGCGAAGAACGCCGCGCTGGACGCCCAGATCACCTCGGGGCTGAGCGACCTCGCCGCCTTCGTGGCCCGGCTGGAGCGGCTGGAGCGCACCCGGCGCTTCACGCCCGAGCAGGCGGACACCTTGCAGGAGGAGGCGCAAAACCGCGCGACCGCAGTCACCGGTCGCCTGACCCAGGCCGCCGCCCTCCTCGGCGTGAAGGTCGAGTGATGTCCCGACTGGCCCTGATCGCGGCGCTGGGCCTCGCCGCCCTCTCCCCCGCCGTGGCCGCCGACTACGCTGGTCCTGCCGAGACGCTGCGCTCCCGCCTCGCCGACGCGCAGATCGAGGTGACCTTCGACCGGGCGCAGGCCGCCGGTCTGGTGCGGGAGGCGGGGCTGGCCGCCGCCGAGTTGCGCCCCGCCCTGGCCGCCGTGAATCCCAAAGCCGCCGGGGACGTGGAGGCCGCCCTGAACGACGCAGTTCGTGCGGCAAAGGCAGGCGACGAGGCAGGACTCGCCGCCGCCCGCGCCCGCGCCTGGACCGCGCTCCTGGGGGGCACCTACACGGGACTCGAAGCGAGCATCCGGTCCGGGGACGCCGCCTCCGCCCGCGACTGGCTGGCCGCCCGCGAGTTCCGCACCGCGAGCGCCTTCACCCGGCTGAGCGCCGACGCCACGGGGGCGGTCGAGGCGCTGGGGGCGGGGAAGCTCACCCCGCAGGCCACCCTCGAAGCCGTGCGCGCCGACGTGCTCGACGGTTACCAGGCGCGACTGGGCGGGGCGCTGCGTGACCTAGAGACGGCGCAGGCGCGAGGCTGGCGCACCCGGAGCGCCGAGCAGGCGGCCCTGGCACGGGGCTACTTCGCCCTGCTTGCGCCCGCCTACCGGGAACAGCGCGGAGCGGAGCGACTGGCCCGCCTGGAAGCCGACCTCGCCGCCCTGCCCGCCTCGCTCCCCCGCGTGCAGGCCGACCTGGGGGGCTTCCGCGCCGCCCCCCTCTCCGCCGTCGAGCTTCGGGCGCGGGCGGGGCAGGTCACCCGCTTCCTGGCGCTCGTGCCCGTGGAGTACGGGCGGGGCGTGAAGCTGAGCGGCGGGAGCCCGGTCGTGACGAGCGACCTGGAGGTGACGGAGGCCAGGACCTTCCTGACGGGAGCGCGGGCCGCCTTCACCGACCTCGCGCCGCTGCTGCCCCGGGGGGCGGACGCGGCGGGCCTGCGGGCGGGCTTCGCCGGGCTGGAGGCGGGCCTGAACCGCGCCGCCGCGCACGACGGCGCCCCGGCTCCCTCCAGCATCGAGGCGGACGTGAACGCGCTGCTCGGCCAGGTCAGAACGGCCTTCCCCGCCGCATGGCAGGCGCACGACGCCAGCGCCGACCTCGGCGTGATCCGCACCCAGCTCGACGCAGTGGTCTCCGCCGCTGAAGGAGGCGACTGGGCCGCCGCCGAGACCGCCCGGCTCGACGCCTACGCCACGTTGGAGAGCGGCGCCGAGGCGAGGATCGCCGTCTTCGCCCCCGACCTCAAACTGCGGCTCGAAAACCTCTTCTGGAACGGTCAGCGCCCCGACGGCCTCGCCCGCTTGATCCGCGAGCGGGGGACACCCGCCGCCTTCCGCGAAACCCGGGCCGCGCTGGAGGACGGCCTGCGCGAGACCGCCCGGATGTTGGGCACTGAGGTCGCTCCCGCCGCCGTGGCAACGAACGCGGGCGTGATCGTCTTCCGCGAGGGGCTGGAGGCGGTCCTCATCCTCGCCGCGCTGATGGGCAGCCTGCGCCGACCGGAGGTCAAGCATCTGCGCCGCCCGATGTGGCTCGGCGCCGCCGGGGCTTTCCTCGCCACCGCCGTCACGTGGTTCGTCCTCAGCGGCACCCTGGGCCTCTTTGCCCGCTACGGCGAGAAGCTGGAGGCGGTCGTGAGCGTCATCGCCATCGCCGTGCTGCTGCTGATCATGAACTGGTTTTTCCATCAGGTGTACTGGACCGACCGCATGGCCGCCTTCCAGAAGCACAAGCACGGCCTGACGGTGGGCGGGGTGGCGCAGACGGGGCAATGGATCGGGCTGGCGGTGCTCGGTTTCACCTCCATCTACCGGGAGGGCTTCGAGACGGTGCTGTTCCTGCAATCGCTGGTGCTGCAATCGGGCGCGGCCCCGGTCCTGACGGGCACCGGGCTGGGCCTGGTGAGCGTGATCGGCGTCGGCGTCCTCGTCTTCGCGCTGCAAGCCCGCTTGCCGATGAAAAAGCTCCTGGTGTGGACGGGCATGATGATCTGCGCGGTGCTCGCGGTGATGGTGGGCAACACCGTCCACGTGCTGCAACTCGTCGGCTGGTTCCCCGTCCACCCGCTCGGTTTCGAGTTCCCCTCGTGGGCGAGCCTGTGGCTGGGTGTGTACCCGACCTGGGAGGGAATCATCGCGCAGGTCGTCGCCGCCGTCGCCGTGGTGGGCAGCTACTTCGCCGCCGAAGCCGTCAAGACGCGGCAACTGGAGGCCAAGCGGCGCGAGGCGAGTCAGGCGGCGGGAGCGGGGGCGGGGGCGGCGAGCACTCAGCCCTGAGCGAGACTCGAAGGGTCAGGCCGGGCACTCCCACCCGGCCTTTTCCTTTTGCGCGAGGACGTGGCTACCTGCCCAGCCCCTCCGTGAAGTCCACCTCCGCCCCCCACTCCGGGTGGTCGATCAGGGGGTTGCGGTTGCCCTGCCTCTCGAAGATCGCCGCGTTGCGGTGGCGCTCCCAGTCGCCGGGCGGGTCGGCCCCGTGCCACGCGAGGAGGGTCTGGAGGTGCCGCTCCCCGTACTGGCGCACCACGCCGGGATAGCGCAGCAGGAAGTAGAGGGTCGCGCGGGCGGCGGCCCCCTTGCCGTGCGCGGGCTCGAACTCGCCGGGCTCGCGCTTGCCGCAGTCGCTCCGCAGAACCTCACCGTAGTCGGGAAAGTCGAAGTACGGCGTGTTCCCCCGGAACGAGTTGCAGCCCGGTTCGCAGGCGAAGAGGTGGTGCAGGTCGCCGCGCATGGGCTCGCGCCCCCCGAACCACGACTGGGGGACGACGTGCTCGCAGTTGTAGGGCAGGGCGTCCTCCAGGGCGTCCACGCTCAGCCCCTCCCGGGCAGCCAGGGCGAGGCGACGCTCCCGCGCGGTGCGGTCGGCTTTGATCAGTTCCTCCGGCGCGTGTTCTCGGGCGGAGTACAGACTCCGCAGCTTGCCGTCCGGCCAGAGGTCCACCCAGGGGTACACCTCGTCCGCCGGATCGTAGCCGGGCGTGCGCGCGTGGGTCCGCCTCACGAGTTCCGCGAGGGCCAGGAAGCGGGCCTGGGGCGTCCCCCCGGCCGGGAGGCCAGCGTAGTAGCTCGCCGCGTGTGCCTCGTCCTCGGGGTCGAGGTAGGGGCGCTCGGGCGGGAGGGGCCTTCCACGCTCCTCCCCGCCCACCCGCAGCCGCAGGGTGACGGGCACGCTCGCCACGCCGTCCGGGCCGACGCTGAGGGCGCCGAGGTCGAGCACACGGGCGGCCTCGGTCAGGGGGGACGAGGGGGAGGAGGCGACGGGTGAGCCCACCACGGGCGGACGGTTGGCGGCGAGCACCTCCGCCACCAGCACGTTCCCCGCCGCGTCCGCCCGGGTGCGCAGGTCCTCCACGATCCGGCTCACCCTCACCCCCTCGTTGGCGATCCAGTCGATGACGGTGTCGGGGTCGCCGGGTTTGGCAGGCTGACCGTCGCGGCGGAGTGTCCGGCCCTGGCTGTCCGTGCGGGGCACGCCGCTGTGGTGCAGGGCCACGACCTCCCAGGTGTCGTTGAAAACGGGGCTGCCGCTCGACCCCGGCGCGGTGTCCGTCTCGTAGTGCAGGAAGTCGGGGAGGAGGTCCACCAGCCGGTTTTCCCGCAGCGCGACCTGCTTGGGCTCGCCCGAGGGGTGCTGGACGATGCTCAGCGCCTCGCCGACGAGCACCTTGCCCACGGTGCCGAAAAGGGGCAGCCACCCGAAGGCGGAGGTGTCCCCCCTCACCGCCACGAGCGAGTAGTCCAGCGTGTCCGAGGTCAGAAAGAGCGTGTCGGGGTCGAGGCTCAGGGTCACCCGGTCGGTGAGGGTGCCGTCCGCGCGCAGCTCGTAATTGAACTCGATGACCGAGGGGCGGGCGTCCTCGGCGCCCTCCAGCACGTGGTGGTTGGTGAGGATGGCGCGGGGGCCGCACAGCCAGCCCGTGCCGTACCCTATCGTGCGGCCCCCCTCGCTCCGCAGCACGACCCGCCCCACCGCCCGCGACGCAGCCCGGGCGAGGTCGAGGTAGGCGACGCCGAGCAGGTCGTTCGTGCCCAGCACCCGCTCCAGCCCCAGGCGGGTGGCCTCGGGGAGGCGGGCGGCGACCGTGGGCACGTCCTCGTGGCCCTCGACGAGGGCGCGGGCGTCGGGCAGGGGCACGCCGAGGCGGGTCAGGCGGGTCAGGGCGCGGGCCTCCGTGTCGGCGACGAGCGGCCCGCCCACGCTCAGGCGCTCACGCGTGCCCGCCCGCTCGGAATCACGGCCGGTAAACCGGGCCTGCGTCTGGGCCAGCAACTCACGCGGAATGTCCATAGGCGTAGGGTAAGGGCTGGGCGGTGAGGAGGCGGGCACGTCAAAGGCCGGGAGGCGGGTTCAAAAGGGCGCGGCGGACAGCGGAACGCCGTTGTACCGCCAGGGAGTGGCGGGCGTCGTGTCCCCGCCCTGCACGACGAGCTGCCACTTGTTCTCGCCCAGGTACTTCTCGGTGATGGAGACGGTGTTCCACCCCTTGCGCAGGAAGACGTTGATGGACGAGCCGCGTGCCCAGGTGGAGGCAGAAGCGTCCCACGGCCAGTATTTCCCGGTGCAAGACTTCTGGCCGCTGATCCGCACGTCCCGGTCCACGTAGACGAGCACGACCTGGGTCTCGCCCCGTGAGCGCAGCAACATGGGGCTCGGGGGGACGGGAGACGTTTGAGGCACCAGCGCCCGGGACTCACTCGCGGCAAGGTTCAGGCCGCTCACCCGGTAGGCCCGGGCAGCCTGAGCCGAGAACGTCAGGGTTCTGAGCGAGCATGCCCGTTCCTCGCCCCCACCCGGTGCGGGCAGCAAGACGTCCTCCACTTCCGCCAGAGAGAGGGGAGCCGGTTGCGCCGAAACGCTCAAGGTGCCGTCCGACCGCACCAGACCCACGGTCGTCTGCCCGACCAGGACCGGCGCCGTCTGTCCCGCCGTCCAGTTCTCGACGTCGCCCGAAAACTCCAGGGGTTCGCCCAGCGCACTCTCGCGCAGGGGAGGAAGTTCCTCGGGAGTCACCACGCCCACGCTCTGGCAGGCGGCGAGGACCAGGGGCAACAGCAGCATCGGGAGGCGTTTCACCCCCTCACGGTACAGAACCTCTTCCGTTTCCGGGGCGAAGGTGCAGCCCTCCGCTTCGGCGGCGAGGTCAGCCCCGGACGGGCTATGCCGTGGCCTCCTCCCGCACCGGCACCCCCAGCCGCTCGCGCCCGCCCAGGTAGGGGCGCAGCGCCTCCGGCACCCGCACCGTGCCGTCTGAGAGCTGATGGTTTTCGAGGAGGGGTACCAGGATGCGAGGGGTGGCGATGCCCGTGTTGTTCAGGGTATGGGCATACACCAGCTTGCCGTGCTCGTCGCGGTAGCGCAGCCCCGTGCGGCGGGCCTGCCAGTCCCCCAGGTACGAGCAGGAGTGCGTCTCGCGGTAAAGGCCCTCGCTGGGCACCCAGGTCTCGATGTCGTACATCAGCACCTTGCCCGCGCCCATGTCGCCCGTGCAGTTCTGGACGACCCGGTAGGGCAGTTCGAGGGCCCGCAGCATCGCCTCGGCGTTCTCCAGCAGCACGCCGAACCAGCGCAGGCCCTCGGCCTCGTCCGCGCGCGTCATCACGTACTGCTCGACCTTGCGGAACTCGTGGACCCGGATCAGGCCCCGCACGTCCCGCCCCGCCGACCCCGCCTCCGAGCGGAAGGCGGCGCTGAGGGCGGCGTAGGTCATCGGCAACTGATCCAGCGCCAGTTGCTCGCCCGCGTAGAGGCTGTTGACCGGAACCTCCGCCGTTCCCGCCAGCATCAGCTCGTCTCCCTCGATCTTGTAGACCATATCCTCGCCCCCCGGGAAGTGGCCCGACCCAACCAGGGTGTCGGGGCGCACGAGGGAGGTCGTGCTCAGGGGCGTGAGGCCGCGCCCTTGCAGAAAGTCCATGGCGAACATCAGCACGGCCATCTCCAGCAGCACCGCGTCCCCCTTGAGGAGGTACGAGCGGCTGCCGCTCACCCGCGCCACGCGCTCGGGGTCGGCCCAGCCCTGGCGTTCGAGAATCTCCACATGGTCGAGGGGCGGGAAGGTGAACTCGGGAATCTGCCCTTCGCGGCGCAACTCGACGTTCTCGGAGTCGTCCTTGCCCACCGGGACCGAGGGGTGGGGGATGTTGGGCACGCGGAGGAGCAGTTGCCGGAGGTGGTCCTCGTGCGCCCGCAGGGAGGGCTCCAGCGCCTTGATCTCCTCGGCGAGGTCTTTGCCCCGCTGGATGAGAAGGGGGCGGTCCTGCGGGGTCGCTTTCGGCACCTGCTTCGCGTTCGCGTTGCGCTCGGTCTGGAGGGCTTCGACACGCTGCTTGAGTTCCACGAGTTCGCGGTCCACCCGCAGCAACTCGTCGAGGTCGAGGTTCACGCCCTTGACCAGGGTGGCGTGTTTGACGGCCCCGGCGTTCTCGCGGATGAACTTGAGGTCGAGCATCACCGCCTCCAGAGACGCGCGAACGCGAGCAAGAAAAGCGAAGGGCCGCCCCTGAGTCTCAGGCCACTCATCAGTCCTGCTCCACCGTTCGCGGCACCCGCACGAAGCCGTCTTGCATCTCGGGGGCGAGGGCGGCCACCACCTCGGGGGCGAACCTCTCGCCGGGCACGTCCTCGCGCAGCACGTTCACGAGGTCCACCGGGCGCTGCATCTCCTCGACGCCCGTGGTGTCCACCTCGCTCAGTTGCTCGAAGTAGCCGAGGATGTGGTTGAGGTCTTCTCGCATCGCCCCCCGCTCCTCGTGGGTGAGTTCCAGGCGCGCGAGCTGCGCGAGGTATTCGACTTGGGCCGCGTCGATCATGGACAGGAGTATAGGGGCGACTGTGGGGACGGGCCCGGGTTACTCGCCCACGAGGTTGAAGCTCCCCCGCACGCTCACGCCCCCGCCCAGGTCGGCACCGAACTCCCCGCGCAGGCGGCGGTTGCCCACATGCTCGTATGGGCCCAGCCTCGCCTGCCCCGTGTAGGTGAGGGGCGCGTCTCCCGCTCCGCCCGGCACGACGAGGAGCACCTGGGCCTGGGTCTCGCTCGTCCGGTCGGGCACGCGGGAAGGTGTGGGTCTGCCCGGAACGGCGGGAGGCTGCGGCGCCGGGGGACTCGTCACCTCGAAGATCGTCAGGGCCAGGGTCGCCCGCCCATCCGTGCCCGGGCAGGCGAACGAGTTGCGCTCGGAGAGCATGAGGGTCGTGCCCCCCTGCCGCGCGACCAGGGCCGGGTTGCAGTCGAAGGAGAGGACGCCGCCCGGCGTGCGGGCCGTGGCGGTGAGGCGGGCGTCCCAAGTGCGGACGGGGACCGGGGCGCAGGCCGCGAGCGTCAGGGCGAGGGGGAGGAGGGGCGCGAGCCTGTTCATGGTGGGCCTACCCTAGCGGGAAAGCGAGGGGCGGCGGGGCGCATCCGCCCGCCTTCGGCCAAAGGGCGGACGCAACCCGGTCCCCGCTCGGGGCGTACTGTGGGCTATGAGCGACTCCAAGCCCGATCCCCTCACCCCCCCCGAGTCCCTGATGAAGGCCCCCGAGGCGGTGCCCCCGGTGCAGGCAGGTGACGCCCCCGAGATGGTGCCCCTCTCCCCCGAGGACCGGGCGCGGCTCGACGCGATGGCGCGGGCCTTCGTCGAGGACGTCTTGAAGGCGGGCACCCACGGCGAGACCTTCAAACGCAAGCTCGACTCCGTTCATGACCTCGGCCTCATGGAGCAGCGGGCCGCCGCCCAGGTTTCGAACCGGATGCTGGAGCGTCCCCTGCGGGCGACGAAAGCGGGGGCACTCGCAGAGGGCAGTTCCATCCTCAAGGGCCTGACCGACCTGCGCCGCACGGTGGAAGACCTCGACCCCAGCCGCGCGCCGACCGCCCGGCGCTTTTTCGGGAAGCTGCCGGGGGGGCGCAGGGCGCAGAACGCCCTCGACCGCTACCAGAGCGCGCAGGCTCACCTCAACGCCATTCTGGAGGCGCTCTACCGGGGCCAGGACGAGCTGCGGCGCGACAACGCGAGCATCGAGACCGAGAAGGTCCACCTCTGGGAGACGATGCAGAAGCTGCGGCAGTACGCCCACGTCGGCAGGGCGGTGGACGACGCCCTCACCGTCCGGCTCAGCACCCTGGAGGCCACCGACCCGGAAAAGGCCCGCGTCGTGCGCGAGGAGCTGCTGTTCGCGGTGCGCCAGCGGGTGACGGACCTGCTGACCCAGCTCGCGGTGGGGATTCAGGGCTATCTCGCGCTCGACCTCGTGCGGCGCAACAACCTCGAACTCATCAAGGGGGTGGACCGGGCGACGACGACCACGGTGAGCGCCCTGCGCACCGCCCTGATGGTCGCCCAGGCGCTCGGCACCCAGCAGGCCGTGCTCGGGCAGGTCACGGCTATCAACGAGACGACGGGGAACATGATCTCCTCGACCGCCAGCCTCCTGCGGCAACAGTCCACCGAAATTCAGCGCCAGGCGGGCAGCGCGACCGTCAACCCGGAAGTTATTCAGGCCGCCTTCCGCGACGTGTACGGGGCGCTCGACGCCATCAGCACCTACCGCACCCAGGCCCTCGACCGCTTCAAGGACACCATTCAGGTCCTCGACCGCGAGGTCAGGCAGGCGCAGACCTACCTCGACCGCGAGCGGCAGAGCGCGTCCCGCGAGGTGGCGCAGGGATTGAACGTGACGGAGCAGGGGGACCTGAAGCTCTGAGCACTCGGCGGACGTTGCTGCACCGCCTCGCCGCTCAGCTGGACGCCCGGCCCGCCGCACCCGTGCTGCGCGTGGCGATAGACGGCGTGGACGGGGCGGGCAAGACGACCTTCGCGGACGAGCTGGCCGGGGTGCTGCGGGAGCGGGGCCGTGCCGTCATCCGCGCCTCCGTGGACGGCTTCCACGCACCCAGGGCCGTGCGTTACCGCCTGGGCCGCACCTCTCCCGAGGGCTTCTACCGTGACTCCTACGACCTCGCGGGACTGCGGGCGGCGCTGCTCGACCCGCTGGGGCCGGGCGGCTCGCTGACATACCGGACAGCGATCTTCGACCACGTGACCGACTCCCCCGTGGACACCCCGGAGCTTCGGGCGGCGCCCGGGAGCGTCCTCCTCCTCGACGGGCTGTTCCTGCACCGTCCGGAGTTGCGGGACGTGTGGGACGACTCGGTCTTCCTGCACGTGGACTTCGCGGTCTCGGTGCCGCGCGGGGCCGCTCGTGGGCCGGGCTGGGGTTCCCCCGACCCACTCGCCGAGTCCAACCGCCGGTACGTGGAGGGCAACCGGCTGTACTTCCGCGAGGCGGAGCCGCGCAGGCACGCGGGCGTGGTGGTGGACAACAACGACCTGGAGGCTCAGTTCCTCGTCGAGGGGTCGTCCGTGTCCTGAGCGTGCCGCTTCCCCAATACGTTCTCACCTTCTTCATGCCTGCGGGCTGCCGCGAAGGTGGCATCTTCGTTCGGACGTGGCGAGGGCCGGATTCGGGTCGCATTTGCCCGGCCCGGTCTGGCCTATAACGGCTGTCAGTCCACCGACGCGGAGGTCCGCTATGTACTGGAAGGAGAACTGGAAGGAGGCCGTGGCCCTCTGCCTCATCGCCGCCCTGATCACCGTCGGCATCCTGCTCCTCGGTCAGCGGATGTCCTGGTGGGTCCTCACCCCGGTGAACGCCGGGCCCCCGGTCACGTATCCCGTGACCACCCCCGAGGAGACGGTGCCCGAGGCGCCCCTCGCCGCGACGCCGCTCGACGACGAGACTCTCACTGAAGAGAGCGTCCTCCCGCAGGAGCCCGCGACGGTCCCGACGGCCCCCGTGAGCCCGAGTCCTGCAGAGCGCCCCCAGGCGAGCACGGCGGCGTCCCGGGCGGCGAACGACACGGCCAAGCCCGCCTCCCCCGGGGTGGTCATCACCCGCGAGTCGGCGAAGCCCACGGCGGCGGCTCCGTCTGCCCCCGCGCGAACCGCCGGCCCCGTGTCCGTCCAGCCCTCCCGGGAGAAGGTGACGGCCGAGTCCACGGCCCCCACCGCCGCGCGCCCGACGCAGACCACGGCGACGCGGCCTGCGCCCCGGGCCTCCACTCCCCCGGCGGGGCCGGAAGCTCTTCCCACCGCGCCCACGGGGACGACCCGAACCCCCGCGCCCTCCCGTCCGGCGAACGCCGCCCCGACGGCCGCGCAACTCGCGGGCCCCGAGGCCGTGCCCACGACGGCGGCTTCCCGGATCGCCACCGCCCCCGCGTCCCGCCCGGCTTCCCGGACCTCTGCGCAGACGCAGGCCGCTACGCGTCCGGGGAGCGTGGGCACGGCGACGCGCCCGAGCGCCACGACCCCTGCCCCCCGCACCCAGACGTCCCGGACCAACCCGCAAGCCGCCACGCGCCCGGCGACCCCCGCCACCGTGAGACCCCCGGGTGCCGCCTCCACGGCCTCGCGGACTCCGGCTCCCCGGACTGCCCCGCAGGCCACCGCGCGCTCGGGGGGCCAGACGGCGGCGACCCGTCCGAACGCCGCGACAGCCGCGCCACGGGCTCCGGCCACCCGACCCACCCCGCAGGTGGCCGCCCGGCCCGCCAGCCCGGCTCCCGCGAGTGTTCCCACGGCCGTCGCGCCCCGGCAGACCCCGGCGAGCCCCGCCCCGGCCGTTCCCGTCCCCCAGGGGCCCGGGGCCGTCGCCCGGAGTGCGGCGCCCGAGGCTGTCCCGGTGCCCCCGGTCTCTGCCACCCTCGGGGGGGACGCGTCGCCCTCCACGCCGTCCGCGCCCCGGGGGCCCTCACCCGAAGCTCCGGCGGCGGGGACCCCCGCTTCGGCGCCCGCCGCGCCCCTGGCGCGTGGGCGCGAGCTGACCACACTGCTGTACCAGGACCGGCTGGGCGAGCTGTGGTCGACCTTCCTGCCCTCCGCCCGGGCGCCGTGGGGCGACCTCCCGGCCTTCGAGGCGTTCCGGGCGGAGGGGCGCGACACGTACGGGCCGGAGGCGAGCCTCCTCCACGAGGCGGTCATCGAGGACGACGGCGTGACCTCCTACGTGCGGACGGTCACCTTCGAGGGAGACCCCAACAACGAGTGGACGCTGATGTTCAGCTTCGACGCCCAGGGCAACGTGTCGCACTTCGAGATTGCGGCGGCCGACGCGGTGCCCCCGCAGTAACCACGGGCTCCGTCACCCAGCCACGAAAGCGCCCCTCCCGGGGCGCTTTCGCCTGTCGGGCCCTTGAGGTGTCGGGGCGCCGGGCATGAACGCCCTGCCAACGGGGCATGAAGTCGAGCCCGCTGGCACGGGGCGGGAGGGGCGCCCAGAATCGGAACGAGGTCCACATGGCCCAGAACCGCTTGCTCGACCGCCGGGACGCGGGGCGGCGCCTCGCCGAACGCCTGCTCGCCCAGGGCGGATGGCCGGGGGCGACCGTGCTCGCCCTTCCGCGCGGCGGCGTGCCCGTGGCCTTCGAGGTCGCCCGTGCCCTGCACGCCCCCCTCGACGTGTTCCTCGTCCGCAAGCTGGGCCTGCCCGGCTACGAGGAGGTGGCGATGGGCGCCATCGCGTCCGGCGGCGTGCGGGTGCTCAACGAGGAGTTGCTAAGCCGTGTCCAGGTGTCCCCCGAGGCGCTGGAGGCGGCCGAGCGGCGGGAACGCGCGGAGCTGGAGCGCCGCGAGCGGGCCTACCGCGAGGGCCGTCCCCCCGTCCCGGTCACGGGCCGCACCGTCATCGTGGTGGACGACGGGCTAGCGACGGGCGCGACCATGCGGGCGGCCCTCCTCGCCCTGCGGCCCCTCGCTCCCGCCCGGGTGGTCGTCGCCGTGCCGGTGGCGCCCCCCGAGGTCTGTCAGATGCTCGAAGCCGAGGCAGACGAGGTGGTCTGCCTCCTCGCCCCGCCCCACTTCCAGGCGGTCGGCCAGTTCTACGACGACTTCCGCCAGACGACCGACGACGAGGTGCGCGAGTTGCTGACGCTCGCCGCCCTCCCGCCCACACAGGAGTGAAGGCATGACCCGTCCCCAGAGCAACCTCGTTCAGGCCCTCCGCGATGTGATCCGACCCCTGACCGGCGCCTCGAACGACTACGACGCCCTGCTTGATGGCGTCGGCGAGGCGCGCTTCGTGCTCATCGGCGAGGCGTCGCACGGCACCCACGAGTTCTACCGGGAGCGGGCGCGGCTGACCCGGCGGCTTATCGAGGAACGCGGCTTCACGGCGGTCGCGGTCGAGGCCGACTGGCCCGACGCCTACCGGGTGAACCGCTTCGTGCGCGGTCAGGGCGAGGACGGGAGCGCGCTGGAGGCCCTGGCCGACTTCGGGCGGTTCCCCAAGTGGATGTGGCGCAACGAGGACGTGCAGCATTTCGTGGACTGGTTGCGGGACCACAACGGGCGCCGTCCCGGGGAAGAGGCGGGCTTCTACGGCCTCGACCTCTACAGCCTGCACCGCTCGGTGCGGGAGGTCATCACCTACCTGGAGGCGGTGGACCCCGAGGCGGCGGGGCGGGCGCGCAAACGCTACTCGTGTTTCGAGCACTTCGGCGAGAACCCCCAGGCCTACGGCTACGCCACCGAGTACGGCCGCCAGGAACCCTGCGAGGACGCCGCCGTCGCGCAACTCCTCGAACTCCAGCGCCGGGAGGCCGAACTCGCGCAGGGCCCGCTCGGCGGCGACGAACACTTCTTCGCCGAGCAGAACGCCCGCCTCGCCAAGAACGCCGAGAACTATTACCGGGCGATGTTCCGGGGCCGCGACGAGTCGTGGAACATCCGCGACCGCCACATGGCCGAGACGCTGGAGGCGCTGGTGGAGCACGGCGAGGGGCAGAGCCGCCCCCAGAAGATCGTCGTCTGGGCGCACAACTCCCACCTGGGAGACGCCCGCGCGAGCGAGATGGGCTGGCGGCGGGGCGAACTCAACCTGGGGCAACTCACCCGCGAACGCTGGCCGGAAGAGACGTACATCGTCGGCCTGAGCACCCATCACGGCACGGTCACCGCTTCCGATGACTGGGACGAACCCGCCCGGACGAAACGCGTGCGCCCCGGCCTGCAAGGCAGCCTGGAGGACCTGTGCCACGAGGTCGGCGAGCCGGGCTTCTGGCTCGACCTGCGGGGGCAGAACGCGGCGACGGACGCCCTGCGCGAGGAGCGGCTGCAACGCTTCATTGGCGTGATCTACCGCCCCGAGACCGAACGCTGGAGCCACTACGTCCACACCCGCCCCGCCGAGATGTACGACGCCCTCCTCCACTTCGACGAGACGAGCACGGTGGTGCCCCTCGACCCGGACACGGGAGATGCGCAGGACGAGGTGCCCGACACCTACCCGGCAGGGCTATGAGATGGAGGATTAAGAGCCTATCCGGGAAGTGTAGTAGGGTGGGGTCTTGACGACGACGCAACCGCACCAAGAGCAGATAGACGACCAGAAGACCCTGTGGGAAGTGCCGGACGAACTGTGGGCGCGGCTGGCGCCTTTACTGGTGATCGACAAGCCGAGGAAGAAGCAAGGTCGTCCCCCACGGGACGACCGGGCCATCTTTAACGCCCTGATCTGGCTGGCCCGCACGGGCAGTCAATGGCAGCAGATTCCGCGCCACTACGCGCCCAAGTCCACGGTGCACGAGCGCTTCACCGCCTGGGTCGAGCACGGCTGTTTGCAGCGGGCGTGGGCCGTACTCCTGGGGGAGTACGGCCAGGAACTGGGGATCGAGTGGGAGTGGCAGGCCGCCGACGGCAGCATCGTCAAAGCGCCGCTGGGAAAAAGGGGGCCACCGGAGCGCCGCAGGCGACCGGCAGCAACCCCACTGACCGAGGCAAAGCTGGCTGCAAACGAACGCTCCTGACCGATGCCCAGGGCATCCCCCTGGCCGTGGTGCTGTGCGGGGCCAATCGGCACGACAGCATGAAGCTCGCCGACGTGTTGCAAGCGGTCGTCATTCCTGTTCCTGCTCCACGGGAGCAGGAACAGCGCCATCTGGTCCTCGACCGTGGCTATGACACGCCGGCTTGCCGTGAACTCGTCGTCCAAGCGGGCTTGATCGCGCACATTCCGCCCAGAGCCAGTCAAGAACGGCCCCTTCCTGCGCCGGGAGACCCGGCGCGTCATCCTCCTCGACGCTGGGTGGTGGAAGTGAGTCATGCTTGGTTGAACCGTTTTCGTCGCTTACAGACTCGCTGGGAGAAGCGCCAGGACCTCTACCTCGGCTTTGTCCAACTGGCCGCCTGCCCCATCATCTGGCGCAAACTGGCTCCCGTCGCCCACCCCCACACACTTCCCAGATAGGCTCTAATACTACAGCCGCAGTTAGCGGGAGGAGAGCCAGCGTTGTTGGCGGCGCCTGTGGCTTTGCCGGGCTCGTGCTTGGTGAAGTCGGCGCCACCAGGACCACCTCCACACCAGCGCTTTTGACTTGTTCTGCGGCAAGACCAAGAGCAAGAGGCGGCGCACTTCGGGCACGGTTAGCGGGATGAGGTCTTGGTCGGTCGCCGACCCCCCTTTTTCTCGCGGGCAGCGACCACGGTCAGGAAGGCGTGGGCCAGCATGGCCAAGGTGATGTGCCGATACCAGCCCACCCACGAGCGGACCTCGTACTGATCGAGGCCCACCTCACCCTTGGCCATCTCGAACGCGACCTCAATAGCCCAACGTGATCCAGCAGCTCGCACGACCTCTGCCAAGGTCGTGCTCGACGGAGCGAACGAGATGTAGTAGGCGAGGTCGGTCGGGTCCTTGAGCGAACGACGAGCCAGGACCCAACGCTGGAACCCGGCGGGCAGGATCGGCCCGAGTCCCGCCGCCACGGCGGGACCCATCAACTCGGTCACACTCACCCATGCCCAGTCGAACAGCCGCTCGCCCTTACTGCCTGAGCCCGCACTCAAGGTCTGCCACTGGTGCGGCTCAAACTGCCCAGCAAGATCGGCCACATGAAGTTGTGCCGGACCGCCCTGCTGCCAAACCCACACGTGGAAGTTGGCAGCAACTTCCAGGACGTAGGGCTGCTGTCGCTGTTCGAGAACGTCTCGAACGTTGTAGGCCGAGTACACCGCATCGCCCGTCACCCAGGCGGCGTGAACGCCGCCGTCGAACGCTCGCCGGAGCATGGCGAGCGCAAGTTGTGGTTTGGTGGCCGCAGTGATGCTGTCGGGAATGTTGGCCGCGGTCCGACGGGCAGGGTCGTCGATCCAGGTCTTGGGCAAAAAGAGTTCCCGGTCGATCAGGGCCGTGCCATTCGGCGTCGCGTAGGCCAGGAAAACGCCGATCTGGCAATTCTCGATTCGACCAGCGGTCCCGCTGTACTGCCGTTGAACCCCGACGGATTTGGTGCCTTTTTTGAGGAAGCCGGTCTCATCGAGGACGAGGATCGCCTCAGGCGTTTGGAGATGATCCAGCACGTACTCGCGCAGGTCGTCACGCACGACCTGCGCGTCCCACTGCGCGGTAGACAGTAAGCGTTGCACCCCATCCGGGGTGTGTTCACCGATCCGCTCGGCCACTTGCCAGCCGTTCTTGCGTTCGACGGGACTCAGGAGGGCCTGTACGTAGGCCAGGGCACGCTGACGCTGTTCACTGCGGGCAAACCGAGGGGCGATCCGTTGGTGGAGCGTGCCGAGGTCTGCCGACCATTGGTGCGGACGAGGAGGTGCGCTGGAACGCGGCATCGCTAAGTCTACCGCTCCTTAACTGCGGCTGTAGTACTAAGCAGGAGGAGAGGTGACGTAACGGCGAATCACGTCCAGCAGCCCAAACGCCTGGGTGGTCAATTGCGATTGGGCGGAGTGGGCCTGCGCCTAGGCGAGAGTGGCTTCCTCGGCGGTGATCAGCCCTCGGTGTAGAGCTTCTTCCAACTCGTCTACATCGATGATTTCTGCCCTGTGCACCCGCCACGTCCCGTCTAGCTCCACCGTACAGAGGGCGACCACATCCAGGTACAGGTCATTGATCCACGGCACACCTGCCGTGTCCAAACCGGATTCCCGAAAGATGTCCACATACAGTTGGACGGGCGTCCCCCGAGCATCCATTTGCACCTTGAGGGCGTGGTGACCCGACGCGGGGATGAAGTCCACCCAGCGGTAGCCGCTGTCCAACACGCGGACGGTCTGCCCGAACAGCAGAATATCCAGCGGTGTGGCTCCCTGTCCGGGGCTATAGTCCACGATCACCCCACCTGGAACCTCGACCAACCGTTGCGAGCCCGATCCAAACCAAGCTACGTAATCGTTCCCCTTGCGCTTCATCCCCCCCGCGCCTCCACCTCCGCCTGTTTCTCGCCCCAGGCCTCCATCTTCGCCTCCAATTGCACTTCGAGGTCGTGCGCGGCCCTCCCCAGCGTGGCGAAGTCGGCGCCCGGCGGGGCGGAGGCGAGCGCGGCCTGGGCGTCCATCAACTCGGCCTCCAGCCGGGCGATCTCGGCCTCGATGGCCTCCACCTCGCGCTTGAGGTGCCACAGGCCCTTGCCCTTGGGGGCGGCGGGAGCAGCCCTGGGCTCGGGCTTGGCCTCTGCGGTCTGCGCCGGGCGGTGTTTGGCCTTGTAGTCGGCCCAGCCGGGATACTCGTAGAACACCCCGTCCTCGATCAGCCAGATGCGGTCGGCCAGCCCCTCGATAAAGGCACGGTCGTGGCTCACCATGACCAGGGTGCCCGTATAGGCGTCCAGGGCCTCCTCCAGCGCCTCGACCATCTCCATGTCGAGGTGGTTGGTGGGCTCGTCGAGCACGAGGAGGTTGTGGTCCTCCTGCGCGAGCTTGAGCAGCGCCAGGCGGGCCCGCTCGCCACCCGAGAGGATGGACGCCGGTTTGTCGTGCTGTTCGTAGGGGAACATGAAGGTGCCGAGGAGGTCGTGGGCCTCGGGGTCCTTCTGGACGTACTCGCGCGCCACGTCGTAGAGGGTCTGCGAGGGGTCCACGCCGCGCAGCGCCTGGTCGTAATAGCCGACCGAGACGCGTGCACCCGTCATCACCCGGGCGCGGGGGTCGTCGGACGGGTCCAGGCCCAGCAGGGCGCGCAGCAGGGTCGTCTTCCCCGCCCCGTTGCGCCCGATGATCGCCACCCGGTCCCCCCGGCGCAGTTGGACATTCACGTCCGCGAAGAGGGTCCGGCCCCCGACGCGGCGGGTGACATGGCGGGCGTCGAGCACCACGTCGCCGCTCTCGGGCGCGTGGAAGGTGATGCGGGTGGTGCGCTCCTCGGGGGGCGGGGCACTCGTCGCGCGGGCCTGCATCCGGTCCACGCGGGCCTGCATCGCCTTGGCGCGGCGGGCGAGCTTGCTCATCCCCAGGCCCCAGACCTTCATGCGGTCGGCGCTCGCCTGGAGGGAGGCGATCTGTTTGGCGTCCTGCGCGGCCTGCGCCGCCTGCCGCTCCAGGTCGGCGGCCAGGGTCTCACGGAAGGTGGAGTAATTGCCGGGGTAGACCTTGAGGCCCCCGCCCCGCAGGTACGCCGTCTCCCGCGTCACCGCGTCGAGGAAGGCGCGGTCGTGGCTGATGGCGAGGACCGCCCCGGGGTAGCGGGCGAGAAAGCCCTCCAGCCACTCGACCATCACGATGTCGAGGTGATTGGTGGGCTCGTCCAGCAGCAGCACATCCGGGTTCTCGACGAGGAGGGCGGCGAGGCCGAGACGGGTGCGCTCCCCGCCGGAGAGGCCGCTCACGGGTTCCCCCTCCCGTCCCCGGAAGCCGAAGGCGAGGGTCACGGCCTCGCGGCGGCTGCGGCGCTCGAAGCCGCCCCGGCGGGCGTAGTGTTCGAGTACCGCCTCGTGGCGCAGGACGCTCTCGGGCGTGCCGTCGGCCATCGCCCCGGCGGCCCGCTCCAGCTCGGCCTCCAGCGCGTCGAGGTCGTGGAAGGCGGCCTCCAGCACCGCCTCCACCGTCGCCCCTGGCGGGAAGGTGGGGTCTTGCCGCAGGGCGCGCACCCGTACGCCGGGGGCCCGCCTGACCGTACCCCCGTCGGGGGGGGTCTCGCCTGTGAGCAGCCTCAGCAGGGTGCTTTTTCCGGCCCCGTTGCGGCCCACCAGCCCCACGCGGCTCTGCGGCTGGACGGCGAAATTCACCCCCGACAGCACGGTCAGCGGTCCGTATTCCTTGGTGGCGTCCACGGCGGCGACGAGCACGCGGGGCAGTATACGTGCTTCTTCTCGTTTGTTTAGTTTCCCTTTAGACTGGGGGGCGTGAGAAGAACCGCCGCCTGGACGGGCCTCGGCGCCCTCTTCGCCCAGGGACTCCTGGTTGGAGGACTGGCCCAGGCCGCCTCCCCGGCGGGGGCGCCGCTGCGGGTGCAGTACCTCTCGGGCCGCGCCGAGGTGCTGGGGCCGGGCAACGTGTGGCGGGCGGCGAGCGGCACCCCCGCTGTGCCGTTCGGCCTGCGGGTGGGCACCGGGCGGGCGCGGGTCACGGGCTCCGGGGGGCAGGTCACGGGCAGCGTCCTGCTGGCGAGCGCCTCGCGGCTGGGCGTGATCGGGCAGGAGGCCAACCTCCAGGAGGGGAATTTCCTGCTCGACGGCCCGGTCGCCGTCCACGTGCGGGGCCTCCACGCGGTGATGGACCGCCCCGGCCGGGCGCGGGTGGACCTGCGTGGGAACATCACCCGCCGCGTCGCCGTGATCGCGGGGAGCGTGCGAGTGGCGCTCCCCGGGCGCGTCGTCACCGTGAACGCCGGGCAGGGGCTCGACCTGGCCTCGGGGGCGGTCACCCCCTTCCGCGAGGACGACCCGTGGTACGCCGCCCAGTTCACCGGGACGGGCGACGCGACCGTGCAGGCCACCCGGGGGACCGTGCGGGTGGTGCGCGGCGCCGAGAGCCGCTCCGCCGACCGGGGCGAGACCCTCGACCCCGGCGAGCGCCTCGCCACCGGGGAGGGCTCGTGGGCGGAGGTGGGCTTCACGGGGGGCGGGGGCTACCTGCGGCTTCAGTCCCACAGCGAGCTGAGCGCCATCGGGGCGGAGGGGGCGGGGCCCGGCCGCGAGGTCACCCTGCAACTCACGCGTGGGAGCGCCTGGAACGTGGTGCCGGGGGGGCCGAGTGCTCCGGGGGGTCTCCAGCTTCGCACTCCGGTCGTGAGCACCGCCGCCCGGGGGGCGGAGTTCCGGGTGGACGCGGGCGGGCGGGTCAAGATGCTGGGGGGGGACGAGGCGGCGCCCGCCGGGGAGCCCGCGCCGGGGAGCCTGGCGGGAACCGTCCCCGCCTCCCGCTCCCTCACCCTGCAACTCGACCCGCCCCCCGGGCCCCTGCGGGAACTCAGCCTCTCGGCGCGCAGCCTGCCCGACGCCCGGGTGACGGCCACCGTCGCGGGCCGCCGGGTCACCCTGACCCGCCAGGGCGACCGCTTCCGGATGGGGCGGCTCACCCCCCCCCTGCCGGAGGGCACCTACACCGTGCGGGTGAGCGCCGAGCGGGCGGGCCAGGCGGCGACCCGCTGGCAGACCGTCGTGATCGACCGCACGCCCCCCAATCTGAGTGCCCTGCGCGCCGTGAGGGCAGGCAACGTGCTCACCCTGACGGGGACGGCCCGGGACGGGGGCGCGGGGCGGGTGACGCTGACGGCGCGGGGGGGAGACTCCACCTTCACCCGGCAGGTCTCGGGCGACTTCCGGCTGCTGCTGCCCGCCCCGGCCCCGGGAACGCCCCTGCGCGTGACGGTGCGGGACGAGGCGGGAAACGAGAGCTATGCCGACCTCCCCTGAGCGTTCGCTGGCGCGCTACACCGTTCCGGCCGCCGCCGTGCTGGGGCTGAGCCTCGCCCTGCTGCTGCCCACGAACGAGCGGCTGTGGGACGCCGTGAACCGGGCGCTGCCCTCCCCCCCCGACCCCCGGGTGGTCGTGGTCGGCATCGACGACGCCTCGCTGCGCGACTACGGACGGCTCCCCGGCTGGCCGCCCGAGCTGTACGCGGAGGCGCTGCGGACCCTCGACGAGGCGGGGGCGCGGGCCGTCGGCCTCGACGTGCTGCTGGAGGGCGTGGGGAACTCGGGCCCGGTGCTCGCGGGGACCTTCTCGCGGCCCAACGTGGTGCTCGCCACCGCGCCCGGCGAGGCGAACGAGGTGCCCCCCGGGTGGACCGCCCCCACCGGCGTGAGCGCCCTGAATCTCGGGCCGGGCGGGGTGGTGCGCTCCTTCCAGACCGCCTACGCGACCGGGAACGGGCGGCTGGAGCCGAGCTTCGCACGGCAGGTGGCGGTGGCGGCGGGCGAGCCCGCGCCGCTCGACGAAAGACCCCGCCCGCTGCGCGCCGTCAAGGCCGAGTCCGGCGGCCTGCCGGTTCTCCCCTTCCGAGACGTGGTGAACGGCAACGTGCGCTTCGCGGACCTGCAAGGCAAGGTGGTCCTGATCGGCCTGACCGCCTCCGGTCTGGTCGGCCCGAGCCTGAGCGACGTGAGCGGGCAGGCGGTGCCCGGCGTCCTTCTCCAGGCGCGGGCGGTGTCGAGCCTGCTCGGGCCCCCCTTCGTCTGGCTGCCGATCTGGCTGACCGCCCTGCTGTGCGTGGCCGCCGCCGTGGGCGCCGTGCTCGCGCGGGGGCTGTGGGGCTTCGGGATCGCGCTCGTCACGCTGGGGCTGGCAGTGCCGCTGTGGCTCGTGAACGTGCTCTTTCCCGGCGTCACCGTGTCGGTCGCGGCCATCCTGGGCAGCGCCCTCGTCGCCCTGGAACGCTGGTGGAACCTGCGCAACCTCGGCACGCGCGATCCCCTCACCGGGCTGGGCAACCGCCTGGCGTTTACCCGCGCCGTCGAGCACCGCTGGCCGGGCCGCGAGGGGAGGCCGCTGGGACTCCTCCTCGTGGACCTCAGCGGCTTTCGCAAGGTGAACGAGGTCTACGGCCGCGCCGCCGGGGACGAGGTGCTGCGCGACCTCGCGGGCCGCATCGGCTCGCACAAGCGCCGGGGCGACGTGATCTTCCGCTGGGGCCCGGACGAGTTCGCGGTTCTCCTCGACAACACCGACAAGCACGACCTCGCCCGCATCAGTGCCTCCATGCGCGGGGCCCTCGACGCCCTCACCTACCGCGACGTGCCGCTCAGCGTCAGCTTCGGCGCCGCCACCACCGACTCCGAGGTCCGCTCCCCCGAGGAACTCATTGAGGCCGCCAGCCGCAGCCGCTACCGGATGAAGTACCGGCGGGAGCAGAGGGAGTAGGGAAGCGGTCAGCCGTCAGCTTTCAACAGTCAGCAAGAGAACAGAAGAAAAGCCGCCAGCATCTCGCTGACGGCTGACCGCTGAGGGCTGACGGCTCCCCTACCTCCCCGCCAGAGCCCCCCATACGCCCGGATTCGCCACCCACCCGTACCACAGGTTGGGCAGGATGCCGAGCACGGTCACACCCACGACGCCGAGCGCGACGGTGAGGGTGGTCGGCGTGCGCTCGCCGTGCGGGTACTCGCGGGCCGGAGTGCGGTCGGGCATGAACATCAGCATCGCGGGGCGCAGGTAGTACACCAGGGCGGCGACGCTGGCGAGGGCCGCGAGGACCGAGAGCCACACGTACCCGTTCTGGAAGGCCGCCTGGAAGACGAGGTACTTGCCGAAGAAGCCCGCGAAAGGGGGCAGCCCCGCCAGCGAGGCCAGACACACGGCGAGGGCGACCGCGTACGCCGGGTGGCGGTAGTACAGCCCGCGCAGGTCGTTGATCGTCATGCCCTCCTCGCTCCGTTGCAGCGCGGCCACGACGGCGAGGGCGGCGGCGGTCATCAGGGTGTAGATCAGGAGGTAGTAGCCGAGCGCGGCGCCCCCCACCTCCGGCGTGCCGAGCAGCCCCAGGGCCAGGAAGCCCGTGTGCGCGACCGCCGAGTACGCGAGCATCCGCTTGAAGTTGGGCTGGAAGAGCGCGGCGGCGTTCCCGACGACCAGGGTGACGGCAATCAGGACTTGCAGGGTGGACGCCCAGCCCGGCGCGGCGGCGAGGGCCCCGCTGAAGACGCGCAGCATCCCCGCGAAGGCCGCGACCTTGACCACCGTGCTGAGGAAGAGACTCACGCTCGTGGGGGCGCCTGTGTACACGTCGGGCGTCCACTGGTGGAACGGCGCGAGCGCGACCTTGAACCCGAAGCCCGCGAGCAGCAGCAGCGCCCCGCCGACGAGGATGCCGACGTTGCCCGGCGTCAGGGTCGCCGTCTGCGCCGCGATGGCCGCGTAATTCAGGCTGCCCGCCCCGCCGTACACGAGGGCGATCCCGTAGATCAGGATGGCGCTCCCCACCGCGCCCAGCAGGAAGTACTTCAGGCCCGACTCCTCCGCCCGGCGCGAGTCTTGCAGGGTGGCGAGGACATAGCTGCTCAGGCTCATGATCTCCAGCCCGATCAGCATGGTGATCAGGTCGCCGGAGAAGGCGATGATCAGGGTGCCCGTCACCGAGTACATCAGCATCGCGTCGAACTCGGGGAAGCTCACCCGGGCGCGGTAGGCCGTGTCCAGGCTCACGAGCAGGGTCATCGCGCTGCCGATCAGGATCGTCAGGCCCAGCAGCAGGGCGGCGTTGTCGGCCTGGAGAGAGCCGCCGAAGGCCCTCGCCCCGCTGTTCCACAGGGTCACCATGCTCACGCCGCTGAGGACCAGCATGACGAGGTTGATGATCGTCAGCGCCCGGCGCGGCAGGGAAAAGCCCAGCACCGTGCTCGCCAGCGCCCCCGCGAGCACGATCAATATGGGCAGCATCGGCGCGAGGGCCACCTCAGGAACTTGCAGCATCTACTGGCCCCCCAGGGTGGCGAGCACCCCGCGCACGGCGGGTTGAATGAGGTTGAGCGCGGGCGCTGAATACACCCCGAAGAAGATCGCCACCGCGAGCGGCAACCCCAGCACCAGCCACTCGGTCCCGCGCACGTCCCACACCCGCACCGAGCCGAGCGGGCGCCCCTGCCAGAAGGTCGTCTGGAAGGCCGTCAGCGCGTACGTGGCGGCGGCGATGGCCGAGAGCGTCGCCACGGCGGTGATCCACGGCTGCACCTGATAGGCTCCCAGGAGCACGCTGAATTCCCCGATGAACCCCGCCAGCCCCGGCACCGCGATGGAGGCGAACCACAGCGCCATCGAGAGCCCGCCCAGCGCCCCCGCCTGCGTCATCACGCCGCCGACGCGGGTGTGCAGGCTCCCGATCCGCTCCTGGAGCATTCCCACCGACAGAAACAGCGCCCCGGTGTACACGTTCTGAAAGGCGAGCAGGTACATCGCCCCGATGGTGGCCGTCTCGTTCAGGCTGAACACGCCGAGCCCCACGAAGCCCATGTGCGAGAGGCCCGCGTAGGCGAGCAGCCGCTTCCAGTCGGTCTGCCGGAAGGCGATCCACGCCGCGTACAGGGCGGTGAAGGCGGCGAGCCCCATCAGGACCGGGCGCAAGGCTTCGGAGGCGTCCGGGAACAAGGTCACTCCGAAGCGGAAAATGCCGTACCCGCCCACCTTGTACAGCGTCCCCATCACGTCCGGCACGCCGCTGTCGTGGTTCTGCTCGTGGAAGTCCGGGAGCCAGGCGTGCATCGGCCACAGGGGCAGCTTCACCGCCATCGCCGCCAGGAAGCCCAGGTAGAGCCACGTCTGCGCCGTTCCCGTCACCGGGTTTCGTACGAGGTCCGCCAGCGCGAAAGTCGGGCTCCCGCCGTAATACTTCACCCCGATGATCGAGAGGAGCATCAGCAGGCTGCCGAAGAGTGTGTACGCCGCGAACTTCACGAGCGCCCGCATCCGGTTCGGCTTGCCGTAGATCGCCAGCATCAGCAGGGCGGGGAGCAGCGCATCCTCGAAGAAGACGTAGAACAGCACGAGGTCGCGGGCCGCGAAGATGCCGATCAGCCCCGTCTCCATCGCCAGCACCAGGGAGAGCATCGTGCCCGGGTTGCTCACCCGCCGCGCCGCGTACAGCACCGCCACCAGAGACATGAAGGCCGTGACCAGCGCGAGCGCCAGGCTCACCCCGTCGAGCGCCACCGAGTACGTGATCCCGAGCGCCGGGACCCACCCCACGCTGAACAATTCCGAGCCGCCCCCCCGCCAGATCAGCAGTCCAATACCGAGCGTGAGCGCCGCGAAAAAGCCTGCGACCTCCTCCCGCCAGCGCGGCGGCACGGCGAACAGCAGGAGGCTGCCCAGCAGGGGCAGAAAAATCATCAGGTGGATCATTGGAAGCCTCGCAAGGGGTGAAGGGCGGGCTTAAGGCTCCCTCCCCCCTTGTGGGGGAGGGGTGGGGAGGGGGGGCCACCCAGGAAGCTCAACGGGCTATTCGTACCAGCGTTCCTCCACTGGCGCTGCCCGGCCGCTTGCGTTTCCCCCCTCTCCTGCGGAGCTTTACAAGTCCCAACCTCCCCCACAGGGAGGGAGGAGCAAAAATACAAGTTCCTCACGCCCCGCCCCCAATCGTCCTCAGCGCCCAGTACCCCAGGATCAGCGCGGTCCCGAGCAGCATGGAGACGGCGTAAGCGCGCACGAAACCGCTCTGCCAGCGGGTAAAGAGGCCGCCCGGCGCGGCGCTGTTGCGGGCGATCCCACCGAACGTCACGTCCACCCCCCGGTCCACCACGTCCAGCCCCTCCGCGATGGCCCGGCCAGGGGCGTTAAACAGGCCGTCGTACACCCGGTCGAGGTACAGGGCGTTGGCGCTGACCTGCCCGAGCGGCCCGTTGGCGAGGCTGCGGCGGCGGTGTTCGGCGAGCGCCCACAGCAGGCCGCCCACCCCGGCGGCGACGGCCAGGATGGTCAGGAGCCACTCGGTCGAGGCGGGGATCTCGTGCACCTCGACGGGAATCGCCCGGCCCAGATAGTCGTCGAAGGCGTGCCCGCCGCCCAGGAAGGTCGGGATGTTCAGGAACCCGGCGAGCGTGGCGAAGGCGGCGAGAATACCCAGCGGCACCTTCATCAGCCCGTCGGCCTCGTGCGGGTGCGCGACGTGGCCCCGGTACGAGCCGCGCCACACCAGGAAGTACCAGCGGCCCATGTAGAAGGCCGTCAGCAGCGCCACGCCCAGGCCAATCACGTACAGCCCCGGGCTGGCCTCGAAGGCGGCGGCCAGAATGGCGTCCTTGGAGAAAAAGCCGCTCCAGATCGGGATACCCGCGATGGCGAGCACGCCGACGAGCGACATGACGTGCGTGAAGGGCATGAAGCGGTGCAGCCCGCCCATCGCCCTCACGTCCTGCTCCTCGTGCAGCGCGTGAATGACTGCGCCCGCCGAGAGGAACAGCAGCGCCTTGAAGAAAGCGTGGGTCAGCAGGTGGAACACCCCCGCCGAGTAGGCGTGCAGGCCGACCGCCAGGAACATGTAGCCGAGCTGCGAGACGGTGGAGTACGCGAGGATTTTCTTGATGTCGTGCTGGTTGAGGGCCGAGAGCGCCCCGTACAGGGCCGTGAGTCCCCCGACCCAGGCCACCCACGTCGAGGCGACGGGCGCGAGGTCGTACAGGAAGTGGCTGCGCGCGATCAGGTACACGCCCGCCGTGACCATCGTGGCCGCGTGAATGAGCGCCGAGACCGGCGTGGGGCCCGCCATCGCGTCCGGCAGCCAGGTCGTGAGCGGGAGCTGGCCGCTCTTGCCCACCGCGCCGACGAGCAGGAGCAGGCAGGCGAGTTCGATGCCGGACACCGCCACCCGCACGCTCTCCGACCTCTCGGCCAGTTCGGGGATGACGAGGGTGCCGTAGAGCTTATAGATCAGGAACATCCCCAGCATGAACCCCACGTCGCCGATGCGGTTCATGATGAACGCCTTGCGGGCGGCGTTGGAGTTGGCGAGCCCTTCGCGGTCGCTGGCCTCGCGCAGCTCACGGCCTTCCGCCTCCGAGTCGCGGCCCGAGTACCAGAAGCCGATCAGAAGGTACGAGGCCATCCCCACGCCCTCCCAGCCCACGAACATCAGGGGGTAGGAATCGGCGAGGACGAGGATCAGCATCATCGCCACGAAGAAATTCAGGAACGCGAAAAAGCGCGTGAACTGGCGGTCGTGGCCCATGTAGCTGATCGAGTAGACGTGGATCAGGAAGCCGACCCCGGTGATGATCAGGGCCATCACGGCGGAGAGCTGGTCGAACCAGAAGCCGACCGACAGGTTCGCGTTCAGCGCCATGTTCGGCAGCCAGGTCCACAGCACCTCGCGGGTGGGCTCGTCTCCCTGACCCAGATACCGCAAGGCGGCCACGACGAAACTCGCCAGCACCGCGCCCGAGGCGAGCCACCCCGCCGCCTTGCCGGGGAAGAGGCGGGGCAACAGAATCAGCAGCGCAAAACCCAGCAGGGGAAACAGCGGCAGCAGATACAGGGGCACGCTTCCGACTCAGCCTTTCAGACCGGCGAGCGCGTCCACGTTGGTGGTTTCGCGCTTGCGGAAGATGGCGACGATGATGGCGAGCCCGATGGCGACCTCGGCGGCGGCGAGCGTCATCACGATGAACACCGCCGTCTGCCCGGTCAGGTCCCCCCACGACCGGGCGAAGGCCACCAGGGCGAGGTTCGCCGCGTTCAGCATCAGCTCGACGCTCAGGAAGATCATGATCGCCGTGCGGCGGGTCAGCACCCCGATCATGCCGATGGCGAAGAGCAGCCCGGAGAGGGCGACGTAATACCCGGTCGGGGCCATCAGACCCTCCCCCTCTCCGACGACAGGACGACCGGCTCCCTCGCCTCGACCAGGGGCTCGGTCGGGCCGGGCAACACCACGCGCTCCTTGTCCGGCACCCCGTCCGGCTGCGGCACGGGCCGCTGTACGAGGGCCACGGCGCCCACAATCGCCACGAGGAGCAGGATGCTGACCGCCTCGAAGGGCAGCAGGAAACGGGTGAGCAGCACCTCGCCGACCGGCCCGGCCCCGCCGCCGCGCAGTGCCTGGGCGCCCTCCGCCAGAGGCCGGGGATCACGGTAGGTAAAGGCGAGCACCGCCAGGGCCCCCGCCAGGATCACGCCGCCGATCCCCGCGAGTTCCCGCACGAACGGCACCGGGTCACGCCCTGTGATGGGCTGGTTCGCGTTGAGCAGCATGATCACGAACAGGAACAGCACCATGACCGCGCCCGCGTACACGATCACCTGCGTCGCCGCCAGGAAGGACGCATTCAGGCTGGCAAAGAGCCCCGCCACACAGAGCAGGGTGCCCACCAGCCCCAGCGAGGCGTGAACCGCGTTCCTCGCCGCCACGGTGATGATGGCGCCGACGAGGGCCAGGGCGCCGAGAAGCATGAAGGCGATCATGGATGGCCTCGCGTGTGGCCCGTGGCCTGTGGTTTGTGGAAGAAAGCGAAGTTCCTCAGAAATCTCGGCCTCATCGCGGGTACTCCACCCCCTCCAGTTCCGGACGGGCGCCCTGCGGCACCTGGAAGCCCAGGCGAACCGGCCTGCCCGTGCGCGCCGCCTCCCGCCTCTGCGGCAGTGAGCCGTCCACGCCCACGAGCATGTCCTCCTTGCCGTACACGAGGTCGCGGTAGCGGTAATCCGCCATCTCGAATTCGTTGCCCAGAACCACCGCGCCCGTCGGACACGCTTCCTCGCACATCCCGCAGAAGATGCAGCGCAGCATGTTGATCTCGTAGACCTTGGCGTACCGCTCCCCGGGGCTGGTGGGGTCGAGAGGGTCGTTCTCAGCGGCCTCCACATAGATCGCGTAGGCGGGGCAGGCGGCGGCGCAGAGAGAACAGCCGATGCACTTCTCCAATCCTGTGCCCGGGTGCCGCGTCAGGACGTGCCGCCCGCGAAAGCGGGGCTGGAGGGTCGCGCGCTGCTCGGGGTAACTGACCGTCACCGGCTTCTGAAAGAGCTTCCCGAGCGTGACGCCCATGCCCTTGGCGATTTCAAGAACGCCCATATGTAGTTCCTTTCTGAGGGTGTGGGAGAACCTGCATCAGTCGCCCCCGATGGGTCGGGTGTTGGGGAGAGCGTCGCCCTCGCGCCGGACCGTCGGCGTGTTCCACAGCACCCGCACCCGGTCGCTCATCACCAGCAGCAACACCAGCCCGGCGAGGCTGAGCAGGCCGAGGAGCCACAGGCCCGTGCCGCGTGCGAAAGCCAGGTACGCCGCCGTCATTACCGTGTTGGCGAGGGCGAGGGGCAGGAGCAGCTTCCAACCGAAGCGCATCAGTTGGTCGTAGCGCAAGCGGGGCAGCGTGGCGCGCACCCAGATGAAGAGGAAGAGGAAAAAGGCGATCTTGACGACGAGCCATAGAATCGGCCAGTCCGCGATGCCGGGGATAATGCCGTTCAGGAACCCCGGCCCCCGGTAACCCCCGAAGAAGAGAGTCGCCATGATCGCCGACGCCGTGATCATGTTGACGTACTCGGCCATCTGGAAAAGGGCCCACTTGATCGCGCTGTACTCGGTCAGATACCCCGCCACGATCTCCTGCTCGGCCTCCGGCAGGTCGAAGGGTGTGCGGTTCGTCTCCGCGAAGGAGCTGATCAGGAAGAGGGCGAAGGCGAGCGACTGGAAGAGGATCATCCACCCGTTCGCCGCCTGCCACCCCACGATGCCGAGGAAGGACGTACTTCCAACGAGCATCAGCAGGCCCAGGATGCTCAGGCCCATGCCGAGTTCGTAGGAGATCATCTGCGCGCTCGACCGCAGGCCGCCCAGGATCGGGTACTTGGAGCCCGACGCCCAGCCGCCCAGGAAGATGCCGTACACGCCCATGCTCGTGATCGCCAGCAGCGCGAGGATTCCGGCGTCGAGGTTGTAGACCCAGGGATTCGCCCCGAACAGGCTGCCCGGCGGGCCCCCGGGAATCCCCCCGAAGGCCGTCAGCGCCATGCCGATGGCGACGATGGGCGCGAGCGTGTACACCAGCTTGTCCGCCAGCGTGACGTTCACGTCCTCCTTGAAGATGCTCTTGATCGCGTCGGCGAGGGGCTGGAGCAAACCCATCGGCCCCACCCGGTTCGGCCCCAGGCGAATCTGCATCCGCGCGAGGAGACGCCGCTCCACGAGGGTCATGTACGCGAAGGTGGTCAGCAGGGCAAAGGCGAGGGCCAGACCTTTGACAAGCGTGATGAGCAGTTGAACGAGCCAGTCGGGCATCAGTCATCCCCTCCCGGCTGGGCGGCCATCGGGAGTTCGAGGCGCGGGTCGATGGTCAGGTGCCTCGGGTCAGAGCTGGGGTTAGGTTTGGGGACCATGCGCTCCGTCCACAGGTTCGGCGTGTGACGGAGGCTGGTGGGCGCCTCGTGACGCTGGCCGAGGGACTGGATGACGCCGCTCTCGGGCAGGTTCTCCACGTTCACGCCGAGGCGGTCACGCAGGAGGGCTTGAGCCGACTTCAAACCGCGCACCTTGGTACGGACACCCAGCGCCTCCGCTAATGCGGCGAGAGTGCGAGTCAGGTCGGCAGCCTCGCCCGCGTTCAGCGCCGACTGCCGCAGGGGGAGGAGGCGGCCTTCGAGGTTCACGGTCGTCCCGCGCTTCTCGTAGTTCGTGACGGCGGGGAGCACCACGTCGGCGAGCCGCGCCGTGTCGGTCAGGTGCGTGTCGTGGACGACCGTGAAGCCGCGCGCCCTCCGGCCCGGGTCAAGGCGGGAGATGAAGGCGGCGGGAGCGTCGGAGAGCCGCGCGTACCCGAGCCCGCCCATGCGGGGCACGAGCCCCAGGTGCGAGAGCCCCTTGCTGTTCGGCCCGGCGGGAATCGCCAGCACCTTCGCCCCCGTCCGCATGGCGAGGTCGCTGATCTGGGTGGCGAAGGCACCGGAGGGATTGTTGAGCACGTCCGCGCCGAGGATGACGACGGGCTGCTTGGCCTCGGTGAGGAGCTTCAACACCGCCCGCGCCTCGTCGGTCCTGGGGTTCAGAAGGGCGCCCAGCAGGTCTCCCCCACTTGCCCGCTCCACCGTCACCCGGATTCCTGCGTGCTTGGCGAGGCGCGAGTCCGGCCCGATCACGGCCAATTT
This sequence comes from Deinococcus aetherius, assembly GCF_025997855.1. Taxonomy (NCBI): domain Bacteria; kingdom Thermotogati; phylum Deinococcota; class Deinococci; order Deinococcales; family Deinococcaceae; genus Deinococcus; species Deinococcus aetherius. The sequence goes on from NZ_AP026560.1 coordinate 1,878,018, forward strand.
CTCAGGCTTGCGGGTCGGGCGCTCCACCAGCCGCAAATCTGCAATGGCGGTGCCGTGCGGGAACTCGGGCGGGATGATGCCGCCGCGCAACGCCTCCAGCACGCGCAGTTCGAGTACCGGGGCTTCCTCACCCAGGTCGGCACCGAGCACCACGATGGCATCGGCGGTGCCCACGTCCGTCATCGTCGCGGCGGGGGCGTTCACGCTCACCGGGTAGCGGGGCCAGTGGTCCACGGATCGGGTGTCTATCAGCCCGGCAAAGGCTTCGAGCGACACGCCCTCTTCCAGCGTGCTGTCCGAGCCCAGGTACAGGCCGAGGTCGGCGGGGTTCGTGTAAGCCAACCCCTGACGCATGGCGGCGATGGCATCGTCCCAGGTCGCCTCGCGCAGTTCGCCGTTCACGCGGACGAGGGGCTGGGTCAGCCTCCCCTCCGACGCGAAGCCGTGCCCGAAGCGGCCCGCGTCACAGATCCACGCCTCGTTCACCTCGCGGTTCTCGCCCGCCACGATGCGCTCCAGCCGCCCGTTGCGCGCGTCCACGGTGATCGAGCAGCCCACCGGGCAGAGGGTGCAGGTCGTCGGGTTGTGGTCGTACTCCCAGTTACGGCCCCGGAAGCGGGCCACGTTGTCGAGGAGTGCGCCCACCGGGCAGATGTCGGTGATGTTGCCCTGGAAGCCGACCGGCAGCCCGCCCTCCTCCGTGTCGATGAAGGTGTGCCCGCCGCGCTCGATGAAGTCGAGGACTTCCTGGCCCGGCACCTCCTCGAAGTAGCGCACGCAGCGTTTGCAGTGGATGCACCGCTCCTGGTCGAGGATCACGAAGTCCGACAGCGGATAGTGCTTGTCCGCGTGGCGGCGGTCGAAGCCGAAGCGGCTGGCCCCGTAGCCGTACTCGAAGGCGCGGTCCTGCAATTCACAGGCACCGCCCTTGTCGCAGGTCGGGCAGTCGAGCGGGTGGTTGAGCAGGGTGAACTCCATCATTCCCGCCTGCGACTTCGCCACCACCTCGGAGGTGGCCGCCGTGCGGATGTGCATTCCCTCCGTGGCCTGCATCGTGCAGGCAGCCATCGGCTTGGGGAACCAGAAGATTTTGGGTTTGGCCGCGTCTCCCTCGCCCTCCATCACGAACGTCCCGTCCGGGTTCTTGCGAGGCGAGCCCGACTCGATCAGGCACATCCGGCACGCCCCCACGGGCGAGAGGTACGGCTGCGCGCAGAAATACGGCACGTCCCGCTCGGCGGCGAACACCGCGTCGATGGCGCTGGTGCCTGCTGGAAGGTCGAGTTCGTGGCCGTCTACAACGACTTTCATGCTTGCTCCTTGCTGCGGGTACGGAAATCTGCCCTCCGCCTCATCAGTCCTTCCACCTTCTGCGGGGCGCGTACATCGGCTGCCCGGTCTGCGCCAGCACGTCGTACTCCTCGCGGAAGAGCTTGATCGAACTCAGGACTGGACCCAGGCAGGCGTCGGCGAGGGCGCAGAAGCTCCGACCGCCGATGTTGTCGCTCATGTCGAGGATGAGTTGCACGTCGTTCGGCGTGCCGCGCCCGCGCACCTGCTTCTCGTACATGCGGACCATCCAGCCCGAGATGCCCTCGCGGCAGGGGGTGCATTTGCCGCAGGACTCGTGGGCGTAGAAGCGCACGAGGTTCCACGTGACGTTGACGATGCAGTCGGCCTTCGGGATTAGGGTCGCGCCGCCCGTGCCGAGCATGGACCCGGCGGCGGCCACGCTCTCGTAGTCCATCGGCGTGTCGAGCGTCTTGTCGTCCCACGGCAGCATCGGGCAGGAGGAGCCGCCGGGGATGATCGCCTTCATCTCCTCCAGGGGGCCGCCCGCCCAGTCGTAGATCAGCTCGCGGAAGGTGGTCCCCAGCGGCAACTCGTACACGCCGGGCCGGGCGACGGGGCCGCTGATCTGGAAGAGCTTCATGCCCTTGGACTTCTCGGTGCCCATGCCCGCGTGCCAGTCGGCGCCGTACTTGAGAATCTGGGTGGCCGCGCAGAAGGTCTCGACGTTGTTGATGGTCGTCGGCAGACCGTACAGCCCGGCGGCGGCGGGAAAGGGCGGCTTGAGGCGCGGGTTGGCGCGCAGGCCCTCCAGCGAGTTCATCAGGGCCGTCTCCTCGCCGCAGATGTACGCCCCGGCCCCCCGGTGCAGTTGCAGGTCGAAGTCGAAGCCGCTGCCCAGGACGTTCTTGCCGAGGAGTCCCGCTGCCCGTGCTTCCTCGATAGCGGCCAGAACGCGCTCGGCGGCGTGGACGTACTCGCCGCGAATGTAGATGTAGCCGATGGAAGCACGCATGGCGTACCCGGCGATCAGCATTCCCTCTACGAGCTGGTGCGGGTCCTCCGACAGCAGGTAGCGGTCCTTGAAGCTCCCCGGCTCGGACTCGTCCGCGTTGCAGATTATGTAGTGCGGCTTGCCGTCCTTGAGGGGCATGAAGGACCACTTGAGGCCGGTGGCGAAGCCTGCCCCGCCGCGCCCGCGCAGGCCGGACTTCTTCACCTCGTCGATCACGGCGTCGGGGCCCATGGCGAAGGCGCGTTTGACCGCCTCGTACCCCCCGTGCTGCCGGTAGTAGTCGAGCGTCCAGCTTCCCTGTTGCCCGACGTGCGCGTAGAGGGTGGGGGCAAAGCGGGGGTCCTTGCCGCTGGTGATGGGTTTGGGGGCGGGTTCGGCAATCGTCATGCTTCACCTCCTAGTGGGGCGAGGTCGTGGATGCTGGCCCCGACGCGCTCGCCCTTCGCCGTCATCTGCCGCCCGTCCTCCCGCACGGTGACGGGCACGGGGTTGTCGGGCGGGGGCGGCGTGTCGGCGCGCATCGCTTTAATGAGGCGGTCGCATTTGGAGCGGGTCACGTTCTCGTAGTAGCCCTCGTCGCCGATCTGCACGACGGGCGCGGTGCCGCAGCTTCCCAGGCACTCGACCTTCTGCACGCTAAAGCGCCCGTCACCTGTGACCTCGCCCGGCTGCACGTCCAGCGTGGAGACGAGGTGGTCCCACAGCTCGTCGCTTCCCGCCAGCGCGCACATCAGCGTCGAGCAGACCTGAAGGTGGTACTTGCCGGTCGGCACCGTGTGGTACGTCGAATAGAAGCTCATCACGCTCCGCACCTCGGTCGCCGTCGTGCCGCATAGCGCGGCAATCTCCGCCATGTGCGTCTCCGACACGTACCCGAAGGCGTTCTGCACCTCGCGCAGCAACGGCATCAGCGCCGAGCGTCGGCCCTGTGGGGAGGCCGGGTAGCGGCTGAAGATGTCGGCCACGAGGGATTGTTTGTCTGTGAAGTAGGACAAGCCTAGCCTCCAACCTTTTGAAGTAACCGGATGTACTTGGCCGCAACCATGGCGGGAGCCAGAACCAACGCGCAGATCAGCCCCGTGGTGCCGTCCACACCTGTTCCCCTTTGGAAGAGGTCAAACACGAGCAGGAAGATCACAGCAGCGGTCAGGATTATGCCCGTCACCAAACCCCAGCGCAGGGAAGCGGCCATTCGGGGCTTGAGCGATGCCTGCGTTCCCCGAGCAAACCGCAGCAGCACGGCGAGGAGCGAGAGGCAGGCGAATACGCCCAGCGTTCCGAGCAAGAACATCAGCGCACTCAGGCCCATGCCGTCGAACGACGCTTCTTTCAGCACCGCGAAGCTGCCGACCACGACCGCAATGGAATAAAGGAGAAGCACCACCCCGGGCACGCCCCCCAAGAAGAGATCAGGAAGCAGACCGCGCAAGCGTTTCTCCTGCCGGGGCTGAGTAGTCGCCACGGCCATCACGCTGCGCTCCGAAAGTCACTCACCACGCCTGAACCTGCGCCATTGAAGAGGCTCACCTGTCCACATCCCCCAGCACCGGGTCAATCGTCGCCAGGATGGTGATGAGGTCGGCGAACTGGCCGCCCACGCAGGCGTATTCGAGGGCCTGGAGGTTCACGAAGCTCGGCGCGCGAATCTTCACCCGGTAGGGCATCGAGCCGCCGTCCGAGACGATGTAGTAGCCGACCTCGCCGCGCGCGGACTCGGTGGGCACGTACACCTCGCCGACCGGGGGGTGGAAACCCTCGGTCACGAGCTTGAAGTGGTGGATGACCGCCTCCATGCTCGTCTCCAGCTCGTGCCGGGGCGGAAGGCTGATCTTGCGGTTAGGGTCCTTGACGGGGCCGGGGGTAAGGCGTTTCAGGGCCTGCCGCACGATCTTCGCGCTCTCGCGGAACTCCATCAGCCGCAGTTGGAAGCGGGCGAGGCTGTCCCCCGCCTGGCTGACGGGCACGTCGAAATCATAGGTCTCGTAGCCGCAGTAGGGGTTCGCCTTGCGGTGGTCGAGGGCCACGCCGCTTGCCCGCAGGTTCGGCCCGGTCAGCCCCAGGTCAATCGCCACGTCGCGCGGGATGACGCCCACGCCCTTCGCCCGGTCGAGGAAGATGGGGTTCTGGGCGAACAGCGTCTCGTACTCGTCCACGCCGCGCTCGAAGCCGTCGATGAATTTGGCGACCTGAGCGGGCCAGTCCTCGGGGATGTCGCGGCTCAGGCCGCCCACCCGGAAGTACCCCTGGTTCATGCGGTAGCCGGTCGCGGCCTCGAACAGATCGACCAGCGCCTCCTTCTCGCGGAAGGCGTAGAAGAAGGGCGTCAGCGCGCCGAGGTCGAGCAGCCCCGTCCCCACGAAGACGAGGTGCGAGTGGATGCGCCCCAGCTCGTGCAGGATCACGCGCACGGTGGTCGCCCGCTCGGGAACCTCGGCCTGGAGGAGCTTCTCGGCGCTCAGCACGTAGGCAAGTTCGTGGCCGAAGCAGTGGAGGTAGTCGGTGCGCGGCGCGTAGGTCACGCCCTGCTGGTAGGTGCGGTGCTCGAAGGTCTTCTCGAAGCCGGTGTGCAGGTAGCCCATGTGCGGCGTGACCTTGACCACGTACTCACCGTCCATGTCCACCACGAGGCGCAGCACCCCGTGCGTGGAGGGGTGCTGCGGCCCCACGTTCAGGCTCATGACCTGCGTGTGCAGCAGCGCGCCCGTCTGCCCTTCCAGCCGCTCCGCGCCCGTGGATTCCTGGTGCCCCTGCGTCATCTGGGTGCGGGGGAGGGTGCCGGAGTTCACGTCACGGTCCTTGATGGTCATTTCGGCCCTCCATCCGGCATGACGGGCGGCAGACGGTCCTCGCCCTGGCCGCGCCGCAGCTCGCCCCGGTACTTGCTGAGCCCCGCCTCACGCCCCGTCAGGCCCGCGCGGAAGGCGCCGGGATCGAGGAAGCGGCCTTCCCGGAACATCGTGGGTGTCTCACCGATGGGGAAGTCCTTGCGGAGAGGATGCCCTTCGAGGTCATCCGGCGTGAGCACCTTGCGCAGGTCGGGGTGGTCCACGAACTCCACGCCCATCAGGTCATAGACCTCGCGCTCCAGGTAGTTCGCGGCCTTCCAGACGGGGTAGAGGCTGTCCACGGGCTCCCCCTCGTCCACCCACACGCGCAGGAAGAGGCGGCGGTGGTCCTCCGGGTGGTAGACGTTGTGCAGCACGGCGAAGCGGGCGGGGCGGCGCTCGGGGTAGGCGCTGTAGTCGATGCCCACCGTATCCATCAACATGAAGCCGCGCTGCTTGAGGGCGTACGCCACTTCCCGCAGCCGCTCGTGGGGAACGACGGCAGTGGGTTCGGCGGCCTCGTCCTCGGTCAGCCCGAGTTCGGCGATGAGGGAGGTCACGTCACGGGTGTTGCTCTGAACTCCCCCGGTCGTGACGACGATGTGTGTCTCCTGGCTCGTCATCGCGTCCACGCCTCCACCATCGGGAGCTGGGTGCCGAGTTCGTCGAACGCCTCGCCGCGCACCTTCTTCTGAAGTTGCATGACGGCGTAGATCAGCGCCTCGGGGCGGGGCGGGCAGCCGGGCACGTAGATGTCCACGGGCACCACATGGTCCACGTTCTGCACGATGGCGTAGTTGTTGAACATGCCGCCCGAGGAGGCACAGGCGCCCATGCTGATCACCCACTTGGGATCGGGCATCTGGTCGTAGACCCGGCGCATGATCGGGGCCATCTTCTTGCTCAGCCGCCCGGCGACGATCATCACGTCCGCCTGCCGTGGGCTCGCGCGGAAGACCTCCGAGCCGAAGCGCGCGAGGTCGTTGCGCCCGTCCGTGCTGCTCATCATCTCGATGGCGCAGCACGCCAGGCCGAAGGTCGCGGGCCACAGGCTGTTGCTGCGCCCCCAGGCGACGAGCTTTTCCAGGCTCGAAAAGAGGACGCCCTCCGATTCGAGTTCCTGCCAATCGCGGTTGAAGAGTTCTTTCAGGGCCATGTTGACACCTCTGCTTTCCGGCTGTGCAACTCGGTCTGGAGTCGAGAGGTCAAGGAGTCGAGGGGCTTGACCGGACCCCCTCGACCTCCCGACCCCTCGACTTCTCGACATTCCCTCATGCCCACTCCAGCACCCCCTTCTTGAGGATGTAGTAGTACCCGACGAGCAGCAGGCCCACGAACGTGATCGCCTCGAAAAAAGCAAAGGGCACGAGCTTCTGGTAGGCTACTGCCAGCGGGAAGAAAAACGCCGTCTCGATATCGAAGATGATGAACAGCATGGCGACGAGGTAGAAATGCACCGGGAACCGTTGGCCGGTGCCTACGCCGCCGTGCTCCGGGTCGTTGCCGCTCTCGTAAGCCATGAGTTTGGTGCGGCTGGCCTTCTTCGGCCCCAGTATGGCGCTGACCACCACGGCCAGCACGCCGATCCCCAGGGCGATAAGCAGCATGATCACGAAATTCGCGTACTCGATGGGAGTCTCCCTTCTGCCCTGCTCCCTCCCGCACCCAGCTAGTGAAAAAACGCACGAGCTTTGTGAAAAAAAGAGAGGCTTGATGAACCTGAACGACGAACGGCTTGTGGTACGCCTTAAGTTTTAGCACGACGACGGGCCCCGTAAGGTGCGCGAACCTCCTGTGACGGCTGGACAACGGGGGGTTCGCGCGTCGGGGAATAGGGCGGCAGGACACCGAGAACGGCGCAGCCTGTCCCCTCAAGACTGGACCCAGGAACAGGTCACAGAGAGGTTCGCGCAAGGGGACGTGGAACTTGCGTGCCAGAACGAAAAAAGCGACACTACCGTTGCAGCCTGCCTTCGGGTGGGCTGAGGATTGAAACCGGTCGCCTCCGAACACTTCCAGCGCAACGGTCTGGTTGCAGCCTGCCTTCGGGTGGGCTGAGGATTGAAACTTCATCCACATCGGCAACGGCGTCCCGGACGCGCGTTGCAGCCTGCCTTCGGGTGGGCTGAGGATTGAAACCCCTTGCCTGAGATAAGACTACTCCCCTCACTCTAGTTGCAGCCTGCCTTCGGGTGGGCTGAGGATTGAAACCTGGTGCTGATGTGGGAGGCGGTGTGGCGATTGAGTTGCAGCCTGCCTTCGGGTGGGCTGAGGATTGAAACTGCTGAGGCATCGGCACGGCTCGCCCTTTGAACACGTTGCAGCCTGCCTTCGGGTGGGCTGAGGATTGAAACCGGGGCAACGTGGAAAAGGCCGAGGGGTACGACAGTTGCAGCCTGCCTTCGGGTGGGCTGAGGATTGAAACTGGACGAGCGCGCGTGGGAGGAGTTCTCACCCGGGTTGCAGCCTGCCTTCGGGTGGGCTGAGGATTGAAACAAGCAGGACCGGGTGAACATTCGCGGGTACGTCATGTTGCAGCCTGCCTTCGGGTGGGCTGAGGATTGAAACTGGCCCGAGGTGTACGGTCTGGGGCGCGCGCTCACGTTGCAGCCTGCCTTCGGGTGGGCTGAGGATTGAAACCCGCTCTCGTCCAGCTCGTCAAGGAAGGCCTTGGGTTGCAGCCTGCCTTCGGGTGGGCTGAGGATTGAAACTCGTGCAGCACCAACACGGCGAGCGGGTGGAGCTCGTGTTGCAGCCTGCCTTCGGGTGGGCTGAGGATTGAAACCTTGCCCCCGGTGAAGGGCTGCGGGTTGGTGATCGCGTTGCAGCCTGCCTTCGGGTGGGCTGAGGATTGAAACACCTCAGGCCACACCGGCCAGGTGGTGCATGTCGCGTTGCAGCCTGCCTTCGGGTGGGCTGAGGATTGAAACTGTTCGGCCAGGACAACCCGAACCTGCACGCCGAGGTTGCAGCCTGCCTTCGGGTGGGCTGAGGATTGAAACCCCAAGGCCGATCTCAAGCGCGTCCAGAGCGGGGAGGTTGCAGCCTGCCTTCGGGTGGGCTGAGGATTGAAACACTTGCCGCTTGTAGTCACCGACATCCTGATTGATGTTGCAGCCTGCCTTCGGGTGGGCTGAGGATTGAAACCTTGATGAGCACGACGGGGATGCTGTAGCCCTCCGTTGCAGCCTGCCTTCGGGTGGGCTGAGGATTGAAACCGCGCGTGACGAAAGTTGCTCCTCCACAGTTCGTAGTTGCAGCCTGCCTTCGGGTGGGCTGAGGATTGAAACATTCGCCGGGCCTCGCGCGCCGCCGCCCTGTAGTCGCGTTGCAGCCTGCCTTCGGGTGGGCTGAGGATTGAAACAACGTCCAGAGAGAGGCCCCGGCGTCGCTTCCGGGGTTGCAGCCTGCCTTCGGGTGGGCTGAGGATTGAAACTCGCCGCCGACCCCGGCCCCGTCGAGATCAAACTGTTGCAGCCTGCCTTCGGGTGGGCTGAGGATTGAAACGATCTGGAGCCCGGCGTGGAACTGGAGGTTTTCGCGTTGCAGCCTGCCTTCGGGTGGGCTGAGGATTGAAACCCGGCCCTCCGCTGACCCTCAATCCACCCCAGGAGGTTGCAGCCTGCCTTCGGGTGGGCTGAGGATTGAAACATGCGCGCGGGGTCCATGCTCAGCCCCTCCGGTTGGTTGCAGCCTGCCTTCGGGTGGGCTGAGGATTGAAACGGGCGGCCCGGCCTGCGGGGGGGTGAGGACGGTGTTGCAGCCTGCCTTCGGGTGGGCTGAGGATTGAAACGTCGGGCTAAGGACGGGGTGGAGATACCCGGTCAGGTTGCAGCCTGCCTTCGGGTGGGCTGAGGATTGAAACCCTCTTACATCACCGAGGTGGGCTGGCTGAAAGGTTGCAGCCTGCCTTCGGGTGGGCTGAGGATTGAAACTGTGTGGTGTTCTCCACGATCACGGAAGCCGCATGTTGCAGCCTGCCTTCGGGTGGGCTGAGGATTGAAACGACGCTTCCACCGCACCCACCACGCAGGAGAACCCGTTGCAGCCTGCCTTCGGGTGGGCTGAGGATTGAAACGTCGTGGACGGCGGAGAACTCCGCACGGTCATCATGTTGCAGCCTGCCTTCGGGTGGGCTGAGGATTGAAACTCAACACCGTCCTGCCCCGTGAACTCCAGAACACGGGTTGCAGCCTGCCTTCGGGTGGGCTGAGGATTGAAACAACCGCTGCAACAACCTCCGCGTGCAGGGCGGAGTGTTGCAGCCTGCCTTCGGGTGGGCTGAGGATTGAAACGTCCAGATGCCCGCCCGCGCCCCGTCGAGGTAGAGGCCCCGTTGCAGCCTGCCTTCGGGTGGGCTGAGGATTGAAACCGAGCAATCAGTACACCATCACGCGCGACGGCGGTTGCAGCCTGCCTTCGGGTGGGCTGAGGATTGAAACCTCCAGAAGAGGATGGCAATTACTGTCTTGCTCCCTGTTGCAGCCTGCCTTCGGGTGGGCTGAGGATTGAAACGCCGCGTTCACCCAGCCCACGGTGCCGTCGGGGCGTTGCAGCCTGCCTTCGGGTGGGCTGAGGATTGAAACCTGCTCGGTCCGGTAACGCTCGGCGATGACGCCCGTGGTTGCAGCCTGCCTTCGGGTGGGCTGAGGATTGAAACCTCTCCGTGGCGCCCAGCGAGCGCTCCTACTGGGGTTGCAGCCTGCCTTCGGGTGGGCTGAGGATTGAAACGTCAGCGGGTACGAGTGGAAGCAGGGCAGCGACAAGGTTGCAGCCTGCCTTCGGGTGGGCTGAGGATTGAAACCGTAACGCGACTCTCACCACGGCACAGCCCCAGGCGTTGCAGCCTGCCTTCGGGTGGGCTGAGGATTGAAACTGTTGCTCGGCGAGGCTCTTAGCGGCGGAGGTGGGTTGCAGCCTGCCTTCGGGTGGGCTGAGGATTGAAACCGGTCAATGGCCGACTTGAGGAAGCGCAGGAAGTTGCAGCCTGCCTTCGGGTGGGCTGAGGATTGAAACCGCCAGAACGCGGCGGGGGTGTGGGCCGAGGTCATGTTGCAGCCTGCCTTCGGGTGGGCTGAGGATTGAAACCGGTGTGAGCTCGTCTCCACCTGGCTCACGGAGGTTGCAGCCTGCCTTCGGGTGGGCTGAGGATTGAAACCGCCCGTGTGCATCGGGACCGGCGCGGGGGTCTGGTTGCAGCCTGCCTTCGGGTGGGCTGAGGATTGAAACTTGTAGACAAAAACGCGCGGGTCGGAGGCCTGGGTTGCAGCCTGCCTTCGGGTGGGCTGAGGATTGAAACTTCGCGGTGCGCTCCCCTCAGCCGATCCCCCAGGTTGCAGCCTGCCTTCGGGTGGGCTGAGGATTGAAACATGATCGGCTGAGCCTGAACGATGGCGTCGCCTTGTTGCAGCCTGCCTTCGGGTGGGCTGAGGATTGAAACCACGTGAAACGCGGGAGGCACTTGAGGAGATGGTTGCAGCCTGCCTTCGGGTGGGCTGAGGATTGAAACTGCTGTGGTCAGCGGACCCCCCGCAGGGGTAAAGGTGTTGCAGCCTGCCTTCGGGTGGGCTGAGGATTGAAACACCACGGGGCCGAGGGGCAGCCTGATCTGCGCGGTTGCAGCCTGCCTTCGGGTGGGCTGAGGATTGAAACACCCCGGAGGAGGGGCAATCACTCATCATCACGAGTTGCAGCCTGCCTTCGGGTGGGCTGAGGATTGAAACAACATCAACACCACCGTCCTGGAAGACCCCCGCGCGTTGCAGCCTGCCTTCGGGTGGGCTGAGGATTGAAACTCGCCGGACATGGCCGTCCGGGTGGCTGGGGCGTAGTTGCAGCCTGCCTTCGGGTGGGCTGAGGATTGAAACCTGCTCGACGCGCACCTCGCCGGTCCAGCGCCCGAGTTGCAGCCTGCCTTCGGGTGGGCTGAGGATTGAAACCCTGAGCAGCTCCTTGATCAGCCGATTGGGCCGGTGTTGCAGCCTGCCTTCGGGTGGGCTGAGGATTGAAACTTGTCTGGGGGCGAGGGGGCGGGATGGTCGGACTCGTTGCAGCCCGCCTTCGGGTGGGCTGAGGATTGAAACCCGGAGCCGCTGAGCACGCACTGGACTACGTTCCTGGTTGCAGCCCGCCTTCGGGTGGGCTGAGGATTGAAACTTCAAAGGCAGGCTCAGCTTGCCCGCGCCGCCCGGTGCCTTGGTAGGTTAACTCCTTAGCTCAGCAGTTCCACGAAGTCGTCATCCTCCGCGTCCTGGGCGGGGGGCAGGGTGAAGGTGAAGGTGGAGCCTTTGCCGCGCTCGGACTCGACCCAGATACTTCCGCCGTGCTCCTCGACCGCGAGCTTGCAAAAGGCCAGACCCATGCCGGTGTCGAAGCGGCCGTGCAGCGTCAGGCGCGACTGCTCGAAGGCGGCGAAGAGGTTGGGAAGGTCCTCGGCGGGAATCCCCTCGCCGTCGTCGCGGACGGAGATCAGCGTCTCGTCGCCGTCCTTACGGACGCTGATGTGAATGACGCCGCCCGTGCCCGTGTGCTTCAGGGCGTTGCTGAGCAGGTTCGCCAGCACCCGGCGCAGGATTTCGGGGTCGGCGCGGGCGGGGCTGAGGTTGGGGGCGACCTCGACCCGGACCTGGCGGTCGCGCAGGCCGGTGCCCACGTCGCCGCGAGATTGCTCGATGACCTCCTCGAACATCGGGCTGAACATCAGTTCCGGGCGCAGGTTCATCTTGCCTGCCTGGATCTTGCGCACGTCGAGCATGTTCACGGCGAGGTGCAGCAAGTGCTGGGTCTCGTCGTGGGCGATCTTCACGAGTTCGCGGCTGTCGTCGGGCACCCGGTCGTCTTCCTCGACGACCTCCAGCAGACCCATCACGGCGGCGATGGGATTTTTCAGGTCGTGGACGAGCATGTGCACGAGTTGGTCGCGCACCCGCTCCTCGTGCTCCCAGGTCTCGATGCGGCGCTGGAGACTTCCGAGGCGGCCCTCCAGGTCGCGGTGCTGGGCGGCGCGGGCGAGCAGGGTGCGAACCTGGAGGGCGAGCGCGTCGGGCGCCGTCGTGTCGCTGATCAGGGCGTCGGCCCCCGCCGCGAGCAGGGCACCCAGGCCGTGTGTGCCCACCGCGAGCCAGCGGGTGCCTGCCAGTTCGGCCCGCTGGCGCAGCAGCGGGAGCACCTCGGCGAGGGGCACGCCGGGCGTGTCGGCGTACAGGAGCACGACGGCGGGTGGACGGACGTGGGCCTCCCGCAGCAGCATCTCGGCGTCGGGGACCTCGACGATCTGGACCTGCCCCAGCGCGGTCGCGAGCCGGGCCGCCCGCGAGCGGTCGTGGGAAACGACGAAGACCACCTGGGAATGGGCGACCTGGGCATCGGGACTCGGCATGGCGTACCGGGGAGTCTACCCCGTCAGCTTCGGGGCGAACACCGGAAAATCCCCCTTCCCCGCAGGAGGATGAACCCGGCCCAAAGAAAGGCACGCCCCTTCCAGGCGGAGGAGGCGTGCCGACGGGAAAACGGCGGGTGGGTTACCCCTTCACGCTCCCAGCCAGCAGGCCGCGCACGAAGAAGCGCCCCAGCAGGATGTACACGAGCAGGGTGGGCAGGGCGGCCAGGATCGCTCCCGCCATCGGCAGGTTCCAGCTCACCGCCTGCCCGCCCGCGAGCTGCGAGAGGGCGTAGGTGACGGGCTGAGAACTCGTGTTCGTCAGCGTCGCCGCGAACAGGAACTCGTTCCAGACCTGGGTGAACTCCCAGATGATCACGACGACGAAGCCGGGCACGCTGAGGGGAAAGATGACCTGACGGTAGATGCTCCAGAAGCCCGCCCCGTCGATGGTGGCCGCCTCGACCAGCGCGTCAGGCACCTCGGCGTAGTAGTTGCGGAAGATCAGGGTGGTGATGGGCAGGCCGTACACGACGTGCGCGAGGATCAGGCCCCAGATCGACCCGTACAGGCCCAGCGACTTCACGAACTGGAAGAGGGGGATCAACACCGCCTGGTACGGGATGAACATGCCGAAGAGCATCAGCGCGAAGAGCGTGTTCGCGCCCCGGAACCGCCACTTCGACAGCGCGTAGCCGTTCAGGCTCCCCAGCAGCGCCGAGAGGATCGTGGCGACCACCGCGAGAAACAGGCTGTTGAGCATGTTCCCGCCGATCTTGCCCCAGGCGTCGGCGAAGCTGGCCCAGTTCAGCGCGCGGGGCCACTGCCAGGTCGTCGCGAGGTTGATGGCGTCGGGCGACTTGAGCGCCGTGGCGATCAGCAGGTAGATCGGCAGCAGGAAGAACAGCGCCGCGATCACCAACAGGACGTAGAGCCCAACCCGGCGCAGCCCCAACTTGCCGGAGGTGGGCGTGGGAGCCGCCTTCGTGGCGGGAACGGTGGTCGTCATGCGTGGCCCTCCTCACTTCGGAACGAACTGCTCAAATACGGCACGATCACGAACGCCACCAGAATAAGCAGAATCGTCCCGATGGCCGCACCCAGCGCGAACTGGTTCTGCCGGAAGGACGTGAGGTACATGTTCAGCGCGGGCACCGAGGTGTAGGTGTTGTCGGGCCCCGCCATCGCATACACCAGGTCGAAGATCTTGAGGCTGATGTGCCCCAGGATGATCATGGCGCTCAGCGTGATGGGGGCCAGCAGCGGGAAGATGACGTGACGGTACATGCCGAAGTCGCTCGCCCCGTCCACCTTGGCGGCCTCGCGCAGCTCCTCGGGAATGCCGCGCAGCCCGGCGAGGTAGAGCGCCATCGTGTACCCGCTCATCTGCCACACGGCGGCGATGATGATGCCGATGAGGGCGAGGTTGAAGCCGTGGAGTTCGGGGGCGGGGAGGAGCCTCACGTTCGGCCCGACGAGCAGCGCCCAGCCCAGGAGCAGCGCGGCGCAGACACCGGAGACGATGGCCCGGGTACGGTCCCCCGCGCGGGCGGCACGGACGGCGAGGAGAATGAGGACCAGTCCGACCACCGAGGCGGTGATGAGCGGCAGCGCGTTCCAGTCGAACTTCCAGATGCCCTCGGTGCTGCTCAGCCAACTGAAATTCCCGGCGGGCAGGCCGAGCGCCTGTGGGAACTGGTTCACGCCCCCCTGCGGCTGGAGCATCCAGCGCCAGATCGTGCCCGTCACGATAAAGCTCAGGCTCATCGGGAAGAGGAAGATCGTGCGCCACAGCCCTTCGCCCCGGGGATTGCGGTCCAGCACCAAGGCGAGCCCCAGCCCCAGCGCCAGGCAGCCCAGGATGAAGAACAGGGTGAAGAAGATGGTGCTGACGAGTTCCTGCCGGAAGCGGCCCTGCAGGAAGCCGGTGAACAGTTCCTGGTAGTTGGCGAACCCCACCCAGCGGATGATCGGGTTGACGGCGAGCGCCTGCGCGGGGTCATTGCCCCAGTCGGTCATGCTGACGTACACCGTGCGCGCGATGAAGCCGTACACGAACACCGCGAGCAGCACGACGCTCGGGAGCAGCACGGCGATGGACCACAGACGGTCGCGGGAGAGGCCTTTCACGTCGAACTTCACCTCGTTTTCGGGCCGTAGGAAGCGGTACGCGGTACGCGGTGAAAGCTCCCGCGCCCTGCGTACCGCGTACCGCGTACTCGCTGTTACTGGCCGATGCCCGCGCGGGTGGCGAGCTGCTGGGCGGCGGCGGCCGCACCCTGGGCGTTCTTGCTGGCGACGAACTGGTCGATGATCGCGCCGAAGGCGCTCGTGAAGCTCTCGGGGGCGACGGCGCCGTGCACCATGCTGCCCACGATCTTGTTGCGCTTCCAGTCGGCGGCGGCCGAGCGGCTGTAGGTGTTGTACTTGCTCAGGTCGGAGTCGGTGCGGGCGGCGATGGAGCCCTTGAGCGGGTTGAAGGCGTCCTGGCCCTGCTTGCTGCCCAGCAGCCTCAGCCAGTTCAGGGACTCGGCGCGGTCCTTGGCGCCCTTGGGCAGGCCGAAGGAATCGGCGAGCATCACGAAGGTGCCGTTCGTGCCGGGGCTGGCGGCCCAGCCGAAGCCCGCGTTGGGCTGGAGCTTCTTGGTCGTGGTGAAGTACCCGGCGGCCCAGTCACCCATGATGTTGAAGGCACTCGTGCCGTCGGCGATGCGGTCGGAGGCCTGCTGCCAGCTCAGGCCGGAAGCGTCCTTGTTGGCGCAGTCCATGACCTTGCCGAAGGTGGTGAAGCCCTGCACGACCTTGGGGTCGGTGAACTTGGTCTTGCCCGACCACAGGTTCTGCCAGCCCTGGGGCCCCAGCGTGCCGATCATGACGCTCTCCCAGAGGTGCTGCTGGGTCCAGTTCTCACCCACCACGAGCGGCGCGGCGACGCCCTTGGCTTTAAGGGTGTTGCAGGTCGTCAGGAACTCGGCCCAGGTCTTGGGCGCGGTGACGCCCCAGGCCTTGAGCTTGGCGGGGTTGTACCACATCACGTTGGAGCGGTGGACGTTGACGGGCACGCTCCAGATGCCGCCCTTGGCGGAGAGCAGCGTGATCACGTCCTGGGGGAACACCTTGTTCCAGCCCTCGGACTTAAAGAGGCTGCTCAAATCCTCCATCCGGTTGGCGACGACCCAGGTGCCGATGAGTTCCTGCCCGGCGTGGACCTGGAAGGAGTCGGGGGGCGTGCCGCCCAGCATGCGGGTCTTGAGGACCGCCTTGGCGTTCGTGCCCGCGCCGCCCGAGACGGTCGCGTTGTCCACGGTCACCGAGGGGTACTTCTGCTTGTAGAGCTTGACGAGGGCTTCGAGGGCCGGACCCTCGTCACCGGACCACCAGGAGAAGATTTCGAGCTTCCCGGCGGCGGAGGCCGTGCCCGTCACGGTGAGGGCGGCGGCGATGAGCAGGGCCTTCTTGACAGAACTACGCTTCATAGGGTTCCTCCAAGGGAGAAGAAGGGGTGGGGTGGGGTGGGCGTGGACCGTCGGGGAGTCGGGGGCGGACTGCGGCCCACCGAGGCGATCCGGCACAGGTGGCGCAGCCCGGCGGGCGTGAAGAGGTGGTCGAGGAGCATCGCCCCCGCGCCCAGGACCCCCGCGTCCGCGCCGAGCGAGCTGAACTCGATGGGGGTGTGGTCGGCGTTGACTCGCAGGGTGCGGCTCAGGGCACTTTCCCGGATGGCGGTCAGAAAGACTTCCCCCGCCCCGGTGAGCCGCCCCCCGATCACGACCGCGCCGGGGTTGAAGAGGTTGAGGGCCGTGCTGATCGCCACACCGAGGTGGTGACCCGCCTCGGCCCAGACCTCGCGGGCGAGGGAGTCGCTGTTCGCCCCGGCGATCAGGTCCGCGAGGGTCAGGCCTCCCGGCAGGGTGCTCGGCGCCCCGGCGGCGCGGCGGGCACGGGCCACCTCCACGAGCACCTGCCCGGCGGCGTAGCTCTCCAGGCTGCCGGGGTTGCCGCTGCGGCCCACCGGCCCCCGCTCGTTGATGCTGATGTGGCCGATCTCGCCCGCGCCGCCCCGCACGCCCCGGTGCAGCCTCCCGCCGAGCATCACGCCCGCCCCGATCCCCGTCGCGGCCTTCACGTAGATCAGGTCGGGCTCTCCCTGGTACACGCCGAAGCGGGCCTCTGCGAGCGCCCCGAGGTTGGCGTCATTCTCCACCAGGGCGGGGAGCCCCAGCGCCGCCCCCAGCCCGGCCGTCACGTTCTCGCCGTCCCAGCCGCCCATGTTGGGAGGCTGCACCACTCCGCCCGTCGCGTGGTCCACCGGCCCGGGGACTCCCGCGCCCACCCCCACGACCGCCTCGCGGACCACGCCCGACTCGCCCAGCACCTCGCGGGTCAGCCCCGCCACGAGCGCGTAGGTCGGGGCCGGGCCGCACGCGATGTCATGGACGGCGGTGCGGCTGGCGAGCGTCTTGCACCGCAGATCGAGCAGGTCCACCCGCACGTGGCTGGCCCCCAGGTCGAGGGCGAGCAGGAAGGCGGCGCGGGTATTCAGCGCGAGCATCGTGGCGCGGCGCCCCGCCTGCCCGCTCCCCCCACCCTGGGCGGCGCGCGGCCCCGTCTCGCACACCAGTCCCGCATCCATCAGCTCGCTCACGATGGAGCTGATCGCGCTGCGCGACATGCCCAGCTCCCGCGCCAGGTCCACCCGCGCCCGGTCGCCCTGCCACAGCAGCCCCAGCAGGAGCAGTGTGTGCCGGACACGGATCGCGGCCAGGTCGAGCGTGTCTTGTGGGGGCGTACGGTACGTCACGAGAACTCCACGGGCACTACACAGCGAGGCGAACGTCTGGGCGGGAGACTAGGGTCTCCACAGAGCGTGCTTGAGGAAGTTTTATTACAACACTCATCCTGCCTTACTTTTTTTTGTTTGTCAACAGAACAAACCAACGCGTGACGCTACCACCTGGGTAACAGGAGGGGCCGGAGGACAGCCCTCGGCCCCTGACGTTGCAGTTCTATCCCCGTCGTTCTTACAAATTTCTTCGGGCAGCCTCGACTCAGCCTCCGGGGGTTTCGCTTTCCGCTCCTTCCCCCGCACTGTCCTGGCCCTCGGGGCGCAGCAGGGGAAAGAGCAGCACGTCGCGGATGGAGTCGCTGCCCGTCAGGAGCATGGCGAGGCGGTCGATGCCGATCCCCAGGCCCCCGGCGGGCGGCATTCCGTACTCCAGGGCGAGCAGGAAGTCCTCGTCCTGGGCGTGGGCCTCGTCGTCCCCGGCGTCGCGGCGGGCCGACTGCGCCTCGAACCGGTCGCGCTGGTCGAAGGCGTCGTTGAGTTCGGAAAAGGCATTGGCCAGCTCGAAGCCCGAGCAGAACACCTCGAACCGCTCGGTAAGGCCGGGGCGGGTGCGGTGGCGCTTGGCGAGGGGGCTGATCACCGCCGGGTGGTCCATCACGAAGGTGGGATTGACGAGGAGGGGCTCCACGAACTCGCCGAACAGCTTGTCGAGCAGCTTGTAGGCGGGCACGTCCTTCCACTGGGGGAACTGGGCGTCGGCAAAAGCGCGCAGTCGGCCCAGGTCCAACGGGTCGAAGTCGAGCCCCGGCACGTGTTCGCGGAGCGACCCCACATAGTCCACCCGGGCGAAGGGCGGGGTGAAGTCGAGCGGCTTGCCCCCGGACTCGAAGGTGTAAGAACCGTGGAGTTCCCGGGCCAGCCCGCTCAGAAGCTCCTCGACGAGGCGGGCAATCTCGGTGTAGTCCACGTAGGCCCAGTACAGCTCCAGCATGGTGAACTCGGGGTTGTGGGTGCGGTCGATGCCCTCGTTGCGGTAGACGCGCCCGATCTCGTACACCCGCTCGAAGCCGCCCACCAGGAGCCGCTTGAGGTACAGCTCTAGGCTGATCCGCAACTTGAAGTCGTGCGAGAGGGCGTTGTGGTGGGTCAGGAAGGGCCGGGCCTCCGCGCCGCCCGCCGTGACCTGGAGGGTGGGGCCCTCCACCTCGATAAAGCCCCGGCGGTCGAGTTCATTGCGCAGGTAGCGGATGATGCGGCTCCTGGCCTGGAACTTCTGCCGCGCGCCCTGGGTCACCATCAGGTCGAGGTAACGGCGGCGGGCGCGCAACTCCTCGTCCTGGAGGCCGTGGAACTTGCTGGGGAGGGGATGCAGGCTCTTGACCAGGGGCTGCCAGGACCGCACCCGCAGCGTGAGCTGCCCCGTCCGCGTGACGAAGGGAAAGCCCGTGACGCCGATGATGTCACCGAGGTCGATCCGCTTCGTCGCCTCGAAATGCTCGGTGTCCCCCTTGCTGAAGTGAAGCTGTATCTGCCCGTCCTCGTCACCCAGGTCGGCGAAGGCCGCCTTGCCCATGTGGCGCATCAGGGTGACCCGGCCCGCCAGCGAGTAGGTCTCCCCCGGCCACTCCTGCCCGGGCTCCAGCTTGCCCTCCTCGCCCGGGGGGTGGGCTTTGATCAAGTCGCGGGCGTGGTGCGTTTGCGGGAAGCGGTACGGGAAGGGCTCAAACCCCGCCTCGCGCCAAGCGTCGAGGTTGTTCAGGCGGCTCACGGTCTGCTCGTGCAGGCCCTCGCGGCGGGAGTCGGGAGAAGGCGCGTCGGACATGAGGGGGAGTATAGGAGGCCGGAGGTCGAGGGCAGAAAGCGGAAGGCAGAAGGCCACCCCCGCGCCTTCTGCCTCCGACCTTTTGCCTCTTGCCTCAGTACTCGACCGTCTTCACCCGGTACTTGACCTGCTTGCCGTTGCCGAGGTTCACCACGAAGGAGTCCCCCACCTTGCGGCCCATCATCGCGCGGCCCACCGGGCTGTCCTCGCTGATGCGCGGAACGGTGCCGCCCAGCACCGCCGCCTCGGGCACGCTGACGACCTGCACCCGCATATCCTTGCCGGTGGTCTCGTTGGCGAGGGCGACGACGGCCCCCAGGGTGATCTGGTCCTCCTGGCCGTGGTCCTCGATGATGGAGGCGCGGGCGAGGGTGTCTTCGAGTTCCTCAATGCGGGCCTCGATCCCCATCTTCTCGCGCTTGGCGTCCTCCAGGCCGGTGTCCTCGTTGTCGGCGCTCGTCTCCATCTGCTCTTGCAGGATGCGGGTCGCCTCGGCGAGGCGCCGCTGCTCCTGCTCCAGGGTGCGCTCCAGCCGGGCGTAGCCCTCACGGGTAAGTTTGACCTGTCTCGTCGCGTGTACCACTGCGGCCTCCACTCTGTTGCCGGGGTGAGAAAATGGGAAAGGGACGCTGGGAGTTGCCCAGCATTCTGCCACAGCCCCGTTTCGCTGACAACGGAATGATGACACTCCCGTCAGACAGGGCGGCGGGGGGTGACCTCCCCCTCCCCGGGTATAGCGGCCGGGGCGAACGGGACGCGGGTGGACGGCCCCAGCGCGACCGCCCACCCGCGCACCCGGAAAAGACCTATTTGGGCAGGAACGAGACGCTGAGCAGCCAGCGGCTGGCGTTGCGGTCACGCGGCCACTCGTAGCCGATGCTGGGGCCGACGAGGGTGGGCAGCGCCTCCACCCGGAAGAGGACGTCGCCGCGCACGGCGGTGTAGTCGTCCGTCCACCTGCGGGTCACGCGGGTGCGGACGGCGCCTAGGGTGAAGGCGGGCGGGGTGGACCCCACGGGCAGGCGGTAGGTCACGCTGAAGTTGGACTCCTGGTAACGGGCGTAGTTCAGGTCGTCCACGGCGACCTTCCCCACCGCGAACCGCTCCAGGTGCGAGCCGTCGAAGGTGAGCCCCGTGACGGGTGTGATGTTCGCCCCGACGCTCACGTCCAGGCTGCCCTGCGCCTGCCGCTGCACCGGGAAGGTGTACGCGCGGGCGGTGCCCCCGACATACGTGTTCAGACGACCGAAGGAGCGGCCGTACCCCCCGCCGACTTCGGTCTGGGTGTAGGGCGCCACGACCTCACGGTCACCGCCCTGGTAGTCGTAGGCCACGCCCACGTTGTTCAGGACGCGCACGCGGTCCTGCGCGACCGTGAAGGCGTAGCCGCCCGTGAAGCGCGAGTAGGCCGTGTTGCCCTGGAGTCGGCCGCTGTACTGCACCCCCTTGAAGGGGTCGTGCGTCACCTCCAGGCGCGGAATCCCGGCGGCCGCCGTCGCCCCGTTGTCGAAGACGCCGACGGCGAAGGTCGTGTCGTTCGCCCGCGTGCTGAGGTTGTATTCCCAGTAGTTCGGCTGCTTCGCGAGCGAAACCCGGATGTCCTGGTTGAAGGGCAGCGGGAAGTACCGCACCCCGAACCCCACCTCGTTCGAGGCGAGGAGTTCCGTCGTCGAGAAGCGCGACATGTAATTGGCGGGGAGGTGAAAACCGCCGAGCGTGGGCGGCCCCGGCTGAGCAGCGGCGAGAGCAGACGAGGTCAGCGCCAGGGCGGCGGCCCCGGCCTTCAGGAGGCGAGGAAAACGGTTGACCACCCCAGCATCGTGAGGGCAACTCCAAGCTGGGCCATGTGCCGGTCTAGACAAAGCCCCTGTTTCTTACAGAGATGTCACAGATAATGTCCGGCTACCACCTCAGCCTGATTCCTGCCTGACGGGAGGCCTCAGGTTCTTACGTTGACGATGGTGACCCCGTGCCCGCCCTGGTTGGCCTCGGCGTCGTGGTAGCTCTCCACCCGCTTGTCGGTCTTGAGGTAGTCGCGGAGCAGGCGGCGCAGGACGCCCTGGCCCTTGCCGTGGACGACGCGCAGGGGCGTCTCCTTGAGGGCGTGCGCCTCGGTGATGGCGGTGCGAAGTTCCTCGACGGCCTCCTCGGCGCCCATTCCGCGCAACTGGAGTTCCTTCTCGAAATTGGCGGGGGCGGTGCCGCCGAAAGACGAGCGGGCCACCTTGGGTTTCGCCTCGGGCTGGAGCCGCACGTCGCGCCGCTTGACGCCGACCTTCATCACGCCGAGCTGCACCACGAGGTCGTCGCCGCGCAGCTCCAGCACCTGGCCGCTCGACCCGTAGGCGGGCACGTCCACCCGACTGCCGACGCGGATGGGATCGCCGCGCTCCTCGCGGGCGGGAGGCGGGGCGGGGCGGGCCTTCTGGGCGGCGGAGCGCAGCTCGCGCAGTTCCTGCATGACTCGGGGGCGGGCGCTGTCCTCCTGGGCGCGGGCGCGCAGGGTGCGGACCCGCTCGATGGCGTCGGCGTACAGGCTCTCGGCCTTCTGGGCGGCCTCCGCCAGCATCTCGTTGCGGCGCCGCTCCAGCGTCTCGCGCTCCTGGCGCACCCGGGCGAGTTCGGCCTCGGCCTCGCGGCGGGCGGCGTCGGTGGTTTCGAGCTGAGTGGCGAGGTCGGCGCGCTCGCGCTCCAGCCCTTCCAGCATCCGCTCCATCAACCCCGCGTCGGGGCCGAGGAGGCTTTCCGCGCGGCCCAGCACGTCCTCCGGCAGTCCCATGCGCCGGGCGATGGCGAGCGCGTACGAGCGGCCCGGCTGCCCGACCTGAAGCTGGTAGGTGGGCGCGAGGGCTTCCACGTCGAAACCCATGCTCGCGTTCTTGAGGCCGGGCGTCTCCAACGCAAAGAGTTTCAGGGGCGAGAGGTGGCTGGTGATGATGCCCCGCGCGTCCTGCCGCAGCAACGTCTCGATGAGGGCCTGGGCCAGCGCCGCGCCCTCGCCGGGGTCGGTGCCGCTGCCCAGCTCGTCGATGAGGACGAGGGTGTCGGGAGAGGCGTGCCGCAGCACGAAGCGCAGGTGCTTGAGGTGGGAGGCAAAGGTGGAGAGGCTCGCCTCGATACTCTGCTCGTCGCCGATGTCCACGAGCACGTCACGCACGACGGGGAGACGGGCTTTGGAGGCGGCCACGTACATCCCGCACTGGTGCATCAGGACGGCGAGACCGAGCGTCTTGAGGGTCGCCGTCTTGCCGCCCATGTTCGGCCCGGTGATCAGGAGCATCTTCGTCTCGCCGAGTTCGAGGTCGTTGGGCACCGGGTTCTCGATCAGGGGGTGGCGGGCTTCCCGCAGCTCGTAGGTGTGGTCGTGCGCGGGCTCGGGGCGGTTGAGCCGCCAGTCACGCGCCAGTCTCCCCTTCGCGGCGATCAGGTCGAGTTCGCCCACGGTCGAGAGGGTCATGGGCACCTCGGCGTCGGAGGCGAGGAGGCCGGACAGCTCGGTGAGGATGCGGCGGACCTCGGCCTCCTCGTCGAGGATCAACCGGGCGAGTTCGTTGTTCAGCGGCGTGACGGTCGCGGGCTCCACGAAATACGTCTGCCCGGTCGCCGAGGCGTCCACGATGATGCCCTGGACCTGCCCCACCCGGCTCGCCTGCACGGGGAGGACGTAGCGGTCGCGGCGGATGGTGACGATGTGTTCCTGCAGCACGTCCGCCCAGCGGTCGAGGGTGGCGGCCAGCCGCTCGCGGATGCGGCCCCGCAACGGTTCGATGCGCCGCCGCAGGTCGCGCAGGCGGTGGCTCGCGTCGTCGCGCACGGCCCCATCACGGTCGATGGCCGTCAGGACCCGCCGCACGAGTTCGCCGTGGTTCCCGAGACCGAGGGCCACCTCGCGCAGGGGCCCCCGGGAGTTGGCATTGATCGCCCGCTTGACGCTCATCGCGGCGTCGAGGGAATAGACGGCGTTCAGGAGTTCCTGCCCCGCCAGCACCCGGCCCTCGACCGCCCGCGCGTACAGCTCGCGGATGTCCTGAATCCCCCCGAGCGAGAGGCTGACGCCGAAGAGGGCGTCCTCCACCTCGTCCAGCTCGCGCGCGATGCGGCCTCCGTCACCTTGCGGCAGCAGGGCACGCGCCCGCTCCACCCCCAGGGGCGTGGCGCTGCGCTCGACGAGGGCGTCGCGGATGCGGGGGAAATCGAGGGCAGACAGGGCGCGGGCGTCGAACGGCACGGGAGGAGCATAACAACGCTCCCCGGGGAGGAACGTGCGCCGGGTGGCTTAGGCAGGCTTACGAGAACGCGGCCGACCCGGGAGGGGTCAGCACAGCACCTCGATGACGAAGCCGCCCGGCGAGCGGAAGTAGAAGGTCCAGGACCCGTGCTGTCGGCTGGGGGGCTCCACCTCGTAACCGCCCTCGCGCAGCCGCCGGTTGATCTCGTTCACGGCCTCCGGGTTCGCCTGCATGAAGCCGACGTGGAAGGTCTCGGGGTAATGAACGTCTTCGCCACGAAACAGGCTGATCAAGGTCCCATTGCCGTCGGACAGGAAGGCCATGTGGTCGTTGTTCTTTCTCTGCCCCCTGAGCCCGAAATACGTTTCGAGGAACGTGCGGGTCGCCCTAACGTCCGTGACGGTGAGGTTGAGGTGGTTCAGCTTCATCGCCTGCCCCCTTCGGGCCCGAGGCCTGAACTGCCGGGGAGTCCCGACTGTCCCCCAGCAGCGTAAGGGTGCTGCCCGGAGCAGGCCGTGCGCCGGATGGCTTAGGCCGGGAGTGGAGGGGGCATGCCGCGACCCACTCCGAGCAAAACGGGCTCCCCCTCAGCGCGGTTGTCGCGCCCGCCACACCAGGGACCGCTCCAGCCGACGACCGACGAGCCAGAAGCAGGCGGCGATCAGCCCGACCGCCACGAAGACCCAGACCGTCCCGATACCGCTTGCCGTCGCACCCGCCAGCGCGTACAGCAGGGCGGAGGGGAGGGCCCCCAGGGCGGCGGCGAGCGCCACCTGAGGCCACCCCAGGGGAGAGGCGCCCGCGAGCACCGCCACCGTCTCGGCGAGCAGGGGCACGGGGCGCGTGACGACGATGGCGAGGAGGCCCCAACGGCGCAGCAACGCCTCGCTCCGTTCCCTCCCCTCTGGCGGGACCACGCGGGCCAGCCACGGCCCACCCCGCCGCCCGATAGCGAAACCGAGCAACGCCGCCCCTACGCTCCCAAAAAGCGAGAGCAGCGTGCCCAGCCACACGCCGAACAGCGCCCCGTGCCCGATCATGACCAGGCTCGACGGCACGGGGAGCAGCACGTCCACGACGAGGAGGGCGACGCCGACGAGCCCCGCCGTGACGCCTCCCCCCCGCAGATAGGGCGAGGGGTCGGTCAGCAGCGGCACACCCAGCGCCTCCACCACCAGGAAGAGAGCCAGGAAGAAGGCGACGAGCCCGCCGAGGACGGCCCAGTAACGTCTCATGCCCGCTCTAGACCCCGGTGCGGTACAGGATGGCGAGGGGCACGAGTTCGTTGAGGATTTCCTGGATCATGCGGTGCTGCTTGAACTTCTCCAGCGAGATCGGGAAGGCGATGTCCACGATCTCGCGGATGCCCAGCGCGTACCCCAGTTGCTCCGCCGCCGAGAAGGCGCTGATGGAGTTCAGGCTCGATAAGAACAGTTGGTGCAGGTCGTCCCACCAGCCCTGGGCGCCCGTCGCCAGCCCTTGCAGGGCACCCAGGGCCTCCTGCCCCTTGCTCAGCAATTGGCCGCCCACGCTCAGAAGGCTGGGGCTCGGCGGTTCCCGACCGATGACGCGGTACAGCTCGTCCACCTGTTCTTCGTGCCTGCGGGCGGTGACGACGACCTCCTTGATGAGCTGGCGGAGGTGCGGCTCGTGCATCTGACCCAGCACGTCCTCGGCGAGCTTGCGGAAGGAGGCCTGGGCGGCGCGCACCTGGCCGAACCAGCGTTCCGAGCGGTCGAGGAATTCGTTCCAGGTCGCCTCGTCGAGTTCGATGGCGAGCGGTTGTGGAAGATTCAGGGCAGTCACGGTTTCCCCTTTACAGCCGCGTCACGCGCCACAGCACGCCGGTATGGGCGTAGGCGACGACGTTACGCTTGTTCGCGGCGTTTACCCCGAAGTCGAGGACGTACATGCTGCGCCCGTCCGGGCTGAAGGCGCAGTCCACGGGCCGCTCCAGTCCTCCCTGCCCGGGGTGGGCGGAGGCGGGGCCGGGCACGCGGTTGCGCATGAAATTCTCGGCCTCCCCGGTCCCCGGGTCGATGGCGACCACGTTGAAGCCGTTGTTCTGGTGCTCGTCGCGCAGGGAGTTCAGGGGCCAGTAGGTGCCGAACTGGCAGAGGAAGAGCTTTCCGCGCCGACCGAACCCGTCGTACCCGCAATACTCGATCTTGCCGTTGCCGGTGTGCGGGTCGTTGAGGTACACGGCGGGCCCGGCCCACGGCGACGGGTTCTCGATCAGGGGCTGGGCGACGGGGCCGCGCCGGGGATGGTGCTTCTCGTGCCACACGGGCAGACCGTCCCCCGCGATCTCGGGGAAGCCGAACCACTCGGGCGTCTCCACCGTGCCGTGAGGCTTTCTCGCGTTCTTCACCCGCCAGACTTTGCTGGGGTCCTGCCCGACGGGGCGGGGGTCCTTTTCCTCCATGCACAGGTCGGCCACGTACAGGTCGCCCTCCTCGTCGAAGGTCAGGCCCCAGGGGTTGCGAATGCCCCAGGCGAGAAGTTCGACCTCGCTGCCGTCGGGCTTCGCGCGCCACACCGCCGAGTTGCACCAGAGTTCTCCCTTGACGACCTCGCCCTTCTCCGCCCGGCTGCCGTAGGGCTTGAAGGGCCCGGTCTCGGTGAGGAAGGGGTACGGCGCGGTGGGGTCGCGGCTCCAGTCGTTCGCGCCCGTGAGGATCACGTCCTGCCCGGGGATGTCGTGCGCCCGGGGGTGCTTGGCGATATCCACGGTGAAGTCCGCCGGGCCGTTGACCCCCTGGAGCGTCACCGAGCCCTGTCCGAAGTACATCAGCCCGTCGGGGCCGAAGATGGGTCCGGCGGGCTCGTGCCAGCCACCGTTGGGCATCGTCTCCAGGATCAGGGTACGTTCGCGCGTCTGGAGGTCGTACCGCACCAGGCGCGAGAAATAGCCCCCCTTGGCGCTCGCGTAGAGCATCCCGTCCCGCACGGACATGCCACGCACGCCCGCGAGGTCCTCGGTGGCGAACACGTCCAACTCCCCCTCCGGGCTGAGGGTCAGGAGGCGCGGGGGCAGGGTGGGGCGGGTGGGCCAGGTGCTGCCGCCTTCCGCGATGAAGAGAGTGCCGTCCGGGCCGAAGGTGAGGGTGGTGGGCATGGAAAGGCCGACGAGCACGGCCTCGACCCTGTACCCCTCGGGCACGAGGATGTCGTCGGCATTCACGATGGGCCGCGCGGTGGTCGGCAGGCGGCGCAGGCGCTCGGGGGACGAGGGGGTCACGCTGAAGACGGAACTGGCGAGCGTCATGGCGTCTCCTGAAGGGCTCGGTCTGGGGCCGGGATTCACGGGCGGGACGTGCCGGGGCTGAGTTGTCAGGTCATTCAGAGGATCGTAAACAGGCGCGAGGCGAGGGTGTACCTCATCGACGTTTAACGTTCCGGAAGAGAGCGACGCTCGCCACAATGTCGGGGAGCGTCTGTGGGGCGGCCCTTCCCCTGCTACCCTGCCCCCCGTGACCCCGCCGCTGCGCTTCACCGTGCTCTCGACCAGCCTCGACCCCGTCAGCCGCAGCCGCTGGATGGCCGGGCTGGCGGCGGCGCAGCTCCGCGAGGCGGGGCACACGGTCACCCTCCTCGACCTGCGGGACACGCCGCTGCCCCTCTTCGACAACGACACCTGCTACGCCCACCCAAACGCCGAGCTGTACCACCGGGCCATTGGGGAGGCGGACGGCGTGTTTCTCGACGTGCCCGTGTACAACTGGGGGCTGGGGGCGGGCGTGAAGAATCTGGTCGAACTCACCGGCAGCACCGACCCCGAGCGCGGATTGAACGGCGCGTGGTTCGACCGGGTGGTGACTTTCCTCGTGTCGGGCGGGCTGGGTCACGGCTACCTCAGCCACGGGGCCTTCGCCTTCGGGTTGATGACGGACTTCCGGTGCGTGATCAACCCGCACTTTGCCTACGCCACCTCCGCCGAGTGGGCGGCGGACGGGGTGCCGGGCGAGTGGCTGGCCGAACGGCTCACGCGCACGGTCGAGCGCGGGGTGGACCTCGCCGCCCGGCTGAAGGACCGCCCCTACCGCTCGGTGTGGGAGGTCTGAGGGTGACCCTGCCCGTTTCCCGCGCCCCCCTTCTCCCACCCACCGAGAAGCCGCGCGTCGTCGTCGAGCACCCCGACTTCTACGTGATCCACAAGCCCGCGCTGTGGCTGACTCATCCGGTACGCGCCCGGGTGGACGTGCCCGACGTGCTGACCTTCATGCGGGCGGAGACGGGCGAATCCAACCTCGCGCCCCCTCACCGCCTCGACCGGGAGACGAGCGGAGCGCAACTCCTCAGCCGCGACCAGGACGCCGCCCGGCGCTTTTTCACCCTCTTCAAGGAGCATGTCGTCGGCAAGACCTACCTCGCCGTCGTCCACGGGGAGCCGGGATGGGAACGGCGCACGCTGGACGCGCCGCTGGGCGACCTGGGGTTAGGTGGGGCGAACCGGGTGGCGATCCGGCAGGCGGTCGTGCCGAACGGGCGGCCCGCCGTCACCGACTTCCGGGTGGTGGGGCGGCGGGCGGGCTTCACGCTGGTCGAGGCTTACCCGCGCTCGGGGCGGCTGCACCAGATTCGGGCCCACCTCGCTCACCTGGGGCTGCCGATGGTGGGGGACAAGATTTACGGGCGCGACCCGCAGGCCTTCCTCGACTTCATGGAGACGGGGCAGACGCTGGAACTGACAGCGCGGCTGCTGCTGCCCCGGCAGGCCCTGCACGCCGCGAGAATAGCCTTTCCCTGGGCCGGGACCCAGTTCGTCGCGGAGGTCCCACTGGCAGCCGACCTGCAAACCTTCTGGGACGGGTTGCCGCAGCGGGCCTGATCGACCAGGCACAGGAAGGGGGAGCAGAAGCACACAGCGTTCTGTCCCTCCCCCTGAGGGTCAGACCACCACGCGCTTGAAGGAGCCGTCGTCGTGCTGACCGGGCAACTGGCCGTACATCAGTTCCTGCTCCACCACACGGGCCACGTCCTCGCCGAGTTGCACGGCGTCGCGCTCCTCGCTCTCCAGGGGCTCGGCGACCACGTCGAAGCCGCGCACGGCGTTCACGTCCTGGTGGCGCACCTCCACGCGCAGGGTCTGGCCCTCGACCCGGGGCTCGATGCTCAGGCCGTCGGGGTGGTCGTAGTGGAAGGAGGCGCGGAAGGCGAGGAGGGCATCTTCGAGGTTCATGGGAGGCAGTGTGCCGCGCGCTTCCGCCGCCGAACTGCTGTGCGCCCCACACCTCCCCGGATACCTAAAAAGGCCATGAAGACGCGCCTATACTCGCTCCAGATGACGACCCCCTCCCCCGCGTCCCCGCGCGTCAGCCCGTGGGTGCTGTCCGCCTTCTGGTTCGGCACCGCCTTCCACTGGCTGCTGCTGCTGCTGATCCTGCTGCCCGCCAACGTGGTCCGCTTCGTGGGCGAGGGGCAGAAGGGAACCTACCTCGGCGTGCTGCTCCTCGTCGGCGCCCTGATCGCCCTCGTGTTGCCGCCGCTCGTCGGGGCTCACAGCGACCGCACGGGTCGGCGGGTGCCCTACATCCGCCTGGGCGTGGGGGTCAACCTCGCGGGCCTGGCGGTGATGGCCTTCGCGGCGACCTCGCTGACGGGAGTGGGAGGCTTCTGGGTGTACGTGCTGGGCTTCCTGCTCGTGCAGTTCGGGAACAACTACGCGACGGCGCCCTACAGCGCCCTGATCCCTCAACTCGTGCCCCCGGAGGAGCGCGGACGCTACAGCGGCGTGATGGCGCTGCTCCAGGCGGTCGGGCAACTGCTGGGGGCGGTGGCTGCGTTCGTGATCGGCCTCCTCAAGTTGCCGGTCCTCGTCTCCTTCGCGCTCATCGCCGCCGTGCTGCTGATCCCGGCGCTGATCACCCTGCGGGGGGTGCCGGAGTCGGCGGGGCCCGTCGTCCAAACGGCGAAGGGCCCGACCCTCTCCTGGCGGGAACTCTTCGCGCACCAGCCCTTCTTCTGGGTGTTCGTGACGCGGGTGCTGTTCGCGCTGGGGCAGTATTCCGTGCAGCCCTTCTTGCAGTACTACAACGCGGACGTGCTGGGGCAGCGCGACGCTCAGACGAGCACCAGCGTCATGCTCGTGTGCATCATCGTGGGGAGCATCGCCTCGGCCCTCGTGGGCGGGCGGGTGAGTGACCGCGTCGGGCGCAAGCCGGTGATCTACGTGGCGGGCGGGGTGATGGCCGCCGCCGCATTGGCGCTGCTCGTCGCGCCCTCCTACCCGGTCGCGCTCGCCCTCGCGGTGGGGTTCGGGGTGGGCTTCGGGGCCTTCACGAGCGTGGACTGGGCGCTGGGAAGCGACGCCATGCCGAGCGCGAGCAGCTACGCCCGCGACATGGGCATCTGGCACGTCGCCTTCGTGGCCCCGCAGATGACGAGCGCGCCGCAGGGGGCCCTCCTCGACTGGGGCAACGCGCACGGCGGCAACCTGGGCTACACCCTGGTCTTCGGGATCGCCGCGCTGTTCTTCCTGGCGGGGGTAGTCCTCGTCCGCAACGTGCCCGACGCCGCGCACCGCCGGGCTGCGGCCTGAGCCTCACGCAACCTGACGGGAACCTTTAGACGGTGCCCGCGCTGCCAGAAGGGGCGAAAAGCGCCGTGCCAAGCTCGATCCATGAGCCAGGTCAACACGCCCGAGCAGAGCGACCTCAGCCGCGAAGAGACGATCAAGGCCATGACCGAGGTCATGAAGAACGTGCCCATTGCCATTCTCACCGTGATCACCGACGAGGGGCACCTCCAAGCGCACCCCATGACCACCCGGCAGGCGGAGTTCGACGGGGACGTGTGGTTCCTGGGCGGCAAGGACACCAAGCAGGTGCGGTGCATGGCGGCCCGCCCCCAGGTGAACGTCACCTACGCCGACCACGGCAAGGGCGCCTATGTCAGCATCAGCGGAGAGGCGCAGCTTGTAGAGGACCGCGCCAAGCTGGAGGAGCTGTGGAACGACGCCTATCAGGCCTACTTCCCCGGCGGCATCGACGACCCGAGCATCCAGCTCGTGAAGATCGAGGCGCAGGGCGGCGAGTACTGGGGCAGCGACGGCAAGATCAAGAACCTGTTCGCGCAGGCGCGCGCCGCCGTCACGGGCAAGCCCGCGAGCGACCTGGGGACGAACGAGACGGTCGAGTTCTGACCGCCAGGGGGGATGGAAGGGGCGTGGGCGTTACGGCCCGCGCCTCTTTCCCTGTCTCCTGCGCCTCCGGTGTCCCGCCCCCCTGGACTGCCGAAGACGACGGCGACGTATGCTCGGGCCCGTGACCTCGACACCGCTCGCCCCCGACCATTCCCGGACCTCTCCCCCACGAACGGGGCTGGCGCTGGCGGGCGTGCTCCTCACGGTGATCCTGTGGGGGACGAACGTCGTGCTCCTCAAGGTGATCCTGCGCTTCCTGAACGCCGAGACGATCAACCTGGGCCGCTTCCTGATCGCGGGAGTAGTCCTCGTCGCGCTCGCCGTCCGCTCGCACGGCTGGCCGCGCTGGGACGCCCGCACCTGGGGGCAGGTGGCGCTTGTCGGCCTGCTGGGAAATACCGTCTTCCAGGCCTTCTTCCTGAATGGGATTCACGCAAATCCGGCTGGGGTGGCGGGGCTGGTGAGCGGCATCGTGCCCGTGCTCGTCATCCCGCTGGGCCTGCTGCTCGGCCAGCGGGTCGGGTGGCGGCAGGGGGCGGGGGCCACCCTCGCCTTCGTGGGCCTGCTTGCCCTCCTCGCCGTGACCCTGCGGCCGGGGGCGGCGGTGACGCCCGGCAGGCTCGCGTGGGTGCTCGGGGCGGCGACCGCCTGGGCGCTCTACACCCTGGGGAACCGGCCCCTCACCGAGCGGCTGGGGGCGCTGCCCTTCGTGGCCTTCAGCCTCGCGCTGGGGTGTCTGCCGTACGTGCTCTGGGCGCTGCCGCACGTCCCGGCTCCGGTGGACGTGCCGCCGCTGGCATGGGCGGGAGTCGCGCTGAGTGCCCTGGGCGCGAACGTGGTCGCCTACGTCGCCTGGGCGAACGGGGCGCGGGTGCTCGGCGCGGCCCGCACGAGCGTCTGGAACACCCTCGCCCCCGCCGTCTCGCTCGTCCTCAGCGCCGCCGTGCTCCACGAGCGCCTGCCCGCCGCCGTATGGCTGGGGGCCCTCGTGATCCTCGCGGGGGCCGCGCTCGCCAACTGGCCTGGGCGCGCTGGGGCTCGCCGGGCTTGACGGTCAGTCGAGCTGCATGTCGATGACGGGCGGGACCTTCTCGTCCGCCTGCTCTTTCCCCCTGTCCGCCTTCTCCGCAGGGGGAGGAGTGGTGTGCCAAGAGAGACTGCTCGGCGGCGGGGAGGGCTGCACCGTGACCTGGAAGGGGGCGGGCGCGGGGCGGGCGTCGGGGACCTGGGCGGGCGGTGTCGAGGGAGCGGCGGGAGTCCCCTGTCCCTGGGCGGCCCGGCGCGCGGCGATCAGGATGGCGTCCACCTCGGCAGCGCTCAGCAGCCCCTTGGTCTGGAGGGTGCTCAGGATGGCGAGGGCGAGCTTGCGGGCGTACTCGGCCTCGTTGAGGGGGGGCAGGGGCGGGGTGGGCGCGCCGCTTTGCGTCATGCCCGCACCCTAGCGCGAATGTCGGCCCGGCGGTGAAGAATCGGCCTGGTGCCAGGAGAGCGGGGCGAAAGTCCCGGACTGTGAGGTCGGCTTCGCCTTTATTGGGACTTCACTCACCAAGTGACGAAGGGTGTCCGGGCGAGTGGAATGCCCGCCGCAAGGGAAGTGGGGCGGGGTGATATTCTGTGGGCTGTCTGAAAAGGTGGCGTGAAGCATCACCCACACGGCAAACGAGCGGTCTGGCGGCCCGCCTTCCGCCCGGGAAGGGCAGAGGGCGCGAGCGGGCGCGGGAGCACGAGGAGGAAGAGGAATGTACCGAGGAAGAGAGGGGCAGTGGGCCTGGCTGCTTCACCGCCTGTCCGGGCTGGCGATCCTGGCCTATCTGCTCGTTCACGTCATCAGCATCAGCCTGTTCGTGTTCGGCGAGCGGGCCTACATGGCGCTCCACACGACCTACGAGCTGCCGATCTTCAGCCTGGGGCTGATCGCGGTCACGGCGGGGGTCGTGTACCACTCCCTGAACGGGCTGCGGATCATCGTGATGGACTTCACCGGCATGGGCGTGCTGTACCAGCGGCAGATGTTCTGGGCCGTGATGGGCCTGACCCTGCTCGCCACCGCCTACACCGCCTTCGTGGTGATCGGCCGCATGCTCGGGGGTGCGGCATGATCCGCGCGCGCACCTTCACGGACGCCCGGCAGCAGGCGCACTCCAACGCCGAGCTGAACTGGTGGATCTTCATGCGGATCAGCGGCCTGGTGCTCGTCTTCCTGATCCTGGGCCACATCTACATGACGTTTATCCAGGTCAGCGAGGCCGACGCGACGTACATCGCCGTCGTCAACAAGCTGCAAAACCCGGCCTGGAAATTCTACGACTGGACCATCCTGGCCCTCTCCCTGCTGCACGGGGTCAACGGCGCGCGGTACTCCATCGAGGACTACGTGCGCTCGCGGCCCAACCGGGCGTGGGTCAAGATCATCTTCTACACGATCAGCGCCGTGATCTTCACCCTGGGGACCATTGGGCTGTTCTCGATCTGACGCACTCGACCTGAAGTAAAGGACTGATATGCACCATCGTTACGACGTACTGGTGGTCGGCGCGGGCGGGGCGGGGCTGATGGCCGCGCTCTACGCCGCCAAGGGCGGGGTGTCCGTCGCCTGCATCTCCAAGCTCTACCCCACCCGGTCCCACACGGGCGCGGCCCAGGGCGGCATCGGCGCCGCGCTCGGCAACGTCGCCGAGGACCACTGGGAATGGCACATGTTCGACACCGTCAAGGGCGGCGACTACCTCACCGACCAGGACGCGGCCGAAATTTTCGCCAAGGACATCATCGAGGCCGTCTACGAGCTGGAACACATGGGCCTGCCCTTCTCGCGGCTCGACAACGGCAAGATCGCCCAGCGCAAGTTCGGCGGCCACACGCGCGACTTCGGCAAGGCGGCGGTCGAGCGGTCGTGCTACGCCAAGGACCGCACCGGCCACATGATCCTGCAAACCTTGTACCAGCAGAACGTGAAGGCCGGGACCAACTTCTACAACGAATTCCACGTCACCGACCTGATCATCGAGGAGGGGCGCTGCCGGGGCGTGGTGGCCTACCACCTCGCCAGCGGCGAGCTACACACCTTCCACGCGAAGGCCGTGATCCTGGCGGCGGGCGGGTACGGGCGCATCTACAAGATCACCTCCAACGCCCTGACGCTCACCGGCGACCTGATGAGCATCTACTACCGCAAGGGCCTGCCGCTGGAGGACATGGAGTTCTACCAGTTCCACCCGACCGGCCTCGCCAAGCTGGGCATCCTGGTGACCGAGGGGATTCGCGGTGAGGGCGGCATCCTGCGCAACTCGGACGGCGAGCGGTTTATGGAACGCTACGCGCCGACGATCAAGGACCTTGCGCCGCGCGACATCGTTTCGCGTTCGATCATCACTGAGATTCGGGAGGGGCGAGGTGTGGGCCGCGACAAGGACGCCGTGCACATCGACCTGACGCACCTCCCGCGCGAGGTGATCGAGGGCAAGCTGGCGGAGATCACCGACCTCGCGCGCACCTACCTCGGGCAGGACCCGGTGAAGGACCTCGTGGCGGTGCAGCCGACGGCACATTACGCGATGGGCGGCATCCCCACCGACATCAACGGCCTGTGTCTGGCGGACGGCAACGGCACGCCGGTCGAGGGGCTGTACGCGGCGGGCGAGCAGGCGTGCGTGTCGTTGCACGGGGCGAACCGGCTGGGCACGAACAGCCTCGGTGACCTGATCGTCTTCGGGCGCCGGGCGGGCATCTTCGCCGCGCAGTACGCGCAGCAGGTGGAGTACGCCGAGATGCCCGAGGACCCCGAGCGCGAGACGGTGGAGCTGCTCGACCGCCTGAAGAACGCCTCCGGCAAGGAGAACTCCGCCCTGATCCGCAAGGAGTTGCAGGAGTCGATGATGAACAACGTCGGCATCTTCCGCAACGGCCCGGACATGGCGAAGCAGGTCGAGATCATCAAGGAACTCAAGGTCCGTTACGCGGGGGTCTCGGTGTCCGACCCCAGCGTCCGGTACAACAGCGAACTCATCGAGGCGATGGAACTGGGCTTCATGCTCGACTGCGCGGAGGCCGCGACCGCCTCGGCGCTCAACCGCAAGGAGTCGCGCGGCGCCCACGACCGCGAGGATTACACCGAGCGCGACGACGCCAACTGGCTCAAGCACACGATGGCCTACAAGGACCTCAACAACCCCGACAACGTGCTGATCGGCTACAAGTCCGTGTCCCTCAAGGGCTACACCCGGGCGTTCGAGCCGAAGCCACGCGTGTACTGAGGGGCTCGTGGCGGGTGGCCCGTCTCCTGTAGAGAAAAGCTCCTCCTTTTTCCACAAGCGACAAGCCGCACGCGACACGCCCCCGACAAAGGAAAGACATGCCCGAGTACTACCCCCCCTCCAACGCCGCCCCGAACGTGCAGATGATGCACATCAAGGTCAAGGTTCTTCGCTTCAACCCGGAAAAGGACAAGAAGGCCCACTGGGAGACGTACCCGGTGGAGGCGCAGCCCGCCGACCGCGTGCTCGACGTGTTGAACTACGTCAAGTGGTTCGTGGACCCCTCGCTGACCTTCCGCCGCTCGTGTATGCACGGCATCTGCGGCAGCGACGCGATGATGATCAACGGGCGCAACCAGCTCGCCTGCAAGACGCTGCTGCGCGACGTGGTGAAAGAGGGCGGCACGCTGACGGTGGAGCCCATTCGCGGCCTGAAGGTCGAGAAGGACCTGCTGACCGACATGGAGCCCTTCTTCGACGCCTACCGGGCGATCATGCCGTACTTCATCAACGAGAGCCCGCCTCCCGCCGGGGAGCGGCTGCAATCGCCTGAACTCGCCGAGCGGATGGCGCAGTCGAGCAACTGCATCCTCTGCGCGTGCTGCACGACCTCCTGCCCGATCTTCTGGGTGAACGGCTCGTACCTGGGCCCGGCGGCCATCGTGCAGGCGCACCGCTTCATCTTCGACAGCCGCGACCAGGCCACCAACCAGCGGCTGAACATCATGAACCAGAACACCGGCGTCTGGCGCTGCCGCACCGCCTACAACTGCACGGAAGCCTGCCCGCGCGACATCCCGATCACCCAACTGATCGAGGAGGTCAAGCGCGCGGTGATGTACCAGCAGTCGTAGGGACACGTTGGGGGCGGCAAGAAGGCCGAAGGGCCGCCCCTGAGGCTGGGGCCAGCAACCAGCAGTCGTAAGGGCGGAGCGGTCAGCAAGCAGAACAGAGGGGCGGGGGCGCGAGCTTCCGCCCTTTTCCTTTTGGATGGCCCGAAGCTCAAGTCCGTCTGAAAGCGCCCGTACCTTCACTCCTCGCCTGTTCCCCTAACGTTCAGGGAAGGGGGCAAGTAATGAGCGTACGGGGAGCGCGGGGCAGTCTCGGGCAGCGGGCGGCGGAGCAGAGACGCTGGATGACGGGCGGGGTGCTGCTCGGGGTGGGGCTGGGTGGATTCTTCGACGGGATCGTGCTGCACCAGATCCTCCAGTGGCACCACATGGTCAGCGAGCCGTATCCGCCGGAGACCCTTCAGAACTTACGCATCAACACCCTGGGCGACGGCCTCTTCCACAGCCTGAACTGGGTCTTCACCCTGCTTGGAACGCTGCTCTTCTGGAGCGGCCTGCGGGCCAGCCACACGACCTGGCGCACTTCCACCTTTCTCGGCACCCTGATCTTCGGCTGGGGCCTCTTCAACGTGGTCGAGGGCCTGATCGACCACCAGATTCTGGGCATCCATCATGTCCGCCCGGGGCCGTACTGGCTCGCCTATGACCTCGGGTATCTGGCGTGGGGCGCGGTGATGCTCCTCATAGGCTGGCGGTTGATGCGGGCGGCGCGCTGAGGGCGGGCCAACAGGAGGCCGTCAGAGGCCGCCCTTCCCGGCTGACCCCTGACGGCTGAACGCTGGCCGCTTTTCCTAGAACTGCAACGCGTACCGCGCCCCGTCGCTGCCCGTGCAGTCGCCGACCCCGTGGTAGGCGTCGTTCACCTGGAGGGTGCAGGTGATGGTGCGGGCGGGCGCCGCGAAGGACTTGGCGATCAGGTTGCCGGTGCGCAGACCCGTGCGCGTCTGGGTCGTGGTGCCCACCCGGGTGCCGAAGAACGGATCGTCGTACGGGCCGGTGCCGAAGCCGAAGCCCACATCCACGGCGGGGCGGACGGTCACGGTGGTGGAGGCGTCGAGGAGGACGGTGCGGCCCCCGAACGTCTGACCGCCGATCTGAATGGTCGTGTTGTTCCCGGCGAAGGGGTCGCCCGCCCGGGTGCTCAGGGCGCCGGGGGAGAAGGTGATCGTGCCCTCCTGGCCGGTCGTGGCGTTGACGATGCGGCCCGTGACGGGCGGGTTCAGGGCCGGAGCGCACGAGGCGAGAAGTGCGGCGATGCTCAGGCAGGCCAGCGTCGCTTTCATCATGTCCTCAGTGTAGGGGGCGTGGCTGACGGGCCGGTGAGCGAAAAATGCGCTCAGCGAGGCCCGCCGCTTTGAACGACCTCATGGATTTCGAGGACGTTCGGGCCCGTAAAGGCGTCTTTCGGCAGGGTGCCGCTGCGCGCGTGGCCCTGGCGGAAGGCGTCGCTGTTCGTCCACGCCTCGAACGCCTCGCGCGACTCCCAGAAGGTGAGGACCACGAAGGGCTCGCCCTCCCCGGTGGGCCGCAGGACGTGGTTGGCAACGAAGCCGGGCATTCCGTCCACCAGCCCCGCGCGCTCGCGGAAGCGGGCCTCGAACTGGTCGTGATACGCGGGGTTGACGTAGATGCGGTTGGCGACGGTGATCATGACGGGCCTCCCTGGAAGGTCAGCGGCGGGCGAAGTCGTGGATGAACTGGACCTGAGCCTCGGTTTCGATGGTGCCTGGACGGGCCTCACGCACCCGCAGGGTGGCCTGCTCGGGCGGCATCCCGGCCTGGACGAGCAGGCAAGCGGCGGTCAGCCCCGCCCGGCCCAGCCCGCCCCGGCAGTGGACGACGACCCGGCGACCGTCGAGCAGGGCGTCCATCAGCTCGTCGAGGAAGGCCCCGAAGCCACCCAGGTCGCCCGGCACGTCCCGGTCACGGATCGGGCAGGCGAGGACGGTCAGGCCGTGCTCCTCGACGAGGGTGTGATAGTCGGGGATGCCCAGCAGCTCGAACTCGTGGTCCTCGATCAGGGGGGCGATCACTTGCACGCCCTCGCGGGCCAGCCGCCTGAGGTCGGCGCCCAGGTCCCGGTCGTGCACGACACCCGCCTGGAGGACGCTCGCGCCCTTTTTGCCCGGGGCGAACGTCAGCCCGAGGCGGCCCGGCCATAGGCCCGTCTCCACCCAGTCCACCCGGATGGGGTGCGTCTCGCTCGTCACCTTGACCCCTCCCGGAGCCAGCGGGCGGCGTCGAGAGCGTGGTAGGTGATAATCGCGTCGGCCCCGGCACGGCGCATCCCGGTCAGCGTCTCCAGCACGGTGCGGCGCTCGTCCATGTACCCGGCCTGCACGGCGGCCTTGACGAGCGCGTACTCGCCGCTCACGTTGTAGGCGACGAGGGGCAGGTCGAAGGTGTCGCGCAGCAGCCTCACCATGTCGAGGTACGCCAGCGCGGGCTTGACCATCAGGAAATCCGCACCCTGCTCGGCATCGAGCCTGGCCTCCCGCAGCGCCTCGCGCTCGCCGCCCGCCGGGTCCATCTGGTACGACGCTCGGTTGCCGACGCTGGGGGTGCTGCCCGCCGCGTCGCGGAAGGGCCCGTAGTAGGCCGAGGCGTACTTGACCGCGTAGGCCATGACGGGGACGTGTGAGAAGCCCGCCTTGTCCAGGGCCGAGCGAATCGCGCCGACCTGGCCGTCCATCATCGCGCTGGGGGCCACGATGTCCGCGCCCGCCCGCGCCTGGGACACGGCGGTCCTGGCAAGGAGATCGAGGGCCGCGTCATTGTCCACCGTCCACTCGCCGTCCCCCGTCTGGCACAGCGGCCCGCAGTGGCCGTGGTCGGTGTACTCGCACAGGCAGGTATCGGCGATGACGGTCACGTCGGGCAGGGCGGCCTTGATGGCGGTCGCTGCGCGCTGAATCACGCCGCCCTCCGCGTAGGCCTGGCTGCCTTCGGGGTCCTTGTGGTCGGGGATGCCGAAGAGGATCACGCTGGGGATGCCGAGGTCGCGGGCGGCTCTCGCCTGCTCGACGGCGCCCTCGACGCTGTGGCGGCTCACGCCCGGCATGGTGGCGATGGGCTCCTCGGTCTCCCCCTCGTGGACGAAGATGGGGTGGATGAAATGCTGCGGAGAAAGCGTGACCTCACGGGTCATGGCCCGCAGGCCAGCAGTGCGGCGCAGACGGCGGGGACGGTCCAACATGGGGGCAGGCTAGCGCAGGGCGGGGCGGGGGATTGAGAGGCAGGGAGAGGAGGCGAGGGAGCGCGGTGCCGTCTGCTGCTCAGGCGAGAGGCGGGCTTGGCGGTTCGGGGTGGCCCTGGGGGCTGCGTCTGCTCGGCCCCCAGCCAACTTCACCACAAGAAGCTTGATACGAACTGGGAGGTGGGGCGAAACTGCCCGCTCGTTGAATGGCATGAGGGTGAGCTACGCTCGTCACCCCCCTCCCACCCTCCCCCACGAGGGGGGAGGAGCTAAGAACATCATCCTCGCCGCACGCACCAAGTCAGGGACCTGGGAAGAAACCTTCCCCACCCAGGCCCCTCACACCACGAAGGCCCGCACCCCGCGCTCCCGGCAGGCTTGCAATAGCCGTTGCCGGGTCTCGGCCACCACCTCCAGGTCGACGTGTTCGACGGTCAGGACGACGCGCGACCGACCCGCCGTGTCCACTCCAGTTCGAGCACTCAGCCTCGCGCCGCCCGGGGTGGCGAGCAGGGCGGCGAGGGTGGCCGGGTCCGGGCTCCGGGGCAGGGTGATGTGTTCCCGGGTAGGCGCGGCGTCCGTCATCGCCGCAGCGGCTCCACGCGGTAGCCCCTCCGGGCGTGGGGCGGGCCGACCTCGCCGCGTTCGAGCAGGAGCTTTACCGCCTCGCCCGGCAGGCGCTCCACCCGCTCAAGGTACAGGCGGAGGCTGACGGGGCCGTCGAAACGGCGGGGGTGGGAGTCACCCTCCACCCGCAGGTCGAGCCACTCGATCACGGGGCGCCTATGGGGCTCATAGCTCGCGCAGGTCCTCCCAGAGCTGCCAGCCCACGCCCTCGGGGGTGGCGTCCAGCAGGGGGCCGAGGGCCTGGCTGGCGGTCTCGGCGTCGCCGTGCAGGGCCTCGCCGCCGGGCTTGTCGTCGTACACGCGCAGGACCGTGAACTGGTAAAAGGTCTGCCCGGCCGTCGGCTGGCCGTTCTCGAAAAAGGCGAAGGGCGGCGTGACCTGGTCCCACAGGACGTGCGCCTCGTCGAGTTCGTGGGGCAGGTAGTGTTCCAGGTCCACGTCGGCGTCCGCCGGGTGCCAGACGTAACCCTGAAGCAGTCTCACGGCGGCGCGGCCTCCGCCGTGGGCGTAGGGGGTGCTCATCCGCCCCAGCATACCCGCTCCGGGGACGGGGGCGGGTTAACTGACATCTTGCAATTTAGGTTGAGGGGACGGGAAGTGCATGCTGGAAGGCGTCGAGCGCGTCCAGCTCCAGTTGGAGTGCTTGACGACGCACATCGGGGACGAACGAGA
The DNA here is from genome assembly GCF_025997855.1 of Deinococcus aetherius. Lineage (NCBI taxonomy): Bacteria > Thermotogati > Deinococcota > Deinococci > Deinococcales > Deinococcaceae > Deinococcus > Deinococcus aetherius. Next base: position 1,918,106 of record NZ_AP026560.1, read on the forward strand.
ACCGTACGGTTCTCGCCAGATCGCCCCAGTCGGGCCACATGCCTGCTCTCCCCACAGGCAGATCGAGGTTCTGGAGATGGCAGAGGAGGAAGGCTGTCCCAGAGAGGCACCACCAGCGCATCACCCCCTGTTTGCTGTGCTGGGCGAAGCGTTCGAGCCCAAAGCGTCCCTTGACCGTTTTGAAGAAGGCTTCGATCCGCCACCGGCACTTCCCCAGCCGAGCCAGGTACTTGCCCCCCAGATCGAGATTGGACATCACGAAGCGTTGTTCAGGCTCTTTGTTGCGGTAGAGCCAGACCCAGGAGACGCACATGGTGTGGTCAAGCCCTGTGGGCTTGACCAGGCTCCCCCGGACCATCAGGTCACGGACCTGCCGCCCACCCTCCAGTTTCCGGGTGCAGCGCACGCCGACCACGATGTCGAGGCCACGGGCGAGAACGCCCCGAATAAACTCGGCACTCTCGAAGCCCCCGTCTGCATGCAGACGGGGACGCCGTTTTCCAGACATCAGGGCAGAAGGAACGGTGCGGAGCAGCTTCAACGCGAGCTGCGCGGGGGAAGGGGTCCCCTTCCCCCGCCAGATTTGAAAAGCCCAGGGCAGACGAAGCTGCCCGCAGCACAGGTACAACACCACCAGGTGAACGCCGTGGACGCTGTTGAAGGTGTGAACCCAGTCGGCAAGTTCGCTGAACTTGCCGGTCTTTTCCAGGCTGGTCAGGTCCACCAGCAGTTCCAGCCGAGGGCGCTGGTGGGGCTGCTGTCGCCACCAGTCCTGCACCGTCTCCAGGGCGTGCTGACGCAACACTCGGCACAGGTGCCGGGTGTCCCAGACCGCGTGATTGAGGAAGCGGCTGAGAGCTGAGGGAGATTTGACGGTGGCCCGTTGGGGTAGCGGTCTACCAGAACCATCCAACAGCAGGTCGAGGAAGACCTCGAACGACTCCCGATGCTGCTTGCGGGAAAAGCAGGGCAGGATGTCAGAATACAACCGTCTGGAACGCTGTTCTTTTGGGTTCACACCCCACAATGGGGCCAAAAGGGCGTTCCAGACGTCCTTTCCCTCAACTGCAAGATGTCAGTTAACCCTCCGGCCCGGTTTCGAGAAGGACGAGCGCGTCGCGCAGCCGCAGGTGACCGGGTTCCCAGTCCGGGTGGAGGACACGCAGCACGGCCTCGGGGTGGGGGTGTCCGTGCTCCAAGGCGCGGCCCGCCTCCCGCCACACCCCGGGCCGAAAGGGGGCGAGGTCGGGCTCCCGCAGGGCGTCGCGCAGCCAGCCCAGAGTTCCCACCCCCTCCCCGACGGTCGCGCGGGCCTCCAGCGCGAGGAGCTGGGCCGTGAGCCCGGGGTCGGGCGCGTGGGTGCCGGGGAGGCCGAGCTGCACCCGGCGCACGAGGGCGTGGGCGCGGTTGACCTCGGCGAGGGCGGCGTTTCCCTCCCCCGCCCGCAGCAGGGCCTCGGCGCGGATGGCGCGGGCCTGGGCCTCGGCGTAGGGGTGGTCGGTCATGTCCAGCGCCCGGCCCGTGTGCTCCAGGGCGGCGCGCGGGTCGGGGTCGGCGAGGGCGCGGCTGAGCCGCATGTCGAAGGTGAGGACCTGCTCGCGGTCGCTTTTTCCATCGGCCCGGGTGAGCCCCACGTCGAGCAGCGCCCGGGCATGGGCGAGGTCGGGGTGGTCGCCGCGCGGCCCGGCGAAGGGCTGGAGGTACGGCAGGCCCACCCCACGCGTCAGGTACGCGAGCGCGACGCGGTAGGCGGTGCGGCGGGTGCGGTACTCGGCCTCCGGGCGGCGGGGCCCGGGGCGGGCGAGCAGGGCCAGGGCGCGCGTGGCGTCGGCGAGCGCGGCGTCGGGCCGTCCCAGCGCGAGCAGGACGGGCACGCCCTCGCTCAGGAGCCGGGCGCGCAGCACCGTGTCCCCCCGCCCACCCCCCACGGCGTTCGGCAGGAGCGCGAGGGCGCGGCCCAGGTGCTCCCACCCCTCCCCGGGGCGGCCCAGACGGCGCAGGGCCGTGGCCGCGCGGGCCAGCGCCCGGGCACCTTCCTCGTCGGTGCCCCCGGCGACCTCCAGGCGGGCGGCGGCGTCCGTCAGGGCTTCCAGGGCGGCGGCGGGCTGGCCCAGGCGCAGCCGCAGGTCGCCCTCCTGGTAGCGGGCGCGGGCGGAGAGGAGCGGGCTCGCCTCCGGGACGAGGTGGAGGTGGTGCAGCGCCTCGCCCCAGCGCCCCGCGTCCTTGGCGATCAGGCCCCGCCAGAGGTGGGCGCGGGCCCCGCCGTGCGCGGTGCGCGGGTCGCGGACCGCGTGCGTGGCCGCCTCCAGGTCCCCGCGCCAGCGGGCCAGGGCCGCCCGCACGAGCAGGGCGTCGGCCCCGGCGGCGGCGGTCCAGGAGTCGGGGGCCCCGGCCAGGACGCCGCTCAGGTCGGGGTGGGCGAGCCCTGCGGTCGCCGCCTCGAAATTGCCCGCGTCCACGCTGCTCTCCGCGAGCTTGACCCGTGCCCAGCCCCGCACGGCCGGGTTCGGCGATTCCAGCAGGGTGAAGAGGGCGTCCCGCGCGTGGGGCTCGTCGTACTCGCCGCGCCCGGCGTGGTGGGCGGCGACCGCCCGGGCGAGCGTCTCACGGGTGGCCCCCCGCGCCCCCGCCCGCACCCGGGGCCACAGGGGCGGCAGGTGCCGGGCGTCGTCCGGACACCCGGCGAGGTGCGCGGCGAGCCCGCCCCACTCCCCCAGCGCGGCGAGGGCGCTCAAGCGGAACCGGGCGAGGTCCGGGGGCAGGGAGGCGCCCGCCAGACGGCGTAGGGGCTCCTGCACCTCGCGGGCGGGAACGTGCCCCAGGGCGGCCCGCAGCGGGGGCAGGGGCGTCCAGCCCGCGCTCCCCTCCCGCAGCAGGGCGCGGGCGTGCGGGGGGAGGGCGGCCACGGGCCCCCCGAGGGCGGCAGCGAGGGCAGGCCCGGGAATGTCCCCGTCCGGCCCCACCTCCAGCGCCGCGAGGGCCGCCGCCAGCCGCCGCACGTCCGGGTCGGCGAGGAGGCGGTCGGGGGCCGCCTCTTCTGCCCCCGAGCCCGCGAGCAGGACGAGGCGGTCGAGGTGCCGCCCCGTCTCGCGGACGAGCAGGTCGGCCCGCTCGCGGGGGATGCCCAGGCGGGCCATCAGGTACGCGCGGGCCTCGGCGGGGGTGGGGGGGCGCAGCTCGATGACCTCCGCCACGCCGCCGGGCAGCCCGGCCGCGTCCTCCAGCGCGAGGAGCACGGCCACGCCGGGAGGGGCGCGGCGCAGCAGGTGTTCGGCGGCCCAGGCGGCGGGGGACAGGGGCGAACCGTCGGGGCCCCGGGGCGGCCCGCCCGCGAAGGTCAGGTCGGCGGTGACCCGGGCGAGGAGCACGCCGGGCGGGGGAGGAAGCACGGATCGGGCCGCGTCCGCCTGCGCCTGCGCCCGGGCCGAGAAGGAGGTGCCCGACGCGGCGAGCGGCAGCGTCCCCTCCCCTCCCGCTGGCCCCCCCGCCTGGACGTCGCCCCGCAGGTTGAGCCGGGTGACCGGCCCGCTCGCCACGCCCCGCAGGGCCCGTTCCAGGTGGTCGAGCAGGATCGTCTTGCCTGCCCCCGCGCGGCCCGTCACGATCAACCGGGGGGCGCGGCCCGACCGGACGCCCGCCAGGAACTGCTTGTACGCCCGTTTCTTGGAGCGGCCCAGCAGCTCCAGCTCGTCGGGGAGGGGGGAAGGCACGGGTGGAGAGGCCGCCCCGCCCCCTTCGAGGGGCCGCCCCGCCTCCCGCGCGAGGCCTTCGAGGATGGCGCGCAGGGCAGCCTTGTCCGCCGGGGTGCCCACGTCGCGGTACACGATGTTGCGCACGCTCGACCCGTTCGCGCCCCGCCCGCGCATCTCGGCCTCCAGCCAGCGCAGGCTGCCGCGCACCTCGTGCCCCGCTTTCCCGCTTCCCCGGGGCAGGTGAGCGCGCAGGTCGGCGAGGACACCCTTCCAGTCGAAGCCGGGCGCGGAGGCGTTCAAGGTAGGCCGAGGCTATCATCCCGTCCCGCTGGCCCGGCCCACCCCGGCGGGGAGTTCCCGGCACGTTCCTGATGCCGTCGTCAGCGTCCTCGCGCGGCCCTGTGTATACTCGGTCCAGTTTTCACAATTCCCACCCCAGGAGGAACCCATGCGTCTATCCCTCACCCGCCCTGCCCTCGTGACCCTGGCCCTGACCGCCGCTGCGACGGCAGGCGCCCAGAGCCAGCAGGCCGCGCAGGCCCTCTTCGACGAGGGCAAGTGGCAGGAGGCCGCCAGCAGCGCCGCCGCCCTGAACACCGGCGCCGGGTTCGCCCTCGCCGCCGAGGCCACGACCGCCGGGGCGGCTCTCAGCCCCGACAACCAGAAGAAGGCCCTTTTCGAGAAGGCCCAGGGGTACGCCCGTCAGGCCATCGCGCTCGACAAGAACAACGCGGACGCCTACTTCGAGTTGGCCCGCGCCGAGGGGAGGCTGGCCCAGTACAGCGGGATTCTCAACAGCCTCAACCTCGCCGGGGACATGCGCAAGAACCTCGACCAGGCCTTGAAGCTCAAGCCCAACATGGCGGGCGCCTACGTCGCGCTCGGCCTGTGGCACGCCAATCTGGTCGCCAAGGGGCGGGCCGCGACCTTCGTGACCGGCGCGCGGGCGAACCAGATCACGCCCAACTTCGAGAAGGCCATCGCCCTCGAACCCGGCGTCGCCGTCCACCGCATCGAGTACGCCAACGCCCTGCTGCTTCAGGGCAACAAGGCCGGGGCCGCCGCCCAGCTTCAGAAGGCCGTGAGCCTGCCTGCCGAGACCTTCTGGCAGAAGCGCGACCTGGAGGAGGCGAAGGCGCGGCTGGCGTCGTTGCAGTAAGCGATCAGCCGTCAGCCTTCAGCACGCAGCGCCCCGGCTCAGGCTGGGGCCTTCTGTCTTTTGCTGACCGCTGACGGCTGACGGCTCCCCCCAGCAGCGTGACCGCCCCCGGCAGCATCTCCACCTCCACCCGCGTCACCCGCCCCGCGAGGTCCCCGTCGAGGTGGAGGTGGGTAGGCCGCGCCCAGGTGGCCGTCACCCGGCGTCCGGCGGCATGGTGGACCTGCGGGTGCCCGAGGTGGCGGCCCCGCAACAGCAGACCCATCAGGCCGAGCACCTGGAGGCGGCCCACCGGACCGCTCACCACGGCGTTGAGCCGTCCGTCGCCCGGGTCCGAGAGCGGGCTGACCCGGAAGCCCGCCCCGTAGCGTGTGCCGTTCATGACGGCGGCAAGGCAGCTCGGCCCGCTGTACACCACCGCGCCGTCCACCTCCACGGTGACGGGGGTGAGGGTCAGCCCGCGCAGCGCCGTCAGGGCCGCCCAGGTGTACCGCCCGAACCCAGAGAGGCGGGCGGGAGCCTGGGGGAGCAGCGCGGCGACCTCGGCGTCGAGCCCCATCCCCAGCCCGTTGAGCAGGAGACGGGACGTGCCCGCCACGTCACCCTCCACGATGCGCACCCGCAGCGCGTCCACCCGGCACGGCGGCGCGGCGAGGCGGTCCAGCGCCCCGGCGAAGTCCCCCGGCCTCAACCCGAGCATGCCCGCGAAGTCGTTCCCGCTGCCCAGCGGCACCAGGCCGAGGGCGCGACCCCGCCCAAGCCCCGTCTCGTCCACCACAGCCGGGAGCAGGGCCGTCACCGTGCCGTCCCCTCCCACCGCGAGCACCGCCACGTCTGCCGGAAGGGCGCACACCCGCTCCAGGGCCGCCGCGCCGCTCGGCTCGCGGATGAGGTCGAAGGGCAGGCGGTGGCGGCGCAACTCCGCCTCCAACCGGGGCCACTCGCGCTCAGCGAGGCCACGCCCGGCGGAAGGGTTGAGGACGACGGCGTAGCGCCGGGGGGGATCGGTCTGGGTCACGTGGGAAGAGGATACGCCGCCCCCGTTCCCCCACCCCTACTGCCAGTCCGCCGGTTTCTCGGCCAGCCCGAAGTGCCACGCGACGGCCTGAGCAATGCGCCCCGACGCCTGCCCATCCCCGTAGGGATTGCGCGCCGCCCGCATCCTGCTCAGCTCCGCCTCGTCTCCCAGCAGCCCGCCGATCACCTCGCGGATGGTGCCCGGGTCGTTCCCGGCGAGCCGCAGCACCCCCGCCTCCAGTCCCTCGGGCCGCTCGGTCACGTTGCGCAGCACCGCCACGGGCACGCCGAGCGCCGCCCCCTCCTCCTGCAAGCCGCCGCTATCGGTGACCAGCAGGGCGGAGGCGGCCATCAGCGGGGCCATGTTCGCGTAGTCGAGGGGGTCAGTCAGCTCGAAGTTCGGCAAGTCACCCAGGGCGGGGCGCACCGCCTCCTGCACCGCCGGGTTGAGGTGGACCGGGTAGACGAAATGACAGTCGGGGTAGGCGTAGGCCACGTCCGCGAGTGCCCGCGCCATCTCCGCCATCACCGGCAGGTTCTCGCGGCGGTGCATCGTGACCGTCACCAGCCGCCCCCCGGCGTCCAGCCGCTCCCGCCACTCGGGCCTGAGCGGGACCCGGCCCGCCACCTCGCGCACGGCGTCCACGGCGGTCTGCCCGGTCACGAACACGCCGCCCGGGTCCTTGCCCTCGCGCAGCAGGTTGGCGCGGCTGCCCGGCGTCGGGGCGAAATCCAGGCCGCTGAGCACCCCCGTCAGGCGGCGGTTGGCCTCCTCGGGAAAGGGTTCCCGCATGTTGCCCGAACGCAGCCCGGCCTCGACGTGCCCGACCGGGATGCCCTCATAGAAGGCGCTCAGGGTGACGCAGAAGGAGGTGGTGGTGTCGCCGTGGACGAGCACCATGTCCGCGCCCATCTCGCGCAGCTTGCGCCCCGCCTGGGGAACGATGCGCCCGGTGAGATCGGCGAGGGTCTGGCGGTCGGTCATGACATTCAGGTCCTCGTCGGGGGTGAGGCCGAAGACGGCGAGGGCCTCGTCGAGCATCTGGCGCTGCTGACCGGTGGAGAGGATCAGCGGCGTGAGGCCGGGCTGGCGCGAGAGGGCAGCGTACACCGGGGCCATCTTGGTCGCCTCGGGCCGGGTGCCGAAGGCGAGGACGATGCGTTTCTCGCTGTTCTGAGGGGCGGGTTGTGCGGGCGATCCGGTCATTTGCGTCACGTTATCAGCCGCTTCTCCCGGGGGAGGAGGGCACGCCCCCCGTCTCCTCCTCGTGAGCGCGCACCCGGCGGTAGGTGACGAACCACAGGCAGAGGAGGATCACCAGGACCGTCGCCAGGATGACGGGCAGCCGCACTCCCTGCGCAAGCATCCCCAGCACCCCGCACAGCAGGGCCACCCCCCAGAGGATGACCGCCGTGCGCCGCGCCGACGCCGTGCGCGCCAGGACCCGGTGGTGGATGTGCGTCTTGTCGGGGTGCCCGAGCGGGTTGCGGATACCCCGCGCCAGCCGCCCGATCACGACCTGGGTGGTGTCGAAAAGCGGCAGCGCGAGCACGATCAGGGGTACGAGCAGGCTGGCCCCCGCGCTCACCTTGAGGGTGCCCAGCAGGCTGACGGCGGCGAGCGTGTAGCCGAAGAGGTACGCCCCCGCGTCCCCCATGATGATCCGGCTGGGGTTGAAGTTGTGCCGCAGATACCCCAGGGCTGCCCCCGCCAGCCCCGCGAGGAGCACGACCGCCGCCGCCCGGTCCGCGAACTGCGCCGCCGTGGCGAGCAGCACCATGCTCACGACGAAGCCCACGCCCCCCACCACCCCGTCCACCCCGTCCATCAGGTTCACGGCGTTCGTGAGCCCGACCACCCACAGCAGGGTAACGACGAAGCTCAGCGGTTCGTTGAGGGCGGCGGGCAGCGCGGGCAGGAAGGGGATGGCGTTGAGGTCGATGCGCAGCCCGTTGACGATCAGCAGGAGCGCCGAGAGAGCCTGCACCCCCAGCCGGAAGGCGGGCGTCAGCCCGTACTGGTCGTCGATGAAGCCCACCAGGACGAGCACCGCGCCCCCCAGCAGGATCGCCAGCACCTGGATATTCACCCCCTCGATCACGATGGGCCGCAGCGCCCAGGCGACGACCACACCCAGGAGGAAGCCCGTGAAGATGGCGAGCCCGCCCGCGTTGGGCAGGGGTTCCTTGTTCAGCCGCCGCGCGTTGGGCTGATCGGCCCACCCGACCTGGAGGGCGAAGTCACGTACGCCGGGGATGAAGCGCCAGGTGAAGACCCAGGCTGTCAGGAAGGTGAGGAGCACGCTGAGAAAACCGCGCCCGAACAGGTCCGCGATACCGAATTGCGCCGCGAGCGCCTTCAGGGAGTCCATAAGCTGACCGGAGTCTAAAGGCAATGGGTGAGGGGAGGCGATGGCCGAAAGAGGGATGTGGACGGGCCCGGGACAACCTCAGCCATGAGACCCCGCACGAAAGTGGGCGTGAGAGCAGGCCAAGGCAGAAGGGCAAAGGCGGAAGGCGATCCCGGCTGGCCTTCTGCTTTCCGCCTTCCGCACCTTGTTGCTGGAAGTCCGATCAGGACCCGGCCAGGGCGCCTCTCACTTCGTTCCGTAAATCCGGTCCCCCGCGTCCCCCAGCCCCGGCACGATGTAGCCGTGGTCGTTGAGCCGCTCGTCCACCGCCGCCACCACGATCTCCACATCGGGGTGCTCGGCCTCAATGACGGCCACCCCCTCGGGCGCGGCGAGGATGGACATGAGCTTGATGGTCTGGGCGCCCGCGTCCTTGAGGAACTGGATGGCCGCGCCCGCGCTTCCGCCCGTGGCGAGCATGGGGTCGGTCAGGAAGACCCGGCGCTCGGCGATGTCGGCGGGGAGCTTGTTGTAGTAAGCGACGGGCTTCAGCGTCAGGGGGTCGCGGTACAGCCCGATGTGGCCGACCCGCGCGGCGGGCACCAGGCTGAGGATGCCGTCGGTCATCACCAGCCCCGCGCGCAGGATGGCGACGAGGGCGAGCTTCTTGCCGCTGAGCATCGGGAACTCACCCTCTTGCAGTGGCGTTTGCAGGTGGGTGGGGCTCAGCTCCAGGTCGCGCATCGCCTCGTAGGCGAGGAGCATCGAGACCTCGGCAGCGAGTTCGCGGAACTCCTTGACGCCAGTCTCGACGCTGCGCATCAGGGAGAGCTTGTGCTGGATCAGGGGGTGGGCCACGACCGTGAGCATGGCTCACACCATACCCGCCCGGTGGGGCTCAGCCCGGCAACCGCGCGAGGACGTGCCGGGCGCGCGACAACTTGGGGCCGCGCTGGCCGTCGAACTCGTAGGGCTCGTTCATCAGGAACCAGTACAGGTCGTGCAGGTAGGTGTGCGCGAGGTAGGCCCGCAGCCGGGTCACGGTCGCCGGTTCGCGGTCGGGGAGGAAGGTCAGGGCCGCCTCCAGGCTGGCGTCGGGCGAGAGCAGGTCGAGGGTGCCCGTCTTGAGGAGGGCGATGTCGCGCAGCGGGTCGTCCCACGCGGCCTTCGTCCAGTCGATCACGATGACCTCCCCACCCGGCGCGATCAGGATGTTGTCCTGCCACAGGTCGAGGTGGCAAAACGCCGAGGGCTGGTCGAGGAGGCCGCGCTCCAGCGGCTCCTCCACGGCGTCGAAGAGGTCGTCGAGGGGGTAGGCGGCCAGCGCACGGCGGAAGCGTTTCAGGCGCTCGCGGAGTCGGCCCAGATCCACGGCCTCTCCACGCTCGCGGTGCAGGGCGCCCAGAATCTCCCGCAGGCGGGGCAGGGCGCGGGACACGTCGGCGGCGGTGAGGGGGTGCCCTGGAAAGCGGCGCATGATCAGGGCCTCGACCCCATCGGCCTCCACGGCGCCCAGGACCCACTCGCCCAGCCCGGCGCGGCGCAGGTTCTCGGCCTCCAGGCGGTGCTCGCCTTGGTGGTTGCGGTACACCTTCACGACGACCCGGCCATCCGGGGTGCTGTACACGCGGCTTTGCATCCCCTGGTCCATGGGCGTCAGGGGGCCGTAGCGGGCCTCCAGCACGGGGAAGCGGAGGAAGGTCGGGCCGCCAGAGGTCACCCGCGCATCATAGCGGGGGCCCGGGGACCCGGGCGAAGAACACCGGGCGGGGCGGCAAACCCCGGATCATTGCGTCAGCTTCTCGAACACCGTCACCAGGCGCGGGTCGAGGCTGCTCCCCGCCTGGGCCCTCAGGCGCTCGGGGTCGCCCAGACGGACGGCAGCGTTCGCCACGGCCAGGATGCGGGCGTAGAGCGGAATGTCCTCGCCGCCCAGGCCGTTCGGCTCCCCGCCGCCGTCCCAGCGCTCGTGGTGGTGACGGATGGCCTTCTGCGACTCGGCGAGCTGCGGAACCCCGTGCAGGAAGTTGGCGCCGACCTGCGCGTGCCCGGCCTCACCGTTGATCTTGCCGAGGTCGTGCAGGGCAGCGGCGAACCAGAGTTCTTCGAGTTCTCGCTCGGCGAGCCCCACCCCCCGCCCCAGCCGCAGGGCCGTCTCGGCGACGGCCTGCGCGTGCCCCAGCGAGTCGAACTCCCGGCTCTCGACCGCCTCCACCAGGGCGACCGTGAGCTGCCGGGCGGCCTGGCGCCAGTCGTCCCGCGCGCCCACGAGGCCCAGGAGGGGTGCTACCGCCGCCGCCCACCTCCCCACCGCGTCCTGCGAGGCGGGCGGGACCTCCCCCGCCGTCTTCCAGTCGAAGACGAGCGCGCCCAGGTTGCGCCCCCGGTCCCCCAGCGGCACGACGAGCGTCCTGGCCGCGTCCCGCAGTCCGCCCTCGTCGAGCCGGGCCTGGACCTCTGGCGGGTTCTGTTCGTAGAGGTCGCGGCTGCCCCCCGCGAGCACCCGGGGGCGGGGGCCGGTCCAGGGGCCGCTCAGCACGGTGCCGACCAGGGTTTTGGGGTAGCCGCAGACCGCCGACACGTGGTCTTCTCCCCGGCGCAGCACCGCGTACCCCTGCACCCCGCCGCCGAGCAGGCTGGCCCCGTGGGCGAGCGCCCCCTCCAGGATGCCCTCGGCGGTCGGGCGGGCGAGCAGTTCGGTGAGCACGCGAGTCGCGTCGGGCGTCTCGGCGGGGGGGGCGACCTCGGCGGCCACCGCCGGGCGGAGGTCGGGGTCGGGCGTGGTCTGCGGGCGAGGGGGGCGTCGGAACACGTTGCGGCGAGTATACCCGCGCTACCCTGACCCCGGATGACGCGTCCCCCCACCCCCCCCGGAGACTTCAGGACCGCCGGGTCCACTTTTCACCCGCCCCGTTACACGCGGGTGACCGAGGCCGTGCGGCGCGGGTACGACGCCTACGCCCGGCGGGCCCGGGCCTGGACGGTGGGCTACCAGGAACGCGGCGGGCGGGTCCACTGCGGGGCGGGGTGCGTCGCGTGCTGCAACATGCCCATCCGGGTCAGCCTCGCCGAGGCGCTCGTGACCGCGCAGGCCCTCACGGACGAGGAGGCCGCGCGGGTGGAGGCCCACGCCCGGCGCGTGATCCAGAATGCCCGCACCGCCCCCGACGACGACGTGTACGTCGAGCGGCACCGCCGGGAGGTAGGGTTTTGCCCGCTGCTCGACCGCTCCACGGGCGGCTGCTCGCGCTACGACGTGCGGCCCACCCGCTGCCGAGACACCTTCAGCGCCCTGCCCGCCCGCTACTGCGAGGCCGGGGCCTGGGAGAACATGAACCGCCGCGAGCGCGACGCCTATCGCCGGGAGGTCGCCCGCACCCCCGGCACCGACGGCGAACTGCATTTCATCGCCCCCCTCGAACACCTCTCGGAGCCGATCTGGGCGTCCGCCGCCAAAGCGATGCGCACCGAGTGGGGCCTGGAAGCGTGGGGCGACTTCTGGGTGCTCACTACCCTCGCCCGCGACCCCGCGTTCATGGCGAGCGTCGAGCGCGGGGACGCGCGGGGGGCCTGGCGGGCGGCGAGGGCGGCGGGGCTCGCGCACCCGACGGTGCTGGAGCTGGGCTGAGCGCGCCGGGGCGGGCGGCGGGGCCGCTTCCTGTTCCCCCGGAGGAACGGGGCCGCTAAGCTGCCCGAGTGCCTCCGCTTCAGCCGCCCCGTCTGGGCATGAACGCCCGCCTCTTCCCCAATAACTGGCGCCCGGTCACGCGGGAGATCGAGTTCGCCTCCCGGGCCGGATTCCACGGGCTGCAACTCCCCGGCCCGCCGGGGGGCCTGGACGAGGAACGGCTGGGCGTCCCGCTGGGGGAGGTCGCGCGCCGGATGCGTCATGCCGGGCTGGAGGCCGTGATGGAAATCGCCCTCCCCCTCATGCCCGGGGGCCGCACGACCGCCGGGCACACACCCACCAACGTGCTTGAGGCCAATCTCCCGGCGATCCTCGAACTGGAGGTCGCGCACGTCCACTGGCACCTCTTTCCGGGTACGGCCGGGCCGGACGGCCTCGCCGGGCTGGAGGGGATGCTGCCCGGGGCGTTCGAGCTGGGGCTCTCGCTGGCGCGGAAGCACGGCTTCGTCCTGGGCTTTGAGCACAACGCTCCCGGGACCCGCTTCCTGGACGAGCCGGAGGCGTGCCGGGCGCTTCTCGACCGCTTCCCGTACCTGGGGCTGGTGTTCGATTTCAACCATGCTGCGCCCGAGCAGGTCGAAGGCTATCTGGCGCTCGCCCCGAGAATGACCCTGCTGCACATCTCCGACACGCCCCTCCCCGAGGTGAACTGGCACCTCCCGCTCGGCTGGGGGTCCATCGACTTCGGCGATGTCCTCAAGGGGCTACGACAGGGCGGGTTCCGGGGGCCCGCCGTCCTGGAGATCGGCGGTCAGCCGTGGTCGGGCGGCTACGGTCAGGACACGGATGAGGCGCTGCACGCCTCGGCGGAGCTTCTTCGGCGGGTCGTGGCTGCCTCCGGGGACAGCGGCGTACCCTCCTGACGCGAACGGGGCGGCCCGCTCTTGCAACCACCCCCGGGAGTGGCAGACTGTCCCGCGTGACCGCCTCCCCCTCGATTCCCAGGACCGAACTCCACGCCGCCGCCGAGCGTTTCGGCACGCCCCTCTACGTGTACGACGCGGCGGAACTGGACGCCGCCCTCGCCCGGGTGCGCGCGGCGTTTGGTCAGGCGCGGGTGTTCTACGCGATGAAGGCGAACCCGAACCTCACGCTCCTGACCCGACTGCGCGTGGCGGGGGTGGGCTTCGAGTGCGTGAGCGCCGGGGAGATCGCGCGGGCCGAGCACGTGGGCGCGGGGGGCGAGAGCATCCTGGTCAACGGCCCCGCCAAGTCGGGCGAGGAGTACGCGGCGGGCGGGCGGCTCGGCGCCACCTTCGTCGTGGACCGCGAGGAGGAGGCCGGGCTCCTTCCCCCCGACTCGCGGGCCCTCGTGCGGGTGAATCCGGCGCTGAACGTCAGCACTCACGACCACCTCGCCACGGGCGCGGCGGGGAGCAAGTTCGGGGTCACAATCGAGCAGGCCCCCGGGGTGCTGCGGGCGCTGCGGGACGCCGGGCACACGGCCCTCGGGCTGCACGTCCACATCGGCAGCGCGATCCGGGACGCGGGCGACTTCGGGCTCGCCTTCGCCCGGCTGGCCGAGTTGCGGGCGCACACGGGCGAGTTGGAGGTGCTCGACGTGGGCGGGGGCTGGGGGCTGGACGCCGATCTGCCCGGGATCGCCCGCGAGGCCCACGCGGCGGCCTCCGTCTTCGGGGCGAGCCTGTGGGTCGAGCCGGGCCGCTACCTCGTCGCTCGGGCGGGCACCCTCCTCACCCGGGTCGTGGGCACGAAGCGCACCGGGCGGAACTTCCTCCTCACCGACGCGGGGATGACCGAGTTGCTGCGCCCCATGCTGTACGGGGCCGTGCATCCCGTCACCCCTCTCTGGGACGGCGCGGGGGGAGAGACCTGGGACGTGGCCGGTCCCGCCTGCGAGAGCGGCGACCTCCTCGCGCGGGACGTGGTGCTGCCCGTGCCCAGCCCCGGCGACCTCCTCGCGGTGGGGGACGCCGGGGCCTACGGGGCGGCGATGAGCGGCACGTACCTCACCCGGCCCCGCCCCGCCGAGGCGTTGTGGGAGGACGGAGCGTGGAGGCTGATCCGCCGCCGGGAGACGGCGCAGGAGGTGTGGGCGGCGGAGGTTTGACAGAAGTGTCAGACCGGCGTGGTTAGCCTGCCCGCAGCCATGATCGTCAAGGACCTCGAACCGCAGACGTACCCCGACCCCCTGCGCCGCGCCGGGCACGAGGCCGAGCGGCAGATGGCGCACTACCTCAAGCGGGCGTTCGGGGAAGACGCCCACAAGTTCGTGCTGAACAACCTCCGGGTCGAGCGTGAGGGGGAGGCGGCGCAGATCGACCACCTGATCGTCCACCGATTCGGGGTGAGCGTGGTGGAAAGCAAGAGCGTCGCTGGACAGGTCAGCGTGAACGAGCGGGGCGAGTGGACACGTTGGTGGAAGGGCCAGGGGCGCGGTATGCCCTCGCCGATCCTCCAAGCAAGGCGCCAACTCGATCTGCTGGGCCTTCTCCTCGCCGACCACACCGAGGAGCTGCTGGACCGCGCGATGTTCGGGTTGAGGCAGCGCCGATTCGACCCCATGCGGCGTGATGTTCTCGTCGCCATCTCGGACGGGGGCCGCATCACCCGCAAGGTGGACGTGCCCGAGGTCGTGAAGGCGGATCAGGTGCCCGACCGGGTGCGGGCCATCATCGGTTCGGGGGGTGGCCTCGGTGCGTTTGCCTTCAGCGACGCGGAGCTGACCCGGATCACGGCTTTTCTACGAACGCGCCACACGTCCAGCGCGGCCTCGGCACAGGCAGAGCCCGGCGGGCGTGCTCCCGTCAACGCAGCTCCCGCAGCGGCAGTTCCGGCGCCCACGCCGTCCGCCGAAGTGCGCCCTGCTCAGGAGCGGCAGGGGCAGGTCAGCCGTGGGCCTCAGCCGGTGTGCCGAACGTGCGCTTCAGGGGACGTGACCGTGCAGTACGGCAAATACGGGTATTACCTCAAATGCCGCGCCTGCGGGGGCAATACCCCAGCAAAAGCGGTCTGCCCGGCCTGTGGAGAGCCGGGGCGGCTGCGGGGGTCAGGCCGCGAATTCACGGCGACATGCGAGGGTGGACACATCTGGCCGTACTTCACCAACCCGGGAGACGCCTGAGCCCTTGTCCTAGGACCGCCAGAACTGAGCCGCCCGTCAAAACCAGTTCTCGACCCTGAGCCCCTCGACCCGCTCGAATTCGCGGGTGTTGTGGGTGACAAGGGTCAGGCCGAGGGCCAGGGCGTGGGCCGCGATCAGCGTGTCCAGCGCGCCGATGGGCGTTCCCCTGCGTTCCAGGGTGCTCCTCACCACGCCGTACTGCCGGGCGGCGACAGGATCGAAGGCGACGACTTCGAGCGGCTGAACGAAGCCTTCCAGCACCACGCGGTTCCGCTCGGACCCGCTTTTCTCGACCCCATAGCTCAACTCGGCGAGCGTCAGGCTGGACAGACCAATGGCGTCCGGTGGGAACTCGGCGAACCGTTTGGCCACCTGCGGAGGACGGCGGTTCATGACGTAGATACAGATATTGGTGTCGAGCAGGAATTGCAGGGCCATCTACTGGTCCCAGTCGCGTTCCTGGGCGGGAGGTTGGTTCCGCTCAATGGCCGTCTCCATCTCCGGGAGTTCCTGATACCAACGGCGCCAGAACTCGCGCTGCCCCTCGGGCGAGGACGGTAGCAGCAGGACACCGTTTCCAACCCTTTTCACGACGACCTCCTGGCCCTCGAACTGGAAAGCTTTGGGCAGGCGGACAGCCTGACTGCGGCCATTCCTGAACAGTTTCGCAGTGGTCACGGCTCCTCCTGTCACAGAGTATAGACACTCTGGTCTAGACCAACTTGAGATGACCGTGGCCTCGCTGGCTTCCGGCGCACGAGGAGCGTGAGCCCAACCGGCTCTCCCCCGGGACCTTTGCCCCACCTGGGCTATCATGCCCGCGTGACCCTGCCGCCCTCCCCGACGGTCTCCCCGACGCCCGACACCACCCGCGCCCGCATCCTGACCGAGGCGGCGCGGCTGTTCGTGGCGAGCGGCTACCACGGGGTCAGCATGCGGGAGGTGGCGGCGGCGGTGGGCGTGACCAAGCCCGCGTTGTATCACCACTACGCCGACAAGGAGGCCCTGTTCCTGGCGATGCTGAACGGCACCCTGGCCGGGCTCGCGCGGCTGGTGGCCCACGCCGAGGGGCAGCCCGGCATCCGCGCGCAACTGGAGGTGCTGGTGGGCGACCTGCTGGCTTCGGCCCCCGAGCAGAGATTGGGCCTGCAACTGGCGGGCGAACTGCGCCACGTCTCGCCCGAACGCCGCGCGGCCTTCGAGGGCGAGTACCGCCGGGTGTGGATGGGCGGCCTGACCCGCCTCATCGAGGGGGCGATCTCCCAGGGCGAACTGCGCGCCGACCTGCCCCCCGCCGTGCTGACCCGGGCGCTGCTCGCGCTGCTCTACCCCCTGGTGACGGGGGCGCCGCCCGCCGACCCGCACGGAACGGCGCGGGCGCTGCTGAGCGTGTACCTGGACGGGGCGGCGCGGCAGGGGGCCGTGCCCGGAGCAGGGAACGTGGAAGGTGAAGACCCTTCACCCGCCACTTAGGAACGGTGCACAACTTCTCCCGGACGATGGGGGGTAGCGTGCCCCGTCGGCGCGTCCGGGTCTCCCGGTTGTCCTCGTCTTCCGTTCGCTCGAGCGCGTCCACGCGGCCCGCTCTCCCTCCCCTATGGAGACCTTTTGATGGAAACCCTGTTCGGCTGGGTCACCCAGCCCGAGGCCTGGCTGGCTTTCGGCACCCTGCTTCTGCTCGAAGTCGTCCTGGGCATCGACAACGTCATCTTTATCAGCATCCTGGCGGGAAAGCTGCCGCCCGAGCAGCGCCAGCGGGCGCGCACCATCGGCCTGCTCGGCGCGATGCTGATGCGGCTCGCGCTGCTGTTCTCGATTGCCTGGATCTACCGCCTGCAAGACGACCTGTTCGAGGTCTTCGGCAAGGGATTCTCGGGCCGCGACCTGATCCTGATCTTCGGCGGGCTGTTTTTGCTGTACAAGGCCGTCAAGGAGATGCACGAGCAACTGGAGGGCCCCGGCGCGCACACCCCCGGCGTGGGCGCCGTGGGCGCGACGAACTTCGCGGGCATCATCGCGCAGATCATGGTGCTCGACATCGTCTTCAGCCTCGACTCGGTGATCACGGCGGTCGGCATGGCGGACGACATCGGCGTGATGGTGAGTGCGGTCGTCGTGACGGTCGCCATCATGCTCGTCGCCGCGCGCCCCATCGGCGAGTTCGTGCAGGCGCACCCCACCGTCAAGATGCTGGCGCTCGCCTTCCTGCTCCTGATCGGCGTCAACCTGATCGCCGACGGCTTCGGCTTCAAGATTCCCAAGGGCTACACGTACTTTGCCATGGGCTTCGCCATCATGGTCGAACTGCTCAACCTGCGCGCCCGCAAGGGCAAGCCGGTCGACCTGCACGAGACGCAGCGCCACCCGGACGCGGGTTGAGACACGAGAAAGCGCAGAGGCGGAGGCTCGCGGGCTTCCGCCTCTTCCGCGTCCGGTCCAGAGGGGGATGACGGCAGCGATCCCGATCCCCTCCTGGCCCAGGACGAGGCGGAGGCGACCGGCGTTGGCGATGACCTTGGGCAATGCACCCGCCACTTTCCGGGGTGTTCGCCGCACCTCCCCATCCCCTCCGGCAACGCCTCAAGCCTCGCGCTCATTCAGGAAGATCGCCGAGGACGGGCACAGGTCGCGCAGCACGCAACCCTCGCAGCGGGGGCGCCCGGCCTTGCAGGTCTGGCGACCGTGGCGGATGGTGGCGACGTGGAAGGTGTAGCGGGCCGTCCAGTCGCGCGGCAGCACCTCGTCGAACCAGCGTTCGACCTTCACGGCGCTCCAGCGGGAGGGCGTCAGGTCGAGCCGCTTGGCGATGCGGTCGATGTGGGTGTCCACCGGCATCGCGGGCCGCGCGAGGTCGAAGAGGAGGACGCAGCTCGCCGTCTTGGGCCCCACGCCGGGCAGCGACTCCAGCAGGGCGCGGGCGTCCGCGTCGCTCAGGTCGCGGGTCTCGCGCAGGCTGAGGGCGCCGCGCGTCTCCTCCAGGCGGTGCAGGACGTTCCAGATGTAGTCGGCCTTTACCCGCGCCAGACCGCCGCCTGCCGCGCGCAACACGGCCTCGATGCCGTCCGGCCCGTCCGCCAGCGCCGCCTCCCAACTCGGGTAAGCGAGCTTGAGCGCCTCGAACTGCCGCCGGGTGATCGCGCCGACATTCTGCTGACTCAGGATCGTCTCGATCAAGCCGTCCAGGGGCTCCGGGCTGAGCCTGGGGCGGGGCGGGGTGGGCAGGTACGTCTCGGCCAGTCGCCGCGCGATCTCGGGGAGGTGGGGCGGCGCCGGCACCTCCTGGCTGGGGGTAGGGCGGGGGGCGCGGACCCTCGGGGTGGGGACCGTCGCAGTCAGGGTGAGGGAGGACCCGGGTGGGGGAGCGGGAACGCGGGGCACGGCCCAGGCTAGCCGGGGGGCCGGGGCGGGACTGTGCCGGAAGTCGGGGCGGCCTCGTTACTGCCGGGCGCGCAGCCTGGTGACGTTGCCCGCCGCGTCGCGGACCTCGATGTCGGCGTAGATGCCCGTCGTCTCGGCGTAGAAGTCCACGCGGGCCCCCGGCGTGACGTTGAGGCGGTTGCCGTCCACCAGAACCTGCGCGACGCGGTTGTCGTCGGTGGCGACGCCCGTCACGCGGATGAAGTTCCGTTCGCGCTCGAAGCGGGTGACCTTGATCACCGGGTTCGTGCCGTCCACGCTGACAGGCAGGCGCAGGGTGCTCTCGTTGCCCGCCGCGTCGCGCGCCCGGATCGTGTACTCCCCGCGCGAGCCCTGAATCTGCGTCTTGAAGACGAAGTTGGCGAGCTTCGGCGTGCCTCCCTGGAGGGGGACGCGGCGGCCCTCCACCGTCAGCTCCTTCACGCCCTGGTCGTCGAGCACGTACCCCTTCACCACGAAGTTGCTCGCCCGGCTGACCCCGCCCCCCTCCGGGCTGGTGATCACGATGCGCGGCTGGAACGTGTCGGCCGTGCGGTTACACGCCCCCAGCAGCGCGGCGAACGGGAGGAGGAGCAGGGCGGCGCGGCGCATGGGGGGAGTATAGCGGGGAGCCGGGAGCGGTCAGCCGTCAGCAGCGAGAGCCGGGGCAACGGCTTCGGGCTGATAGCTGACCGCTTCCCCCCAGCCACACGTCCCCCGCCCCGGTGCTTTAATGCCCCCCGTGAGCGCGCCCCCCCGCCCCCCCGCCGTCAGCCGTGCCATTCCCGAGGGCACCCGGGATGTCCTGCCGCCCGAGTGGGCGTGGCGGGAGCATCTGCGCTCGCGGCTCGTCGGCGTCTTCTCCGCCTGGGGCTACCGGGGGGTGGAGTTGCCCGCCCTGGAGTTCGCCTCGGAGGCGCACCCGCAAAGCGCGCGGGCCTTCAAGCTGATCGACGCGAGCGGCGAGGTGCTGGCCCTGCGAAGTGAATACACCACCGCCATCGGTCGGCTCGTGCGCGCCCGCTTCCCGGAGGGGCCCTTTCCCCTGCGCCTCCAGTACGGCGGGCGGCTGTGGCTGCGGACCCTGACGAGCGAACTCGGCAGGCTGCGGGAGTTCTACCAGGTCGGCGTGGAACTCGTCGGGGTGGAGACGCCCCAGGCCGACGCGGAGTTGCTGCGGCTGAGCGCCCGGGCGCTGGAGGAGGTCGGCGTGCGGGCGGTCATGGAGGTTGCCTACCCCGGCTTCGTGGACGCCGTGCTGGAGGACGCGGGCCTGCACGGCGAGGCGCGCGACGCCCTGCACGGCGCCATCGACCGCAAGAGCGGGGCGGACGTGGACCTCCTGGCCCGGCAGCACGGCCTGGGAGCGGAGGTGACACGCACCCTCCACACCCTCACCGACCTGTACGGCGGGCACGAGGTTTTGGGTCAGGCGGCGGGGCTGGCACGCGGCGAGCGGGCGCGGGCGGCCGTGGGGCACCTGGAAGCGGTCGCCGCGCTGTGCGAACCGGGGCTGCTGTTCGACCTGGGGGCCAGCCGCCGCTACGGGTACTACACCGGGATCACCTTCCGCGCGTACGCCGAGGGGCTGAACCAGCCCGTGCTCGGGGGCGGGCGCTACGACCTCGCCGGGGTGCCGGGGGCAGGTTTCGCCATCGGCCTGGAGCGGCTGACCGAGGTGGCGGCGGCGACGCTCCCCCCCGAACCCGAGGTCGTGCTGGCCCTCGACCCCGCCGGGGCGGAGACGGCCAGAGCCGCCGGACTCGTGGCCGAACTCGCCTGGACGGACGACCGCGAGGAACTCCTCGCCTACTGCGCCCGCCGAGGTATCCGCCGCTGGACGCGGGGCACGACCATCAGCGAGGAGTTGCCCGCGTGACTCCGGCCGTCCAACGCGGTCCCGACCACCTCACCCTCGCGCTGCCCAAGGGCCGGATTCTGGAGGAGGCCGTCTCCCTGCTCTCCCGCGCCGGGCTGCCCCTCTCCCTCCCCGAGCGGTCCCGGGCGCTGCGGCACGAGTTCCCCGGCGTGACGGTGCTCGAACTGCGCAACCAGGACGTGCCCGTGTACGTGGACCTCGGCGTGGCGGACGCGGGCATCGTCGGGAAGGACGTGCTCGTCGAGTCGGGGCGGGCGATCTACGAGCCCGTGGACCTGCGCTTCGCCGGGTGCCGACTGTCCCTGATTCGCGAGGTGGGGGCGACGGGCCTCATCGCACGAGTCGCCACTAAGTACCCGCGCTCGGCCCGCGCCTACCTGACCTCGCGCGGCATCTCCGCCGAGGTCGTGAGGCTCAGCGGCAACATCGAACTCGCCGCGCTGACCGGGCTCGCCGACGCTGTGGTGGACCTCGTGCAGACGGGAAGCACCCTGCGCGCGAACAACTTGGAGGAGGTCGAGGTGCTGTTTCACTCCAGCGCCCGCCTCGTCGTGAATCGCGCGGCCCTCAAGCTACGGCGCGAGCGGCTGCGGCCCTTGATCGGGCGGCTGCGGGAATTGACGGCGGTGGGGGTGGAAGACCTTCAGAACCCGTGAGTCGGATGTGCTGGCGAGTCGAGCTTGTCGTCAACATGCAGTTGACTGAAGGTGGGTCCCCACGCGAAAGCTAAGGAGAGCACCACTGACAGGACGCCGAAGCCGACCAACATGCTTTGGAAGGACTGGAGGCGGGCCTCGGAGGCGTTCACACCCTGGCCGACGAGAAAGTCCGTAATCAGGTCCGACAGGACGCCGCTTAAGACCAGCGCCAGCGGGGTGAGCGAGACGGCCAGCATGCGGCGCACCGCGAACACCCGGCCTTGTAATGCCTGCGGCACCGCTGTCTGCCAGAAGACCTGATAGGAGGCGTTGGCGAAAGGACTGGTCAGCCCAGGCAGGAAGCGGAACGCGCCCCAGAGCACCGGCACGCGCGCCAGCCCAAAGCTGATCTGTACCAGCACGGCCTCGAATCCATTCAATAGGAAGACCTGACGAATACTCAGCTTCCGCTTGAGCAGCGCGATCACCAAGACGCCGCCCAGGATCGCCCCAATCCCCGAGCAAGCGGTGACGAGCCCCAGCGCCACCGTGTCGTTCCCAGTTCGTTCCAAGACCAGCGGCGAAACGAGCGGCAGCGTGATGGTGAAGGAGAAGTTGAGCAAGGCCATGATCAACAGGAGCTGCAAGAGCTTCGGCTGAGACCGCAGATAGCCGAGGCTTTGGCGGAAGTCGGCCATGTACCCGGCCAGGCTCAAGCCCGGCGAGCGCAAAACTTCGGCCCGCTCGTGATTTGGGATGCGGATGAACAGGAGCGCCGCGCAGGCGACGAGGAAGGAGAACACATCGAACAGCAGCACGGTCTGGATGCCCACGGCGGCCACCAGGAACCCGCCGAGGATCGGCGCGAAGACCTGGCTGATGTCCTCGTTCATCGACAACAGACTGTTGGCCCGCGCGAGCGCCTCCTTGGGGACCATCTGGCCGACGCTGGCGAGTTCGGTGAGGGGTTGGAAGGTGCCGACGGCGCTTTGCAGGGCCAGCAGGGCGAAGATCGTGACCGTGGGCAGGGCCGCCTGTGTGACAGCCGCGAGCAAGGCCACGCCGATCACGGCCTGAGCGAAGCCGGTGATCAGCAGGATCAGGCGGCGGTTGTAACGGTCCACGATGACCCCGGCGAACGGGCCGACGAAGAGGCTGGGCAGGTAGCCAAAGAGGATGGACAGGGCCAGCGCCGAGACCTGGCCTGTTTTCTGGTAGAGCAGGATGCCGATGGCGAACTTGGTCATGCCAGACCCAAGTACTGAAACGGTCTGGCTAAGCCAGAAAACGAGAAACGAGGAACCCATCTGCCCTCCGAGGGGTCTCCCCACTAGCTCTGAACCACCTCCTCCCGCCCCAGCGCCTCCGCCATCCGCTCCAGCGCCTCGATCAAGAGGGCGCGGCTGGTGGCGAAGTTGACGCGGATGAAGCCCTGGTACTGGGGCTTGAGTTCTTCCGGCGCAAAGACCGGGCCATCGTGGACGGCGATCCTGGCCTCCTCCAGCAGGAACTTCTGAATGTCACCGGCTCGCGGATGGGACCGCAGGTCGAGCCAGGCGAGATAGGTCGCCTCGACGGGGAAGGACCGGACCCAAGGGAGTTGTGTCTCGACAAATGCCTGGAGCACGTCACGGTTCCCCCGCAGGTAAGCGACCATGCCCTCCAGCCAGGGGCCGCCCTCCCGCAGGGCCGCCTGCCACATCGTCACGCTCAGGGCGCTGGGGTGACCCATCAGACCCCCGGCGGCCTTCTTGACTCGCTGCACCAGCTCGGGGTCGTGGCCCACCATCGCCCCGATGCCCAGGCCCGCCGTGTTGTACGCCTTGCAGGGCCCGGTGAGGGTGATCGTCTTCGCCCGCACCTGGGGATCGGCGGCGAAAGCCTCGAACGCCCTGCCCGTGTACCGCAGATCGGCGTGCAACTCGTCCGACATCACCCACAGGTCGCGGGCGAGCACGAGGTCGCGCAGCCGGGCGAGTTCTCCTTCGTCCCACACCCGCCCGGTGGGGTTGTGGGGGTGGCAGAGCAGGAGGAGCCTGCTGCCCTCGGTCGCGGCCTCCAGCGCCTCCCAGTCGATCTCCCAGCGCCTCTCCCCCTCCCGCAGCGGCGCGGCGGCCACCCGCCTGCCCTGGTCGGTGATGCTGAGGTGGAAGGGGTGATACACGGGCGTCATGGTGACGACGGGCTCGCCCGGCTCGGTGAGCGCCTTGACGGCGGCGTAGATGCCCGGCACCACGCCCGGCAGGAAGGAAATGCCCTCGGCGGGGAGGTCCGTCAGCCCCTGGGTGGCGAGGTGGTCCCGCAGTTGCCCGCCCAGGGTGGGATCGCCGAGAAGCTGGTGGTAGCCCAGCCCGCGCCCCAGGCGATCCTGGAGGGCGGCCACGATGGGGGGCGCGACCGGGTAGTCCATGTCGGCGACCCACAACGGAATGATCCCTTCGCCGTAGACGGTCCACTTCAGGCTGTCCACATGACGCAGGGTGGCGGGATCAAGGGAGCCGTAGGGGTCGGCGACGGAGGCATCGGGCATCAGTTCGGTGGACTGCGCGTCGGTCATGGGGGGAGGATACGCCGCCCGCTCAGGCTCCGGGCCCTCCCGCGAGGCGGGCGAGTTCGGCGGCGTCCACCACCCGCACGGTGCGCCTCTCCAGCACAATGAGGTTCAGGCGGTAGAACTCCCCGAGCTTGCGGCTGACGAGTTCGGGCACCGTGCCGAGCAGGGCGGCGAGTTCGCTGTTGGTGGGCAGGGCGTGGGGCTCACCCGCGTGCTCCAGCAGGTAGGCGGCGAGCCGTTCGCCGAGTTCGCTGAAGACGAGCCGTTCCACCCGCGCGAGGAGTTCGGCCTGCCGCCGGGCGAAATACCCGATGACTGCCCCGGCGAGGGCGGGCGTGCCCAGGACCCGCTCGCGCACCACTCCCACGGGCAGGGCCAGCACCTCGGTCGGGGTGGCGAGGGCCACCGCGCTCGCCGGGTACCGTGCCTGCGCCTCGAAGGCCGCCACCCCCGCCACGACCTGCCGGGGCCCCTCGACGTGCAGGGTCAGTTCGCGGGTGCCCCCCCGGGCCAGGCGGTACACGCGCACGCTGCCTGCGCTCACCACGTACATCGTGTCCACCGGGTCCCCCGCCCGGAACAGGTGCTCTCCCCGCGCGAACAACTGGAAGGACGCCAGCGCCGCCAGCGGTTCCAGATCGGCGGGGTCGGCGCCCCGGAAGATGGGCGCCTGCCCGAGCAGTCGTTCGGCGGGAGAGGTCACGTCCCCAGATGCTGCCACGCCGGGGGCCGGGAAGGAGGGCGGGACCCTTTTCTCCAACATCCGCCCCTACGCCCCGCCCAGCAGCGTAACCAGCACCCGCGTGTCAGGCCCGGCGGCCTCCAGGGCGAGGGGCTGTTTCCCATCGTGGGTGACGTGCAGCTCGCCGCTCAGGACGGCGATCACCACCCGTGCCCCCGGGTGCCCGTGGCGGGGCACTCCCTCGCCTGCGTTCAGGTGGAAGAGGAGGCTGCGGCCCCCCGGCGTCGCCGCGAGAACCTGCGGGGGCTGGGCGCGGTTCACATGCCCTCCCCGGCGCCCCGGGCGTGCCGTTCCAGGTTCACCCACATCCGCCCGGCGAGGGCTAGCAGCGCCCCGACCTCGGGGGGTCGAGTTCGTCGCGCCCAGCCCCAGGTCCGCGTGCGCCGGGCCCGGTTGCCCCCGGTAGGCGCTCGGCCTACCCAGGACCGCCCGCCAGAAGCCCTCCAGCCGGGCGATGTGGACGGGCCACCCCCCGCGCGGAAAGGGACCGACCTGCCGGGTAAAGACGGGGCCGAGCAATTCGTCCTGTGTTGCCCTCGCATAGAAGATCCACAGCAACCGCCGCAACTGCTCGTCACCGAGGCGGGCGTACGGGGGGGATGGGAAGGCCAGGCTCATGGGTGCGCCGCCACGGCCAGCCCGCAGAGCAGGACGCTGGCCGTCAGGGTGAGGTGGGTGATGCAGGGAGCCGGTGCCCCGCCGGACATGCAGGGCGACGAGGGCGCCGATGAGGAGGAGCACCGCGAGTTCGAGCACCAGCGGCGCGGTGAAGCCCTGCTTCAAGCCTAGCCCGAGCACGACGAGCAGCAGCAGACCCGTCAGCGGGCCGTTCACCCGGGCATAGTGACGACCTACGAGGCGACGGTGGGCGCTGCGGATTGCCTCGTCTGGAAACAGCTCCTTGAAGGCAGGGCTCACGACGAAGGTGGTGAAGAGGTACATCCCCACCCACACGCCGACGAGGAGCACGTTCAGGGCGGCGAGGACGCTCACAGGCCGAAGAAGGCGCGGTTCTTGACGATGAACTCGGTTTCCTCGGCGGGCACGTCCTCCTCGGGGAAGATGGCGCTGACGGGACAGGCGGGGACGCAGGCGCCGCAGTCGATGCACTCGTCGGGGTGGATCAGGAACTGGTCGCCGCCGTCGTAGATACACTCGACCGGGCACACTTCCGTGCAGGCCTGGTCCTTGACGCCGATGCAGGGGCTGACGATCACGTGGGTCATGACGACAGGATGCCGGGGCAGGGAGACCGACCGCCATGACTCAGGTCATGGGCGCCGTAGACTGGGCCGCAATGCTGGCGATCATAGGCGCGATGGACGAGGAGATCGAATTGCTGCTCGCGGAGTTGCGGGAGCGCGAGGACCTGACGCGGCCCGGCGTGACCCTGCACCGGGGCGTGCTGGACGGGGTGCCCGTGCTCCTCACGCGCGGCGGGATCGGCAAGGTGAACGCCGCGATGACGACCACGCACCTTCTCACGGCGGGCGCCACCCGGGTGATCTTCACGGGTGTGGCGGGCGGTGTGCAGCCGGGCCTGCGCGTGGGGGACATCGTGGTGAGCACCGACCTCGTGCAGCACGACGTGGACGTGACCGCGCTGGGGTACGAGCCCGGCACCGTGCCCGGCGAGCCCCCCGCCTGGCCCGCCGACGAGCGGCTGCGGGCCCTGGCGCTCGCAGCGGCGGGCGAGGTGAAGGGCGTGCGCGTCCTGGAGGGCCGGGTGGCGAGCGGCGACCAGTTCGTCGCCTCGCGTGAGGGAGCGCAGAGGCTGCACGACCTCTTCGGGGCAGCCTGCGCGGAGATGGAGGGGGCCGCCGTCGCCCAGGTGTGCGCCAAGGCGGGCGTGCCCTTCGTGGTCATCCGCTCGGTGAGCGACACCGCCGACCATGACGCGCAGGTGGACTACCGCAGCTTCATGCCGCTCGTCGCCCGCCACGCCAAGCAGGTCGTGCGGGGGATGCTCGCCCGGCTGACGGCGGGGGCGTGAGCACGTCCGTCACCCGGAGCCTGCCCGTTCCGGTGCGCTTCGTGCTGGGGCTGGGCGTGCTCGTGGGGTTCGCGGCGCTCGGCACCGCCCTCGTCTCCGCCCTGCGGCTGCCGCTGCCGGGCTCGGTGGTCGGCATGGTGCTCCTGTGGGCGGCCCTGTCCCTGGGAGTGGTGCGGCTGCACTGGATCGAGGACGCCGCCGACGGCCTGCTCGCCACCCTGGGGCTCTTGTTCGTGCCCGCCACCGTGGGTGTGGTCGAGTATCTCTCCAGAGGTGCGGAGTGGGCGCTCTGGCTCCTCGTGATGCTCGCCGGGCTGCTGCTGGGGGCGGGGGTGGCGGGCGCGGTGGCGTCTCGGCTGGTGCGGGGATGAGGAGGAGCTTTCGGCCGTCAGCGGTCAGCCGTCAGCGGGGTTCCCAGGGGGGCACATGACCTGGGTCGCCCTCACTCTCCTCGCCTTCGCGCTCGGCGTGGTCGCGCAGGTCAGGACGCGGAGTGCCCTCGTCAATCCCACCCTGATCGCCACGGTGGTCGTGGCGGCGGTGCTGCTCGTGTCGGGGACGCCGTACCACGTCTATCAGACGGAGGTTCGGCCCGTCTCCTTCCTGCTGGGCCCGGCGGTGGTGGCGCTCGCCGTGCCGCTGTACCGGCTGCGGGCGCTGCTCGCGCGGGAGTGGCGGGCGCTGGCGCTGGGGGGGGCGGCGGGCACGCTGGTCGGGGTGGGGGCCGACACGCTGCTCCCCCGCCTCCTCGGCCTGGGCGTGGAGGCCAAGCGTTCGCTGATCACCGCGACCGCCACCAGCCCGGTCGCCCTGCAACTCGCCCACCTCACCGGGGCGCCCCCGGCCCTCGCGGCGACGCTGGCCGTGCTCTCGGGGCTCCTCGGCGCGCTCGTGCTCCCCCCTGCCCTGACGCGGCTGGGCGTGCACCACCCCCTCGCCCGGGGAGTCGCCATCGGCAGCGTCGCCCACGGAATCGGGACCGCCCGCGCCCGCGAGGAGGGCGAGCAGACCGGCGCCGCGAGCAGCATCGGCATGGGGCTCGCCGCCCTCGTCGTGACGCTGGTAGTGGCGTTGGTCCGCTGAGTCTCCGGGGCGCTCGGCCGTGGAGCCGAGGTGACGGGAGACGACCCTGCACCGTCCCGAAATCACGACACGATCTGACGGGACCGGCACTATGCTCGGGGCATGGATGCCGAGGCGTTCTACCGCTATCTGACGCAGGCCCGCCGCCGACTCTGGACGACCCTGCGCGCCCTGCCGGAAGACGCCCTCGCGCGGGCCGTCCTTCCGACGGACGGGGCCCGCTGCGTCAAGGACCTGGTGGCTCACATTCCCGTGGTGGAAGACGGCTGGTTTCGCCTGGATCTGCTCGGCCAGCCGCTCGTGCTGGAGACCGTGCACCTGGAAACGCTGGGCGCTGAGCCCACCTCGGCCGACGAATACTGGCACCACGAAAAAGAACCGCTGGAGTCGCTGCTCGCCTACTGGGAGGCGGTGGAGTCGGACACGCTCCGGAGGTGGCCCGAGTTGATGGAGGTCGTCGCCTCCAACCGCAGGATCAAGGTCTCGGAGGACCGCACGGAGACCATCTCGGCGGACGAGGTGATCTGGCACGTCATGCAGCATGAGGTGCGCCACACGGCCCAGATCGTGCAGATGATCCGCCTGCTCGGGCACCAGCCGCCTTCCCTGGACCTCGTGTTCCTGACCGCGCGCTGACCGTCCCAGGAAGGGCGCCGCCGTCGGGTGTCGACGAGTTTTTGGATGGCCTTCCGGTCGAAGAAGCCGCTTAAATTCGCGCCACCACCGTCTCCGCCCCCGTCACCCGGTCGCCCACGCTGACCTGGGGGGCGGCGTGCCCGGGCAGCGTCAACAGGATGAGACCGCCCTCCTCCAGAAAGGCGAGCTTGTGCCCGGCGCGCGTCTCGTCTCCCGGGCGGACGTAGGTGGTGGCGTTCAGGCCTCCCCTTCCCGCGACCAGAGTCACGCTCACGTCGCCCTTCTCGGTGGTGAGGGTGGTGACGTGGCGTTCGTTCTCGACCGCGCCGCGCGTGCCGAGGAGGTCGGCGGGGCGGCCCAGCAGGAGCCCGGGGCCCCCGACCGGCAGATTCAGGCGGCTCCCGAGGTGCTGGGACCCCCTGGCCGTGCCGCTCACCGGGGCGTAGGCGAAGTGCACGTCGAGCGGCCCGTTGACCAGGCCTACGAGCCAGCCCTCCCGCACGTCCGCGCCGATCAGGTCACGCGCCCTCAGAGGGGCGGCCAGCGTCTCCACCCGCACTTCCCCGCCCTCGATGCAGCGCACGAAGCACACCAGCCCGTCGGCGGGGCTGAGAACCGCGCCCGCGTCCTGCGGTGGGATGCGGATGGGGTCGCGGTAACGGCGCACGCCGCGCACGTACCAGACGGCGGCAGCCAGAGCGGCGAGGGGGAGGACCAGGCGGGACAGACGGGGCATGGAGGGAGTGTAGAGGAGGAACGGGGACCGCCGCCGGGTCCCCCTCGCCCTTTACCGCGAGACGAGAATCTGCACGCTCTGGAGGGTGTCGGGCTGGGCCCCATTGATGGGCGTCTCCCCGCCCTGCCCACTCCGCGCCGTCCGCGTGAGCTTCGCCAGCACGTCCTGCCCGGCCACGACCTTGCCGAACACGGTGTACTGTCCATTCAAGAAATCGGCGGCATCGAGTGTGATGAAAAATTGGCTTCCCTGAGAAAACGGACTCTGCGAGCGGGCCATCGCCAGCACCCCCGCCGAGTTGAAGTTCAGCCCCTCGTCGAGTTCCAGGAAGAAGCCGTAGCCGGGCCCGCCCGTGCCCCACTTTTCCCGCTGCGCCGTGTCCGCGCTGAGGGGATCGCCCCCCTGCGCCATGAAGCCCTCGATGACCCGGTGAAAGCGCGTTCCGTCGTAGAAGTGATTCAGCGCCAGAAACACGAAGTTGTTCACCGCCTTGGGTGCCTGCCGGGCGTAAAACTCGACCGTCACGTCGCCCTTATTCGTCTTCAGCACGGCCCGGTAGGTCTTGGCGGGATCGATCACCCAGCCGGGCTCCTTGAAGGAGCGGACGGGCTGGGTGCTGAGGTACGGCACGGGAACGAAGGTGGGCGCGGCGGCGGGGCGGGCCGGGGTCGGCGTAGCCGGGGTGGAAGACTGCGCGAACGCGGCGGAGGCGAGCATCAGGGCACAGAGAGTCAGGGAACGCATAGAGCCTCCAGCCTAGCGGGTGACAGAGCTTCTCTCCAGGCGCCCCGCCGAGACCATCAGATCGAGTGTCCGCTGGGCCGACGCCTTGCGCGCCTCAAGCCGCCTGACCTCCGCCGAATCGGCACCCGCCGCCGTCATAGCCTTCAGCGCCTCGTCGGCCTTCTCCATCCTGTTCCGGAGGTACGTCAGGATGGCCGCCTCCCCCAACTCGCCCTCGTAGATGGAGGACAACCCGTGACC
Source organism: Deinococcus aetherius (assembly GCF_025997855.1). NCBI lineage: Bacteria > Thermotogati > Deinococcota > Deinococci > Deinococcales > Deinococcaceae > Deinococcus > Deinococcus aetherius. The sequence continues at coordinate 1,947,739 of NZ_AP026560.1, forward strand.
GTCGGGACGCTCGCGGATGTAGGCCCAGGCGTTGAGGTGCTTGTAGCCTTCCGCCGGCGACTGCTTCTCGCTCCCCGCAAGTTGGGGGCTACACGCGAGCAACAGGGTCGTCAGGGCCATGCACGCGGTCAACCTCCCAGCTTTTCCCATTACCGCTCCTCCTCCACCGCCAGGCTCGTCGTGTACTTCTCCTGCTTCACCACAATCGTGCTCGCCGTATTCCTCACGCCCGGCGTCGCGGCGAGCACGTCCACCAGGAAGGTCTGGTAGGCGTCGAGGTCGGGCACGCAGACCTTGAGGAGGTAGTCGGTGTCGCCCAGGCACAGGTAGCACTCCAGCACCTCGGGCCGGGTGCGCATGTGCTCGGCGAAGGTCTCGAAGCCCTGCTTGGTCTGCCGGTCCAGCGTCACCCGCACGAGGACCATCAGGTCTCGACCGACCAGCTTGGGATCGAGGAGCGCCACATAGCGGTTGATCACGCCCTCCTCCTCCAGCCGCCGGACCCGCCGCAGCGTCGGGGCGGGCGTCAGGCCGATCTCGTCGGCGAGTTCGGTGTTCGGTATTCGGGCGTCGCGCTGGAGGATGGTCAGGATGCGGCGGTCGATGGCGTCGAGTTCGGGCCGTGACATAAATGCCAACAGTTTAGCCTTTAGAAGCAACGTTGTTGCGGCATCGGACCCGTCGGCCGGAGAGGAAGCAATCCTGAACGCCGATACTCCTGCTACCATTGCGTCACGGCAACGAAGGAATCGTCGGCGGAGTTCACCCCGCACGGCGCCTGGAGGCAATGACATGCGAATCGGACTTCCCAAGGAAATCAAGGTCAAGGAAAACCGGGTGGCCCTCACGCCGGGAGGGGTCGCCACCCTGGTGCGGCGCGGGCACACCGTCATCGTCGAGCGCGGGGCGGGCGTGGGCAGCGGCATCACGGACACCGAGTACGAGGGGGCGGGCGCCACGCTGGGTACGGCGGCGGACGCCTGGGCCGCCGAGATGGTCGTGAAGGTCAAGGAGCCGGTGGAGGCCGAGTACGGGTACCTGCGTGACGACCTCCTGCTCTTCACTTACCTCCACCTCGCCGCCGACCGCCCGCTGACCGAGGCGCTGCTCTCCGCCGGGACGACCGCCATCGCCTACGAGACGGTGCAGCTTGAGGACGGCAGCCTCCCCCTGCTGATGCCCATGAGCGAGGTCGCCGGGCGTCTGAGCGTGCAGGCGGGCGCGTACCACCTCCAGAAGCCGGTCGGCGGGCGCGGCGTGCTCCTCGGCGGCGTGCCCGGCGTGCAGGCGGGCCATGTGGTCATCATCGGCGGCGGCGTGGTCGGCACGAACGCGGCGAAGATGGCGATGGGGCTGGGCGCCAAGGTCACCGTCCTCGACGTGTCGCACCGCCGCCTGACCTACCTGGACGACGTGTTCTTCGGCAGGCTCACCACCATGATGAGCAGCGAGGCGAACATCCGCGCCCTGCTGCCGGAGGCCGACCTCCTGATCGGCGGCGTGCTGATCCCCGGCGCCAAGGCCCCGCACCTCGTCACGCGCGACATGCTGCCGCTCATGCAGGAGGGCAGCGTCATCGTGGACGTGGCCGTGGACCAGGGCGGCTGTGTGGAGACGATCCACCCCACCACCCACGACGATCCCACCTACGTGGTGGACGGCGTGATTCACTACGGTGTGGCGAATATGCCGGGCGCCGTGCCGCGCACGAGCACCTTCGCGCTCACCAACCAGACCCTCCCCTACGCGCTGCTCCTCGCCGATCAGGGGATGGAGGCGCTGCAGCGCAATCAGGCCCTGCGGCGCGGCCTGAACACCTACCGGGGGCAGATCACCTACGGCGGCGTGGCCGACGCCTTCGAGCTGCCTGTCGCCGAGCCGGAAGCCGTGCTGGCGTAGGCGAAGGGGAAAAAAGAGGGGCGAGGCACCCACAGCGGCGGCCTCGCCCCTTTCCCTTTCAGTTCCCGCGCCCCTTGAGGCTCAGCGGCCTTAACCCCGCCTCGATCTGCCCGCGCCGGAGCTCCAGAAAGGGCGCGAGCACGAGCGTTTCTCCCAGGTGGGCCGGGTCCTCGTCCACGGCGAATCCGGGACCGTCCGTCGCCAGTTCGATCAGGATGCCCTGCGGCTCGCGGTAATAGATGGAGTGGAACCAGTGGCGGTCCACCTCACCGCTTGTCCGCAGGCCCAGGCCGGTCAGCCGCTCGCTCCAGGCGTGGTAGTCCTCGTCCCGCACCCGCAGCGCGAGGTGGTGGACGCCGCCCGCGCCGGGCCGGGCCGGGGGTAGGGAGGGGTCGAGACGTAAGTGGAGTTCGGCGTGTGGCCCGCCGCCGTGCTGATCTGTTGAGGCCATCGCGTAAACATGGACCGTCCGCTCGGGCTTCTCGGGGTCGGGGTAGGTGCCCGCCGCGTGCAGGCCATAGGCGCGAGTCAGCACGCGCTCTGTGGGAAAGAGGCCGGGCAGGGTGAGTTCGACGGGCCCCAGGCCGAGAATCTGGTGCTCGGTGGGGATGGTGCTGCCCTCCCACACCACACCCTCCGGTCCCCCCTCCACGAGGCTGAGGCGCTGGCCTTCCGGGTCGGCGAAGTCGAGGTGGGGCCGATTCGCGCGGGTGACGGGCGTGATGGTCAGGCTGTGGCCGCGCAGATGATCCGCCCACCACTCCAGGCTCCCCTTGGGCACCCGCAGCCCCGTCCGCGTAATCGAGTGGTTCCCCGGCACCTCGGGCGGCACGGGCCACTCGAAGAAGGTCAGGTCGCTTCCCGGACTCCCCGCCCCGTCCGCGAAGAAGAGGTGGTAGGCCGTCACGTCGTCCTGATTCACCGTCTTCTTCACGAGCCGCAGGCCCAGCACGCCCGTATAGAAGCCGAGGTTCGCCTGCGCGTTCGCCGTCACGGCGGTGACGTGGTGCAGGCCGTGAGGGATGAGGGGGGAGGTGGTCATGGGCACATTGTAGATTGTTCAACGTCAAACGATAGTGGGTGCGGTCCTTTGCTCCCTCTCCCCCGGCGGGAGAGGGTTGGGGTGAGGGGGAAGGCGAGCCCTCTCACCGTCAAGAAGATGGCTTCCCTTCCTGTTGGCCTTGGGATGCTGTGCCCGTTCACCCCCTCTCCTTCGGAGCTTTACAAGTCCCAACCTCCCCCATCAAGGGGGAGGAGCGAAAAGAAGAAGGCGCGAGACGGCCATCACCGCCCCGCGCCTCTCAACCCTCATCACTGCCCTTACATCACCTCGAACAGCCCCGCCGCCCCCATGCCGCCGCCAACGCACATGGTCGCGACGACGTACTTAGCTCCCCGGCGCCGCCCCTCGATCAGGGCGTGGCCGACGAGGCGGGCGCCGCTCATGCCGTAGGGGTGGCCAACCGAGATGGCGCCGCCGTCGACGTTGAGCTTGTCGTCGGGGATGCCCAAGCGGTCCTGGCAGTAGAGGACCTGGACGGCGAACGCCTCGTTCAGCTCCCACAGGTCGATGTCGTCCACCGTCAGGTCAAACCGCTTCAGCAGCTTGGGCACCGCGTACACCGGGCCGATGCCCATCTCGTCGGGCTCGGTGCCCGCCACCGCCATGCCCATGTAACGCCCGAGCGGTTGCAGACCGCGTGAGCGCGCCAGTTCCGCCTCCATCACGATGCACGCCGAGGCGCCGTCGGAGAGCTGCGAGGCGTTGCCCGCCGTGATCTGGTTGCCCTCTCCGCGCACGGCCTTCAAGGAGCGCAGGCCCTCCATCGTCGTGTCGGGGCGGTTGCCCTCGTCCTTGGTCAGCGTCACTTCCTTCATGGTGACCTCGCCCGTCTCCTTGTTAGTCACGGACATGCGCGCGGTCACGGGGATGATCTCGTTGTCGAACCTGCCCTCGGCCTGCGCCCTCGCCGTGCGCTGCTGCGAGCGCAGGGCGTACTCGTCGCAGCGTTCGCGGCTGATGGTGTACCGCTGTCCGACGACCTCGGCGGTGTCGATCATCGGCATGTAGACGCCGTTGTGCATGGACAGGAGTTCGGGGTCAGGGCCCACCCGCATCTCCGGCGTCTGCACGAGCGAGATCGACTCCACCCCGCCCGCCACGCACACGTCCATGCGGTCCACGATGACCTGCTTGGCGGCGGTGGCGATGGACATCAGGCCGGAAGCGCACTGCCGGTCGATGGACTGGCCCGCCACGCCCACGCCGAGCCCGGAGCGCAGCGCGGCGTTGCGGCCAATCGTGGTCTGCACGCCCTGTTGCATCGCGGCGCCCATGATGCAGTCCTCGATCTCGGCGGGCTCGACCCCGGCCCGCTCGACGGCGGCGCGAATGGCGTAGGAGGCGAGGGTGGGCGAGGGGGTGGCGTTGAAGGCCCCCCGGTAGGCCCGGCCGATGGGGGTGCGGGCGGTGGAAACGATGACGGCTTCACGCATGGTGGGTCTCCTTGGAGGGATTCTTGGAGGCGGATTTAGGACGAGACGATCAAGTCGTAGGCCAGAACAAGGGCGGCCAGCGTACTCCCGCCCCCAAGCCAGAGCCAGGATTGATTCTCTGTGCTCCGCAGCAGGAGCAGGCTCCCGATACTGCACGTCACGGCGAGAACCAGGGCAAGCAGCGTCCACCTCCCCCAGGTGTGGGGTATACCGTGGACGAGACCAAAGAGAGACAAGCAGAAGAGCAGGATGCCAAATCTCCGAGGAAGACTGGACAAGTAGACGGGGGTCAGCATCAGCTCTCCTCTCATCTGTTCGCTTTACAGGGGGCAGTCACTAGTAAGAGTGCGAGCAGGGGAAGACATCCTCTCTCGAACTTCACGACGCCTTCGCCGTGAGCTTGACTTCCAGTTCGGCTTCCAGGGCGGCGGCCACACGCCGGAGCATGTCGAGCGAGTGGCCCCAGTAGAACGGGTTGACGAGGCGGTTGACGGCGGAGCGGCTGGTGCCGAGGCGGCGGGCGAGTTCCGCCTGAGACACACCCGCCTTCTCCAACGCCTGCTCGATTTCCAGGCTGACGGGATTCATCTCGACGGGGGCGAGGAAGATGATTTCCTCGCTGCCATCGAGTTCACTTCTGAGGTCGGCGTCCAAATCCTCCAAGCTCCGCACCTGGGGCTCGGACTCCGGCTGGTCCTCCAACGCGAGGGCCATGCTCTCCTGGGTAAGGCGGAAAAGGTCTTCCCGGTTTCCGGCGGTGACGATGCAGTGAAGTTCAGGGACGAGGGCGTTCCAGTTGCGCTCGCCCGAACTGACAATGGTCAGGTACACCTTCTCCTCCTCAATTCTGCCTCAGTGCGTCCTGCACGTCCCTTTCCTGGTACTTCTTCGCATCGTCGCCCGCATTGCCGCTGATGATGACGGTGACCTCACCCCGGACGTACTTCCGGTGACTGCCCCGCACGCTCCTCAACTCGAATCCCGCCTTTTCCAAGTCCCGGATGAGGTCTCGGATTTTACGAGGCATCGCTCACCATAGCTACGTTATCAAATATGCGAACACTTTAGACGCCTGGCCGCTCCCGGTCATACTGCGCGAACGTCTTCCCCTCCTGAGCCAGCCTCCTGAGCAGCGGCGCGGGCGTCTGGCCGTACTGCTCCAGGTCGGCGACCACGTTCCCCAAGCCCATCTCGTCGGCGTACTGCATGGGACCGCCACGGTAGGCCGGGAAGCCGTAGCCGTAGATGTAGATCACGTCGATGTCGCCCGCCCGCTGGGCGATGCCCTCGTCGAGAATCTGGGCGCCCTCGTTGACGAGCGAGTAGACGAGGCGCTTGGTGGCCTCCTCCTGGGTGATCTCACGCGACTGGAGGCCCTTCTCGGCGCGGTAGTCCTCGATGAGCCTTTGCATGTCGGCGTTCGGCCTCGGCCTGCGGTTCTCGTCGTAGTCGTAGATGCCGCCGCCGGTCTTCTGGCCCTTGCGCCCGGTCTCCACGATGCGGTCGAGCCAGCCGTCGGGTTTGGATTCGCCGCGCACCTTCGCCTGGTGCTGGCGGATGAGGTAGCCCACGTCCAGCCCGGCCATGTCGCTCATCTCGAAGGGGCCCATCGGCAATCCGAGGGCGTGCATGGCGGCGTCGGCGTCCTCGGGGCGGGCGCCTTCTTCGACGAGCTTGCGCGCCTCGTCGCCGTAGCGGTGAATCATGCGGTTGCCGACAAAGCCGTCGCACACGCCCACCACGACGCCCACCTTCTTGATGCGCTTTGCGAGGGCCATGCTGGTAGCGAGGACGGAATCGCTCGTCTTGTCCGCCCGCACGATTTCGAGGAGCCGCATCACGTTCGCCGGGCTGAAGAAGTGCAGGCCGATCACCTGCTCGGGGCGGGAGGTGACGGAGGCGATCTCGTTCACGTCGAGGGTCGAGGTGTTCGTGGCGAGGATGGCGCCGGGCTTGGCAATAGCGTCGAGCCTCGTGAAGATGTCCTTCTTCACCTCCATGTTCTCGAACACGGCCTCGATGATGATGTCGGCGTCCGCGAGGGCGTTCATGTCGAGGGTGGGCGTGAGCAGCGCCATGCGCTTCTCCACATCCTCCATCGTCATGCGGCCCTTCTTCGCCGAGTTCTCGTAGTTGCGGCGGATGACGCCGAGGCCCCGGTCGAGGGCTTCCTGGCCCGTCTCGACGATGGTCACGGGGATGCCCACGTTCAGGAAGTTCATGGCGATTCCGCCGCCCATCGTGCCTGCGCCGATGATGCCCGCCTTCCTGATGTCGGTGGTCGGGGTGTCCTTGCCCAGGCCCGGAATCTTGGCGCTCTCCCGCTCGGCGAAGAAGATGTGACGCAGGCCGCGCGACTGGGGCGAGTCCTTGGCGGCCATGAAGAGGCGGGCTTCCTCGTCCCAGCCCACCGCGAAGGGCTGGGTGGTCGTCATCTCCACGAGGTCGATGATGAAGCTGGGCGAGAGCTGGCCCTTGTGCGTCTTCTCGATCCCCTTGCGGGCGGCCTCGAACACCTGGGGGGGAACGCCCTCCACCCGGCGCTCGCTCACGCGCGGCAGGGGGCGGATGTTGGCGTGCTCGCGGGCGAAGGCGACGGCCCCCTCCAGCAGGTCCCCTTCCACGATCTCGTCCACCAGCCCGAGTTCCCTGGCCTCGGTCGCCCTGATGGGGTTGCCCGAGAGCATCATCTCCAGCGCCTTCTGCACACCGACGACTCGCGGCAGGCGCTGGGTGCCGCCCGCGCCGGGCAGGACGCCGAGCTTGACCTCGGGCAGGCCCATCTGCGCGTCCTTCACCGACACCCGGTAGTTGCAGGCGAGCGCCACTTCCAGCCCGCCGCCGAGCGCGGTGCCGTGGATGGCGGCGACGGTCGGCTTCTCGAAGGCGTCGAGCCTCTGAATGAAGCCGCGCAGGTCGGGAGCCTGCTCGCGGGGCAGGTCGAAGGTCTTGATGTCCGCCCCCGCGATGAAGGTGCGCCCCCCGCCGATGATGACGACGGCCTTGACGCCCTCGTCGGCCAGCGCGGCGTCGAGGCCCGCGTGGAGGCCTTCCGGCACACCGGGCGAAAAGGCATTGACGGGCGGATTGTTGATGGTCAGGACGAGAACGTCCCCCTGGCGGGTCTGGTCGACGATGCTCATATGGGACCTCCTTGGGTGCGGGCCCCAGCTTTTCACGGGGCGGGGCGACGGGTCAAATACGCCCGCGTTCATCTTGAACGTTGACGTTCACCCTGACAGGGACAACGCGGGTATCCTCTCCCCATGACTCAAAGTGCTGGATCACCCAAAGAGGGCGGCACCATGCGCGCCATCGTCGTCGAACGTCTCGGCCCCCCCGAGGTGCTGGAGGTGCGGGAAGTGCCCGTCCCTCAGCCTGGCCCGGGCGAGGTGCGATTGAAGGTGGAGACGGTTGGCATCAACTTCGCGGACGTGCTGGCGGTGGCCGGGGAATACCTGACACGCACGCGGGTGCCGTACACGCCGGGTATGGAGTTCGCGGGAACCGTGGACGCGCTGGGGGAAGGTGTGAGGGGCGTGCAGGTCGGGCAGAAGGTCACCAGCCTGGGGGGGCGCGGGGGGCTGGCAGAGTACGCCGTCTCTCCCGCCGCCGCGCTGATCCCGGTGCCGGAGCACTTCACCGCCGCCCAGGCCGCCGCCTTCCCCGTGTCGTACTTCACCGCCTATCACGGGCTGAAGACGCTGGGGCACGGCCAGGAGGGTGAGTGGGTTCTCGTGCAGGCGGCGGCGGGGGCGCTGGGCACGGCGAGCATCCAACTGGCGAAGGCGCTGGGCATGAACGTCGTGGCGATGGCGAGCACCGAGGAGAAGCTGGAGATTGCCCGCCAACTCGGCGCCGACGTGACGCTGCTTCAGGACGATCCGGACCGGGTGCAGAAGGTGCGCGAGGCGGCAGGCGGGAAAGGCGTGCCCCTCATCCTGGAAGTCGTGGGCGGCAAGCGTTTTCAGGAAAGCCTCGACATGGCCGCGAATCGGGGCCGAATCATCGTGATCGGGAACGCGAGCCGTGAGCAGGCGAACATGCGCCCGGTCGAGCTGATGAAACGCAACCTCACCGTGACGGGGCTGTGGCTGACCTCGCTGATGGGCGACCAGGAGGCGACCCGGGATGCGGCACGGGCGCTCACGTCGCTGGTGGGAAGCGGGCGCGTCACCCCGCAGGTCGGGCCGACCTACCCGCTCGCCGAGAGTGCCCGAGCCTTTCAGGACCTCCTCGACCGCAAGACGACGGGGAAGGTAATTATCGAGCCGGGGAGGTGAGGGAGCGGTCAGCCCTCAGCAAGAAGAGGACGCCCTGGCCCACGCCGTGGCGTCCTCTCTTTGCTGACGGTTGAGGGCTGACCGCTTTCCTACGAGAACAGCCGCAGCAGAGGCCGCCACCACGGAATACCCACCAGAATCACCACGAGCGCGAGCCCCGACCAGAGCGCGGCGACGCGGAACCCCGCCTGGTTGCTCGCCGCCCGTCTGCTGAGCGCACTGGCGAGGGTGGCGAAGACGGCGGCGACGAGCATCAGGCCCAGGTGTTCCCACTGGAAGCTGGCACGCGGGGCGTCCGAGAACGCGCGGCCCGCCGTGGCCCCGAGGAGGCCGAAGAGCAGCAGCCCAAGCACGACCTGAAGGTGGACGCTTCCCGCGAAGAGGGCGACGGGGCGGCGGTCAGCGGGGGTGAAGGGCCGCGCACCCCCGATCCCGCGCACGCTGACGAGCAGGGCCCAGACTCCCGCGATGAGCACCAGCCAGCGCGTGAGGTTGTGGAGGGTGAGCAGGATCAGGTACAGGGTCGCCATGCGGGTAGGGTAAGGGACGGGGTGGGGGCGGGTGACCTCCCTCGCGGGACGGAGAGGAGGGGTGGCCCTTCAGGGTACCGTTCCTCCCGAGCTGTCCGGCGAATCCAAGGCGGCGGCCACCCACGACCCCTGCCGGACAAGGAGCACCCGCGCCCCCGGCAGGGGCAGGACGAGCAGGTCGCGCAGGGGGAGGGCGGGCTGCCCGGGCAAGGCGGCGACCGGGTCCCCGCCGCCCTCCTGCCGAACGGTCAGGCTGCGGCTCCGAACGTGGAGCGTGACGGGGCCCTCCCCCAGGCGGACGCTGACGAAGGCGCCGCCCTCGGGCACGTCCAGCCGGGAGGCGGGGGACGGGGCGAGCAGGCACTCGGGCGCGAAGGTCGCCGCGTGGAGGACGTCGTGCAGCGCGAGGGCGCGTTCTTCCGGGAGGCCGAGGGCGGCGGCGCCGTCCCGCAGGGCGGCCTCGCTCTCGACGGGCGTGAGCCGGGTCATGCGCGAGGTCAGGGCGTCGACACCCTTGCGGGCCAGGGTGAGCAGCGTCTCCTGGGAGGCGCCCGCGTACCGCCCCGCACTGCCGGGGCCGAGGGCGGCGGCGTCCACCTGCCCCCCCCGCAGAAGTTGCGCCGCCGCCCGGGCGAGCCGCAGGTTCGCGTGGTGCTCACCGGGGTCGAGCAGCCGCGCCACGGCCCGCGCCCGCGCCGCGAGGTGGCCGGGGCCCTCGCCGCCCACCGGGGCCACCCGCAGCAGGGCGTAGGCGCCGCTGAGAAACACGCTCAGGTTCCCCTGGGAGGTCGGCAACGTCCAGGCGCGCTCGGTGGGGGGCAGGTGGGGTTGCAGCAGGGCGACCTCGTCCCCGACCTGGAACTGCCAGTGCGGCCCGACCGGCTGCCAGCGCAGGTTCAGGCCGCGCCAGTGCACCCCTTGCCCCCCCACGAGGTGGATGACGAGGTCGTCCGCCCCGTCGTCGGGGGCGGGGAGTGCGGCGGCCGCGTGGGCGGCGTACAGCACGCTGCGCGCGGGCATCACGCCGAGTGCCGGGGCGGGGGCGCCCTCCAGCAGCTCACCCAGAAGGGCCTGAAGCTGCCGGGCCGCCGCGCGGATGGCGGGCCGCTCACGCGGATCGCGCACGGCGGGGTGGGATGCCCGCAGGGCCCGAACGAGGGCCGCCCGGGCCTCGGGGGCGAGGGGCTCGCGCTCGGCGGCCTCGATGCGCGCCCCCAGCAGGTCCTCGTCGGGGTGGCGGGGAAAGGGCGCGTCGTGGACAGCCCAGAGGGCGGCCTGCACCCGCGCGGGGCCTTCCTCCGGCAGGAGCGCGTCGGCGAGGGCCAGCGCCAGACGCCCGGCCACCTCCGCGTCGTGCAGGGAGACGAGGGGGTCGTGCTCGGCAGGGACCGCGAGCGGCTCGGCCACGCCCCGCGCGGCGCGCTCGGCGTTCTCCAGGGCCGCGTACAGCACGCGCAGGGTCAGGCGCCCGGGCTCGTCGCGCAGGGGGCGGGTCCGCTGAGACACCTGCTCGCGCAGGCCCGCGTGCCACGCCAGGCGCCGCAGCTCCTCCCAGGCGCGGGTCTCGGGGGAGTCCCCGGCGGCGGGCGCGGTCCAGGCGGACGCGGGGCCGGGTTCGGCGGCCGTGGTGCGCACTCCGCCCTCCAACCCGAGCCCGGCGCGGTACCGCCGGTCACTCTCCAGCAGGCGGCGGTGCAGGGCGGGTTCGAGCGGGGCCCCCAGGAGCGTGTCGCGCAGCTCGGCCAGCCCCCGCCTGCCCCCGCGCGGCACCCGGCCCGCCAGCACGTCGGCGACCCGGTATTCGAAGAGCTCGACGAGTTCGGCCCAGTACGCCCAGGAGGTCATCCGGCCAGTATAGGAAGGCGCCCTGCCGGGTTACGCCCCCCTTCCCCCCGGTGGCCCCCCCAGTGGGCAGCCTGTAAGCGTCCAGACAGGGGGGTCCGGTATAAAGGAAACAGCCATGCGCGTGCCTCCCGCCGTCCGCTCCTGCCCGCCTCCCTGCGGGGACCGCCCGTGAATCTGCTTCTGCTCGGTTCGCTGTTCGTGGTGGGCGTGATGATCTGCGTCCGTTCGGGCGAGCGCATCCTGAGCCTCGCCGTGGCCGCCCTCGCGGTCGGGCTGGCGGCGCTTCTGGGCGCACTGGCACTCGGCGGGGGTGGGCTGGGCCGCGCGCAGGGGGTTCTCGTCGCCGTGGCGGTCGTGGCGGGAAGCGCGGCCTTCCGGCTGGGCGGGGCGTCCGCGTCGGGCGGCGGCCTGCGCCTGCCCGGCAGCCCGCGCACCCTGGTCCCCACCGGGGTCAGGCGCACAGCGTCCGCCCCTCCACCCCGCCCGCTTCCCACCGTGCCCGACCTGAACTTTCAGGACTACGAGGTGCTCGACCGGGTGGGCATCGGCGGGATGGGCAGCGTGTACCGGGCGCGGCGGCGGCTCGACGGGCGCATCGTGGCCCTCAAAGTGCCGCAGGAGAAGTACCTCGCCGACGCCCGCTTCGTGAAACGCTTCTACCGCGAGGCCGAGGTCCTCAAACGCTTCAACCACCCCGGCGTCGTGCGGGTGTACGACTACCGGATGGAGGCCCCCGAACACTACATCGCAATGGAATTCCTCGACGGCGAGAGCCTGGAGGCCCTGCTCGAAAGCCGACCGCTGAGTTTTGCCGAGGCGGCCCAGGTTCTGCGCGCCCTCGCCGACGCGCTGCGGCACATCCACCTGCACAACGTCGTCCACCGCGACATCAAGCCCGCGAACGTGATGGTCCTGAGGCACGCCTTCGTGGACGGCAAACTGCGCGAGGGCGGCGTGAAGCTGATGGACTTCGGCATCGCGGTCGGCAAGGTCCTCACCCGGCTCACCATGACGGGCACGCGGGTGGGCACGCCGGTCTACATGGCCCCCGAGCAGGCCAAGGGCAACCGGGTGGACGCCCGCAGCGACGTGTACTCGCTGGGGCTGCTCGCCTACGAGATGGCGACCGGTCAACCCGCCTTCAAGGGGAGCTACGAGGCGGTGGTCCACCAGCAGGTCTTCGAGACGCCCAAGCCGCCCAAGCAGGTGCGGATGGAGGTGCCCGGCAAGCTCGCCGACCTGATCCTGCACATGATCGAAAAGGACCCCGAGGACCGACCGACCCTCGACGAGGTGATCGCCCGCCTCGACGCCGGGGTGCTGGAGGACGAGGCCTTCACCGACCCGCTCGCCCTGGCCCTGAGCGTGACCGACAAGCGCGGCACCCTGCGCGTCCTGGACCTGAGGGGACGACTGCGCCTGAGCCTGCGCAACACGGGGGGAGGCGAGGGCGGTCTGCCGGGGGCGCCGGGCGCCCTGGCCGCCGACACGGACGGGCATCTCTACGCGGCGCTCCTCGACTTCCGCCAGGGCAAGACGGGCGCCCTGATCCGCCGCCTCGCCCCCGACGGCCGCGAGGTCGCCGCCTTCGGCCCCTACGGGCTGGGCGAGGGCGAGCTGCTGCAACCCGTCAGCCTCGCCGTGACCCGGGGGCACGTCTACGTCCTCGACGGCGAGACCCACCATGTCGTCGTCTACGACACCCACGGGCGCTTCGTACGCCGTTTCGGGGGGCGCGGGCAGGGCCTGGGCCGCTTCGAGAACCCGCGCGCCATCGCCGCCGCGCCCGACGGGCAAATCTACGTCCTCGACGGCGGCAACCGCGAGGTGCAGCGTTTCTCCCCCCAGGGCGAGTACCTCAGCCGTTACGCCTTCCGCCGCGACCGGGAGAGCGACGCCCTGCGCGAGCTGGAGGGCCTGGGGGTGGACGGCTCCGGCGCCGTCTACATCGTGGACGGGGTGGCCCGCCGGGTGCGCCGCATCGAGCCCGGCGGCAAGCCCGGGGCGTCCTTCGCCCTGGAGCCGCTGGTCGGGGAGCCCGAGGGTGCGCCGTGGCTGCTCCAGATCGACGCGGGCGGGCAGGTGTACCTTGTGCGCCGGGGCGGGCAGGTGCTGCGAACCTACAGCGCTGCCGGGGACCTCATCGCCTCCCAGGACATGTACGCGCCCGTGCAGGCGCTGACGCTCCTCCCGCGCCCCACGCCGGTTCCGGCCTAGACTCCCCCCATGAGCGTCCTCCCCACCCTCACCTTCTACACCCGCGCGGGCTGCCACCTGTGCGAGCAGGCGGAGGCGGGCCTGCAAGCCCTCGCCTACCGCTACACGCCCGTGGACGTGAGCGGGAACGCGGAGCTGGAGGCCCGGTACGGCCACGACGTGCCCGTGCTCGCGTTGGGAGACCGGGTGCTCCTCAAGGGCGTATTGAGTCGTGGCCGCCTGAGCACGCTCAAGGTGCAGCTTCTGCGGGAGGCGCAGGCGGGGACCCCGGGCGGCTGAGCGCCTCCGCTTTGCGACCCCGTGCGCCCGCTGCCCGCCCCTCGGGCGGTATGGTGGGGACATGAGTTGGCTAGAGCGCCTGCGGGACGGGCTAAGCAAGACCCGCAAGCAGATCAGTGACACCGCCGGGTTCATCGGCCAGGATCTGCGTGATTCGTTCACGAACCGCCTCGACTCCATCGAGGACCTCGAATACGCCCTGATCGCCGCCGACGTGGGCCGCGCCGCCACCGAGGAGATCATCGCCGACGTGCGGGCGAGCGACAAACCCAACCTGCAAGAGGCCCTGATGGAGGCCCTCACCCTGCAACTGGAGCCCGACGCGAAGCGGGCGCAGTTCCGCAAGTTCGGCTTCGCGCCGAGCGCCCGGCGCACGACCGTCGATCCGGGCGGGCACGTCGTCATGGTGATCGGCGTGAACGGGGTGGGCAAGACCACCACCATCGCCAAGCTCGGCCAGTACTACCGCAGCCGGGGCCGGGGCGTGATGTTCGCCGCCGGGGACACCTTCCGCGCGGCGGCGGGCGCGCAACTCGGGGTGTGGGGAGAAAGGCTCGGCGTGCCCGTCGTTCAGGGTCCCGAGGGGGGCGACCCCGCCGCCGTGGCCTTCGACGCCGCGAGCGCGCGGGTGGCGCGGGGCACCGACCTCCTCTTCGTGGACACGGCGGGGCGACTCCACACCAAGCACAACCTGATGGAGGAGCTGAAAAAGGTCCGCCGCGTGATCGACAAGGCCGACCCCGGCGAGCCCGCCGAGGTGTGGCTCGTCCTCGACGCTGTGACCGGGCAAAACGGCCTCCAGCAGGCCAAGAAGTTCCACGAGGCTACCCCTCTGACAGGCGTGATCGTCACCAAGCTCGACGGCACGGCCAAGGGCGGCATCCTGATCCCCATCGTCCGCGAGCTGGGGGTGCCCATCAAGTTCATCGGCGTGGGCGAGGGGGCGAACGACTTGCAACCCTTCGACAGCCGCGAGTTCGTGCAGGCGCTGTTCGACGTGGACATCCCAAAGGAGACGCAGGGCTGAGCCCTGGGGGAGGCGGCGCGGGGGAGGCCGCCTCTTTCCAATGTGGATGGTCGGGGGCCGCGTTCTGCCTCCTGCCGTCCGCGCGGTCTTTAGGAGAGGCCGTGTGACGAGGGCGCAAGAGGGAAGCGTCTAGGGTGGCGGCATTCCCATGCGCACTCCCCTGATCCTTCTCCTCCTCGGTTCCCTCACCCTCACGGCCTGTGGCGGCACGGGCACGACGGGCACTCCCTCGGCGAATGACGCTGGTGACCAAACGAAAAGCACCGAAGAAGCCCTGATTCTGCGGCAGGTGAACGAGGTCCGTGCCCAGCCGCGTACGTGCGGCGACCAGCATTTCGCGGCGACCACGCCCGTCACCTGGAACGGCTATCTAGCGAAAGCTGCCCGCGCTCACGCCGCCGACATGGCAACCCGGGGCTATTTCGACCACCGGAACCCCGACGGCCTGGAGGTCGAGGACCGTGCCGAGGCCGCCGGATACACGGGCTGGCAGTTCGTGGGCGAGAACCTCGCCGCCGGGTACGACAGCGAGCACGTCATGAAGGCCTGGCTGGACAGCCCCAGCCATTGCAGGACGTTGATGGACCCGAGGTTCAAGGAACTCGGCGTCGGGTACGTGAACGACCCCGCCAGCCCCAAGGGCACCTACTGGGTGCAGGACTTCGGCACGCGCTGAACAGGAACGAGGGGGAGAGGCGTGGGACGGCCGCCTCTCCCCCTCGGCCTTCACCCCTCACCCCCCCAGGTAGGCGTGCAGCACCCGCTCGTCGTTCACGAGCTGAGAGCTGTCCCCCTGCAAGGTCAGTTGCCCGGCGTCGAGCACGTAGGTCCGGTGGCTCTGCCCCATCGCCAGCCGGGCGTTCTGCTCGACGAGGAGGATGGTCGTCCCCGCCTCGTTCAGCGCGCGGATGATGGCGAAGATTTCGCGGACGATCAGCGGCGCGAGGCCGAGGGAGGGCTCGTCGAGGAGGAGCAGCCGGGGACGACTCATCAGCGCGCGGGCGATAGCGAGCATCTGCTGTTCGCCACCTGAGAGCGTCCCGGCCAGTTGGTTGCGACGTTCGCCCAGCCGGGGGAACCGCTCGTACATCCGCCGGATGTCCGCCCGCACCTCCGCCGGGTCCCGCCGGGTGTAGGCGCCCAGTTCCAGGTTGTCCTCCACGCTCTGCCGGGCGAGGACCTGCCGCCCCTCGGGGCTCTGCGCGATGCCCAGCCGCACCGCCTCGTCGGGGGGCAGGCGGGTGATGTCGCGGCCCGCGAAGGTGATGCGGCCCTCGCGCGGGCGCACGAGGCGGGACACGGCGCGCAGGGTGGTCGTCTTCCCCGCCCCGTTCGCGCCGATCAGCGTGACGACCTCGCCTTCCTCGACGTGCAGGCTGAGGTTACGGACCGCCTGCACCCCGCCGTAGTTCACGCTCAGGTTCTCGATCTGTAAGAGCGCCATCACTCCCCCCCCAGGTACGCCTCGATCACCTTCGGGTCGCGCTGCACCGTGGCCGGGTCGCCGACCGCGATGAGTTGCCCGAAGTTGAGCACGGCCACCCGGTCGCACAGGTTCATCACCAGGGGGACGTGGTGTTCGATCACGAGGACGGTGAGGTCGAAGCGGCCCTGCATCTGACGGATGAAGGCGGTCAGGCCGCCCTTCTCGCTGGTATTCATGCCCGCCGCCGGTTCGTCGAGGAGCAGGACGCGCGGCTCGGTGGCGAGGGCGCGGGCGATCTCCAGTCGCCGCTGATCGCCGTAGCTGAAATTCCCCGCGCTCTCCCCCGCCCGGTCGGCGAGGCCCACGAGGTCGAGCAGCGCCCACGCCCGTTCCTCCACCCGCGCCTCCTCCGCCCGCGCCGTGCCGAACACGCCCGCCCACATCCCCGCGCCCGTGCGGACGTGCTGGGCGATCTTGACGTTCTCCAGTGCGGTCAGGGCCCGGAAGAGCCGGATGTTCTGGAAGGTGCGGCTCATCCCCAGCGCCGCGATCCGGTGCGGGGCGAGGCCGGTTACCCGCTGCCCCCGGTACGAGAGGGTGCCCGCGCTGGGTGGGGTGAGGCCGGTCATCAGGTTAAACAGGGTGGTCTTGCCCGCCCCGTTGGGTCCGATCAGGCCGAAGATTTCGCCCTCGGCCACGTCGAAACTCACGTTGTTCACCGCGACGAGGCCGCCGAAACGCCGGGTCAGGCCGCGAGCCTCCAGCACGGTCTTTCGTTCGGTCAGCGTGGCCGTCACGGCGTGCCTCCCTTCACCCCGGGCAGGGCGGCGGTCTCGGGGCGGCGGGGGGGCCGGGTGCGCCGTAATCTTTCCAGAGCCCCCACGATCCCTTGCGGCAGGTACAGGCTCGCCACGACGAGCACCAGCCCGTTGATCACGAGGCGCCAGTCGGCCAGGAAGCGCAGCAGTTCGGGCACGGCGGTCAGGAGCGCCCCGCCCACCACCGGGCCCCAGATGTTGCGCGAGCCACCGATCAGGACGAAGGCGAGGATGGCGATGGAGGCGTCGAAGGTGCCCTGCTTGGCGTTCCAGGTGTTCAGGAAGGGGGCACTCATCGCCCCGACGATCCCGGCGAGCACCGCGCCGATCACGAAGGCGAGCACCTTGTAGCGCGTCGGCGGCACGCCCATCGCGTCGGCGGCGAGTTCGTCCTCGCGGATCGCGCGGAAGGCCCGGCCCACCCGCGAGCGTTCGAGCTGCCGCGCGAAGAGCAGGGTGAGGATCAGGAGCGGCCCGAAGAGCCAGATGTACTGCCAGCGGTCCTGGAAACCGAACGCCTGCGGAATGCCGAAGATGCCGATGGCCCCGCCCGTGACGCCCAAGTTCAGGCTCACCACCCGCAGGATTTCGACGAAGGCGATGGTCGCCAGCGCGAGGTAGATGCCGCGCAGCCGCAGGGCGGGGATGCCCACGACAAGGCCGAGCAGACCGCAGATCAGCGCCGCCGCGAGCCAGGTGAGCGGGAAGAGGCCGTTCCCCAGCGACTCGCGCAGCCCCGCGAAGGCCGGGTTGGTGAGCAGGATCGCGGCGACGTACCCCCCCACCGCGTAGAAGCCGGGACTGGCGAGGCTGAGCTGCCCGGCCTGGAGCGGGAAGTACAGGCTCAGGCCCAACAGCCCTGCCTGCACCATCGTGACGATCAGGAAGCCGTACTGGGCAAGGAAGTCTCCCATGTCAGACCTTCTGAATCTGCACGCGGCCCAGCAGACCCTGCGGACGCACGAGGAGAATGACGAAGAGCAGGGCGAAGGCCACCGCGTCCTTGTAGGCGCTGTAGTTGGCGGGCACGAATGCCTCCGCCAGTCCGATCACGAGGCCGCCGACGACCGCGCCGGGAATGCTGCCCAGCCCGCCGAGGACGATCACGGCCAGCCCCTTGAGCCCATACGTCACCCCGAAGTACGGCCCCGCCACCCCAAAGGCCGTGCCGACGAGCGTTCCTGCCAGTCCCCCGAGAAAGCCCGACAGGAAGAAGGTGATCAGGATGAAGCGGTCCACGCTGATGCCGAGCAGGCTCGCTGTGCCCGGACTCTCCGCGACCGCCCGCAGCGCCTTGCCCACTTTGGTCCGACCGATCACGTACCCCAGCACCGCCAGCATCGCCAGGCTCACCGCGAAGATGATGATCTGCACCGTGCGGACGATGACGACCCGGTCTCCTATCTGAAAGCTCAGCGCGGGCCGCACCTCCCCGTAGGCGTCGGAGGGGAAGTTGTAGATTTCCGCGCCCACGAGGAGTTGAATCAGGTTCACGACGACGAGCGCCACGCCCAGGCTGCTCACCAGGGCGAGCAGGGGATCGGCGCCCCTCGCCCGCATGGGCCGGAACGCCAGCCGCTCGACGAGCACGGCGACGAACCCCGCGATCACTGCTCCGATCAGGGTGGCGAGGGCGAAGGCCCAGGGGTTCCCCGACAGCGGCGAGCCCTGCGGGAAGAGGTTAACCCCCTTGAGGAGTCCGTTGTTCTCGAACTGCCCGACGACCAGCGTGTAGGTGAAGTAGGCGCCGAGCGTGAACACGGCGCCGTGCGCGAAATTGATGATGCCCAGGATGGAGAAGACCAGCGTGTAGCCCAGCGCGAAGATCGCGTACACGCTGCCGATGGCGAGGCCGTTGAGGAGGTTCTGGATGAGTTGGCTCAGTTCCACGGTGGCCCTTTCTTTGGGAGCTTTCAGCGGTCAGCCGTCAGCGATCAGCTCCGTTCTTGCTGACTGCTGACGGCTGAGAGCTGACGGCTTACTTCAAGAAGACGAACGAACCCGTGCGCGCGTCTTTCATCTTGATCTGGGCGACGTAGAAGTCCTTCTGGATGATCTCGCCGTCCTTCTCGAAGCGCAGCTCGCCGAGGGGGGTGTTGTACTTCCCGGCAAGAATCTGCTTGTTCAGCGCGGCCCGCAGTTCGCCGAGGTCCCACTGGGCGAGCTTCTTCTTGCGGTCGAGGGCCTTGAGGGCTTCGACCATGACCTGCACGCCCGCGTAGGCCTGGGCGGCGAACTGGGGCGGGTCCTTCTTGTACTGGGCGCGGTATTCCTTCACGAAGACCTGATTGGCCGCGCTGGGCTGGGCCGGGCTGTACGCCTGCGCGATGATGATGCCGTCACAGTAGCGCTGGCACACCGAGAAGATGTTGGAGGTGTTCAGACCGTTGCCGCCGATGATCAGGCCCTTGTAGCCCAGTTGCCGGAGCTGCTTGACGAGGTTCCCCCCGTCCGCCGCGAGGCCCGAGACGATCACGAGGTCCACGTCTGCGTTGAGCACCGCCGTCACCTGGGTGGTGAAGTCGGTGTCGGTCGTCTGGAACTTCTGCACCGTGGCGACGTTCAGGCCCTGGGCCTTGGCCGTCTCCTGGAAGGTGCCCGTCTCGGAGGTCGAGAAGGCGTCGTTCTGCGCGTACAGCACGGCGACCTTCTTGATCTTGGGGTCGAGCTTGAGGGCCTGCTTGATGGCGTTGGGCGCTACGACGGCGACGGGCGCGGACACCCGGGCCACGAACTCCCCGATCTGCGGGATGCCCTTGGCGGTGTTGCTCGGACCCAGCACGGGCACCTTGGCCCGCTCGGCGATGGGGTCGGCGGCAAAGGCCTGCTGCGACAGGGTGGGCCCCACGATGCCGACGACGTTCTCCTTGGTGATCAGGTTCTGGAAGGCGTTGATCGCGCTGTTCTCGTCGCCCGCCGCGTCCTGAAAGACGAGCTTGATGGGCGTGCCGTTGATGCCGCCCCGCGCGTTCAGGAACTTCTCGGCGAAGCGCGCCCCGATGACCTGCTCCTGCCCCAGCAGGGCGGTGTTGCTCGTCTGGGCGACGGCGACGCCGATAGGTACGGGGGTCTGGACCTTCTGCGCCTGGGCGGCGGCGAGCAGGGCGAAGGTGACGGTGAAGGCCAGTCGTTTCATGTGTAATCCTCCTAGGGCAGTTCCTCTTTGGTCAGGCGGTGAGCCCGTGAAGCTGGATTTAGGGTGCGCTCACTATCCGGTGGGGGAAAGGGGAAGTCAAGCAGAAATGTAAGGGGGGCAGACCATCTGGCCCGCCCCCTCTCGCCGTGCCGCCGTCACTTCAGGAGCTGACGGCCGATCACCACCCGCTGAATCTCGTTCGTGCCCTCGTAAATCTGGTTGAGCTTCACGTCGCGCAGCAGCTTCTCGACCGGGTACTCGCCCACGTAGCCGTAGCCGCCGTGAACCTGGATCGCCTCGTTCGCCGCGTCGAAGGCCATGTCCGAGCAGTAGGCCTTGGCGATGGCGGATTCGTAGCCGTGGGGCAGGCCCCGGTCCACCAGCCACGCCGCCTTCTGGTACATCAGCCGCCCGGTCTCGACCCCCATCGCCATCTCGGCGAGCTTGAACTGGATCGCCTGGAAGTCGGCGATGGGTTTGCCGAACGCCTGACGCTCCTTGGCGTACTTGACGCTCTCGTCGAGCGCGCGGCGGGCGATGCCGACCGACCCCGCCGCCACCGGGATGCGGGTCTTGTCGAGCGTCTTCATGGCGATCTTGAAGCCGTCGCCCAGGCCGCCGAGCTGATTCTCCTTCGGCACCCGCACGTTCTCGAAGACGAGTTCGGAGGTCAGGCTCGCCCGCTGACCCATCTTGTGCTTGATCTTGTTCCACGAGAAGCCGGGCGCGTCCTTAGGCACCACGAGCGCGACCGTCGCCCGGTGCCCGCCCTGGCGGTCGGTGGTGGCGAAGACGACCGTGATATCGGCCACCCCGCCGTTGCTGATCCACATTTTCGTGCCGTTGATGACCCACTCGTCGCCGTCGAGGACGGCGGTGGTGTGCATCCCGGCGGCGTCGGAGCCGTTGTTGGGTTCACTGAGGGCGAAGGCGGCCAGCGATGGCTTCTCGGTGAGCGGGCTCAGGAGACGCTTCTGCTGCTCCTCGGTGCCGCCGACCAGGATGGGCGTGATGCCCAGTTCGGAGGCCATCATGACCGTGTAGATGCCCATGCAGCCGTAGGCCAGTTCCTCGCCGATCAGGCACTCGTCCACCATGCCCAGCCCCAGGCCGCCCGCGCGTTCGGGGATGGAGGCGTTGAGGAGGCCGACCTCGAAGGCCTTTTGCACCACCGGCCAGGGCAGTTCCTCCTTCTGGTCGTACTCGGCGGCGACGGGGATGATCTCGCGGCGGGTGAAGTCGCGGGCGAGTTGCTGGAGCTGTTTCTGCTCGTCGGTGAGGGTGAAGTCGATCATGGGCACACTCCTGGGGCGGCTCGGGGGACGGGCGGAAGGCCTCGCCCCGGCCGGAAAGAAACTCTGGACTGGGTTCAATTTACCACGCGCCCGGGTGGGGACCGGGGCACGCCGCCCCACCCCCGCGCTTAGGCTGGGGCGCATGTTCGCGCCCGCCCTCACCCTGCGCCCCGTGCGGCCCGCCGACTCGGGGGCGCTGGCCCACGTCGCCTACGAGACGGCCTTTTTCGGGGAGAGTGCCGCGCGCTTCTTCCCCTCGCGCCCGCTCTTCGCCGCCCTGTGGGTCGCGCCGTACCTCACACCCGGCGGGGGCGGGGTGGGCTTCGTAGCGGAGCGGCAGGGGGGCGAGGTCGTCGGGTACATCCTGGGGAGCGTGGACCGGGGGCGCTACTCGCACGCCCTCGCCGCGCAGGTGCCGGGGCTGCTGGGGCGGCTGGTGACGGGGCGGTTGCCGGGGGCGTGGCCTTCATTGCGTTATCTGCTACGCTCCACCTTCTACGGAGTGCCGCATCCGCCCGCCGACCTCTACCCCGCCCACCTGCACCTCAACCTGCTCGCGTCCGCAAGGGGGTTGGGGGCGGGAGGGGCGCTGCTCGACGCCTACCTCTCCGAGCTGCGGGCACGGCGGGTGCCCGGCGTCCAGCTCTCGACCACGAGGCGGAACGCCGCCGCCGTCCACCTCTACGAGCGGCGCGGCTTCCGGGTCTGGGCGGCGCAGCAGACCCCGCTCTGGACGCCGTGGACCGGGCAGGCGGAGGAACAGGTCACGATGGCCCTCGACCTCACGCGGGGGTGGGCGTGACGCCGGAGTTGCCCGCCTGGCTCACGGCGCTCGACCCGGCGTGGCTGAACGCGGCGACCCTGGGCCTGATGTTCGTGGAGGGGGCGGGGGTGCCCGGGGTGCCCGGCATCCTGCCCATGCTCGCGCAGGCGGCCCTGATGGGCGCGGGGCGGACGAGTTACGCGGACGCGGTGCTGTGGGGTGCCCTGGGGAACTTCCTGGGGAGCCTCACCGGGTACGCGCTGGGCGGACGAATTCTGGCGCGGCTGCCTGCGCGCTGGCGGGAGCGGGTGCAGACCCCGCGAATACGGCGCCTGACCGCCCACGCCGGGCCACTCCTGATCGTCCTGAGCCGCAGCGTCGGGTCGCTGCGCACACCGGTGACGTGGACCGCCCGCGCCCTCGGCGTGCGTTCCGTCCCCTTCACCCTCTGGGCGCTCGTCGGCGCCGTGTTGCACGTCGGGCTGTGGCAGTACGCCCTCTGGAAGTCCGGGGAGGCTGCCCTGCGGTACGTCCAGCGGGCGGAGGCGGACCTGACGCCCGCCTTGCTCCTCGCCGCCCTCGGGGGGGGGCTGTGGTGGGGAGCGCGGCGGTTCAGGACGCGGGGGGAGGAACAGGTCTAGGGTCCGGCACCTCAGCCGACCCGCCACCCTTCACCAGGGGCTTATCATCGGCCCATGAACGACCCCACGCCCCCCCGGTTCAGCACGCAGAGGCTCTTTTACGGCTGGGTCGTGGTGGGCGTCACCGTCCTCGCCCTGCTGATCTCGGCGGGGGCCCGCTCGGCGCCCGGCGTGTTCCTGCTGCCGATGGAGGAGTCGCTGGGCCTCAGCCGGAGCACCCTGTCCCTCTCGGCCAGCCTGGGGTTGCTCGTCTTCGGGCTGGCCGCCCCCCTGTCGGGGCGTCTGATGGACCGCTTCGGGCCGCGCCGGGTCGCCACCGTGGGCCTGCTGCTGGTGACCCTCAGCTTCGCGCTGACCACCCTGTCGCGCTCCGCCCTGGGCCTGCACCTGACGTGGGGGCTGCTGAGCGGGCTGGGGACGGGACTCGTCGGCAGCGTCCTGGGGGCGACCGTGGCGACCCGCTGGTTCGTGCGGCGGCGCGGCCTGGTGACGGGCATCTTCGGCGCGGCGACGAGCGCGGGGCAACTGCTGTTCATTCCCCTGCTCACGGGCTGGGCCCAGAACCTCGGCTGGACGGGCGGCACCTGGATCATCGCGGCGGTGGCGCTCGTGCTCGCCCCCCTGGTGTGGTGGCTGTTGCGGGACAGCCCGGCGCAGGTGGGGCTGAGGCCGGACGGAGACCCGGTGAGCACGGCTGCCCCCGCCCCCCAGCCCGACCCCCGGGTGATGGGGCGGGCGGTGCGGCACCGCGACTTCTGGTTGCTGGCGGCGACCTTCTTCGTCTGCGGGGCGACGAGCAACGGCATCATCGGCACCCACTTCATCGCGTACTGCGGGGACATGGGGCTCACCCCGGGCTTTGCGGCGGGGATGCTGGCGGTGATGGGGGCTTTCAACTTCGTGGGCACGCTCGCCAGCGGGTACTTCACCGACCGCGTGGACCCGCGCTTCCTGCTGGGGATGTACTACGCCTTCCGGGGGGTCAGCCTCGCGCTGCTGCCCTTCGTGCCGCCGGGCTACAGCCTGACCCTCTTCGCGGTGCTCTTCGGCCTCGACTACATCGCCACCGTGCCGCCCACCATCGCCCTGACCGCCGACACCTTCGGGCGGGCGAACGTGGGCACGGTTTACGGCTGGATTTTCTGCTCCCACCAGGTCGGCGCGGCGCTGGCCTCCTGGCTGGGCGGAGTCAGCCGCGACGCCCTGGGCAGCTACAGCGCGGCGATGATCGCGGCGGCGGTCCTGGCGGGGGCGGCGGCGGTGCTGGCGCTGGGGGTGACGGCTCCCGCGCGGCGCTCCCAGGTCGCCCGGTAAGGGTCTTGCCGCGCTTGTGCAAGACGGGCGGGGGCGACGGGTGAGACGCTCGGCCCATGACCACAACGACCTCGGCCACCCTCCGCAACGTCAACCTGCTCGTGTCGGACGTGGCGCGGGCGCAAGACTTCTAAGAACGGGCCTTCGGCCTGAGGACGGACCCGCGCCGCTCCGCCGCACATGCTGATCCTGGGGTCGTAGGGCTACACCCCCAGACTCAAGAACGTCGAGACCGAGGACCCGACCAAGCGCGACGGCCCCGGCCCGGTCGAACTGGGCTTCGAGACGGACGATGTGGAGGCCATTCATACCGCGTTGACCGAACTGGGCGCCCGGATCACGCCGATAGAGGATCAGGGCTTCGGGCGGACCTTCGACGCCCGGAACCTCGACGGGCATCACCTCGTGGTGGACAGCCTGAGCCCGGAAAACCGCTGATCCCGGGCTTTTCGCTGACTGCTGAAAGCTGAGAGCTGACCGCTCCCTACAGCACGTCCTCCGCACTCCCCCGCTTCCTGAGGTTGTTCTGCGTCTTGCGCCAGCGCAACGCCCTCACGATGGCGGGGGCGGCGACGTTGAGATTTAGGTCGTAGGCGGGATACCAGACACGGTGCTCGGAGAACTTGAGCTTCATCTTGAAGACGCCGAAAGAATGCTTGTCCTCGTCCAGCCTGCGCGGGATGCCCCAGAAGTCGAAGAGGGTGTAGCCACGGCGCTTGGCGTCCAGCATCGCGTTCCAGTAGAAGGCGTCCGGCGCCTTGGCGTCCTTGTAGGGCGTGCCGTCCGGCTGGGTGCGGTCGTCGCGCACGCTGCCGCCGAAGAGGTAAGAGGTGCCCGTGCCCATCGCCAGGAAAAAGCCCCCGGCGAGCGCCTTCCCCTCGTACCGCGACAGGACGATGTACGCCTCGCCGCCGTGCGCGTTGCCCTCGCGCAGCATGGTCTCGTAGTAGGCACGGGGGAAGGCGCCGAGTTTGGCCCGCTCGTTCGTCGCCGTGAAAATCTCCCAGAACGCCTCAAAGTCGTCGTCGCGGCCCGCGACCACGCCCAGCTTCTGCGCGGTGCGGACGTTGCGGCGCGCCATCGAGTGCAGGCCCGCGAACAGCTCGTCCTCCGAACGGGTGAGGTCGGCGAGGATGGTGTGCTCGGGCTGCTCGGACTCGGCACGGCGCAGGGGGCCGAACGACCCGGGGACAGGCACCGAGTCGTCGGCAGGGATGGGTGAGGGGGGCTCGACCTTGAGGAGGGCGTCGGTGGGCCGGGCGACCTTACGGGCGGCCTCGGCGAAGGCGGGCAGGAGGTCGAGGGACTCCAGCGCCGGGCCGCGCGGAGCGTAAAGGGTGCTGAGCCCGGGCACCAGCCGCTTGCGGAGGAGCTGGACGGCGCCCACCGTCCGCCCGCTGTGCTGGATGAGGTAACGCATCGGCGTCTGACACAGCACGCGCCGCGCCTCCCCGTAGCCCCAGCCTTGCAGGGCGCTGGTGAGGGGGAGCGAGCGCACCGCGTCGTCGTACACGCGGGAATCGGTGGTTTCGACCAGGGTCAGGCGCATCGGGGGGGATTGTAGCAGGGGTGGGGAAGTCGCCAGGCGCCAGGAGGAGGGCGGCTCAAGTGGGCAGCACCCTGCCCTGGCGACTAGTTTCCAGCGACTGGCGACCTCATGCGTCCGATCCTCCAGACGGGGGGACTGAAGGACGCTAGAGTGGGCGGATGAAACAAAGCATCCTCACGCTCGCCCTGCTGCTCGGCGGCGCGGCCCTGGCCCAGACCACCACGCCGACGCCCGCCCCCACTCCCCCGGCGACGCCGTCTCAGACGGCCCCAGCGCAGACCACGGCGCCTGCCCCGGCCCAGACCACCCCAGCTCAGCCGACCCCGGCCCAAACCACGCCCGCCACCCCAACCACTCCACCTGCCACGACGCCCGCCGCCCCGGCCCGGACCACCCCGGCTCCCGCCGCGAACCCCCAGGCGGTCGTCGCGGTGGTGGGGGGCGAACGCTTCACGCTGGCGGACTACGAGCGGGCGTTCCGGGTGGCGGTGGCGCGGGTGCTGAACTCGCAGGGGGTGCCCTTCACGCCCGACATCCTGCCCGAGTTCGCCGAGGCGCGGGGGGAATTCCTGAAGCAGTTCGCCCGCGACCGCGCCGTGTACCAGCTCGCCCGCCGGGACACCAAGGTCACGCCCGCCCAGATCGACGAGCAGTTCGCCTCCGCCCGCAAGGGCTTTTCCTCGGACGCCGAGTTCGCCGAGGCCCTTCAGGCGACGGGCTACGGGAACGAGGCCGATCTGCGCGCCGACCTGGAGCGGCAGGCCGTCGTCTCCGCGTACCTGGAGGGCATCAAGAACCGCCTCAGGTTCGGGGACGCCGTGGTCAACAGCTTCTACAACCTCAACAAGCAGTCCTTCAACCGCCCGGCCCAGGCCTGCGTGCGGCACATCCTGGTCAAGACCCAGGCCGAGGCCCAGACCGTCCTGAAGGACCTCCAGGCAGGCGGGGACTTCGCCAAGATCGCCCAGGAGAAGAGCCAGGACCCCGGCAGCGCGGCGGAGGGCGGCGACCTCGGCTGCATCGCGCCCGGCGACACGGTGGAGGCCTTCGACAAGGCGGCCTTCGGCGGCCCCGTGAACCAGCCCCAGATCGCGCAGACCGAGTACGGCTGGCACGTCCTGCTCGTCACCAAGCGCAATCAGGCGGGTCTCGCGCCCCTCGCGGAGGTCGCGCCCACCATCCGCGAGCAATTGGCCCGCGACGCCGCCCAGAAGTACCTCGACGCCCAGATCGCCCGCCTGAACATCCAGACGACGCCGTCGGTGGTCGCCGCCCCCGCCCCCGCGTCCAGCAACACACCCACTCCCAACAACACCACGAGCAAGTAAACTTCCTGTTCCAGGCGGGGGGAGGTCGAACGTGGCCTCCCCCTCCCCTTTGGGGCCCTACAGCGCCGCCCTGGGCCGCCGGGCCGCGAGCACGATCCCGAGCAGCACGAGGGCGGCGGCGAGCGCCACGCCGAGGACGACCGTGTTCACCTCGGGCCGCGCGGCATACACGCCGTAGAAGGACCACAGCAGCACCCCGGCGAAGGCGTAGTCCCGAAAGCGCATGAGGAAGAACACGCCCAGCAGCGCGGCGACGACCACCAGGAGGGCCGACCACACCGGGCCGCTCAGCCCCGCCAGGCCTCCCGTCACCCCCTGGCTGACGAGAAAAGCGGTGATGTTTGCCATCGTCGCCACGCTGATCCAGGCGAGGTACAGGCTGGTGGGCAGCGCGAGCGTGAGGGGTTCGGCGCCGAGCGGCTTCAGGCCGCGCACGCGCAGGTACAGCCAGATCAGGCTGCCCAGCAGCGCGAGCATGACGACCACGCTGAGGCCGAAGTTCAGGCTCTGGAAGGCCAGCAGCCACGCCACGTTGAGCAGGTTCGCCAGCAGGAACGGCCAGAAGAGGCGGTCGAGGCGTGGGCCCCTCTGCGCCGGGAGGGCCCGATAGACCGCGAAGGCGAGCAGGCCCAGGAAGATCACGCCCCACACCGAGAAGGTCAGCCCGGCGGGCGTGAAGGCGTTGGGCAGGCCGTCACTGACCTCCCGGTTGCTGTTCCCGAAGAGGGGGAGCGCGTTGCTGAGGTAGTTCATGACCAGCGTGAGGACGGTCGCCGCGAGCAGGGTGAGTTGCCTGGGGAGTCCGGTCATGCTCCAGCTTACCCGCCCCGGGTGGGGGAGGCGGGGTGCGCGCTCCCTGGGAGCTTCACTTCGCGCCCGGCAGGACCCGCCGCAGCCCGACCGCCAGCACCGCCGAGGCGAGGGGCGCGAGCGAGCGGGTCTCCCGCGCGAGCAACCCGGCGCCGAGGGCTCCCAGCGCGAGGAGCCGCGTGAGGCGCACCCGCTCGGCGGGGACAGGGGTGGAAGCGCGGTCGCATTCGGTCTCCACGGTCTCCGCCCGCGTCAGCACGCCCGACAGGCCCAGGGCGGCGAGGGTCAGCGCGTCGGCCGGGGCGCCCCGTCCCTGCCCCCGGCGCACTCCCGGCAGCAGGGCGGCCAGGGCCACGAGCCCGGCGTCCCGCCCCGAGCCCTGGAAGGCGTCAGGCCGCGTGGACGACAGGGCGAGCGCCGCTCCCGGCACGAGGGCCGCGACCCGCTCCCCCGTCAGCGCCGACAGGCCCGCTTGCCCGGCGAGCGCGGCCACGTCGAGCGGGACCGGCGCCTGCCCTACCGTGGCCGCGAGGACCCGCAGGCCGCTCAGGACGGACAGACCCGCGAGCGGGTTGGGCGGCCCCCCCACCAGCGCCGCGAGGGCCGCCAGGGGCAACGCCGCGCCCGCCGTGTCGGGGTAGTCGGGGTCGAGTTCACGCGCCGCCGCCCAGCCCAGGAAGCCCGCCGCGCCCACGCCGAGCGCCGAGGGCCAGGGGTGGCCGGACAGCCGGGCGGCCAGGGTACTCGCCACCGTGCCCGCCACCACGTACCGGTTCGAGGAGAGCGAGAGGTCGAGCGGGCGGGCCAGGGCCGAGGCGGGGAGGGTGGGGCTCGTCATGGCCCACGCTACCCCCTCCCGCGCTCACCGGGAGCCGACTCAGGGAAGGCTCAAGGAGGAGATGGGGCCGCGCCTACACTGACCTATGCCCTACCTGCGCGTCACCTGCCCTCCCCTCCCCGCCGGGCGCAAGGCGGAGGTCGCCCGGCAACTCACCGAGGCGGTCAATCTGCTCTTCTTCTCGCCGCGCGGCGGCCCCACCCGTGAGGAACTGCGCGAGCACACGACGGTTCACTTCGCCGAAGTTTGCGACGAGGACCTCTACATCGGCGGGCGCACCCCCCGCGAGCGGGGCCGGGTGGACCTGACCGTCGAACTCTCCGACTGGAACATGAGCACCCGCAAGCAGCGGCAGGTGGCCCGCCACCTCACCCCCGTCCTCGCCCGCCTGTTCGGGGTGGGGCCGGAGGACGTGGACGGCATCAACCTCCGCTTCCACTCCTACCCGCCGCGCGACTTCGCGGTGGGGGGCCGCCTCCTCTCCGACCGGGTGCCGTGGGTCGGCCAGTTCCTCAAGGGGCGCGGCGGTTAAAGCGGGCTCAGGTCGTGTAGTCCGCGTTAATGCTCACGTACTCGGCGCTCAGGTCGCAGCCCCACGCCTCGCCCTGCGCCTCCCCCACGCCGAGGTTGACCTCGAAGACGACTTCCTCGGCCCTCATGCTAGCGCTGACCTGCGCCTCGTCGTAGGGGAGGGGTCTCCCGGCGAAGACGGGCCGGCCCTGCACGCTCACCGTCATCCGCTCGATGTCCACCGCCGCGCCGCTGCGGCCCACCGCCATGATCACCCGGCCCCAGTTGGGATCGTTGCCGTGGACGGCGCTCTTGAGCAGGGGGCTCACGCAGCAGGTGCGGGCGGCCGTCAGCGCCTCGGCCTCGGTGCGCGCCCCGCCCACCCGGACGGTGAGGAGCTTGGTCGCCCCCTCCCCGTCGGCGGCGATCATGCGGGCGAGGTCGCGCATCACGCCCTCCAGCGCGGCCAGGAACTCCCCCGGGTCCACGTCACCGGCGAGGCCGTTCGCCAGCACCACCGCCATGTCGTTCGTGCTCGTGTCGCCGTCCACCGTCACCGCGTTGAAGGTGCAGGCCACGACGGCGGGAAAGGCTTCCCGCAGGGCGGAGGCGTCCACCCGCGCGTCGGTGAAGGCGAAGGCGAACATCGTCGCCATGTCGGGGTGGATCATGCCGCTGCCCTTCGCCGTGCCCACGATGCGGGCGCCCGTGCTCAGGGTCGCCTGGGCGAGCTTGGGGCGTGTGTCGGTCGTCATGATCGCCGCCGCGAAGGGGCCTGCCGCCGTGCCCAGTTCCTCCGGCAGGTGCTCCACGCCGCCCAGCACCCGGTCCATCGGCAGCGGATGGCCGATGATGCCGGTGCTCGCGGTGAGCACGGCGTCGGCGTCCACGTTCAGCACGCTGCCGAGCGCCCCCGCCATGTCGGCGTTGTCGCGCACGCCCCGCGCCCCGGTCGCGGCGTTGGCGTTCCCGGCGTTGACGAGGAGGGCGCGCACGGGCCTTCCCTCGCGGTACAGCTCGCGGTTGCGCCCCACGCAGGCCGCCGCCGTCGTGCTGCGGGTGCCCGCGAAGGCCCAGGTGCAGGCCTCGTCGCTCACCACACAGCTCAGGTCCGTTCGTCCGCTCGGCTTGATGCCCGCCGCCATCGCCGCCGCCCGGAAGCCTTGTGGAAAAGTGGGATCGAGGGCCAGCCCGGAATCCGTCATGGGCGCATGGTAGCGGGACCGGGGTCGCCGGGCGGGGCCCTCCCCTATCCGGCCCCGGCCTCAACCTGACGTCCTCTTGACGGTCCCTCGCACGCTCCTCACGCGGTGTTCATGGCAGGGGCGGGGCGGGCGGGTAACGTGAGACCCCATGAAGAAGGTCCTGCTCTCCCTGCTGGCCGCTGGCCTGCTCTCCAGCGCGCTCGCCGCGCCCGTCAAGCTCCAGACCGTGCCCGTCACCCTGGAACCGAACGCCCGTCTGCTGACCCTGAGCGAGGCGGGCATCACCAAGGCCTTCCCGGTGGCGGCCAGCCGCCCGGACGCCGTCTTCCTGACCGAGGACCGCAAGGTCACGGTGGCCTTCGAGTGGCGGGAGGGCAGGCTCGCGCCCGCGCAGGTGGCTGACCTCGTCACCCAGTTCCCGGCCGTGATCCGCGCGCAGGTGCCCAACGTCAAGACCCTGCGGGCGAGCCTCGTGCAGATGGGCGGCGCCCCCTGGGCACAGTTCGTCTTCACCACCCCCGGCCAGGGCGACGACGTGCGGCGCGAGTTCCTGATCACCAGCCTCCAGGGCCGGACCCTGGTCGTGACCATCGCGGCCAAGACCGGCGACTACAGCCGCAACGAGACCGTGATCCGCAACCTCGTGAACAGCGTCCGCGTGAGCTGACCCGGACGAGAATTCCAGGAGCAGGAGGGGGTGGGGCAGAGGAGCGCCCACTCCCTCTCTCCTTGTCGGCCGGGCCATACCATGTCCCCATGACCGTTCAGCCCATGACGGCCACCGTCACCGCCGTCAGCGTGAGTGAGACCCACTCCTTCAGCAAGGCGAACCGGGAGCGCATCCGGCTCCTCGCCGAGCTGGGCGTGGAGGGGGACGCGCATCTCGGCGTCACCGTCCGGCACCGCTCGCGGGTGGCCGCCGACCCCACTCAGCCTAACCTGCGGCAGGTCCACCTCATCCACGCCGAGCTGCACGACGAGTTGCGCGCCCAGGGCCTCGACGTGGCCGCCGGGCAGATGGGCGAGAACGTCACGACACGCGGGCTCGACCTCCTCGGCCTGCCCCGGGGCACGCGGCTGCACCTGGGCGGGGCGGCGGTGGTGGAGGTCACGGGGCTGCGCAACCCCTGCGCCCAGCTCGACTCCTTCCGGCCGGGCCTGCTCGCCGCCGTGCTGGGCCGCGACGCCCAGGGCCGCCTCGTCCGCAAGGCGGGGGTCATGGGCATCGTCGTGGCGGGGGGCGAGGTCCGCCCGGGCGACCCCATCCGGGTCGAACGGCCGCCCGAACCCTACGAGGCCCTCGACCGGGTCTGAGGCCCGGCGTGTCCCTCCCCACCCGAGTGGCCCTCCTGCGGCCCTGGAGGTGTCCCCAGGTGAGTTCCGGGGAGAGGAGCCACGCCGGGGAAGGTCGTGTGAGCCGGGGACGGGCCGGAAGGGGGCACCCCACTTCCCCTCACGGAGACACGGCTGTGACAAAACTGGAGGAGGACTGAGTTTAAAATGTCCGGGTGCAGGACTTCCGTGTCGCCCAAACCATCGAACGCCGCCGCGTTCTCGCCACACGCGGCGGCGTCCAGAGCGAGGTCGG
Organism: Deinococcus aetherius; assembly: GCF_025997855.1. NCBI lineage: Bacteria > Thermotogati > Deinococcota > Deinococci > Deinococcales > Deinococcaceae > Deinococcus > Deinococcus aetherius. The sequence goes on from NZ_AP026560.1 coordinate 1,979,536, forward strand.
GGAGTGGCGGGGACAGACCGTGTTCGTCAAGACGCTGCTCACCGCCGAGCCCGAGGCCACCCTGCGGTTCGCGCACGAGGGCGGAATCGCGGCGGGGCTCAGCCACCCGCTCGTCGTGCCACTTCTCGCCCGCACGCCGCGTCAGCTCATCTTCCCCTTCGTGCCGGGGGGCACCCTGCGCGAGGTGATCGAGGCCAGTCCCCTCCCCGCCGGGGCGGCGCTGTGCGTGGCCACCGGCGTGCTGCGCGCCGTCGAGCATCTGCACGCGTGCGGGGTCACGCACCACGACCTGAAGCCCGAGAACGTCCTCCTGCACGGCGGGCGGGCGCGGGGCGACGCCGTGCGGCTGATCGACTTCGGCATGAGCCACTCGCGGGCGCTCGGCACTGACATTCACGACGGCACGCGCATGGGCACCCCGCACTTCATGGCCCCCGAGCAGTTCCGGGGCGTGCGCGGCGACCCCCGCAGCGACCTATACTCGGTAGGTGTGCTGCTGTTCGACTGCCTGGCGGGCTCTCCCCCCTACGAGGACGCCTTGGGGTGGCTCGTCGGCATCCACGAGGACTGCGCGCCCCTGCCCGGCCCTCCCGAGGTCCACCCGGTCCTGCGCGCCGCCCTGCAACGCGACCCGGAGGCGCGGCCTGCCACCGCCGGGGAGATGCGCGCCGCCCTGGAAAAGACCTGGAACACCCTGAGACCTGCCGCCGCGTGGGACTGATCGCCTTCAGCGGCAGCCGCTTCCTGGCGGAGGAGGCCCTGCGCGAGACCCTCGCGGCCCGGGGCCTGCACGTGCGCGACCTGCCCCGCCTCGCGGGCGAGGAGGTCACCGCGCCCGCCCTCGCCCCCCTCCTCGCCCCCAGCCTCTTCGGGGACGGCGGCGTGGTCGTGGACCTCGCGGGCGCCAAGCCCGACAAGGCCCTGCTCGACCTCCTCGCCTCCGCGCCCGTCACCGTGGCCGTCCTCGACGAGAACCCGCCCGCCTCGCGGGTCAAGCTCTACGAGTCGCGCGGCGAGCACCATTCCTCCCCCGCCCCGCAGAAGACCGGCGACGTGGCCGGGTGGGTGACCGGGCGGGCGAGGGGACTCGGACTCAAGCTCGACCGGGAGGCCGCCCTCTACCTCGCCGAGGTCTTCGGCCCCGATCTCACCGGCATCGCGGGCGAGCTCAACAAGCTCACGCTGCTCGACCCGCCCCACAGCGCCGACCTCGTGCGGCGGGTGGTGGGCCGCGAGCCGCCCGGCGACTCCTTCGCGCTGCTGGGGGCCGCGACCACCGGGCGCCCCGGCGAGGCCGTCACCCAACTGCGCCGTCTCCTGGCGGGGGGGGAGGACCCCTTCAAGCTCCTCGGTGCGGTCGTGTGGCAGTACAGCCTCGTCGCGCGCTGCGTGGCGCTGACCCAGGAGGAGGGCCGGGTGACCGAGGCGGTCGCCGCCCAGCGCCTCGGGGTCAAACCCTACCCGGCGAAGAAGGCGCTCGACGTGGCCCGCCGCCTGAGCGAGGACAAGGTGCGAGCCCACCTCGCCCGCATCCTCGACGCCGACGTGGCGATGAAACGGGGCCTGGACCCCGGGGCGACCCTGGAGCGGCTGATCGTGCAACTGAGTGTCTGAGCCACCCGGTGCGGCCAACCCTCTCAAACACGAGGGACTGGGGCCGACCCCGGAGAGTCGATGACCCCCTGGTACACTTCATCCAGGGTGAGCGTGTGTCCGGGGCAGGTGAGGGGAATCTCGCCCGCGCCGTCGTACTCGGTGAGCCGCCAACTGTCGCCCTCCCGCCCGTAGGCGAGGATGCGCCGCTCGCTCTGGGAGACGATCAGGTACGTCTGGAGACTGGGGATGGACGTGTACGCGTGGTACTTGGCGTGGCGGTCAATCGCGGCGGTGCGTTTGGAGAGAACCTCCACGAGCAGGCAGGGGTCCGTCTCGTAATACTCCTCACCGTTGTCCTCCCCGCAGGCGACCATGACATCGGGGTAATAGAAGGAGTCACGATCCTCAATGCGAAGCTTCATGTCCGCCGCGTAGAGGCGACACCGGGACCGCCTGCTGGCAGGCTGGAGCGCGAACATGATGTTGCCGGTGATCAGGGCATGTGCCTTGCTCGTGCCCGCCTGCGCCTTCGTCGCGCCGTGCAGCGGATACACGAACCCACTCACATACTCCCGCTTGACCGAACTCTCCAGTTCCGTCCGCAGGTACTCCTCGACGCTGATCACCTGGAGGGCGGGGTCGCTCATGCCCCATGATAAGGCGTGGGGCGGGCGCCCTCTTTGGACGGTCCGCTCCCTTCCCCTTTCCCCTACACCCGCACGAGGAACGCGGACTCGATCACGTCGAGGTCGCGGATCGCCTGAAGCTGCTCGGGGGTCAGACCGTCGTCGAGGGTGAGGGTAAAGAGGGCCTGCCCCCCCTTCTCCGCGCGCCCCAGGGCCATCCCCGCGATGTTGATGCCCCAGGTGCCGAGCAAGTTGGAGAGCTTGGCGACGGCGCCCGGGCGGTCCTGGTTGGAGGCGATCAGGATGAAACCCTCGGGGGCGAGTTCCACCCGGAAGTTGCGTAGGCGGGTCAGGCGCGGGCTGCGGCCGAAGACCGTGCCCCCCACCGTGCGGGTGCGCTGCTTCTCCCCCTGCGCGCCGCTGACGACCCGCACGATCACCTCGGTCTGGTAGTCGGGGCTGTCGCCCTCCTCGCGCACGGCGAGGTTCAGGCCGCGCTCCTTCGCCAGCGCGCGGGCGTTGATCATGTTCGGGCGCTCGTCCGTGCTGCCGCTCAGATACCCGACGAGGACGGCGGTCACCACGGGAGCAGGGTCGGCGGGGAACTCACCCCGGAAGGTGACCTCCAGGTCGTGCGCGCCGGGAAGCAGTTGCGCGAGGATGCGCCCCAGCTTCTCGCCGAGGTCGAGGTAGCCGCCGAGCAGCTCCAGCGTCTTGGCGTCGAGGGCCGGGGCGTTCACCGCGCCCTTGCTCACGTCCCCCTGGAGGGCCGCCAGCACCCGCCCCACGATCTCCGCCCCCACCCGTTCCTGCGCCTCGCGGGTGTTCGCGCCGAGGTGCGCGGTGATCCCGAGATTCGGCGCACCCAGGAAGACGTGATCCGGCGCGGGCGGCTCGTCCACGAACACGTCCACGCCCGCCCCGAAGAGGTGGCCTGCCGAAAGGGCGTCCACCAGCGCCCCCTCCTCCACAATCCCGCCGCGCGCCGCGTTCACGACGATGGCGCCGGGCTTCAGGAGAGCGAGTTCCCGCGCGCCGATCATCCCCTGCGTCTCCTCGGTGAGCGGCGTGTGGACGGTCAGAAAGTCCACCTGGGCCAGCAGGTCGTCGAGGGTGGTGGCGCGGGTAATGCCCAGCCGCTCGAACTTGTTCTCGGGGACGTAGGGATCGAAGGCGACCACGTTGAGCCTCAGCCCCTGGGCCCGGTCGGCGACGATGCTCCCGATGCGGCCCAGCCCCACGATGCCCAGCGTCTTGTCCTTGAGTTCCACGCCCAGGAACTTGCGGTCCCACTCGCCCGCGCGTGTCTTGCGGTCGGAGCGGGTCAGTCCCCGCGCGGCGGCCATCAGGTGCGCCAAGGCGAGTTCCGCCGCCGAGACGTTGTTGCTCTCGGGCGCGTTGAGGACCAGGATGCCCCGCCGCGAGCAAGCTTCCAGGTCGATGTTGTCCACACCGACCCCGCCGCGCCCGACGACCTTGAGGCGCTCGCCCGCCGCCTCCAGCAACTCGCGGTCCACCTTCGTCCGGCTGCGGGTGATCAGGGCGTCGTACCCGGGGAGGCGGCGCAGGGTCTCCTCGCGGGGGAGGTTGCCCCCGTAGTCGATCTCGAACCCGGCGTGCTCCAGATTGCCGGGGTTCATCTCGTCGCAGATCAGGACGCGCAGGGGGGCGACCTGCGTCTGGGCAGGCGCCGCTTCGGTCTGGGCGGGGAGGGACGCGGTCATGCGGCCAGGGTAAGCCCGCCGCGCCCGGAACCGCGAGAATTGGCTAGGGCAACGGGGAAGGCCTCCCCCCTCCCCCGACCCTTCATCTCTCCTTGGGCGGGCTGGACATTTTTTTAGGTATGCCTAAAATACGTTCATGTCTGCCCCGCCCCCTTCTTCCAAGTCGGTCACCTCGTTCCCGGCCCCAGCGGGTGGTCTGGACGCCCGTATGACGGAGCGGGCCACGCAAATCCTGACGCGCCCCGCTCAGCGGCGGGGACTGGCGCGCGTCCTGCCCTTCGTGGGTCCGGCGGTCGTCGCCAGCATCGCGTATATGGACCCCGGGAACTTCGCCACGAACATCCAGGGCGGGGCACAGTTCGGGTACACGCTGCTGTGGGTGATCCTGGCGGCGAACCTGATGGCGATGCTGATTCAGAACCTCAGCGCGAAGCTGGGGATCGCGTCGGGCAGGAATCTGCCGGAAGTCATTCGGGAACGCTGGCCCCGGCCCCTGGTGTGGGCCTACTGGGTGCAGGCCGAGATCGTGGCGATGGCGACCGACCTCGCGGAGTTCCTGGGGGCGGCCCTCGCCATCCACCTGCTGACCGGGCTGCCCCTGATCTGGGGGGCGGCGATCACGGGCGTCATCACCTTCTGGCTGCTCACCCTCCAGCGCCGGGGCTTTCGCCCGCTGGAGATCGCGGTGGGGGCCTTCGTGCTGATCATCGGCGTGGCGTACCTCGTGCAGTTCGTCCTGGCGCGGCCCGGCGCCGAGGCCCTGCGCGGCTTCGTGCCCACCTTTCAGGGGGTGGACAGCGTGTATCTGGCGGTCGGCATCATCGGTGCGACGGTCATGCCGCACGTGATCTACCTCCACTCGGCGCTCACGCAGGGCCGGGTGCCCACCCGCACGGACGCGGAGAAGGTGCGGCTCTCGCGCCTCAACCGGGTGGACGTGATCGTGGCGATGGGCTTCGCGGGACTGATCAACATGAGCATGCTCGCGGTGAGCGCGGCGACCTTCCACGGCAAGAACGTGGAGAACGCGGGCGACCTGAGCGTCGCGTACCAGACCCTCACGCCGCTGCTGGGCCCGGCCGCCGCCGTCGCCTTCGCCATCGCCCTCCTCGCCTCGGGCCTGAGCAGCAGCGCGGTGGGCACGATGGCGGGGCAGGTCATCATGCAGGGCTTCGTCAATTTCCACATTCCGCTGTGGCTGCGCCGCACCCTGACCATGCTGCCCGCCTTCGCGGTGATCCTGGCGGGGCTCGACCCCACCCAGACCCTCGTGCTCTCGCAGGTCATCCTCAGCTTCGGCGTGCCCTTCGCCCTCGTGCCCCTCTTGCTCTTCACCGCCCGCCGCGACGTGATGGGGGTGCTCGTGAGCAGACCCGTCGTCACGGTGCTGGGCTGGACCTTCGCGGGCATCATCATCGGGCTCAACGCGTACCTGCTGTGGGGGGCGTTCTTCGGCTGAGGGCGATGGAGCGTGGACCGTGGGTGCCCCTGCGGTCCGCGTTGTCTTGACGAGGAGGCGACCCTATCCGGCCCGGTGCCGCCCCGGGGGTAGACTGGCCGCATGGCGTTTGTGGTCGTGTCGGGGTTGTCGGGGAGTGGGAAGAGCACCGCGCTGAGGACGCTGGAGGACGCGGGCTTTTTCATCACCGACAACCTGCCGCCCGAGCTGTGGGGGGCGATGCACGACCTCGTCTCGGCGAGCGGGCTGGAGCGGGTGGCGATCAGCACGGACGCGCGGACCCGGCACTTCCTGGGGGCGTTGGAGTCGAGCTACGCGCGGCTGGCCCGCCGCCGCGAGGACCTGCGGGTCCTATTTCTGGAGGCGAACGCCGAGGTGCTGCTGCGCCGCTACAACCTGACCCGCCGCGAGCACCCCCTGGGTGAAACCCTGATGGTGGACTTCGCCCGTGAGCGCGAACTCCTCGCGCCCCTGCGCGCCATCGCGGACACGGTGATCGACACGACGTCGCTGACGGCAGGGGAACTCGCCGAGCGGGTGCTGCACACCTTCCGGCTGGAGCGCGACTTCGCCCTGCGGCTGATGAGCTTCGGCTTCAAGAACGCCCCGCCGCGCGACGCCGACCTCGTGATCGACGTGCGCTCGCTGCCCAACCCCTACTACGTTCCCGAGCTGAGCCCCAAGACGGGGCTGGAGCCCGACGTGGCGGGGTACGTCTTCGGGGACGAGGCGTCCGAGAGGTTTTACGGGGAGGTGCGCGACTTCGTGCGGACGGCGGCCGAGCGGGCGCGGGCGTCCGGGCGGCACGGGTACACGGTCGCCATCGGCTGCACGGGGGGGCAACACCGCTCGGTGGCGGTGGCGGCGCGGCTGGCAGGGGACCTCGCGGACCAGGGCGCGCAGGTGACCGACCACCGCGACATGCAGGTGGGGGAGGGCGGATGAACGATTCGGTGAGCACACGGGTCGGGAGCGCACGCCGGGCCACCCGCCGGGCCCGGATGTGGCTGGAGCCGGGGCTGGGGGTCAAACGCTGGCTCCTGCTCTTCGTCGTCTGCACCTTCATCGGGGCGGTGGGCTTCCTGCACTTCACCTGGACCGGGCCGCTGCATTTCGTGGCGACCCGCTGGATCCTGTGGCTCAATGCCCTGACCAAGCCCGAGGTGCTGCCCCTCTACGTGGGCGGCATGACCGTGATGGGGCTCGCGCTCGTGGGCGCGCTGCTCAGCATCATGATGCTCAGCCGCTCGATGCTGCGCTCGACGGGCACCGCCCCGGAAACGGCCCTCGACGTGATCTACTCCCACCGCACCCGCGCACGCGGCCCCCGTATCGTGGCGGTGGGGGGCGGGACGGGTCTCTCGAACCTCCTGATGGGCCTCAAGGTCCACACGGGCAACATCACGGCGGTCGTGACGGTGGCGGACGACGGCGGGTCGAGCGGGCGGCTGCGGCAGGCCCTCGACATGATCGCGCCCGGCGACCTCACCGACTGCTACGCAGCACTCAGCGACAGCCCGGTCCTCGCCCGGCTGCTGCTCCACCGCTTCGGGCGCGGGGAGGGGTTGGAGGGGCACACCTTCGGCAACCTCCTCCTCGCCACCCTCAGCGAGGAACAGGGCGGGCTTCAGGGCGCGATGCGCGACATCCACGAGGTCCTGCGGGTGCGCGGGCAGGTCTTTCCCGCCACGACCCGGCCCGCCACCCTCGTCGCGCGGCTCTCCGACGGGCGCGAGGTGCGCGGCGAGAGCAGGCTCAGCGGTCAGGTGGGCCCGGCCCGCATCCTCGACGTGCGGCTGGAACCCCCCGGCCTGCCCGCGCTTCCCGACGTGCTGGGCGCCGTGCGGGGGGCCGAGTTGATCGTCCTGGGGCCGGGGAGCCTCTTTACCTCGATCATCCCCGCCCTGCTCGTGCCCGACATCGCCCGCGCCATCCGCGAGTCGGGCGCCCCCATCGTCTACGTCGCCAGCCTGATGAGCGAGCCCGGCGAGACGACGGGCCTCACCCTCGAAGACCACGTCCTCGCCATCACCGCCCACCTCGGCCGCGCCCCCGACTGGGTCCTCATGAACAGCGCCCCCATTCCCCCCGACGTGCAGGGGCGCTACGCCGCCGAGGGCGCCCAGGTGCTCGACCTCGCGGGCGCCAGCCGTGACCTCCGGGGCCGCGTGCGCAGCGCCCCCCTCCTCCAGACCGGCCCCACCGCCCGCCATGATCCCGCCGCCCTCGCCCAGGCCCTCCTGGCGCTAATCTCGCGGGCACGGGCGGCCTGAAGGGGAGGCCCACGCCAGCGGCGCTCCACCTTGTTCCCCTGGGATGGATGCAGGGGGTGTTGGGCGTGGAGGTGCGTTGGGGGGCGCTTCGTTGACCCCCCTCCCAGCCTCCCCCACAAGGGGGGAGGAGCAAAAAGACGGCGGCTGGGCGGAAATAGGCGGTGGAGCCGATCACACGCCCCGGCCCTCTCCGCAAGCGGCTCTACGACTCCCACGAGGGGAGAGGGAGAAAAGGAGCCGGAGCTTTTGCGCTGTTCAAAACGCGAATTCGGACGCCCTTTGAGTGGAAGTGGGCGGACGGTCCTGGCCCACGACCACGTCGGCTCGCGCAGCGAGACGGTGGGCACATAGATGGGACGCAGCAAGATCAAACATTGCGTTCAAAAAGACTCGCCCACTCACGCCGCCCGTGTGCCCTTGCCCAGCGCAGCGCCGCTCCCCCTGCCCCCCCTGGGGGTAGGGGGCTGGGGGGTGGGGGTAAACGGAGCAAGACACCCTGCCCCCCACCTCCCCAACCTCAGCCCACCTGAACCTCCCAAACGCCACGGTATACTCGCGCCCGTGCTGACGCTCCTCACCGCCGCGCTCGTGTTCTTTTCCGATCCGGCCGGGGACGCACGCGGCGACGGGGGCTACGTGCTCCCCACCCGCCCGGCGGTGAGCGAGAGCGCGCTCGACCTGCGGGGCTTCCGGGCCCAGCCGCAGGGCCAGGGGATGCGCTTCACGGTGGAGCTGGGGCGCATCGAGAATCCCTGGGGGGCACCGAGCGGCTTCTCGGCGGGCGTGACCGACATCTTCGTGCGGACGGGCGTGGGGGGCGTGCGGACTCTGGACGACCTGCGCCTGAACGTGACCGGGACGGGGGGCTGGGAGTATCACCTGCGCGTGTCGGGCTTTGAGGCCAGTCTGCGGAAGGCGCCCGAGGGCGGCGGGCCCCCGACCCCGCTCCCCGCGCCGACCGTGCGGGTGGAGGGGACGAACCTCGTGATCGACGCCGCCGTTCCCGCCGGCGAGTACGGCTACTGGGTCACGAACAGCGTGTACTCGCCGCTCACGCCCGACGGGGTGCTGCGGCCTGTCACCGCGCCCGGCCCCACCTCGCTGCAAGCAGGACGTCCGGACGCGCCTGTGCCCGTGGACGTGCTCCTGCCGTCCGGGGACCGGGGCCCCTTCACCGAGGGCACGCTCGCACCCGTCGGGGCGACGCGCGACCGGCGCACCCTGCTGCTCCTGGGCCTGGGCGGGCTGGGCCTCCTGACCGTGGTGGCTGCCACCGTGGCCGTCTGGCGGCAGCGCACGTGAGGGTCCCGGCCCCGCTCCTCATCCTGGTCGCGGCGGTGCTGTGGGGCCTGCTCGGTATCCTGGGCAAGAACGCGCAGGGGGCGGGCGTCTCGCCGCTGGAGGTCGCCTTCTGGCGGGCCGCACTCGCGGGCGGGCTGTACGCGCTCCACGCGCTCGTCACGCGCGCTCCCCTGCCACGCGGGCGGGACCTCCTCGTCACCGCCGCCTTTGGCGTGCTCGGCGTGAGTGTCTTTTACGGCTCCTACCAGCTCGCCGTGCGGGCGGGCGGCGCGAGCCTCGCCAGCGTGCTGCTCTACACCGCCCCGGCCTTCGTGGCGCTGTTCGGCTGGGCGGTGTTGCGCGAGCGGCTGGGCGTGAGGGAGATGACGGCGGTCGTGGGAACGCTCGCGGGCATCGCCCTGATCAGCCTGGGGGGCGGGCAGGGCGTGAGCGTCACGGGCGCGGCGTTGGGGTGGGGGCTCGTCGCCGGGTTCACGTACAGCCTGTATTACCTGTACGGGAAGGCGTTCTTCGGACGGTACTCGCCCCCTGCCCTCCTCGCGGTCGCCCTGCCGGTCGGGGCGCTGTGCCTGCTCCCCTTCGTGAGCTTCAGTGCCAAGACGTCGGGGGCGTGGGGGTCGCTCTGGGCTATTGCCGTCTTCAGCACGTACCTCGCCTACCTCGCCTACAGCGCGGGACTAAAGCACCTCCCCGCCACCCGCGCGAGCGTGATCGCCAGCCTTGAACCCGTCGTCGCCGCCGGGCTGGCCGCCCTCCTCTTCGGGGAGCGCCTCTCCCCCACCGCACTGTTCGGGGCGGCGCTGGTGATCGGCGCGGCCCTGTTGCTGAGCGTGGAGAAACGCCCGGCGGCGCAGTTGTCACCCCGGGTTGAGTAGGCGGGCCGAACGTTGGCAGAGCGTCCACACCCAGCGTTCCCCCCAGATCGTCAACGCGGCTTCAGGTCGAAATCCCACTCAAAGGAGCGGCCCCACGGCAGCGTCGCGTCGTCCAGGGTGTACGTCCGGCCCACCCGCAGCGGGAAGTAGTCCCGGGCGAGTTCGAGGAGCTTGGCCTGCCCGGCGGGCGTGTTCAGCTCCGCCTCGGGGATGGCCTTGCGCAGGGCCGCCCGCACCTCGGCGCTGTAGATCACGTCGTTGGCGTACTCGCGGGCGAGCAGGGCGTCCTGCCGGACGGGGTCGGCCCCCTCCAGCGCGACTCGGGCGTGCGCGAGGGCCGTGCCGAGGTTGTTGCCCGGCGTGCCCCAGGCGGCCAGCGAGCGCAGGTTCGCGTGCTGGCGCAGGGTGGCGAGGTCCGACCACAGCCGGGTGTTGCCCAGGTTGACCTGCGCCACGTCCGCCACCGCGACCGGGCCGCGCCTCAGGAGGCTGCTCACCCGCACGGCGGCCTGACGCGGGTCCCCGCCGTTGTACACGAAGAGGGTCAGGTCGGCGGGCCCCTCCGTCACCACCCGGAAGCTGCTCGCCCGCGCGTGGTTCTCGGTGCTCCGGGTCAGGGGAATGCCCTCGTAACGGATGACCTGCTGCGCCTTGGCCGGGTCGCTGTACTCCACACGCACGGTCTTCTCGCTCGGCGCGAGGGCGCGGGCGGCGAGCATCGCCAGCACCTCGTCCGCGCCGGGGTAGACGAGCACGCCCTCCGGGGCGTCCTGTACCAGTGCCGCGCCCTCGGCGGGAGAGGGGCTGCCGGGGAGCGCGTCGTCCCAGGTAACGTGCAGTTCCTTGAACACGCCCTGCCGCGCCCACTCGACGGCCTGCCGCACGACCGCCAGGTTGCGCTCCCGGTTCGTGGCGTCGGGCTCGCGCGGCAGGGTGATGAAGGCGTAGATGGGCTGCCCCGTCCGCTGTCCCCACGCCCGCACGGGTTCGAGGCGGGCCAGGGCCTCCCCGGCGGTGAGCGGGCTCGTGCGCGACTGCACCAGGCCGCCGTAAGCGAATGCGTCGAGGGCGACAATGAGCGGCTGGTCGGCGGGCTGGGCGTTCAGCCAGGTGGTCAGGGCCGCCGGGTCCGCCCCGCGCTCCGCGTTCCCGAGGAGGTCCGCACCCGGCACCTGCACCGTGCGTCCCCCCACCTCCGCGATCAGGGCGGGCAGCACCCGCGTCGCCGGGCGCGAATCGAGGGGCACGAGCGTCTGAGCGCCCGCGTGGACGGCGAGGAGGGCGGCGCACAGGAAGAGGACACGGCGGGTCATGCGGGAAGGCTAGAGGCCGAGCGTGAGGGACGGCGAAGGAAAGGGTGTGGGGAGGAGGGCGGGATGGGGGGGGAGACAACCGCCCCCGAACTCACCCTCGGGCGGCTCTGCCCCCACCTGCTCCACCCCGGGCTGAACGGCGGCACCTACGCGCTCGCCCCGTTTCTGACCCGCCCGTTGCCCTTGCCCGCCCGCAGGATGTCCGTCACTCCCGGCACCCGCATGATCGCGTCACGCACGACCTCCAGATCGGCGTTCCCGCCCACGGCGAGCCGCAGGTGGATGTGGGCGGTGCTGTCGGCGCTCACGCCCGCCTCGATCTTCATGGGGCTGCGCTTCTCGCTCGCCAGCACACCCAGCACGTCGGCGAGGAGCCCCGCGCGGTCGGACGCCACCACGTCGAGGTCCACGATGGTGCTGCCCGGCGTCCCCGCGTCCCAGCTCGCGGCGATGCAGCGTTCGGGCTCGTCCTTGAGGAGCCGGATCATGTTGGGGCAGTCGATGCGGTGGACGCTGACTCCCCGCCCGCGTGTCAGGTAGCCCATGATCTGGTCGCCCCGGATCGGGTTGCAGCAGTGCGCGAGCTTGGTGGCGGTGGAGAAGCCCTCGACGTACACGCCGCCCGGCTCGGTGGGTTTCTGTGGGGGCGGGCCGCGCCGCTCGGGGTGAGGCGCCTGCTCCTGCGCGAGGCTGGGGGCGAGGATACGTCCCACCACGCTCGGCGTGAGCTTCCCGGCGTGCAGCGCGAGGTACAGGTCGTCCGGGTTGCGGGTGCCGACGAGGCGGCTCGTCGCGTCCTCCAGCAGCTTCGTGCGCATGAGTTGCCGCACCGGAAGCTGGCGTTTGCGCAGGTACCGCTCCAGCAGGTCGTGGCCGTGTTGCAGTGCCTCCGCGCGTTCCTGCTGGCGGAAATGGTGCCTAATCTTCGCGCGGGCACTCCTCGTGACCGTGAAGTTCAGCCAGTCCTTGCTGGGGTGGCCGTTCTTGCTCGTCACGATCTCCACCATGTCGCCGTTGCCGAGCTTGTGCGAGAGCGGCACGATGCTCCCGTTCACCCGCGCCCCCACCGTCGTCTCCCCGATGCGGGTGTGGATGTGGTACGCGAAGTCCACGGGCGTACTTCCCGCCGGAAGCGAGATCGCCAGCCCCTTGGGCGTGAAGACCCGCACCCGCTGCGAGAGGATGTCGGTCTTCACCGCGTCGAGGTAGTCGGAGGCGTCGTTGATCTCGTTCTGGAGTTCACGGAGCTGCGCGATCCAGTTCTCGCGGTCCCGCTGGGCGAGCTGGTTGCCCTGCTTGTACATCCAGTGCGCCGCCACCCCGTACTCCGCGATCTCGTGCATTCGCCGCGAGCGAATCTGCACCTCGATGGGCTGCCCGCTCTGGCTGATCACGGTGGTGTGCAGGCTCTGGTAGCCGTTGGGCTTCGGGACAGCGATGTAGTCCTTGAAACGGCCCGGCAGCGGCGTCCACATCGAGTGCACGATGGAGACGGTGTGGTAGCAGATGCGTTTTTCCCGCGTCTCCTCGGCGCGCACGCGGCGCTTCTCGTCGGTGCCGGGGGGGACGGTGAGGTCCTTGGGCGTCAGGATCACCCGGATGGCGAGGAGGTCGAAAATCTGCTCCAGCGCCTTGCCCTCCTTTTGCATCTTGTTGTGGATGCTCCAGAGGTGCTTGCTCCGCCCCGCGATGTCGATGTCGCTGACCCACTCGGGAAGTTCGAGGTCGTCTTCAAGCGCCTCACGTAATTGCGCCACCGCCTGCTCAATCAGGGCCTGTCGCTCGTCCTGGCGAGTGCGCAGCCGGGTCTGGAGGTACTCGTAGGCGTCGGGCTGGAGGTACTGGAAGCTGAGGTCTTCCAGCTCCCACTTGATCTGCCCGATGCCGAGGCGGTGGGCGAGCGGCGCGAAAATCTCCATCGTCTCGCGGGCGATGCGCTGCTGCTTTTCCGGCCTCATGCTGCCCAGGGTCCGCATGTTGTGCAGCCGGTCGGCGAGCTTGACCACGATGATGCGGATGTCCCCGGTCATGGCGACGAGCATCTGGCGCAGGTTCTCGGCCTGCACGTCGCGCCCCGCGTCGCTGACCTCGGCGGCCTGGCTCCCCTGCTTGGAGAGCTTGCTGACCTTGGTCTCGCCCTCCACGATGCGGCGCACGTCCGGCCCGAAGCGGCGCTCGATCTCTTCGAAGGTCACGCCCTCCACGTCCTCCACCGTGTCGTGGAGCAGCCCGGCGAGGAGGCTGTCGGTGTCCATGCCCAGCCCCGCCAGAATGATGGCGACCGCGACCGGGTGGGTGATGTACGGCTCGCCGCTCTTGCGTTTCACGCCCTCGTGGGCGTCCCGCGCGAACTCGTAGGCCCGCTCGACCCGTTCGCGCTCCCCCGCCGGGCGGTCGGCGACGAGGGCGCGCAGTTCCTCCATCCCATGTTCGGAGACTTGTTCGGACGGGCCAGGCACGGGGGGCAGCATAGCGCGGGGACCCACCTGGACGGCGGCCCTGTGTTACCAAGTGCTACCGACGGGAGGTCAGAAAAACGCCCACCCGGGGGGGTGAGCGGGGGAGTCATTCGGGAAGGAGGCCCGTCAGCGACGTTCGCGTACGCGGACGGGAATGGGCACCGGCTGGGGCTGGGGCGAGCCCTTCAGGGCCTCCCGGAGCCAGTCGATGAATTCGCGCAGGCCCTTCATAGCCACAGTGTAGGGGCGCGAACGTGGGGCAGATGCGCAGAATCTTACGTTGACTTCACGCTCGGGCACACAGTCCGGGACAAAGGTCCAGGGGGAGGGGGAGGAGGGCGGGCAACCCGCGCCGGGGCGGGTGCGCCCCATGCCAGACTGCCCCATGCCCCTGAACGTCATCCTCGACGGCGACCCCGGCCACGACGACGCCGTGAATCTCCTGCTCGCGCTGGCGAGCCCGGAACTGCGCGTGCTGGGCCTGACCACCGTCTTCGGCAACGTCGGCGTGGAGCGCACCACCCACAACACCCTCGTCGTGCGCGAACTCGCCCGCGCGGACGTGCCGGTGTACCGGGGCGCCGACCGCCCCCTCGTCGCCGGGCCCATCAGCGCCGAACTCGTGCACGGGGAAAGCGGGCTGGACGGCCCCCACCTGCCCACGCCCAGCAGGAATGTGGAAGCCGAACATGCCGCGCACTTCATTATCCACGCGGTGCGCGAGCAGCCTGGCGACGTGACCCTGGTACCGACCGGCCCCCTCACGAACGTTGCCCTCGCCCTGCGGCTCGCCCCGGACATCGCGCCCCTGATCCGGCGGATCGTCTGGATGGGGGGCTCCACCGACACCGGCAACTGGACGCCCGCCGCCGAGTTCAACGCCCTCGCCGACCCGCACGCCGCCCACATCGTCTTCACGAGCGGCGTGCCCCTCACCATGATCGGTCTGAACGCCTCGCACCAGGCCATCGCCCACCCGGCGCGCGTGGCGGCCTTCCGTGCCCTCGCTACCCCGGTCGGCGAGTTCGTGGCCGTGCTGCTCGAATTCTTCGCCGAACACCACCGCGTCCGCTACGGCTGGGACGGCGGCGCCCTCCACGACCCCCTGACCGTGGCCTGGCTGCTGCGACCCGAGCTGTTCAGAACGCGCCCCATGCACGTCGAGATCGACCTGACGGGCGGCCCCAGCCGGGGGCGAACGGTGGCGGACGTGTGGGGCGTGACCGGCAAGGCACCCAACGCCGAGGTCATGACGGAGGTGGACGCGGACGGGTTTTTCGGGTTGCTGGTGGAGCGGGTGGGGCGGTACGGAGGCCCGGCCCGGACCTGAGGGAGAAACGCCCGGACCTTCCCTCCCGTCCGGGCGTCGCCACGTCCGCCGTCAGTGCGCCGAGCCGTTCATCTGGCCGAACACGGCGCCGTACTTCCCGTCCACCTCGGCGAACCGCAGCGGCTTGACCCGCTCGACCAGAATCTCGGTCGCGTCCGGGAAGGTCTCCAGAAGGCGCATCGTCTCGCCGATGAAGTCCACCAGCGGCATGGCATTGGGGTCGCTGGCCTGCCCCGAGCCCATCAGCTCCGTCTGCACGTACGGCGGGACGAGTTCGATCACCTGCACGGACGTTTCCCGGAGCTGGTGGCGCAGCGACTGGGTGTAGGAGTGGATCGCGGCCTTCGTCGCGCTGTAGGTGGGGGTCGCCGCCAACGGCAGGAACGCCAGGCCGGACGACACCGTGACGATGGCGGCCTGCGGTTGGCCCAGCAGCAGGGGCAGCAGCGCCGCCGTCAGACGAATGGGCCCCAGCAGGTTCGTCGCCACGGTCGCCTCGGCGTCCTCCAGCGCCCCGTCCCGCACCGACTCGGCGCGCATGATGCCCGCGTTGTGGATCACCACGTTCAGGGCGGAGAACTCGGCCTGGAGCGACGCGGCGAAGCGGCGGATCGCCTCCGGGTCCTCGATGTCGAGCACGGCGGACTTCATCCCCGGATTCGCCGCCGTCACCTCGTCCAGCACCTGCTGGCGGCGTCCCGCGATGACGACCTGGTTGCCGCGAGCGTGGAACGCCTCGGCGAGCGCGCGGCCAATCCCCGAACCCCCGCCGGTGATCAAGATGGTGTTGCCGTTCATTTGCATGGTGCTCCTCCTGGTTCGGAGGATAGGCTGGTCACTTACCAAAAGGAAGTAGGCACCCTAAGGAGCTATACTTACCCAGAGGAGAGTGATTATATGAGCGTGACCGAAGACCGTGCCGCGCAACCCCCACAGTCGGACCCGGAGCTTGACTCCCTGGTGCGAGAGATCATCGGGCGGGTCGCCGACAAGTGGACCATGCTCGTGCTGGAGACCCTGGAGGAACACGGGCGGCTACGCTTCACCCGTCTGGGCGAGCTGGTCGGCGACATCAGCCAGAAGATGCTGACGAAGACGGTGCGTCAGATGGAGGCGGACGGCCTGGTGGTCCGCACGGTGTACCCGGTCATCCCGCCCCGGGTCGAGTACGAACTCACCGACATGGGTCGCAGCCTGAGCGAGGCCTTTTGCGGCGTGTGGGTCTGGGCCGAGCAGCACCGGGAGGCGATTATGGAGGCCCGGCGGGCGTTTCAAGGGCGGGAAGCGGAGTCTTAAGGAACATAACGGCAGCGTTTCCGCACCCACCGTCGCGTTACGGGAATCCTGTAAGGAATGAGGGCGAGACATGTGGGGCGTGACCGGCAAGGCACCCAGCGCCGAGGTTATGACGGAGGTGGACGCGGACGGGTTTTTCGGGCTGCTGATGGAGCGGGTGAGGAAGTACAGGTAAATTTGCAGGCTCCGCCGTCCCACGTGTGACACACTGGCCGCTGATGAACGCGTTGCAGCCGCCCTTTTTCGCAGAAGTCGCCGACTCCAAGCGAATCTTGATCGCCGGGATGGGCGGCGGATTCGACGTGTTCTGCGGCCTCCCTCTGTACTTCGCCCTGCGCGCAGAGGGTAAGGAAGTGTTTCTGGCGAACTACTCGTTCACGTCACTCGCCCTTCAGCCGCCAGGGTCCCTCGCGCCCGCCGTCGTGGAAGTGACCCCACACTTCAGCGTGCACCCCGGCGACTACTTCCCCGAATACTGGCTGAGCCGCTGGCTACGTACCCAGGGCGAACCGTCCAGCATCTACGCCTTTCGCAAGGTTGGCGTGCAACCCCTGAGAACTGCGTACCAGGCGTTAATCGAGCATCTCAGCATAGAGACGGTTATCCTCGTGGACGGCGGCACCGACTCCCTGATGCGCGGCGACGAGGTGGACCTGGGCACGCCCCATGAGGACATAACGAGTTTGGTCGCCGTCAACGAACTCCAGGGCGTGAAGAAATTGCTCGTCTGTCTGGGCTTCGGCGTGGACCGCTTTCATGGGGTCTGCCACGCGCACTACTTGGAAGCGACCGCCGACCTTATCAAGGACGGCGCTTACCTGGGTGCCTTCAGCCTCATGCCGGAGACGCCGCCCGTGCAAAAGTACCGCGATGCCTGCGAGGCCGTCTTTGAGATGATGCCCCGGTACATCAGCATCGTGAACAGCAGCGTCGTGGGCGCCATTTACGGCGGATACGGCGACCACCACGCCACCGAGCGCACACACGGCAGCGAACTCTGGCTCAGTCCCCTCATGGGTCTGTATTGGACGTACCATCTCCCGGGTGTGGCGAGGCGGCTTCAATATTACGAGCCTATGCTCAGCACCATCACACTCTCAGATGTAGGACTGGTGATCGAGGCACACCGGGACAAGGCAAAGATCAGGCCCTGGGTAGATATTCCGGTGTAAAAGGCGGGCGGCCTCCACCACGCCGCCCGCCTCTGAAATCTGCCCTCAATCCGCGAACCGCCCCAGCACGTCCCGGCTGATTACCAGCCGCTGTACCTCGTCGGTCCCTTCCCCGATGCGGGTCAGGCGGTTATCGCGCCAGTACCGCTCCACCGGGTACTCCTTGATGTACCCGTAGCCTCCGAGCATCTGGATCGCCTCGTCGCAGGCGTGGACGCCGACCGTGGTGGCGTAGAGCTTGGCGCGGGCGACAGCGGCCGTGAAGTTCTGCCCCGCGTCCTTGAGGTCGGCGGCCTTGCGGATGAGCAACCGGGCGGCCTCAAGCTGCGTGTCGATGTCCGCGAGGCGGAAGGCGATGTCCTGGTTGTGCGCGATGGCCTTGCCGAACTGCTCGCGCCCGAGCGTGTAGCGGGCGGCGTACTCGAAGGCGGCGCGGCCCAGCCCCAGCCCCATCGCGGCGATGCCGACCCGCCCGCCGTCGAGCACCCGCATCACGTCCTTGAAAGCATTGCCGCGCTCGCCGAGCAGGGCGTCCTGCGGGAGGTGGATGTCCTCGAAGATCAGTTGCGCCGTGTCGCTGCTCCGCAGGCCGAGCTTGTCCTCCTTGCGCCCGATGGAAAAGCCCGTCACCTCATCGCGGTTGAAGACGAAGGCGCTGATGCCGTCGTTCTTGCCCTTGCCTGGGCGCGGCGCGTCGGTGCGTGCCAGGATGACGTAGGTGCCGCCCACGCTGCCCTGGGTGATGAAGTTCTTGGAGCCGTTCAAAATCCAGGATCCGTCCGCCTGCTCCACGGCGCGCGTCTGGAGGCCGCCGCTGTCGGAGCCGCTGGCGGGTTCGGTCAGGCCCCACGCCCCGAGCTTGCGTGCGCTGGCGAGGTCGGGCAGGAACTTGCGCTTCTGCGCGTCCGTGCCCCCGATCAGGATGTGCCCCTGGCACAGCGAGTTGTGGCTGGCGACGGTCAGGCACAGCGAACCGTCCACCGCCGCGATCTCCTCGATGATCATGGCGAAGGTGGCGGTGTCCAGCCCCGTGCCGCCGTATTCCTCGGGCGTCTGCGCGCCCATGATACCCATGTCGCCGAGTTCGCGGACGATCTGCAAGGGGAACTCACCCGTCTGGTCGCGCTCGGCGGCGCCCGGCTCCACCCGGTCCTTCAGGAAGCTCCTCAGGGCGGCGACGATGGTGCGCTGGTCATCGTTCATGGGCGAGACGTTGGGGTTGGCGGGGCGGTCGAGGGTGCTGGTCATGGGTGGAACCTCCGGGGAAGGGGGGCTTTTTGGCTCCTCCCCCTATGACGCGCAGAGCTGCTTGCAGAGGGGGAAGCTGGAACTGGTACAGCTCCGCAGGAGAGGGGGTGAACGCGGACGACATGAGGCGCGGCTGGGATGGGTGGCAAGGCGTCTTGGTGCACTCCGAGTTGGTCACACGCCCCCCCTCCCCGGCCCTCCCCCACAGGTGGGGAGGGAGAAAGGCCCTACACCTGAAACACGCCCACCCGCAACTCCTCCTGGTGCGGGTTCCCGGCGCAGGCTTCGAGGGCGCGGATCAGGCGGTCGCGGGTGTCATTCGGCGGGATGATCTCGTCCACCCAGAGGCGGGCGGCGGCGTAACGGGGATCCAGTTCGGCGTCGTACTTGGCCTTGACCTGCTCGTAGAGGGCCTGCAATTCCTCGTCGTCGGGATCAAAGCCCGCGCGCTTGAGGGCGGCGAGCTGGATGTCGAGGAGGGTCTTGGCGGCGGCGTTGCCGCTCATCACGGCGTACTTGGCGCTGGGCCAGGCGAAGATGAAGCGGGGCGAGTACGCCTTGCCGTTCATGGCGTAGTTCCCGGCCCCGAAGGAGCCGCCCGTGATGACGGTGATCTTGGGGACGACGCTGTTGCTCACCGCGTTCACGAGCTTGGCGCCCCGCCGGATGATGCCCTCCTGTTCACTGTCGCGGCCCACCATGAAGCCGGTCACGTCGGAGAGGAAGACCAGGGGCACGCCCGCCTGGTTCGCGTCGAGGATGAAGCGCGCGGCCTTGTCGGCGGAGTCGCCGTAGATCACGCCGCCGACCTCGATGCGGGTGCGCAGCCCGGGCTCGCCGCCTGCCTTGAGCTTCTTCTTGATCACGGTACGCTGGTTCGCCACGAAGCCCACCGGGTAACCGCCCAGGCGGGCGAAGCCGCACACGATGGTCTCCCCGTACTCGGCCTTGAACTCATGGAACTCACCGCCGTCGGTGATGGACGTGATGAGGTCGCGCACGTCGTAGGTCTTGGAGCCGTCGAAGCCGACGAGTTCGGTCAGGTCCCGGCTTTCCGGCTCACGCACCTCCGCCCGGCGTCTGGCCCAGGGCGCCACGTCTCCCCGCGCGTATAGGTCGGCGAGCGAGCGCACCCGCGCGAGAGCCGCGTCGTCGTCGGGCTCGCGGTAGTCGACCGTCCCCGCGATGCCCGCGTGCATGGCCGCCCCTCCCAGTTCCTCCGAGTCCACGACCTGCCCGATGGCCGCCTTCACGAGCGCGGGACCGGCGAGGTACAGGCCCGAGCCCTCGGTCATGATCAGCGTGTCGCACATGACCGGGAGGTAGGCGCCCCCCGCCACGCAGTTGCCCATGATCGCGGCGATCTGAGGAATCCCCCTCGCGCTCATCCGGGCGTTGAGGTAAAAGACTCGCCCGAAATCGTCCTGATCGGGAAAAATCTCGTCCTGCATAGGGAGGTACACGCCCGCCGAGTCCACGAGGTACACGACGGGGAGGTGGTTTTCGAGGGCAATCGTCTGCGCGCGGATGACCTTTTTTGCGGTGATCGGGAAAAACGCTCCCGCCTTCACCGTCGCGTCGTTGGCGACGATCATCCAGGGTCGCCCCTGGATCTGACCGATGCCAGTGACGGCGCCGCCGCCGGGACAGCCGCCGACCTCCTCGTACATCTCCCACCCGGCGAAGGTCATGAGTTCGTCGAAGGGAGTCCCCTCGTCTACCAGGCGACCGATGCGCTCGCGCGCGGTCAGCCGCCCTTTCTCGTGCTGCCGCGCCTGGGCCTTGGCGCCGCCCCCCGCCCTCACCCGGGCCTGATCGGCGGCGAGGCGGGCGAGGGCGTCTGCCCACGGGGAGGCGGCACCGGGAACCTGAACGGGGGGGTCGGAAGAGGTCATCTGCGGAGACAGTCTAACAAGCGTTCGTTAGTTGTGGGAGAGGTGGCCGACGAGGACCGGACGAGCACGGTCCCGGCGGTGGAGACCCTGCCCCACCGCCACATTCAACGGGGGCGAGACCCGGAACACCCGCGCCTGCTGCTGTCTCACGGTGGATCACCACTTGAAGACGAGGGCGGTTCTCTCGCTCCTTTCTACGCCCTCCTGTCTTGTAAGCGCGGACACGATTCAGGCCTAGAGAAAAGGTTCTTGTGATGACCACCCTTCTACAAAAGGGGTATGACGAGCGCACTTGGAAGGACCCCTCCCCGTCCGCGAGGAACGGATGGGAGTCGGGCGTGGCACCGCCGTGGCTGTCCCCCCGGGGAGACGGCCTCGAACCAGGCCACACGGCGGAAGTTGCTTGACGGCATGGCGCGAGGTGGGCAGACATGACGGCCGAAGTGCCCGCGCCCGTCGCCCACGTCTTTCGGTTGCTGACCCGCCGCCGGACGGCAGGGGAGTACCTGCCCAGCTCGACCTTTGGCGCCACCTTCGCCCAGCGACGGGCGGAGAGGTTCAGCGGGCTGTTCGAGCTGGACCTGCCCGGGGGCGCGCGGGGGTGGTTGTTGCTGCACCACGGCCGACTGGTCCATGCCGTGTACGCCAGCCTTGCGCCTGCGGAGGCGGCGGCGACCATCCTGCGGGCCGCGCGTCACGGCACGGTCCACGCCTTCGCGCTGGGGGCCGAGCAGGCCGCACTCGCCCTGGCCTCGGTGGATGGTCGCACCCTGGCGCTGGCCCAGCCGCTCCCCGCGCACGAGCCCTCCCTGCTGACGGAACTCACGGCGCGGGGCTTCGAGGGCGTGGTGCTGCTGGAGCGCGGGGCGACCCACCACCACGTCTGGCACCTGCGCGGCAGCGCCCCTCCCAGGGCCGCCCTGCCCGACAGCACGGCGGGTTACCGCAAGACGGTCATCGCGTGGGCACCGCGCGACCTGCCCGCGCTCCTGTACGCCGACGAGCTTCCAGCCCCGGTGGCGGCGCCCGTGGAGGACGCCCCGCTCCCCGCGCCCGTGACGGCCGAGGAACTGTGGCGGGCGTTCGAGCGCGAGTTGCACGAGGAACTCGACGGGCGCGCTCCACGGCTGCTCGCCCTGGTACGCGACCAGCACGCCACCACCGAGCCCGGCGAGCTGAGGCGCGTGCTCGCCGAACACCTGCGGCGAGTCGCGGGACCCGTCGCCGGAACGTTCCAGGACCACCCCACGCCCCTCGGCCACAGCCACGGCGCCCCGCGCCCGGAGAGCGAATGAACGACCTGATGCCCCTGACCACGGAACAGCACCTGCTGATCCTCAACGCTCTCAACCTCACCACGGCGTTCATGGGCGGGGCGGCGCTGCTGTTCACCCTGCTGCGCTCACAGGTGGCGAGTGCGTACCGTCTCGCGCTGAGCCTGATGGCCGCCGCCGTCGGCATGGCGAGCTATCACTACTGGCAACTCCTGGGAGGCTGGAAGGCAGCCTACGTCCTGCAGGGCGGGACGTACGTGCCCACCGGCCAGCCCTTCAACGACGCCTTTCGCTACGCCGACTGGCTGGGCACGGTGCCCCTGATCCTGGCCGCCCTGATGCTGGTGCTCGACATCGGGCGCCGCAAGAGTGCCAGCCTGGTGGCGCGGCTCGCGGGCGCGGCGGTCCTGATGATCGGGCTGGGCTACCTGGGCGAGGTGCAGCACGAGAACCTCGGCCTGCGTGCTGCCTGGGGGGCCGCGTCGTGCGTGCCCTTCGGGTACATCCTGTTCGTCCTGTGGAGCGAACTGCGCGGCGTGCTGCGCTTCGAGACGCCCCGGGTCCGCGAGCTGTTTACCGGGCTGCGTGTCCTCCTGATGGCCTCCTGGAGCCTGCACCCGCTCGTGTACGCCCTCCCGCTGCTGGGCCTCGGCGGCGCCCCCGCCTTCGTGCTGGGACAGGTCGGCCACTCGGTCGCCGACGTCTGCGCCAAGGTGTTCTACGGCCTGATGATCTACGCCGTCGCCCGCGAGAAGACCCTCAGCGAGGAGATGCTGCTGGGGCTGGAGGCCCCGCGCGAGGTGGTGCGGTCCTAAGATCCCGCCACCGAGCGGTCCGCGAGCCTGGGAGGGTACCCCCTGACCCAGGCTCGCCTCTGTTCTCCGGGGGCGGTGCTCGCCGGAGGGAGAAGAGTCGCGCGAGGCCCATACTGCGGCCATGACAGAAAGTGACGCGCAGGCCCACTCCTTCAGGGCTGATCATTACCCACAAGTACCCTTAATGGGAGGGGGCGTCCAGGCCAAATCCTGAAGTCGGAGCCAGCCGCGCCACAAGGTCTGCCAGCCGGGCTCGCCGTCTCCTGCTCGTCCGAGAAAACCACCCAACGCGGCCACAGCGCGCCAGAACGTGCGGAGCCGCACTTCCTCCACCGGCTGCCTCAACCGAGCTGCAATGACTTCCACCAGAGGTGTCGGGACGGAAGACTGCGCCAGGTCATCACCTGCGGAACGCGTCGCGTTCCGCAGCCACAGGAGCCGTACCGCCACCAACGACAGAAATCCAAGGAGACGGGTCAACCGTTCGGCTGTCCTGAGTTGTCGCTCTTCGACGCGACAGCCTGTTTTTAAGCACTTGTGATAGTCCTCGACCAACCACCGGTGGGCATACCAGGTGGTCTGTGGAGTGACCCCAATCGAGCGGACCGCAGGGCAAGTCACATCTGGGGGGCAGTGTACCGAGCGGCGAATTCGGCAGGCGGGACGTACCCCAGGCTGGAGTGCAGTCGGCGGCGGTTGTACAGGTTCGCAATAAAGGCATCAATGTGCCGCCATGCGTCTTCCAGATCAACGTACTCTTGCAGATCAACCTCCTCGGTCTTCAGGGTCTTGTAAAAGCTCTCCATCTTGGCGTTGTCGTACGGATTCCCCGTTCTGGACATGCTGGGCGTGATGCCCACTTCGCGGAGTCGGTTGACGTAGACCCGGCTGGCGTACTGGGCGGATTCAAGCGGTCGTTGCAACAGCAGTATGAATGGCGTGCAGCGCGTGTTCGAAGGCCTCCTTGGGTGTTCGCCAGTCGAGCACCTTGCGAGGTCGGGCGTTCAAGGTAGCGGCCACGGCGGCAAGGTCGTCCGCGCTGTGCACGCTCAGGTCCGTGCCCTTTGGAAAATATTGGCGCAACAGACCGTTCGTGTTCTCGTTCGTGCCTCGCTGCCACGGGCTCTGCGGCTCGCAGAAATAGACGGCGACCCCGGTTTCACCGCGCAGTTTAGCGTGCTGGCTCATCTCAGCACCCTGATCCCACGTCAGTGACCGTCGGAGCTGCTCCGGCAGGAGGGTGAGTGCGCTCGTCACAGCGTCACGCACCGCTTCAGCACCGTGTCCAGCCAGCGCCGGGCCATTCTTGACGCGAGCTTCCACACCGTGGCTGGGCAGACGAGGGAGATGAAGCAACAACGTGAACCGCGTCGAGCGCTCCACCAAGGTCCCGATGGCCGAGCTCCCCAGGCCGAGGATGAGGTCGCCTTCCCAGTGGCCCGCCACCGTCCGATCCGCCGCTTCTCCTGGACGCTCTTTGAGCATGACTTCGGGGGCGACGAACGGCTTGCTCATTCGGGCGCGACGCGCTCGAGGAACACGCAACGTTCGACCGGTTCGCAGACAGGTGACCAGCTCACGGCGCAGCCCACCCCGCCCTTCGATGTACAGCGCCTGGTAAATGGCCTCGTGGCTGATGCGCATGGTGCGGTCATTCGGAAAGTCGAGTTGCAGTCGGCGGGCGATCTGCTGTGGACTCCACGCACTGGCCCAGCGGCGACTCTGTCGCCGCCCGTGCCGACGGCCCTTGAACGCCACAGTCGGCCCAGGAATAGTTGCCCCGCAGGGCGAGGTGACCTGCCCGGCCAGGCGGTCTTGCACGTACGCCCGCAGCGCCACGTTCACCGCGAGTTTGGCTGGTTTTGGTCGGCGGGCGGACCGTTCGGCGTGCCACTGGGCAGTCGTCGCCCGGTACTCCAGGCCGCCGCCACGCGTGGCGGCGTTACGCCGCAGTTCACGCGAGATGGTCGACGGGGACCTTGCCAAGTGCCTCGCAATCTCCCGCACGCCATGACCTTGTGCTCGACGGAGCGCGATCTCTTCCCGCTGGGCGAAGGACAGATACCGCCCTGACGGCGTGGCGTTCCAGGGAGCCAATGTTGTGGGGGGCATACCACCTGCCTCTCGAAACCATCGCGTGCCCACCGCAGGCGAGACACCGACGGCTGTGGCTGCATCTTCACTCCCTTGACCCGCCGCAATCAACACCCAGAACTGCCGCTGGTGCTCCCGTCGGGCGACGCTTGGCCGTCCTGGCGAATGCAGCTTACAGCGCCCCGCACTATCTGATTTTCGCTTCCCAGTGCTCATCCCACCCTCCTTGGTCAGGGTGTTGCGACGACCACTTGAATCCACCCTGCACGCCCTGGTCCGAATGATGCAGGAGCCCTGGGGCCGGACAACGCGCGGCCAGCGCGTTGTTCAAGGCCGTCAGCGGCAAGTCCGCGTCGAGGAACCTGGACATGGACCAGCCGACAACTTCACGGGTGAAGCCGTCCAGAACGCAGGCCAGGTAGACAAAGCCTTGCTGGACCCGCACGTAGGTCAGGTCGGCCTGCCACACCTGATCCGGTCGTACCGGGATGACCTCGGGCAGCAGGTTGGGGAAGCGCGCCTCGCTGTGGTTCGAGTGGGTCGTCGCTCGGTAGCGACGTTTAGGGCGGCACAACAAGCGGCGTTCCCGCATGACCCGCAGCACCCGTTTGTGATTCACCGGGCGGCCTCGTCGAGCCAACTCGCGGGTCACGCGCCGATACCCGTAGCCGACGAACTCCTCCACAACCGCCTCGATGTCGCTCACCAGCGCCTGGTCGACGTCTACCTCCTCCCGGCCCTCCTGTTTGTAGAACCACGAGCGGCTGACCCCATGCAGCTCACACAGGCGACGTACCGACACCTCAGGATGCGCGCTCCGCGCATCCTGAATCATTTGGTGCCTCCTTTCGAGCGGTACGTCGCCAACGACTTTTTCAGGATCGTGTTCTCCAGCGACAACTGCCCGCAGAACCGCTCCAGCTCGGCAATACGTTGTTCCAACGACTGGTCGGGTTTGGCCTGGTCGGTGAAGGCCGCTTCCCCTCGGGCCTCGACCTCCTTCCGCCACCGGTGAATGAGGCTGGGTGAGAGGGCATGCTCCCGGCAGAGCTGGGCAGTCGTCTTTTGACCCCCGTTGACCTGGTTCACAATGTCGAGCTTGAACTCACGGCTGTGGGTGCGTCCGGGCATAGGGGCTCCTTCGGTGCCGTCAGCCTACGGGCTGACGGGGGCGAAGTGCCTTGCCTCCTGGTCCGCTCCTGGGGGGTCATTCCACTGTTCCAAGGCTTGCTCGATGGTGATGACCGGCAAGGTGCTCAGCAGTACCCATTCCAACTCCTGGCCTCCCGTTTGCAGCTCGTACGCGCGAACGCACCACACCTGCTGAGCCGGATGATGGCGCTCGGCTCCAGTTCTGGGAGCGCGCAGCCACCCCACATCGTAGGCCACACCCAAGACGACTTCCCGTTTGGGCCGCCCCTGCTCGGCTGGGCGTGAGAGCGAGATCATCGCTACCGGGGGATGGCGGCGCATCCAGTCCAGGACTTTGTCATCTCCCTGGGCGGTGCGGACGCACCGATTCTGGGCCAAGCGAATCAGCACGTGCCAGTCGAGTTGTCGAGCAATGCGCAGAGAGCTGAACACGTCGCTGCCTCGGTCCCCCACACTCACCCAAGTGCAGTCTGGAGGTGCCGATCCAATCGCTTGCACCGTTTCAGCCCAGACGTCGTACTCCGTACGACGTTTTGCACGCTCTGCGCGCGTTTCATGACCCTTATTGACCGTCGTACGAGCCCACGTCTGTTGCCACGCCACTCCGAGAATCTGAGGAACGGTGTCTTGGGTCGTGACCGTCAAGGCGGTATGCATCATCAGGCCCTGCCCGTGCGTGTCCCCGATGTGCCCCAAGCCGACGGTAGCGGGATGGGCACTGAAGTCCAGTGTGGTGGTGTCCTGGATAAAGAGCACAGGCCCAGCGGACCGCTGGGCCTGTGCTCGGGTGTGCTGCCAGTGGGCAGCACAGACCGACGGGTGGTCGAGTGTTGATCCTTCCAAGAGCCGATAGGCGGCTTTGAGTTCGGCCCAGGTGCCGCATTGTTGCGGAAGTGAGCCCTCTGGACAGGCCGCCAGTGCCGTTCCAAGCTGAACCGCGCGTCGTGTTCGGCGAGGGTCACCCAGGCGGAGGGTACCCCACTGCTGTTCAGCCCAGAGGTAGGGATCAAGCCATTGGGTCTCCATGCCACAGTGTGACCGAGTTGTGGGTAACGATCAGTCCTTCAGGGGTGGGTCTAGCGGCACGTCGTCCGCAGGACGGCCAAGCCGAAGCTCCCTGTGCTGTGGTAGGCTCAATGGGCAATGCCCCCACGCGGCGGGAACCGCTGGGAGCGTGGCCAAGCGGATAGGAGCCGCTTCGCATGTCAGACAGTACCACCATCCGGGTGTTCAGATTTCGCCTGTACCCCACCACAGCGCAGGAAGCGGCGATGTTTGAGACGTTGCGCCTCACCCGCGCCCTGTACAACGCGGGCCTGGAACAGCGAATCAGCGCGTACAAGAAGCAGGGCAAGACGGTCACGGCCTACGACCAGCAGAAGGAAATCACGGCGCTCAAAGCGGAATGCCCGGAGTACGCCGGGGTCTACAGCCACGTCCTGCAAGACGCGCTAGACAGGCTGGACAGGGCGTACAAGAGTTTCTTTGCCCGCGTGAAACGGGGCGAAAAGGGCGGATTCCCCCGCTTCAAACCCCGGCAGCGTTGGAACTCCTTCAAGTTCAAGGAGGTCTGGGACAAGAAAAAGGGCCAGTGGCTGAGCCCTGGCAAACCTGTAGACGAAGGGCGGCGCATCAATATCCCCAAAATCGGCGCGGTAAGGTGCAAGTTTCATCGTCCGCTGGAAGGGGTGCCAAAGACGCTGCAAATCGTGCTGGATGTGGATCAGTGGTACGCGGTCTACACCTGCGAAGTCCCGGTGAATCCGCTTCCTGCGACTGCAAGTGTCGTCGGGGTGGACGTGGGAACGCGCTATTTTGCCATCACCTCAGACGGGGAGTTTGTGGAGAACCCCCGTCACCTGGGGAAGTTCCTCAAGAAGCTGCGCGTTCAGCAGCGCACGACGGCTCGCCGCAGGAAGGGGAGCAACCGGCGGCGGAAGTCCGTTCAGATGGTCGCCAAGACCCACCGGAAGATTCGCCGCCAGCGGCAGGACTTCCACCACAAAACCGCCCGGAAGCTTGTCCGCGAACACGACCTGATTGCCCACGAAGACCTCAGGGTCTCCAACATGGTGCAAAGCAACTTCGCCCGGAGCATTTCGGATGTGGGTTGGGCATCGTTCTTTCAAATCCTTTCCGGCAAGGCTGAGAGTGCTGGCCGGAAAGTGGTCCCGGTTGCTCCTCAATACACCTCGCAACGCTGCAACAGGTGCGGGCATACGTGCCGGGAGAACCGATTGGGTGAGGTGTTCAGGTGCGTCTCCTGTGGGCATGAAGACCATGCCGATTGGAACGCGGCGAAGAACATCCTGGCAAGGGCCTTGCCATCAGGCGAGAACGGTGGAAGTCATGCCGTCGCCTGAGAAGACCACCGTTTCAACGGTCGGTCAAGTCACACAACTCAACGGCTGGCCGGACGGCCCACGCGGACACGGGCCGCTCGGCAACCTCCCCGAACTGCGGCGCGACGCCCTGGCCTTTTTGCGGCACAGCCGCGCCGCGTACGGCGACGTGTTCCGCCTGCGCTTCGGGCCGCGCGACGTGCTCGTGGTGGCGGAACCGGCGGCCGCGCGCGAGGTCCTCGTGACGAAGGCGGGCAGCTTCCGCAAGGGGCGCGGCATCCAGAAGATGGAGGACTTTCTGGGGAGCGGGCTGCTCACCGCCGAGGGCGAGGTGTGGCGCGGTCACCGCCGCCTGATGCAGCCCGCCTTCCACCGCTCAGCCTTGGAGGGGATGGCGGAGGAGATCGCGCGGGCGACCCAGCCCCTGCTCGCGCGTCTGGAGGCCGCCGCGCGGTCGGGCGAACCGGTCGACGTGGCCTCCGAGATGCTGCGCGTCGCCCTGCGGGCGGTGGCGGCGGTGCTGTTCGGCGCGGCGCTCGACGAACGTGACCTGCGCGTGGTCGAGCGCGAACTGCCGCCCCTCCTGACGAGCACGACGAACCGGGTGCGGTCGCCCGTGGACTGGCGGCTGCCCACCCCGTCCCTCTGGCGGGAGAAGGCGGCGGCGCGGGCCCTCGACGCCCTGGTCCACCGCATCATTCGCGAGCGCCGCGCCTCGGGCGCCGAGGGCAATGACCTGCTGGGAATGCTCCTCTCGGCCCGCGACGAGGAGGGCCGGGGCGGCCTGACCGATCATGAGCTGCGCGACGAGGTGATGACCCTCTTCCTGGCCGGGCACGAGACCACCGCCACGCTGCTGACCTTCCTGTTCCTGGCCCTGTCCCGCCACCCGGAATTGCGGGAGCGGGTGCAGGCCGAGGCGCGGGAGAGGCTGGGGGACCGCTCCCCCACCGCCGCCGACGCGCGGAACCTCCCGCTGCTGGGCGCCTGCATCCAGGAGACGTTGCGGCTGTACCCCCCGGCGTGGCTCGTCCCCCGGCAGGCGACCGGGCCCGTCACGGTGGCGGGCGTGCCCCTCCCCGAGGGGACCAACGTCAGCGTCAACATCTTCCTGCTGCACCGGGGCGCGCGGTACTGGCCCGAGCCGGACGCCTTCAGGCCCGGGCGGTGGCTCGGCAGGGAACGCACGCCGGAGGCCTTCATGCCCTTCGGGGCGGGGGCGCGGATGTGCATCGGCAACCACCTGGCCCTGATGGAGGCCGCGATCATCGCCGGGCTGGTGCTGCGGGAGTTCACCCTGGAGGTGCCGGGGGGCGGGCCGACGGGGCTGGTGGCGGGGGTGACCCTCAAACCGGACGGGCCCGTGGTGGCGAAGGTGAGGTCCGCCTCGCCCTCGCCGGTCAGGGAGTAGCCCTCAGTGACGTTCCCCGGCCTGCGCGGCCCGGTTCAGCCTGCGGCCCAGCCACCGGAGGACCAGGGCGCAGACGAGCAGGCTGAACCCTGCCAAAGCGATGAGTCTCCTTCCGGCATCCCTGGGGAGCGGCGCGTCCCTGGAAAAGCCCAGGCTCAGCGCCGCCAGCACCCCGGAGAGGCACGCCGCCAGCCCGAGACCCGCGAGCCCGCATACGACCTCCCCCGGACAACGAACGCAAGGACCACAGGGATGACAGGGTTACTCCCGAAGCTCCGCCCCCGTCTTGGTCCTCATCTCTTCAAACGTCACACCGGGGGCGAGTTCGATCACCCTCAACCCCTCCGGCGTCACGTCGAGCACGCCGAGGTCGGTGATGATGCGGTCCACCACGCCCTTGCCGGTCAGCGGCAGGCTGCACTCGCGCAGAATCTTGTGCGCGTCCCCCTTCGCCACGTGCTCCATCAACACCACCACGCGCTGCACCCCCGCCACGAGGTCCATCGCCCCGCCCATCCCCTTCACCATCTTGCCGGGGATCATCCAGTTCGCCAGGTCGCCCCGCTCCGAGACCTGCATCGCGCCCAGGATCGCGAGGTTGACATGCCCGCCCCGGATCATGGCGAAGGAGTCGGCGCTGGAGAAGAAACTCGCGCCGGGCAACGCCGTGACGGTCTGCTTGCCCGCGTTGATGAGGTCGGGGTCCACCTCCTCCTCGGTCGGGAAGGGGCCGATGCCCAGCAGGCCGTTTTCGGACTGGAGCCACACGCTCACCCCCTCGGGGATGTGGTTGGCGACCAGGGTGGGCAGGCCGATGCCCAGGTTCACGTAATAGCCGTCCTGCAACTCCCGCGCGGCGCGGCGAGCCATCTCGTCCCTCGTCCAGGGCATGTCAGACCTCCTCTCCGGCGGCGCTGGAGGCAGACGTCTCCGCCTTCCGCGTGGTGCGCTGCTCGATACGCTTTTCCGGCGTTGCATTGAGGACCACCCGCTGCACGAAGATGCCGGGCGTGTCCACCTCGTCGGGGTCGAGTTCCCCGATCTCCACCAGTTCCTCGACCTCGGCCACGGTGACCCTGCCGCAAGTGGCGGCCACCGGGTTGAAGTTGCGGGCGGTCTTGCGGTACACGAGGTTCCCGGCCCTGTCGGCCTTCCACGCCTTGACGAGGGCGAGGTCGGCGACGATGCCGCGCTCCAGAATGTACGTCTCGCCGTCGAACTCCTTGTGTTCCTTGCCCTCGGCGACCAGTGTCCCCACACCCGTCCTAGTGTAGAAGCCGGGGATACCCGCGCCCCCCGCGCGCATCCGCTCGGCAAGGGTGCCCTGGGGGGTGAACTCCAGTTCGAGTTCCCCGGCGAGGTACTGGCGCTCGAACTCCTTGTTCTCGCCGACGTAGGAGGAGATCATCCGGCGTATCTGGCGGGTCTGGAGGAGCAGTCCCAGGCCCCAGTCGTCCACGCCCGCGTTGTTGCTGACCGCCGTCAACTCCTTCACGCCGCTGTCACGCAGGGCGAGGATGAGTTGTTCGGGGATGCCGCAGAGGCCGAAGCCTCCCACGGCGACGGTCTGGCCGTCCTGCACCACGTCCCTCAGCGCCTCGGCGGCGCTCGCATACACCTTGTTCATCGAGTCTCCACTGTAAGGCCGCTCCCCAGCAAAGTCTCCAGAAAGGCGCCCAAGTGGGCGCGGAAGGCCTGCGGGTCCTCCTGCGGGAAGCCGTGGCCGCGCCCGTCCAGGATGATCGCCTCCCGGCCCAGCGCCGCCGCCTGCACCCGCACCATCTCGGGGGTGACGAGCGTGTCGAGCGCCCCGCCGAGCACGAGGACGGGCAGCCCGGCCAGGCGCGCGGGGTCCACGCTCCGGCAGGCGAGGGCGCGGGCGTTCCCGGCGTAGTGCGTTCCCGCCATCCGCCCGGCGTCCTCCACCAGCCGCGCGAAGTTGGCGGGCCGGGCGGAGGGGAAGAGCGCCCCCAGGCTCACCTCGCGTAGGCCCGCGTTCGCCCGCAGCAACTCCAGCACGGGGTAGTTCTCCTCAGGCGTGACGAGGCCGGTCAGGGGCGCGCTCGCGGCGAGGACCAGACCGGAGAGGGCGTTCGGGTCACGCGCGGCGAACTCCAGCGCGACCGCCCCGCCCAGGCTGTGCCCCAGCACCACGGGCCGCGTGACGCCCTGATCTATGAGCCAGCCGCCGAGCCAGTCCGCGTACGCCCCGACGCTGACCTCGCCCTCGTGCCCGGTCCCCGCGAAGCCCGGCAGGTCGGGGGCGAGGACGCGCCAGCCCGCCGGGGGGTGGGCGATCAATTTCTCCCACCACGCCGCCGACGCGAAATTGCTGTGCAGGGCGACGAGGGTTTGCTCTCCGTCAGGCATGGGCCACGTCCCCGGCACCGAGCGGTTCGGGCGGGAGGGGCACGGTGGGCAGCGTGTCCTCCAGCAGCCCGCGCAGCAGGGGCGCGAAGGGCGCCGTGTCCGCCACGCAGCCCAGGTGCCCGTGCGCCGAGTCGAACTCCAGGTGGGTGTGGGCCACGCCCGCCGCCCGGCTCGCCCCCGCGAACGCCCGCATCTCCGCCGCCGGGAAGAAGAGGTCTCCCCGGACGTTCACGGTCAGCAGACGCAGCCCCGCGTCCCGCCAGCGGGCGAAGAGGTCGGGACGGGGCGCGACCTCGTTCAGGTCGTGCGTCTCCACCACCCGCGCGAGGTCGAGGATGTGGGCGAGGCTGGCCGTCCCCGCCCGCGTTCTGAGGTACGCCTCGAAGTCGGCCTCCCGGAAGGTGCGCTCCAGCGCGTCTCCCCCAGCCCGAACAGGGAGATCAGCCGCAGCGCCCCCGTGAGTCCCCCCTAGGCGGCCACGTCGCGCAGCAGCGGCCCGAAGGCCCCGCGCACGGGCTGGTGGCGACGGCGGCCACCCGGGGCGCGAGGTCCGGCGACCGGGCCGCCCACTGGAGCGCCTGCATTCCCCCCAGGCTGGGGCCGACGACCGCCTGCCAGTTCTCTGCCCCCAGGCGCCGCAGCAGCGCGAGTTGCAGGGCGTGCAGGTCGGCGAAGGTCCACGCCGGAAAACGTCCTCCCCACGCGCCGCCCTGCGGGTGCTCGGTGTCCGGCCCGGTCGTCACCACCCGGGGGTCGAGGACCTGCACGTTCGAGAGGGTGTTCATCGCCACCACGAAGAAGCGGTCCGTGTCCACCGCGCGCCCCGGCCCGATCAGGGAGTCCCACCAGCCGGGCACCCCGTCCGCCCCCATCCCCGCCGCCTGGGACGTGCCCGTGTAGTAGTGGCAGACGAGGACGGCGTTGTCCCGCGCCTCGCCGGGCGGCGATGCGTTCCGAGGCCCGCGCCGCGCAGCCTCAGACGCTGGAGCACGTCTATACCCTCTTTCCCCGCCTGCGTGAACGGCAGGGACAACTCGCGGGCACTCTCTCGGGGGGCGAGCAGCAGATGGTCGCGGTGGGCCGCGCCCTGATGGCCCGCCCGAGCGTCCTCGTGGTGGACGAGCCCTCCCTGGGCCTCTCGCCGCTGATGACCCAGACAGTGTTCGAGGCCCTGAAGGCCGTGAACCAGGAGGGCGTGAGCATCCTGCTCGTCGAGCAGAACGTGGGGCTGAGTCTGAGGCTCGCGGGCCGCGCCTACGTCCTCGAAAACGGGCAGGTGGTGAACACGGGGACGGGGGCGGCGCTGCTGGCAGACCCGAAGGTCAGGGAGGCGTACCTGGCGCTGTAAGGCCGGGATGAACGGAGCGAAGGGCGTGGGATATGGCACTCCCGCGCCCTGCGCCGTGGCAGGTGTCTGCGTGGGTGTAGTCGGGGGGCGCCGGGCAGGGTAACCTCTGCGGGAAGACGCGGAACCGACACGGCAGACTTCCACTCCGGATGGGTCTACCCGGCCCCTCATCCCGACCAAGGTGGTGTCATGAAGCGACTCCTGCCCCTCGCCCTGCTCCTGCTTGCGGCCTGCGCCCCCAGGCAGACGGCTCACACCCCGCGCCCGGACGCCGCCCCGTTCACCCGCTACGTGGCGATGGGCGACAGCATCACCGCCGGGTTCCAGTCGGGCGGGCTGACCGCCGAGTCGCAGCGGTCAGCCTACCCCCGGCTGCTGGGCGAGCGGGCCGGGCTGGACGTGCCCATGCCGGAGGTGCAGGACCCCGGCTGTCCTCCCCCGGTGGGCGTGACGGGAACGAAGAACTGCACGCTCCGCCAGCCGGGCGCCGTGTCCCCGGTCGTGGCGGTGCCGGGCGCCAAGGTGGGCGACGTGCTCCGCAGCACCGACACGCGGGTCACCGACCCCGACCCGCAACTGTACGACGCCGACCTTTACCGGGCGATCCTGGGCCCCGGCACCACTCAACTGGAGGCGGCGCTGGCCCGCCGTCCCCTCTTCGTCACCCTCTGGATCGGCAACAACGATGTGCTGCTGCCCACCCTGCGCGGGCGGCCCGACCAGGCCACGCCGCTGGAGAGCTTCCGGGCCGACTACGCGACGTTGGTGGACCGGCTGCTGGCGGGGGGCGTCCGCTCCCTCGTCCTGATGACGGTGCCGGACGTGACGCGGGTGCCCGCCCTGATCCCGGTGCGGCAACTCCGCCTCGTGGGGGTGGTGGACGACAGTTGCCGGGGGCAGGACGTGTATTTCGGCAGCGTCATCGTGGGCCGCGCCAGCAAGGCGGCCCCCCTCTCCTGCAACGCCCCCGAGGCGCTGACCGCCGCCGAGTACGCGCAGTCGCAGCGGATCGTGGAGGGGTACAACGCCGCCATCCGCGAGATCGCCGCCGCGCGCGGGGTGCCCGTCTTCGACGTGACGCGGGTGCTCGACACGCTGCCGGGGCGACCCCTGATTCCCACGGCGGCGTCCCCCTTTGGGAGGTCCTTCAGCCTCGACGGCGTGCACCCGAGCAACTTGGCACATCAACGCTTCGCCCGGGAACTCGCGGTGTTCATGAACCGGCAGTTCGGGACGGACCTGGACACGCGGCCCTAGCGACCGAGAGGCAGCACATCGCGTGCCCCGCCGAGGTGGGCCAGAGCGAGGGCCCGGTCACCGTGGACGAGACCGGCCAGCGCCCACTGCACCTCCAGTGTGCCCGCCCAGAACCGGGCGCGGTCGAGGTGGTCGGTCAGCTCTGGATAGGCGGGGAGGACTTCGCCGACCAGAGATTCCCCGTAATTGCTCAGCAACACCGCCAGGTCGGTGGCGGGGTCACCCAGGCCCGCCGTTCCGAAGTCGATGACGCCTGCAAGCCGCCGGGCGTCGGGGTCGAAGAGCACGTGGTACACACCCAAGTCACCGTGGATCAGCCGGGGCGTGGGGTTCAGGTCCAGAGTGTCCTCCAGGACCGGAGCGAAGTGGCCGAGAAGCCACGCGCGCTGATGGCGCATCAGGAGCGGGAACAGGTGCTCCTCGGCCTGAGCCAGCAACGCCGACCAGTCCTCACGTGTTCGAAAGGCGTCCGAGGCCTGAAGACCCGCCGCCTCGACCGCCGCACGGGGGATGTGGTGCATCTGCCGCAGAAAGGTCACGAGGTCGGCCAGGACAGCCCGGCGGGCTTCCGGGGAGAGCCACAGAAGCAGGTTGCGGGTCAGGGGCTCACCGGGGAGGAACCGGTAGGTGACGAACTCCGGCTCCAGGTGCTCGAACTCTGGCGTGCGCATGGACGTGTACTCACGGGCCAGGGCCAGAACGCGCGCCTCCTGCCGGAGAGCTTCAGCGGCCCACGGATGCTTGCCGAAGCGGCAGACCACCTCGCCGTTGACAACGACGACATCGTTGACCATCCCATCCTGGTTGAAGTCCAACGTGTTCAGGGACAGGCCGGGATAGACCGACCGGATTTTCTCCAGGTACGCTCGGGGAACAGCCATGTTGACACCTCGGCAGTCGGAAAGAAGGACCGCTCACCAGAGTGAGGGACGGGTTCTCGCTGAAGAGGTGGGTCAACGGATCACAGAGGTCGGCTCCCAAAGAGATAGCGGCATTGTACGGGCAAAGGAGCACTCTGCCTCACCCCGGCAGCCGGAACCTCAGCGTGGTTCCCCGGCCCGGCTCGCTGTCCACCTCCAGCTCTCCCCCGGCGAGGGTCACGCGCTCGCGCAGGCCGATGAGGCCCAGGTGGCCCTCCTGCGCGCGGGCCTGGGCCTGACCCGGCGTGAAGCCCTGGCCGTCGTCGCTGACCGCCACGCGCACCCCGTCCTCCTCGAAGGCGACGCGGATGGCGGCCGTGCGGGCGCGGGCGTGCTTGTCCACGTTGGTCAGGGCTTCTTGCGCCAGCCGGAACACGGTGAGTTCGAGGGCGGGGGGCAGCCGCCGCTCGGCCCCACTGATCTCCAGCCGGGCGTCCGTCTGCGCCTGCGACACCAGCCATTCGAGGGCTGGAAGCAGGCCGAGGTCGTCGAGGACGCTGGGGCGCAGGTTGCGGGCGAAGCGGCGCACGCTCTCGATGGCGGCGCCCAGGTCCCCCAGGATGTCGTCGGCGCGGGCGCGGTGCTCGCCCCCCAATTCGCGGGCGAGGCGGGCGACGCGCCGGGTGGTGGCGACGAGGACCTGGGCCGTGTCGTCGTGGAGTTCGCGGCTGATGCGGCGCCTCTCCTCCTCCTGCGCCTGGGTAAAGAGAGTGAGGTAGCTTCTCAGTTCCAGGGTGCGGCTGGTGGCGGCCTCCAGCGCCTGCCCCCGCCGCTGGATCTCGTCGGCGAGCGTCTGGAGTTCCGACAGGTCGCGGGCGACGGTGAGGACCCCGTGGAGGACGCCCCCCGGCCGCACGGCGCTGAGGCGGACCTCCAGCCGGTAGCCCGCCACCTCGATCTCCGCGCGGCCCCCGCCGGGCTGGGTGTGCGCGGCCTCCCAGGCGGCTTGCAGGGCGGGGCGGGTGGCGGGCGTGGCGAGACCCAGCAGCGAGGCCCCGACGAGCGGCCCGGTCAGCGGGGCGAGGAGCCGGGTGGCGGCCGGGTTCGCGTAGGTCACCGTGCCCGAGGGGTCCGCGCTCAGGATCAGGTCGTGGGCGCCCTCCGCGAGCTGGCGGTAGCGGGCCTCCTCCCGCGCGAGGGCGGCGAGCAGCCGCTCGCGGGTCAGGGTCAGGGCCATCTGGTCGGCGACGCTGCGGGCGAGCCCCAGCACCCGGTCGCTGGGGGCCTCCGCGCCGGGGTCGTCGGCGTAGAGGAAGCCGAGCACCGTGTCGCCCCCCGCCCCGCCGCGCAGGGGCACGATCAGGGCGCTCCCGGCGCCGGGCAGGGCGTGGCGGCGAGTCAGGGGCCGGGGACCGCGCCCGACCTGCGCGAGCAGCCCCGCGAGGTCGGCGGGCGCGAGCGGGGGCAGATTGAAGCCCGCGCAGCGCGAGACCTCGCCCGTCTCCCCCCCGGTCAGGGCGATCAAACCGCGCCCGGCATTCAGCGCCAGGGTGGCGAGCCGGGCGGCCTCGGACAGCGCGCGGTCGCTCTGGTCCTCGCCGAGCAGGCGCCCCACGTTCAGCAGCACGGCGGCCTCGCGCTCGCGGCGCAGCTCCTCCTCGTACAGCCGGGCGTTCTCGATGGCGAGGCTGGCCTGCGCGGCGAACACCTCGGTCAGGGCGAGGTCGTCCGCGTCGAGGGGCAGGGGAGCCTTCCAGTACAGGGTGAGGGCCCCGAACACGCCCGCCCGCGTGCCCAGCGGCAGCCCGATGACGCCCCGGTACGGGTAGCGGCCCTGCGCGAGGAGTTGCCGGGTGTAGCGGCTTCCCCCGCCGAGGTGCGCGGTGTTCAGGTCCACGGCGGTGACCAGAGCGCGGCGCTCGACGGCCCGCCCGGTCACGCCCGCCCCCACCTTGGCCCGCACGCGCAGGACGTATTCGCTGGGCAGCCCGACCGCGCTGCGGATCGAGAGGGTGCGCCCGTCGGGTTGCAGCTCGTACACGCCCGCCGCGTCGGTGCCGAAGAGGGCGGTGGCCTGCTCCAGAATCCGCTCCAGCGTGTCGCTGAGGTGCAGGCTGCCCGCCAGCGCCGCCCCCGCCTCCCGCAGCGCCTCGGCGGCCTCGCGCTTGCGGGTCTCGATGCCGTAGAGCCGCGCGTTGTCGATGGCGAGGGACGCCTGCTCGGCGAGCGCGAGCACGAGCCGGGTGTCGTCCTCGGTCACGCGGGCTCCCGGCGAGCGGCTGTCCACGTACAGCAACCCCAGCGGGCGGCCCCGGGCGGTCAGGGGCGCGATCAGGGCGACCTCGGGGTCGAGTTCGGCCAGCCCGGCGCCTAGCGGGGTGCCCGCGTCCCGCGCCTTTTCAAAGAGGATGACCTCGCCGCGCCCGGTGAGCCGCCCGAGCGACACCGGCCCCACCCCGATCCCTCCCGTAAAGGACGGATCGAAGCCGTACGTGAACACCTCCCCAGTTCGCGCCCCGTCCTCGCCGAGTTCGCTGAACAGGCCCACGAAGGCCCGCCCGAAGCCCAGCGCGAGCGCGGCGCTCTCGGCGGTCGCGGTGAGCACCTCGGCGAGGTCGAGGCTGCCCCCCAGCCGCCGCACCAGCCGCTCCACTGTCTCCGCGACGCGCCCCTGCCCCCGCCGCGCCTCCCGCGCCTGCACCCCCTCCAGCGCCAGCGTCAGGAGCGGCGTCAGCCCGGCCATGACCTCTACCCCCGCCGGGTCCGCCCCCACGAATTCGAGCACCCCGCCCCCGAAGGGCACGCAGGCGAGCATCCCCTCCTCCAACGTCTCCCCCTGTGCCAGCGACCGGGCCGCCAGCGTCCCGTCACTCAGCCCCAGCCCCCGGCCCTCCTCCCCCACCACGCCGAGCGACCCCCCCACCACGGCCCAGACCTGAACGCCGTGCGCCCGCACCGTCCGGCAGGCGAACTGGGCCAGGGCGGCGCCGAACGCCCGCACGGTGGGCACGGCGCCGAGATCGGGGGGGAAGGGGGGCAGGGTCATGGGGAAGGAGGGGGTGCGGGGGGTTGAGCAGATGGTAGAGGTTTGGCGGGTTGGGCGCCGAGGGGCGCTGGTGGGTGCTTCGGTCACCCCCTCCCAGCCTCCCCCCTCAAGGGGGAGGGGCAAAAAGATGGGGTGGTGGGCGGCGAAGGGGAGGGGCGTTGGTCACACGCCTCCTCACCCCGACCCTCTGCTTCGCAGCTCTACGAGTCACCCGCAAGGGGGGAGGGAGAAAAGAAGCTGAAGCTTTTGCGCTTTTCAAAACGTCTCCCCGGACGCCGAACAGGAGCACACCGCATCAACGCCCCTGGCCCACGACCACGTCGGCTCGCGCAGCGAGACGGTGGGCACATAGATGGGACGCAGCAAGATCAAACATTGCGTTCAGAAAGACTCGCCCACTCACGCCGCCCGTGTGCCCTTGCCCAGCGCAGCGCCGCTCCCCCTGCCCCCCCTGGGGGTAGGGGGCTGGGGGGTGGGGGTAAACGGAGCAAGACGCCCTGCCCCTCCTACAACGTCTTGGGATCGATCCACCCCCGCTTGATCCCGTACAGCACCGCCTCCGTCCGGCTCCCCACCCCCAGTTTGGAAAAGATGTTGGCGAGGTGAACCTGCACCGTGCGCGGGCTGATGTCGAGGTCCCGGGCAATCTCCTTGTTCGTGCGGCCCGTCGCCGCCACGCGCAGGACTTCCAATTCCCGGGGGCTGAGCGCATCCTCGGGCGGCGTGGGCGTCTGCTGGGCGCTGAACCGTTCGAGCACCTTGCGGGCGACGGAGGGGTGAAGCGCACTCTCCCCCGCCGCCACCGCCCGCACCGCGCCCAGCAGGTCGTCCTCGCTGGCGTTCTTGAGGAGATACCCGGCGGCCCCCGCCTCCAGCAGCGCGAAGACGTAGGCGTCATCGTCGTAGCTCGTCAGCACCAGAACGCCGACGGTGGGGCGCTCGGCCTTGATGATGCGCGTGGCCTCGATGCCGTTCATGCCCGGCATGGACACGTCCATCAGGATCACGTCGGGTTGCAGGGCTCGGGCTTTCTGGATGGCGTCCTCGCCGCTGTCGGCCTCTCCCAGCACCCGCAGATCGGTTTCATTCTCCAGCAGTTCGCGGGTGCCCTTGCGCACGACGGGGTGGTCGTCCACCAGGAGCAGCGTGATGGGCCGCCCGTGGGCGGTGGGGCTTTCGCTGTCGAGCATGGCGTCAGGATACCCGCGCGGGCAGACGAAAGGAGCCGCATCCACGTCGGAATGCGGCCCAGAAGAAACTTGTAGCTTACGACTTGCTGAGGTCCTTCCAGAGCGTGCCCGTGCGGAAGGCGAGCATGGGGTTGAAGGTGTCCTTGCCGATGCCCTGGAGGTTGTCGCGGTAGGCGAGGATGCCGGGATTGCTGGGCATCAGGATGTAGTAGGCCTGGTCCTGGGCCCGCTTGGCGATCTGCGAATACAGCTCGTTGCGGCGCTCGGTGTCGGTGGTCGTGCGGGCCTCCTGCACCCAGGCGTCGAGCTGCGGGTCGGTGAAGTTCGCGCGGGGGTGGTAGAAGCCCTCCGAGGAGTACATCGTATGGACGAAGTTGTCGGGGTCGGCGTAGTCGGGCGCCCAGCCGGTCATGATCAGGATTTCCTTGCCCTGGTCGCCGTCCTGAAGAATTTCACTCCACTGCTTGCCCTGGATGTTCACCTTGAACTTGGGGTTCAGCGACTCGATGTTCTGCTTGAGCAGTTCCATCGCGGTCTGGGCGGGCACGCTCCCGGCGCGGTAGGTCGCGTTGACGGTGAAGCCGTTTTTCCACACCTGCCCGTTCCACGCCTTCTGGAAGGCCTCGCGGGCGGCGTCGAGATCGAACTTGGGCGCAGCTAGGTCCTGGTCGTAGCCCGGGAAAGAGTCGGGGAGGAGGAAGTTGCGCGGCTCGCCCTTGCCGCTCTGCACCTGCTTGATGTAGGTGGGCACGTCGAAGGCCGAGACGAAGCCCTTGCGCACGTTCACGTCGCTGAAGAAGTTCGCCGGGATGCCCTGCCCGTCGAGCTTGCCGCTGCCCAGGCGGCCTTCGCCCTTGATGTCCTGGTTCATAAAGATGCCGAAGGCGCTGATGTCGGGCAGGTCGTCGAGGATGGCGACGCCCGGCTTGCCGCGAAGCTGCGCCTCCACGATGGGCCGCCCGCCCGTCTCGATCAGGTCCGCGTCCCCGCGCAAGAAGGCCTGCTGGCGCGCGGCCTGCTCGGGCACGATCTGGATGACGACGTTCTTGATCTTCGCCTTGTCGCCCCAGTAGTCGCCAAAGGCCTCGGCGGTAAAGGCGTTCGAGTTCTTGCTCAGGAAGCGGTACGCGCCCGTGCCGCTGGGGTTCTGGGAGAGGGGGCTGCCGGTGAGGTCCTTGCCCACCGCCGCCTTCCAGGTCGCCTCGGTGCCGTCCCACTCGCCGATCTTCTTGGCGTGTGCGCTGTCCACGATGCTCTGGCCGGTGTACGCGAGCTTGGAGAGGAAGGCGGGATCGGCCTTGGGCAGGGTGAAGACCAGCGTCTCGCCGTCGCACTTCACCGCGTTCGTGATCCGCTCCCAGGTGATCGACTTATCGTCGTTCGCGTTGCTTCCGGTGCCCAGCAGGCTCTCCGACAGGAACCAGTTGCCGCTCGAACTGGTGTTCGTCACGAGGTTACGGCGGAAGGTGTACTCGGCGTCGGCGCACTTGAAGTCGTTGCCCGAGTGGAACTTCACGCCCTCGCGCAGGGTGAAGCGGTACTCGCGCCCGCCCTGGCCCGTGGTCCATTCGGTGGCGAGCAGGGGCCCCAGTTCGGAGAGGCTGTTGCCCTGGTACGTCACCAGCGTCTCGTAAAGGTTCTCCACAGCCTGCCCGCTCCCCGTGTCGTAGGTCGTGCCGGGGTCGAGGGTCGGGATGTCGGCGCTCTCCTGCACGACGAGGGTCCCGCTCGCGCCCCCCGCCGGGGACGTGGTGCCGCCGCTGGCCGTCGTGTTGCCACCGCCCGTATTATTGTTGTTCGCGTTGCGGTTGTCGCACGCCGCGAGCGCCAGCGCGAGGGTGGCGAGGGCGGCGGCACGAAGGGGGAGGGATTTCTTCATGGTGGCTCCTGGGGCGCTCGTGTAGCGGAAAGCACGGTCCGAGCGGGGATTTTGTGGCAGGGTCCGCCCGCTTGGACGGACTTGATGCGTTAGGGTAGGCTCCCCTTGTGAGTCCTCTCCCCAGTTCCGTTCAAGATTCATGAGCAGGATCGACAGCCAGAAATCAGAGGGTGTGAAGCTCACAAAAAGTGAGCGGCGTCCGTCCAGTATCCCCTCACGCCAGAAGCTCGGCCGTCCGGGGTCTGGCGAAACCGTCGTGGGGACAGACCTGAATGCGAGCCCTCCCACAGCCGACTTGAGCGTGCTCTTGTAAAGTTTCCTAATGACTTCGAACGCCCACCCAAACTCTTTCCTGCTGCGCGGCACGGCGGCGGGCGGGACCTTGCGCCTTGTTGGCATCGACGCGACCGCCCTCGTCGAGGAGGCCCGGCTGCGCCATCACCTCAGCAAGACGGCGACCGCCGCGCTGGGGCGCACGCTCGCCGCCTCGGCTCTGCTTGCCGTGGTACTGGGCAAGAAGCCCGACAGCCGCGTAACCGTCCGCATCCAAGGCGGCGGCAGCGTGGGCTGGATCGTCGCCGAGGGGAGTGCGGACGGGTTGGTGCGCGGCTACGTGCGCGAGCCCGGGGCCGACCTCCCCATCCGCGTCTCAGACGGCAAGCTCGACGTGAGCGGCATCGTCGGCACCGAGGGTGAACTGGCGGTCACCCGCCTCCTCGACAACGGCGAGCCCTACACCGGCAGCGTGGAACTCGTGAGCGGCGAGATCGCCGAGGACGTGAGCACCTACCTGGGCGTGTCGGAGCAGATTCCCAACGCCGTCCTGCTCGGGGTGTACGAGGAGGGGGGCCGGGTGGCCCGCGCGGGTGGCCTGCTCGTGCAGGCGATGCCCGGGGTCAGCGACGAGACGCTGGCCCGGCTGGAGGCGAACGTCCGCTCCATCGGCCAGTTCACCGACAGCCTGCGCCGGGGCAGCCTGCTGGAGACCATGCAGGCCGCCGCCGAGGGCCTGGACCTGACGCTGTCCGCCGAGGCGCAGCCCGCCCGCTTCCAGTGCCGCTGCTCGCGCGAAAAGGCCCTCGGCAGCCTGAAGTTCTTCGCCCCCGGCGAGCGGCTGGAGATGATCGAGGAGGGCGGTCAGGAGATCGTCTGCCACTGGTGCGGCGAGCACTACCAGATGACCCCCGCCGAGATCGCCACCCTCGACGCACCTGCGGAGCGGGCGCAGGCGTAAGGGCCGCCTGAATCAGGCTGATTCTTGAGAGGACACGGGAGAGGTTGGCCCGTGTCCCTCTTCTTTTGACGCCTGAAAGTGCCAGCGGGAGAGGCTGGGTGAGGACCTATGTTCCCACGTCCGGCCCGTTCATCCCCTCAAGATGCCTGACATGCAGTTGGGAAGAACACAGTCCTACACGAGGTCTCGTTCTCCCGCTCCCCTTGCGGGACTTGCAAAGCTGCGCGGCAGAGAGGGCCGGGGTGAGGGGTGACGAGTACAGCTCGTCCCTCATCGTCCAGTCTCAAAGCCGCCCCAGCCACGGGTGACCCGGCGCCGTGACGTTCAGCGCCCCGGCGAGCCAGTCCCGGGCGGCTCGCGTCAGGGTGGGCAGGACACGGTCGAAGTCGCGGGCGTCCTTGCCCCTCGGGTCGCGCCCGGCGTGGCCGCCCTTGAAGAGGAGGACGGCCTGGGGCGCGAGGTAGGGCAGGTTCTCTGGCCCGAACTGCCGAGCCTCGGCGAGCGGCAGGGTCACGCGCGGGTCGCGGCGGTAGTGCCAGAGGCCGTCCCCCAGGCCGGTGAGCAGCAGGTCGAGCATGAGCACGTCCGGCAACTCCGGGTGACGGGCGTGGACCTGATGGTGGGGCGGGTCGAGTGGCGCCGTCCAGGGCCGATAACCGCCCGGCCCGCAGGCGTCGAGGCGCCAGCCCCCGGCCAGGAGCGCGTCGCGCACATTCACCTGGGCGGGGCGGGGAATCACCACGTCCACGTCGTCGTGCGGGCGGGTGAGTCCGCCGAGGTGCAGGTCGAGGGCCAGGCCACCCGCCACCATCCAGGGCAGGTCGGGGAGGGTGCTCAGGGCCCGTGAAATGTGCTTGGCGGGGGCGAAGCCCACCGTGCGGGCGTGGTGGGCGAGCGCCTCGGCGAGCAGGGCCGCGTCCGCCTCCTCCCTTCCCCGGGCGAGAAACACCGTCCGGTAGCGGGCGGCGGCCTTCCCGCCTCCCAGCAGCAGGGCCCGCAGCGCCGTCTGCCCGGCCCGCCAGCCCGTCCCGTGGTCGCACAGCACGAGGCGCCAGCCGCCCGGGTGGGTCCACACGTCCTCCCGCTCGCCCGGCACGTACCCGAGCGTGGCGAGCGCGGCCCTT
Source organism: Deinococcus aetherius (assembly GCF_025997855.1). Lineage (NCBI taxonomy): Bacteria > Thermotogati > Deinococcota > Deinococci > Deinococcales > Deinococcaceae > Deinococcus > Deinococcus aetherius. The sequence goes on from NZ_AP026560.1 coordinate 2,023,500, forward strand.
TGCACCTCGGTAGGAGGTTCCGGCAGCAGGTCCAGGTGCAGTTCGGGCACGTCGAGGTCGGCGAGTGCGGGGGTGCTGCCCGGCCCGCCCGGCGCGAGGTGGAAGACGCCGTCGGGGCGCCCGCCCTCCAGGTACGAACCGAGGACCCGCGTGAGGTCTCGTCGGGCGGCGTCGAGCGTGGACATAGCCTCAAGGTTAGCCCTCCTGGGCGGCGCGGATAATGACCGCCATGAAACGAGAGGGCCTCGCGGCGACGGGGGCAGGAGACGGCGACCTGGCGGCCCGGGCGTGGGAGCGGGTGCAGGCGGAGGACCGCGCGTGGCTCACGGACCTCGCGCGGCGGGCGGGCGGGGGGGCCCGGGTCGCCCTCGTCGGCGGGGCGGTGCGGGATGCCCTGCTGGGGGAAACGCCCCTCGACCTCGACGTGGTGGTCGAGGGGGCGGACGCCGGAAGCCTCGCCGCCGCGACGGGTCTCCCCCACCTCGTCCACCCGGCCTTCGGCAACGCGACCGTGACGCTGCCGGGCGGGCGGCGCGCCGACCTCGTGCGGGCGCGGTGGGAGAGGTACCCGGTGCCGGGGGAGAACCCGGTGCCCGAGCCCGGCACGTTGGCGGACGACCTGCGGCGGCGCGACTTCGGGCTGAACGCGCTCGCGCTGGTGGTCGGGCCCGACGGGAGGGTCACCCTGCTCGACGAGATGGGCGGCCTGGAGGACCTGCGGGAGCGGGTTCTACGGCCCCTCCACCCCCGCTCCCTCCACGAGGACGCCAGCCGTCTCGTGCGGGGGGCGCGGCTTGCCGGGCGGCTGGGGCTGGTGGCACACCCACAACTCTTGCGACAGGTGCCGGACGCGCTGGGCATGGCCGGGCGGACGCCCCGCCTGCACGCCGAACTGCGCCTGCTGCTGGGCGAACCCAGGCCGGGCCTCGCCGCCCGCGCCCTGGAGGGGTGGGGGGCCGGGGCGTTGCTGCCCCCGGGAGCCCTCGAACGGCTGGAGGCCCTGGACGCCCGGCAGGACGCGGGCCAGCTCGTCTCCCCCCAGGTATACGGGGCCGCCCTCCTCTCGGCCGACCCCGACCCCGCCGCACTCGCCGCCCGTCTGGGCCTGGGGGAAAAGCCGGGCGCCCTCCTCGCCCGCGCCCTGGGGGATGCCCCGGCCGCGCCCCGGACACCCGAGGGCGTGCTGCGCGCTCTGCTCCGCCCGGAGGCGTACCCGGTCCTGACCGGGCGGGACGTGGTGACGCTCGGCGTCTCGCCGGGCCCAGCGGTGGGAGCGGCCCTCGCCCACCTCGCCGTCCTGCGCCAGGCGGGGAAGGTCCACTCGCGGGACGAGGAGCGGGCGGCCCTTGCCGCCTACCTGGGCACTCCACCCTGATCACCGCCCCGCCGCTCGACAGGTTCCTCAAGCAGATGAGGTGAGCCCGGCCTCGGTAAGGGGTCATCCCGTGCCCGGCGGCTCTCCCCCGTACAATGCGCCCCATATGTTGCTAAGTCTCCTGACCACGAACCCCCTTCAGTTCGTGATCATCGCGGCGGCGCTCGTGCTGTCCCTGACCGTCCACGAGTTCGCGCACGCCTACACCGCCGACCGCCTCGGCGATCCCACCCCCCGGCGCTTCGGGCGCGTGACCCTCAATCCCGTCAAGCACCTCGACCCCTTCGGCACCCTGCTCCTCTTGATCGCGGGCTTCGGCTTCGCGCGGCCCGTGCCCATCAACCCGCGCAACCTGGGGCGCTGGGGCACGCTCTGGGTGTCGGCGGCGGGACCCATCAGCAACCTGCTGATCGCCCTCGTCGCGGGATTGCTGCTGCGCTTCTTGCCGCCCAGCCAGTTCACGTTCACGGTCCTGTCGTACGTGCTGAGCATCAACGTCGTGCTCGCCGTCTTCAACCTCATTCCCATCCCGCTGCTCGACGGCAGCCGGATTATCGGCGCGCTCGTGCCGTCGCTGGGCCGCAGCCTCGCCCAGTTCGAGGCTCAGCCCTTCAGTTTCGTGATCGTGATGCTGTTTATCTTCATCGCGCAGGGGCCTATCGGAAACATCATCCGCACCGTGCAGGCGTGGGTTTTCGGCGTGGTCGGGCTCCGCTGAGACCACAACGGACATGAAAGACCCCGGCGATGAACCGGGGCTTTTCCTTTCCTTCCTTTTTCGTTTCTCACCGCAGGTGGAACATCATCGCCACGTGGGCACCCGTGCCGCCCAGCACGAACAGGTGCCAGATTTCGTGGAATCCGAAGCCGGGGCGCGGATTCCAGCGCCTCGTCCCGTAGATGACGGCGCCGATGGAGTACAGCACGCCCCCCACCGCCAGCCAGACGAGCGCGGCGGGCGGCAGGTTGCGCGCGAGTTGCGGCAGCAGCCCGAGGGCGATCCACCCCATCCCCAGGTACAGCAGCGTGCTCACCCAGCGCGGCAGCCGCATGGTGACGAGCTTGAGGACGATACCCGTCAGGGCGATCCCCCAGATCACACCGAGCACACCGACGCGCCACACTCCTTCCAGCCCGTAGTACGCGACCGGCGTGTAACTTCCCGCGATGAGGAGGAAGATGCCCGCGTGGTCGAGCTTGCGCAGCCACAGGAGGCCCCGCTCGCCTCCCCGGAAGGAGTGGTAGCTCGCCGAGGCGGCGTACAGCCCCACCATGCTCAGTCCGAAGACGAGGAAGGGCCACACGCTCAGCCCCCGCGCCGAGGCCCACCACAGCAGCGGCCCCAGCACGATTAAGGCCGCCAGCGCCCCGCCCCAGTGGGTGAGGGCGTTGACGGGCTCGCGGGGGGCGGTGAGGAGTCGCTTCACGGGAACCAGGGTAAGGGGTGGGGGCGGTGGGGTGTGGGGATTGGGACGCAGTACGCAGCGGGGTCCCGCCCACGTCCCGGCTCCCCCGGGCGGTAGTGGCCCACCGGCCGTGAACAGCGCCCGGGAAAGGGCGGGGTCATCAGTGCCCTGCGAGAAAGGCCTCCACACGTTGCAGGAGGAGTGCGGTGGCTCCGGCGTCATACGCGGGCAGACTGCGGTCCGTGAACAGGTGTTGATTCCCCGGATACAGGAACAACTCCGCCCCACGCACCGACTCGACGAGCGACCGGGCTGCCTCCGCGTCCTCTTCGAAGGAGGGGTCGGCTTCCATCGCGTGAATCTGGACGGGAACGTCCGCAGGCCACTGGTCGCCGAATTCTGAGACCGGCAGACAGGCGTGAACCAGCAGGGCCCCCCGCGCCCCGGGGCGGGTCTGGGCCAGCTTCTGCGCGGGCATCACCCCCAGCGACAGCCCGGCGTAGGTCAGCTCGGAGGGCAAGTCGTCCGCCGCACGCACGCCCGCTTCAAGAATATGGTCGAACCCGATTTCCCGGGCATAGGCGAGGCCCGCTTCCAGGGTGTCGAAGCTCTGGCCGTGGTAGAGGTCGGGCGTGTGCACCACGTGCCCGGCCCGCCGCCACTCCTCGGCGAGGGCGAGGAAGCCCGGCGTCTGACCCTGCGCGTGGTGGAAGAACAAGATTTCGGCCATAGACGAAGGGTAGAGCGGATTGCCGTCAGCCTCCGACATGTTTGCTGGGGGGCGCACAGCCGGGAGTGGGCACGGCCGCTGCCCAGTCACGCACCGCGAGACGCCTACTTCCCCCCGTAGTTCGGCGCCTCCTTCGTGATCGTGACCCCGTGGGGGTGGCTCTCGATCAGGCTGGCGCCCGTGATGCGGACGAACTGGGCGGTGCCTTGCAGGGTCTCCAGGTCGGGGGAGCCGCAGTAGCCCATGCTGCTTCTCAGGCCGCCGACGAACTGGTACAGCACCTCACCCGCCTTGCCCCGGGAGGCGATGATGCCCTCGATGCCCTCGGGGACGAATTTGCGGCTGCCCGACTGGAAGTAGCGGTCGCTCGATCCCTGGTCCATCGCGCCGAGGGAGCCCATGCCCCGGTAGCTCTTGTAACGGCGCCCGTCACGCAGCACAACCTCGCCGGGGGCCTCGTCGGTGCCCGCGAGCATGGAGCCCATCATCACCGCGCTCGCCCCGGCGGCGATGGCCTTGGGCACGTCGCCCGTCTGCTTGATGCCGCCGTCGGCGATGACGGGGACGCCCGCCTCCAGCGCGACACCGGAGGCCTCGAAGATGGCGGTGATCTGGGGGACGCCGACGCCGGTGACGACGCGGGTGGTACAGATGCTGTTGTGGACGACCGCGTTGTCGGCGATGAAGCTGTGAGTCGGGCAGTCCACCTCGATGTCGTAGACGGGCAGGCTGAGGGTCAAGTCGCGTCGGGACAGGGGCTTGACGACGCTGTAGTCGGGAAGCTGCCGGGCGGCGTGCGAGACGTTGAGACGGGCGCGGTAGGAGTCCAACATCTCGTCCTTGACCCCTTGAAGGCCGCCGAGGTTGCCGGGTTCGACGTACATGTTGGGCAGGCTGCCCTCCGTGAGGTGGCACAGCAGCCCGAAGAGTTCCAGCAACTCGCGCGAGGTGTTCACGAAGCAGTGGCGACCGTCGGCGGCAATATAGCCGTCGCTGTCGATCAGGCCGTCTTTGAGGCCGCGCAGGTACTCGGGGTTCTTCGCCAGGTAGGCATGGGGCAATGTCTTGTGCTCCCGCTTGCCAAACTGAGAGAGGAGTCGGGCCCAGGGGAGGGAATACAGGTAAACGTTGATGAGGTTGCCGTCCACCTTGAGCGTCGGCCGCACGCCCGTCACCTGCTCGACACACGCGGCCAGCTTGTCGGCGATCTCCCGTTCCTCGTGTGAGAAGTACCAGGACACCCGCCCGATCTCCGAACCCGTGCGGGTCTCGCTGCCGTTGTGGTTGATGAAGGCGTGGCCGTCCCCTAAGAAAGTGCCGAACAGGTAACCGAGATCGTAGCTCTCCCGAATCTGCGTCTGATATCGCCGCTCAAGCTGCCCCCGCCGGACGGCGAAGTTCCCCAGATTGATCTCCAGCGAGTCGGGCAGCTCGAAGTGGAGCTGGCGGGGCAGCAGGAACACGTCGCCCTGCGCCTCGCCGACGGCCTTCCACCTGAGCTTGCTTTCACCAAGACGTGTGGGTCGGGAGAGCGAGGAGGCGTATCCCTCGGCTGTCACGCTTGCGGCGCTCACGGTGCTGAGGTCGCCCACCCAGTAGCGGTGATCTGGAGTCACCAGCGTCTCACGGGGGGCGTGGACGTGCCGCACCGCAATCACCTCACGGATGCCGGTACACCACGAGTTCACCACCGTCACCGGCTGTCCGTGCATGTTGAGCACCCAGTCGCCGACCTTCACGTCCTCGATGTTCTTGTAATACCCGCCTGCCATCAACACGCGAGTCCCGGCGGCGAAGCACCCCGGCCCGATGCCCACCTTCACCGCGTCCGCCCCCGCCGCGATCAAATCCTTCGCTCCCGCCCGCGTCGCAATATTCCCCGCCATGACGTCCACATCGAAATGATCCTTCACCCTTGTCAGCGCGTTCAGGATGCCCTGGCTGTGGCCGTGCGCGCTGTCGAGGACGAGCACGTCGGCCCCGGCGGCGACGAGGGCCCCGGCGCGGTCCATCAGGTCGGCCCCCACGCCGATGGCGGCGGCGACCCGCAGGCGGCCGAGGTGGTCCTTCGCGGCGCGCGGGTACTTCACCCGCTTGGTGAGGTCCTTGATGGTGATCAGGCCCTTCAGGAAGCCCCCCTCGCCCGTCACGAGCAGCTTCTCGATGCGGTGGCGCTTGAAAATCTCCTGCGCCTCCTCCAGCGTGGTGCCGACGGGCACGGTAACGAGGTTCTCGCGCGTCATCACGTCCTGGACCAGCGTTGAGGAGTCCTCCACGAAACGCAGGTCGCGGTTGGTGATGATGCCGAGGAGCCTGCCCACCGGGTCGGTGATCGGCACGCCGCTGATCCGGTACTCGCCCATCAACCGCTCGGCGTCCCCGACCGTCGCGTGGGGGGGCAGGGTGATGGGATCGACGATCATGCCGCTCTCCGACCGCTTGACCTTGCGGACCATCTCGGCCTGGGCGTCCACGGACATGTTCTTGTGAATCACGCCGATCCCGCCCTCGCGCGCCATCGCCACGGCCATCGCGGTCTCGGTCACCGTGTCCATCGCCGCCGAGACGAAGGGGATGTTGAGCCGCACCCGGCGGGTGAGCTGCGCCTCCACGTTGACCTCGTGCGGGAGGACCGTGGAGTGGCGGGGCAGCAGCAGCACGTCGTCGAAGGTGATGCCCTCCTGCCCGAACTTGTAGGCGAAGCGGCCCCCCTGCTCACCCGCGCCGGGCTGGCCGAGAACTTCGGTGGGCGTGGCCTCGGGGGTCAGGCTCGTCATGGGGCGGAGTGTACCCCCCGGACCCCCCAGGGCGAGGTGACGGCGTCCACACCGGCCCCCTTGCAGGGTGGAAAGACCCATGCTAAATTCCTTCTCGCCCGCTTCGGGGGCAAGGGAACGGGGTCGTAGCTCAGCTGGGAGAGCGCGTCGTTCGCAATGACGAGGTCAGGGGTTCGATCCCCCTCGACTCCACCAGGGAAAAGCCCGCACTATCGGTGCGGGTCTTTCGTTTTCGTCGTGTCTGGAGAGCGGCCCCACCCTTCATGCGGTGGGGGAAGCGCCGGGGGAGGTCTGAGAGAAGTCTGTAAGTGGACGGCTGACAAGATACCCGGGTGAGGTGAACTTCACATCCGCTCCTCTTCCCGGGGGGCCGCTGAGCCCTGGGGAACTGCCCACACGCCGCTATGCCACGAACCTCTCCTCCCCTTCCATCCCCGACACCCGACCCGGCTTCCCTCCCGGAGGCCGACGTGAGCGGGCGCGGCCGGCTGGGCACTCCCGGAGCCCTGACCGCCCGCGAGCAGGCCCTGTTCGACCTGCTGTCGCGCCACCGGGGGCGGCTCTTCAGCCGCGCGGAGATCGTGGAGCGGGTCTGGGGCGTGTCCTTCGAGGGAGACGACCGGATCGTGGACGTGTACGTGAAGCGCATCCGCCGCAAACTCCGGGAGGACGTGATCGAGACGGTGCGCGGCGGTGGGTATCGCCGCCCGGAGCGGCCCGACGGGCGGCAGGCCCTGCCCCACTTCGCGCACCTCTCGGCCGACGCCCGCACCCTCCTCGACCTGGGGCGCCGGGTCCTGGGGGCGAGCACACCCCGGGCCGTGCTGAGCGAGGTCCAGGCGGTCCTGGCCCGCTCCCTGCGCGTGACCGCCGTGGCCGTGCTGAGGGCGCCGTCGGCGGGCGCGGGCGCGGGCTGGGAAGTCCAGGAGGCGTGCGGGGACGACCGCGCCGACTGGGGCGCCCTCCCCGTCCCGGAGGCGACCGGCCCGGTCTACCTCGGGGTGGGCGGGTGGGCGCGTCCCCGGGCCGCCGCCCTGTTGCCCCTCGTGGGGCCGGGGGTGGGGCACTGGGCGACCCTGGCCGCCCTGGCGGAACCCGGCACCGTCTGGGACGCCGGGGCCCGCGCCCAGCTCGAGGCCGTGGCCGCCCTGGTGAACTCGGCCCTGCGGCTATGCCTGGAGACGGGGGAGCGCGTGCGGGCCCAGCAGGAGTTGCAGGCCCTGAACGCCGAACTCGAACGGCGGGTGCAGCGCCGCACCGAGGCCCTCGCGCGGGCGGGGGCCGAGCACGAGACCCTGAATGAACTGTCGCGGCGGCTGGAGCGCGCCCGTGGCGTCGCCGGGCTGCTCGCGGTCAGCCTCCCGGTGCTCGCCCGGCTGGCGGGCACGAACGCCTGCGCGGCGTGGCTGCCGGGTCGCGGCGGGGCGCCCGCCTGCTTCCGGGCGGACGGCACGCCGGGCACGCTCCCCGACCCCGGGCACCCGGCGGACCTGCCCCTTCACCTGGAGGCGGGCGGCGAGGAGGTCACCCTCCACCCCTTCGACGAGGCGGGGCGTCCGCCGGGACCGGGCGAGGCGAGCCCGCTGCTGCCCACCGCCGTGGGGTCGGTCACGCTGACGCTCTCGCGCCTGCTGTACCTGGAGGCGCTGGAAGCCGCCGCCCTGACCGACGAGGACACCGGGCTGGGCAACCGCCAGGCGTTCCTCGCCGACCTCACGGGCGAGGTGGCCTACAGCGCCCGGCACGGGACGGGGTTCGGCCTGGCCCTCGTGGAGATCGCCAATATCCGCTCGCTGAACGCCACGGTAGGCTACGCGGGTGGCAACGACATGATCCTGAGACTCGCCGCCACGCTGCGTGAGACGCGCCGGGCCGAGGACCGGGTCTACCGGCTCAACGGCGCGACCTTCGCGGTGCTGCTGCGCTTTCCCCCGCAGGCGGCCCCCACCCCCGCGCAGGCCCTGGAGGGCTGGCGGGAGCGGCTGCGTCCCGTGCTGGCGGGACTGGCGCGCCACGCCCCCTTCCCGCTGGAGCTGTGCACCTCGCAGGTGAGCTGCCCGGAGGACGCCCACACCACCTCGGACCTGCTGAGGCTGGCCCTCGACCGCCTCGCGCCCGGGCTGCCCGGCGCCCCGCACGAAGGGAGGCCCCGTGCCCCGCAGGGATGACCCGGCCCTCCCGGAAGGGGCCCCGGCGGGGACGTCCGCGCCCCTTCCGGGGGGCACCGACCTCGCCGGGCACGCGGCCCGCTGCGCGGCACTCATCGCCGGGGGACACGACGCCGACCTCGTGGAGGCGGCCCGGGCCTACGCGGCGGCGGCGCGGGGCGCGGGCGAGGACGCCCGGGAGATGCAGGCCCTCTCCCTGCTCGCCGCCGCCGCCCAGCGTTGCGGGCAATTTCACGCGGCGGTCGAGGCGCAGGGGCGCGAGGTGGAGCTGCGGGCCCGGGACGGCGACCGGGTGGGACAGGCGGAGTGCCTGAACAACATCGGGATGCTGTGGTCGAACCTGGGAGCGCACGCCGAGGCGCTCGCGGCGCTGTACCAGTGCCAGCAGCTCGGCGAGCAGTACCTGGAGGTGCCGGGTGAGCTGCGCGCGGCGTGCAGCGTGAATATCGGCCACACCTTCCTCACGCTCGGCCAGGCCGCGCAGGCCCTCCCTTTCCTGGAGACCGGCCTGGAGACCGCGCGGTGCTGCGGCGACCTGGAGACGGAGCTGGGCGCCCTGGGGATGCTGGGGCTGGCCGCCAAGGACCTCGGCGACCATGACCGGGCGACCGAGACCCTGCTGCGCGCCATCGAGCGGGCGCGGCGGCACAGCCTCACCCAGCACCTCACCGACCTGTACGACGACCTGGGGCAGGTGCACCTGGAGCGCGGGAACGGGGCAGGGGCGGAGACGATGTTTCGCCAGTCGCTGTTCTGGGCCGAGGAGGCCGGGGACGTGCAGGGCCGGGTGGGCGCCCTGCTCAGCCTGGGGCGGCTGGGCTTCCGGCGGGGAGAGGCGGACGCCGCCGGGGCCAGCCTGCGCGCAGCCCTCGACCTGGCCTCGGCCCACGAGCTGCACGCCTCCCGGCTCACGATCCTGGAGACGCTCTTTACCGGGCTGGAGGCGCTGGGGCGCGAGGGCGAGGCGTACCCGCACCTGCGCGCCTTCCGGGACCTGGAGCGCCGGCTCTTTACCGAGGAGAGCGAGCGGCAGGCCCGGTCGCTGACGGCCCGCTTCGAGGCGGAGCGGGCCCGGCGCGAGGCCGAGGTGTACCGGCAAATCGGGGACGCCTCCCAGCACGCCCGGTTGCAGGCCGAGGAGATCGTGCGGGTGCGCAGCGCCGAGCTGGAGGCCGTGCAGATCGAGATCGTGACCCGGCTCGGCATGGCCGCCGAGTACCGCGACGACCGCACCGGGCAGCACACCCGCCGGGTGGGGGAACTCAGCGCGTGGCTCGCGCAGACGCTGGGCCTCCCGCCCGAGGAGGTGGACCTGCTGCGCTGGGCGGCGCGGCTGCACGACATCGGCAAGATCGGGGTGGGCGACGACGTGTTGCTCAAGGACGGGCGCTACACCCCCGAGGAGTTCGAGCGCATGAAGCTGCACACGGTCATCGGGGCCAAGGTGCTGGAGGGCAGCACGTCGAAACTGCTGCGCATGGCCGAGGAGATCGCCCTGACGCACCACGAGCGTTGGGACGGCAGCGGCTACCCGCGCGGGCTCAGCGGCACGGCCATCCCCGTCACCGGGCGGATCGTGGCGGTCGCCGACGTCTTCGACGCCCTCACGAGCGAGCGGCCCTACAAGGAGGCCTGGCCGGTGGAGGACGCGCTGGCCGAGATTCGGCGCCTCGCGGGGGTGCAGTTCGACGCGGAGATCGTGGACCGGCTGTTCGCGCTCGTCGCCAGCAACCAGACGTCGCTCGCCCCCTTGCTCTCGCCCCGGGCCCTGCCCCCCGTCCAGGTCCCCCGGCCCGCCCCCCTCTCCCCGGAACACCAGGAGGGCCAGGAGCTGCTGGAGCGGGCGTGGGCCATCCGGCAAAGCGACCCGAAGACCGGCGCGGGGCTCGCCGAACGGGCGTTGGAACTCGCCCGCGCGGCGGCGAACGAGGGGATGCTGGGCGCCGCCTCCCGCACCCTGGGCTTTTACCGGTTCGTGGAGGGCGCGTACGAGGAGGCGCTGGGCCACCTCTCGCAGGGGCTCGACCTCGCCGTGCTGACGGGCGACCGGCTCCTCCAGGCGGACTGCGCCAACCTGATCGCGGGCGTGTACAACAGCCTGAACGACCCCGAAAAGGCCACCGACCACCTCGCCGTCGTGCTGCGGATCGCGCGCGAGGAGGGCGACCGGTTGCGGGAGGCCCACTGCCTGCACAACCTCGCGAAACTGAGCTACCAGGCCCGCGACCTCGACAAGGCCCGGCAACTCGTCGAGGAAAGCCTGGCCCTCTACCGCACGCTGGGGGAACTGGGCGCGCAGGCCCAGGCGCTCAACACCCAGGCGAACATCGCCTTCGACCGGGGGGAGATCGAGCTGGCCTCCCGCTCGGCGCAGGCCGCCGTGGACGCCGCCGAGCAGTCGCGCCACCTCCCGGTCATGAACCTCGCGCTGGCGACCGCAGGCAAGGCGGCGGCCCGCCTCGGGGACCTGGAGATGGGCAAGGCCCTGCTCACGCGCGCCATCGGGGACGCCGGGGCGGAGGGCCTGGCCTCCCACGCGGCCTGGCACCACTTCGAGCTGGGCGGCGTCCTCCACCGGGCCGGGGACCTCGCCCAGGCCCGCCGGTCGTACGAGACGGCGCTCGCGCAGGCGCGGGAACTGGAGGTGCGCGACCTGCAAATGCAGGTCTACCTGGGGCTTTCCGAGCTGTGTGCCCTGCAAGGCCGCCACCAGGAGGCCTTCGAGCTGTACCGCCGCCACCACGAGGTCGAGCGTGAGCTGTTCGACGACAAGGTGGCGCTGAGGACCCGCGCCCTGATGACGCAGCTCGACGTGGAGCGGGCGAAGGCCGAGGCGCGGATCTACCGCCTGAGGACCATCGAGCTGGCGAGCGCGAACGAGGCGCTGGAGCGGGTCAACAGCGAAAAGAGCAATCTGGTGAACATGCTGGAGGAGCAGTCCCGGCTGCTGGAGCGGCAACTGTCCGAAGACGGCCTCACCGGGCTGTTCAACCGCCGCCACATCGAGGGCCTGCTGCAACACGAGTTCCTCCAGAGCCGGGTCCAGGGGCGGCCGCTGTGCGTGGCGATGGCCGACGTGGACCACTTCAAGGGGATCAACGACCGGTTTTCCCACCTCGTCGGGGATCAGGTGCTGCGCACCATCGCGGGGCTGTTCCGGGAGGCGGTGCGGCCCACGGACGCCGTCGGCCGCTACGGCGGGGAGGAATTCCTGCTGGTGTTCCCCGGCACCGAGCTGAGCCACGGCCAGCGCCTCTGCGAGCGGGTCCGGGAACTCGTCCACGCCTTCGACTGGTCGCGGATTCACCCCCACCTGAGGGTCACCCTCTCCATCGGCGTCGCCGCCGCCGCGCAGGTGCCCAACCACGAGCGGCTGATCTCGGTCGCCGACGAGCGGCTCTACCAGGCCAAGCATTCCGGTCGGGACAGGGTCTGCGCCGGTCCGTCCTGAGGGGGCTCGGTTCCTCCCCCGGCGCGTCGTAGCCGGGTAAACGCGGGCGCCTGGGTACGGGGCTTTGGCTTCCGGCTGACCCTCCATATGACAGTTCTGTGAACAGCCAGGCCAGACCGTGGGCCCGGAAGGGGGTTCGTAGGCGGGTCAGGACCACCCGCTGGGGGGCGTGACCGCACTGCCGGGGAGTCACGGGGGAGTCACACACTGCGCCCAGACTTTCCTCAGTGAAGACGTGGGCCCGGGGAGCCCATCGCCCGGCTCAAGGAGGATTGCCCATGCAGATCAAAGCCCGAACCCTATCCTGTCTCGCGCTGGTGGTGACCACTCTGGCGATCACCTCGTGTGGCACGCGGGCGCCTGTTCCCACGGAGGGCGAAGCCGCAGCGACGGGCGGGGCTGACCAGATCGCCACCCTGCGGATCGAATCGTCGGTGACTCGCGACGCGCTCCAAGGCGCGATGCCGGGAGCACGGATGCTGAGCTTCAACCCGGCGGGCGGGTACGCCATCCTCTCGGTGACCGGGCAGGACGGCCGGGCGGCCGGAGCACGCCTGAACAGCCAGAGCCTGCGGACCCTGGGCGTCAGTTCGGTGCAGTTCGAGGCCGACGTGGTCCTCAGCGCGCCGAGCGACCCCCGGGCGGACGGGCTGGGGCTCACGGGCTGGGCGGGCGGGATCACCGGCTGGGCGGCGGGGATCACGGGCTGGGCGGCGGGCGCGAACATCCTGCCCGAAACCGACTGGAACCGCGCCGTCGCGTACTGGAACGCCCTCGGGCTGCCGCAGGCCCAGCAGCTCGTTCCCGAGCGGGGTCAGGGCGTGAAGGTCGCCGTGCTCGACACCGGCGTGGACCTGAACCACCCTCTGCTCCAGGGCCGAGTCGACGCCGCCGCCGGGTGGGACTTCGTGGACGGGGACGCGCTGCCACAGGAGGAACACGCCCTCCTCGGCGACGGCAAGTACGGGCACGGCACCGCCGTGACGGGCATCGTCTTGCAGGTCGCCCCGAACGCGAAGGTCCTGCCCCTGCGGGTGCTGAGCCCCGATGGCAGCGCCCCCATGTCGCGGGTGGTGCAGGCCCTCGACCGGGCCGTCGCCAGCGGCGCGAAGGTGGTCAACCTCTCGCTGGGCTCCACCACCGACTCCACCGCCCTGAACACGGCCATCGCCGGGGCCCTCGCCCAGGGGGTGCTCGTGGTGACCTCCAGCGGCAACAGCGGAACGGAGGGCATGGTCTACCCCGCCCGGAAGGTGAACAGCGCCACCTTTCCGGCAGACAGCGGGTTGCTGGCGGTGGGCAGCGTGAGCCCGGGGCTGTACAAGTCGGACTTCACGAGCTACGGCGTCAACATGAGCCTGACCGCTCCCGGCGAGGAGGTGCTCACCACCTTCCCCGACAACCGGCTGGTCCGCGCGACCGGGACCTCCTTCGCCGCTCCCGCCGTGGCGGGAGCGCTGGCCCTGGCGCTGTCGGCGGGCCCCTCCAGCCCCGCCCGTCTGGTCACCGACCTGTGCGCCACGGCCAGGGCCAACCTCGACCCGATCTTCAAGACGAAACTCGGCGCGGGCACGCTCGACGTTGCCGCGTTCGTGGACACCTACCGTTGAGGCTCCCCGTGTCAACCCCCCTCCCCCTCCGTCCCGCCGGACCCACACGTCCCCTTTCCGCTCCCAGGCCCCCGCCCCGCGCCGGGACCCTTCAGGTTGGAAGTCGCGGCATCTGGAAGGACACGCGCTCGAAGCCCCTGACGGCCTGAACCCGGCTGCCAGGTTCAGGCTGTCCCCCACCACCAGGACAAGAAGAAGCCCGCCTGTCACGGCGGGTTTCTTCGTCGCCCGACCTCGGGCGATCCCAGGTTCGCAGGCGAGGGGCCGCGTCCAGGCCGGGAACGCGGCCCCGCCTCCCTCAGCCTCCCCGGCGAATCAGCGCCGGGTACTCCGGCTGTCCGCGCAGGGGGGTGAGCGCGGGCACGTTCAGGGGCAGGGTGACGGTGCGCCCCGCGAGAGTGACGGCCACCCCGGCGGCGCGGCGGGCGGCGAGCGTGACGCCGGGCAACTCGGCCAGCGCGGCGAGCGGCACGAAGGGCGCGCGGTTCACGTAACGCACGGGCACGGGCACGCCCGACAGCGCGGCCTGAACGCCGCTTCCCAGGGGCAGCGTCAGCGTCGCGGTGCGCGGGGTCAGAAGCCGGATCGGGGTGCCCAGGGCGCCCGTCAGCTCCCGCAGAGGCAGATACACCTGGCCGTCGAGGGTGCGGGCACTCCGCACGGCCGCCTGCGCGTACTGCTCGGGCGTGAGGGTGGGCGCAGGCGGCGGGGTCACGGGGGCGGGCGGCGTGGGCGGACTCACCGGAGTGGGCGGAATAGGGGTGGGCGTGCCCGGACGCGCGGGCCCCCCGGCGAGCACGGCGGTCGCGGCGGCCCGCTTGGCGGCGGTGCGGGCCCCGGCCTCGGTGGCCGTCAGCATCCGGCCCCACCCGGTCGGCACGTTGCGGAAGCTCGTCCAGGGGCCGTCGGCGAGGGGGCGCTGCTTCTGGATGGCGCTGAGGGCCCCGCCCTCCCCCGAGAAGTACAGGGTGCCCTGGTCGCTCACGGCGATGGGCGTGTCGATCTTCTTGCCGGTCTCGATCTTCCACAGGCCCTGCCCGGTGGGGCCGACGGCGTGGACGGTGCCGTTCAGGTCACCCACCACCAGCGTCCCGTCGCTGAGTTCGGCGGCGGACGCGGCGACCGGGGCTCCCGCCGGGTAGACCCAGGCGTCCTCGCCGCTCGTCTTCACCGCGTACACGTTGCCGTCGTAGCTGCCGACGACCACGAGGTTCCCGCTCGTCACGATGGGGCTGGCGTTCACGAAGAGGCCGGTCGGGCGCACCCAGCGCAGCTTGCCGTCGGGGGCGACCGAGTACACGCGGCGGTCGCTGGAGCCGAAGTAGACGTTGCCCTGGGCGTCGAGCGCGGGGCTGCTGAAGACGGTCGACCCGGCGCGAAAGGCCCACTTCAGCCTGCCGTCGGGGGTCAGGGCGTGGAGCGAGTTGTTCTGCCCGCCGAAGTAGATCGTGCCGTCCGCCGCGACCGCCGGGCTGCTGAACACGGGTGAGCCCACCTTGAAGGTCCAGACGATCTGGCCCTGAGGCGAGAGCGCGTACACGGTGCCCCCCGCCGTGGCGACGATCACGCTGCCGTCGGGGCGCAGGGCGGGGCTGGCAAAGAGGTCGCCGTCGAGCTTGGTCTTCCACAGCAGCTTGCCCGTGGGGTCGAGGGCGTACACCTGATCGTCGTACGAGGCGGCGATCACGGTGCCCTGCGGGGTCACGACCGGGTGGGCGCGGCCCAGGTCGCCGACCGCGAAGTTCCATTGCTCGGTGCCGCCCGCGTCGGTGCGGTGGACATGGGCGTCGGAGCCCACGAAGATCAGGTCGCCGCCCTCGGTGACGGCGACGCTCGACACCACCTTGAGGTCGCCCAGCGGGGTGACCTGCGGCGCCGTCCCGGCAGGCTGGGCGAGGGCGGCGGAAACGGTGAGGGGGAGCAGGACGAGAGTGAGTGAGAGGGTTTTCCTCATGTGAAGGTAAGCTCCTTTACAGTCCCTTTACGGGCCCTTTACAGGGCAAGGGGGTCGGTGGACGCTCGCCAGGCTAGCGTCTTAAGATGCGAGTCGCTATGAAAAAGATTCTCATGCTGACCGCGTTCGCGCTCGCTGGCCTCGCTGCCGCGCAGGACACCACGACGCCGTCGACCGACACCACGACCCAGACCGACACGAGCACCACCCAGACCGATACCAGCACCACGCAGACCGACACCACTGCGCCCGCGACCACCGACACGAGCACGACCCAGACGGGCACGACGACCCAGAGCACGACCGCCGCGCCCGCCAGTGAGGTCGACCCCACCACCCTGAGCGCGACCGAGAACTTCACCCGCGCCCAGGAACTCGCGGTGCAGGCGGACGTGGCCTACCCGGTGCCCTTCTTCGACCGCACCCTCTGGAAGGCCTCCGTGACCCACGCCTTCTACGCGGCGAACCAGGAGGCCACCAACCGCGACTACCAGGCGTACCTCGCGCAGCTCTACACCAAGACCCAGTGGTGGATCAACGCCTACAACGCCTGGAGCCGCCTGGGCAACCTGACGGATCAGGAAAAGCAGCTCGCGTCGCTCAGCGCCGCCAAGCTCGCCTACATCGCCCTCCAGCGCGGCGACCGCGACACCGCCCGCCGCTACGTGCAGCAGGGCCAGGCCTGGGCCGACAGCCCCAGCCTCCAGGCGATCCAGCGCCGTCTGTAAACGTCGCCTCCTTGCCTCACGCGCCCTCCTCGCCGGGGGGCGTTTTTCTTGGTCAGTGGTGAGTAGGAAGTGGTCGGTGGGGACGGGAGGCTGGAGCCCGGGCGTCGGCCTTTCTTTTTCCACTCACCAATGACCACGAACCACTCACCCTCTAGACTCCCCCCATGCGCGTCCTCATCCTCTCCGACACCCACGGCCTGCTGCGCCCGGAGGTGCTGGCCCTGGTGCGGGGGGCGGACGCCGTGCTGCACGCGGGCGACGTGGGCAGGGCGGAGGTGTTGGCGGCTTTGTGGGAGGCCGCCCCCGGTCCCGTCCATGCGGTGCGGGGAAACGTGGACCGCGTGCCGCCCCTCTCCGAGTTGCCGGAAACGCTGCTCGTCGAGCTTGAGGGGGTCGGCATTTACCTCCTGCACGACCTGAACGACCTCGACCTGTCCCCCGAGGCGGCGGGCATCCGGGTGGTGGTCAGCGGGCACACCCACCGGCCGAGGCTGGAGGAGCGGGGCGGCGTGACGTACCTGAATCCCGGCTCGGTCGGCCCGCGCCGCTTCTCGCTGCCGGTGGCGTGCGCGTGGCTGCATCCGGACGGAACAGGCGGAGTGAGGGCCGAGCCGCTGACCCTGGGGTAGGCGTCCTCCAGGCCGGGGCCGGTGGTAGCCTCCTCCCATGACCGCCTCCGCCCCTGCCCTGACCCCCGTGGTCGGCACCCTGCACGCCCTCCAGGTGCCCATCCCCTACCCCATGAAAACGGTGACGGTCCTGATCGACGCGCCCCGGCAGGGCCCCGTCACCCTGATCGACACGGCGCTCGACACGCCGGAGGCGCGGCAGGCCATCGAGGACGGTTTGAGCGCGTTCGGCCTGCACTGGCCGGACGTGGAGCGGGTGATCGTGACGCACCACCACCCCGACCACTACGGGCTGGCGGGCGTGGTGGAGGAGCGCAGCGGCGCGGCGGTGCAGATGCTCGACGTGGAGATCGGGCGCGGCGAGCGGTACTGGCACCTGTGGGAGGAGTGGCTGCCCGGCCACATCAAACACATGGCGGATCACGGCCTACCCCCCGAACTGCTGGCGACTCTCGAACTCGACAGCCGCCGGGGCAAGGCGCGCGTCCACCCGGCGAGCCGCGTCCAGCCGTTGCGCGAGGGCCAGCACATCTCCCTGGCAGGTCAGGAGTGGGAGGTGCTGTGGCTTCCCGGCCACGCGGACGGGCACCTGGGGCTGTGGAACGAGCAGGAGAGCGTGCTGATCGCCGGAGACGCCATCCTGCCGCGCATCAGCCCGAACGTGGGGCTCTACGCCTACACCCGGCCCGATCCGCTGGGCGACTACCTCCAGACGCTCGGCAAGCTGGAGGCGCTCAACCCCGCCCGGGCGGTCGTCGGGCACCACGGCCCGGTGATGGAGGGGGTGCAGGCCCGCGCCCGACAACTGCGGGGGCACCACCACGAGCGGCTCGACTTCATCCGCGAGGAGGCGAAGAACGAGCCCCGCGACGCCTACCGCCTGAGCCTCGCCATGTTCCCCCGCGACCTGAACACCGCCGGGCGCCGCTTCGCCCTCGCCGAGACGCTGGCGCACGCCGAGCACCTGCACCTGCTGGGGCAACTGGCGCGGACGTGGCAGGGCGGGGCGTGGGTGTACCACGGGTGAGGGCAACGGGGGCCACTCCCTCCCAAGGTGCCGCCCCGCCGTTTTGCCCCTCAAGGTCCGCTCTATACTCGCCCGCATGACGGAACTTCAGCGCATCGTGCGGGCGCTCCAGGCGAGCGGCATGGCCGTCGAGACGGTCGAGGACGGCGCGCTTGTCCGCAATGGGGAAAGCCGGGTGGCCTTATTTGCCGACGCGGACCACCGGGGCGGCGTGATCGTGCGGCTGCACCTCGACCTCGACCTGTACGTCGAGGAGGACTCGCTGCCCGACATCCTGATGGGCATGAACCTGATGAACCAGGGCCTCGACTACGGCTCGCTGAACCTCGACCCCGTGGACGACGAGGACACGGACGACGACGCTCCCCTCACTTTTGCCGTGCTGGGCCGCGCCGTGCTGTGGCTGCGCGACCTCGGCGCAGGCGAGCTGGAGCGGCTGCGCGAGCACCTGCGCCGCTTCGAGGCCGAGGTCACCGAGGCGGTGGAGCGGACGCTGCACGGGAGCAAGGGGATGAGCGCGTAGGAGCCAGGCGGAGAGCACCCAGCGCAAAAGGCAAGGGCCGGGGCATGATCGCTCCGGCCCTTCGCTTCTTGCCCCCTGCCTTCAGCCTTCAGCCCGCTGCAACTCCTGCTCGCCGCGCTGCTCGATGGGCACGTAATGCTGGTCGCTCGCGCCCGTGTACACCGCGTCGGGGCGCAGCAGGCGGTTGTCGCGCGTGTACTCGATCACCGAGGCGCACCAGCCGCTGATGCGGGCCAGGGCGAAGATCGGGGTGAAGTACTCCTTCTCGATGCCCAGGTCGGAGTACACCGTGCCCGAGTAGAAGTCCACGTTGGGGTAGATGCCCTTGGAGCCGAGACGGTCCACCACCGTCTTCTCGATGGTTTCGAGAATCTGGTAGTAGCGGCTCTTGCCCTCCTTGTTGGCGACGTGTTCGGCGTAGTCGCGCAGCACCCGGGAGCGCGGGTCGAAGTACTTGTAGACGCGGTGCCCCACGCCCATGATCTTTTCCTTGCGGTCGAGCTTGCCGGTGATGTACTCGGCGGCCTTGTCGGGCGTGCCGATCTCGTCGAGCATGTCCATAACGGCCTCGTTGGCGCCGCCGTGCAGCGGGCCCTTGAGCGCCCCGATGGCCGACGTGATGCAGGAGTACATGTCGCTGAGGGTGCTGCTCGTGGCAATCGCCGTGAAGGTGCTCGCGTTCATGCCGTGGTCGGCGTGCAGCACGAGGGCGATGTCGAAGAGCCGGGCCTGCTCGGGGCTGGGCTCCCTGCCCGTCAGCATGTACAGGAAGTTCCCGGCGTGGGTGAGGTCCTGCCGGGGAGCCACTGCCTCCTGGCCCTGCTGTGCCCGGTGGATCGCCGCGATCACGGTGGCGAACTGGGCGATCATCCGCACCGATATCGCGCGGCGGGCCTCTTCCGTCGTCTCCTCCGCCTGAGGGTCGAGCAGGCCGAGGTACGAGACGGCGGTGCGCAGCGCCTGCATGGGGTGGACGCCCCGGGGCATCGCGGCGATGACCTCCAGGAGTTGCGGGGTCAGGGCGCGGTTCGCCCTGAGTTCGGCGTCGAAGGCCGCAAGCTCGGCGCCCGTGGGGAGCTTGCCGTCGAGCAGGGCGAGGGACAGTTCCTCGAAGGAGCTGCTCTCCGCCCACTCCTGGATCGGAATGCCCAGGTGCGTGAGGATGCCCTCCGTCCCGTTGATGAAGGTAAGTCTGCTCTCTGTGAAGAGCACGCCTTCGAGCCCCTTGGCGATGTTCGTCATGATGCGATCACCATACCACCGGGCCGGGCCGGGCCTGATCGAGGCAAACCGCACGTTCCTGGAGGGGTGACAAAGCGGCCGGGCCTAGAATGCCCGCGATGCCCGGCGCCCCCTCCGTCACCCTCGCCCTGGACACCGCCACGCCCTTCCTGACCCTGGCCGTGAGGTGGCCGGGGGGAGAGCGGCACTTCTCCGAGGAGGTGGGCCGCGCGCACGCCGAACGCCTCGCGGACGCCACTCGCTCGCTCTTCGGGGAGGCCGGGCTGCCCTTCCGGGCGGAGCGAATCGTGATCGGCACCGGACCGGGTTCGTACACGGGCGTGCGGGTGGGCGCGAGCTACGCGCTGGGGTTGGGCCGCGTGTGGAATGTGCCCGTTCTCGGCGTGTCCACCCTGGAGGGGCTGGTGCGCGGCCCGGGGGGGGAGGTGCCTGGGGGCCGGGTCGCCGTGGCCCAGGGCGCCCGGCGCGGGCAGGTGTATGGGGCGGTGTACGAGGTGCGGGAGGGCGCCGTCGCGGAGGTGGTCCACGCCCCGGCCAAACGGCCCCTGGAGGAGTTCGAGGCGCTGGCCGCCGGGCTTCCCCTCCGCCGGGACACCGCGCCTGGCGGTCTCGCCCTGCTCGAAGCCGGGGCGAGGCACGGGCAGGCGGAGTGGTCGCTGGCGTACCTCTGAGCCCGGAGGCAGACGGGAGTTGGAGCGCGGGGCAGTCACGCTCTACTCTGGGGGAACCGCCTGCCACAGCCCGACCCCCGCACCCCGGGGCGGCCTCACCGTCCCCCAAGGTTGATCAAGTCGGTCGTCTTTCCACGCCGGGCCCAGGCCCACCCCACCGGAGGTTCTTCCATGCGCACCCGCCTCACCCTGACCGCCCTCCTCGCCCTCGCCGGAGCCGCCAGCGCCGCGCCCACCACCCTGACCGTGTTCATGGGCAGCCAGCAGCGCCCCGAGATCTTCCAGCCCATCTTCGACCGCTTTGAGCGGCAGAACCCGAACGTCGTGGTCAAGATCGAGACGGGCGGCGCGACGAGCGAGGCGCAGAACCAGTACCTCACGACCGTGCTTGCCGCCCGGGACCCCAGCCTCGACGTGTTCCTGATCGACGTGGTGCGGACCGCGACCTTCGCCACCGCCGGGTGGGCCGAGCCACTGGACGCCTACCTCCCGAGCAAGGACGCCTACCTGCGCGCCTTCCTGAAGGGGCCGATCAATGCCGCGACCGTGGGCGGCAAGCTCTACGCGATGCCCGCCTTCACGGACGCGCAGTTCCTGTACTACCGCAAGGACCTCCTCGCCAAGTACGGGGCGAAGGTGCCGCGCACCTGGGACGAACTCGCCGCCACCGCCGCGCGTATCCAGAAGGCGGAGGGCGGGAACCTCCAGGGCCTGAACTTCCAGGGGGCGCCCATCGAGGGCACGGTCTGCAACTTCCTGGAGACGCTATGGGGCGCGGGCGGCAACGCGCAGGTGGTGGACAGTCCGGCAGGGCGGCAGGGCCTGGGCTTCCTGGTGAACGCCGTGAAGACCAAACTTGCTCCTGCCGCCAGCTCCGAGATGAAGACCGACGACTCGCGCCAGCAGTTCCAGGCGGGGAACGTCCTGTTCGGCCTGAACTGGAGCTACGCCTGGGCGCACTTCCAGGGGAACAGCCCGCAGCCCACCAGGGTGAAGGGCGACGTGGGCGTGGCGCCGCTCCCCGCCTTCGGCAAGAACCCCAGCGCGACCTGCACCGGCGGCTGGGAGTGGGCGATCAGCGCCTACAGCAAGAACAAGGCGGTCGCCGCGAAGCTCGTGCAGTTCATGGCGAGCGCCGACGTGCAGCGCGAGCTGGCGGTCAAGGGCGCGTACCTCCCCGTGCGCGCCAGCCTCTACAACGACCGCGCCGTCCTCGCCGCCAACCCGCACTTCAAGGACCTGTACCGCATCGTGACCGGCGCGCGGCCCCGGCCCGTGTCGCCCGCTTACCCGCGCGTCTCGGAGATCGTCCGCAACAACGTGTCGGCGGCGGTGGCGGGCAGCAAGACGGTGGACGCCGCCCTGAAGGACATGCAGCGCGACCTCGATGGCGTGCTGAAGTGAGGTCTTGCCTTGCGCAGTGAGGCCGGAAAGCTCAGCAAGCCCCCCGTCGCCCGGACGCGCCGCCAGGTGAGGGGGGACGGCCCCCTCGCCGCCCTGCTCCTCGCCCCCGCCGCCCTGCTGCTGTGCGGCGTGCTGCTCTTCCCCATGCTCACGACCTTCCGCGACAGCCTGTTCGTCAACAAGCTGACCGAGCCGTGGGCGGGCACACCCTTCGTCGGTTTCAAGCAGTACGTGCAGATGATTCAGGACCCGCGCTTCCTGGCCGCCCTGCGCAACACCCTCTTCTTCGGGGTGCTGACGGTGGGGGGCTCCTTCCTCGTGGGCATCCCGATGGCGCTGCTGGCCCACACGCCCAGTCGAGTGCGGGGGCTGGCGCGGGTGGCCCTGCTGCTGCCGTGGGCGATGCCGCCCGTCATCACCGGATTGATCTTCGCCTGGCTGTTCAACGGGCAGTACGGGGTGATCAATGACGTGCTGGTGCGGGCGGGAATCATCAACGAACCCCTGCGCTGGCTCTCCACGCCGGGGCTGGCGGTCGTGGCGATGGTGGTCACGATTGTCTGGAAGACGAGTTCCTTCGTCGCCCTGATCGTGCTGGGCGGCCTCCAGGGCATTCCACGCGAACTCACGGAGGCGGCGGACGTGGACGGGGCGACCCGGGTGCAGACCTTCTGGCGGGTGATCCTGCCGCTGCTGGGGCCGAGTCTCGCGGTGGCCTTTATCTTCCGGGCGATCAGCGCCGTGCAGGTGTTCGACATCCCGTACACCTTCATTCAGCAGGCTCCGGCGCAGGGGCTTCTCGAAACCCTAGGCGTCTACATCTACCGCACGAGCATCGAATTTCTGGACTTCGGGTACGCGGCGGCGCTCTCCGTGGCCCTCTTCGGGGTGAGCCTCGCCGTCACCCTCGTCTACGTGCGCTTCGTGCGCGGCGGGGAGGGCTGAGGTGGACGAACAGGCTCCCCGCCTGAACACGGGCGAACGACTTGGACGTGGCCTCGGGCTCGCCCTGCTCGTCTTCGGTGGCTTCTTCCCCCTCGTGTGGATGCTGCTGACCAGCTTGAAGAACGAGGGGGAACTCCAGAAGTTCCCAGTGCAGTACCTCCCCTCCCAGCCCGACATCGCCAACTACGCGCGGGTGTTCTCCGAGCAGCCGTTCGGCACCTTCTTCATGAACTCGCTGATCGTCAGCCTGCTCAGCACCCTGCTGTGCGTGGTCGTCGCCGTTCCTGCCGCCTACGCGCTGGCGCGGCTGGAGATTCGAGCGCGGGGGCTGCTGCTGACCCTCGTCGTCGCCTTTTCCATGCTGCCCGTCGTCAGCCTGCTCGTGCCGCTCTTCCGGCTGATGCGGAGCGCGAACCTGCTGAACACCTATCCCGCCCTGATCCTCCCCTACGCGGCGCTGAGTCTCCCGGTCGCCGTCCTCACGCTCGTCGCCTTTTTCAGCGCCATCCCACGTGACCTCGAATCGGCGGCGATGGTGGACGGCTCCACCCGCATCGGCGCGATGACCCGTATCGTGCTGCCGCTGAGCCTGCCCGGCGTGGTGACGGCGGCGCTCCTCGTCTTCGTCAACTCGTGGAACGAGTTCCTGCTGGCGCTGAGCTTCAACACGCGGCTCAACATGCGCACCGTGTCGGTCGGCGTGACGCTGTACCAGGGGGAGTTCGCGTTCCCGTGGCCGCTGATCAGCGCGGCAGTCGTGATCGCGGTCGTGCCCATCGTCGTCCTGATCGCCATATTCCAGAAGCGGTTCGTGGCGGGGCTGACGGCGGGGGGGGTGAAGGCGTGAGGAGGGAGCAAAATTGCCCAAGCTTTTGCATTTTTGCCCCTCCCCCTTGAGGGGGGAGGCTGGGAGGGGGTGAACGGGCACGACCTGCGGCGCGGCCAGTAGACGAGGCAAGCCATCTTGCAGGCGCTGAAGGTGGTCACACGCCCCCTCACCCCGGCCCTCTCCCACGAGGGGAGAGGGAGAAAAGCATCAGAACCCGCTCGCTAGAGAGGCTCCTATGACCCAACCTTCCCAATCCGAATTCCTCTGGTTCCTCCAGCTCTCCCGCGACGGCGAGTTTATCGGCACCAGGGAGAAGCCGCCGCGCAGGCCCACGCTGCCCTACATCTCCAGCCTGATCACGACGGCGGGCGAGGCGGGGTTTACGGCGCTGCTGACGGCGACGAATTACCACTCCGAGCACGAGAACTACACGGCGGCGGTGGCGGCCCTGGCACGGACGGCGCAGACGGACCCCGGCCTGCTGATCGCTGTGCGGCCCGGCATGTTCCACCCGGCGATGTACGCGAAAATGCTCGCCACGGCGCAAAACCTCTTTCCCGGGAGGGTGCGGGTGAACATCGTGACGGGAAGCAGCCCCGCCGAGAACGCGATGTACGGCGACTTCGAGCCGCACGCCCAGCGGTACGAGCGGACGCGCGAGTTCATGACGATCCTGCGCCAGCTCTGGACCCAGCCGCCGCCCGTCAGTTACCGCTCGGATCTCTTCGCCTTCGAGAACGCGGTGCTGGACCCGCCGCCCGTGCAGCCCATCCCGATCTACTTTGGGGGCGCCTCACCCGTCGCCCAGCGCATCGCTGCCGACCTTGCCGACGTGTACCTGATGTGGGGCGAGCGGGAGGACATGCTGGCGGAGCGCATGGGCCAGATGCGGGCGCTGGAGGCGGAGACGGGCCGCGCCCTCCGTTACGGCCTGCGGACGCACGTCATCGTGCGCGAGACCGAAGAGGAGGCGTGGCAGGCCGCCGAACGCCTCATCTCGCGGGTGGACCCCGAGGTGCGCCGGGCCTTCGTGGAGAGCTACAAGCATGTGGACGGCGTGGGCCAACTGCGCCAGATCGAGATGCTGCGCGGGCTGGAGGAGGGCAACCTGCTCGTGGAGCCGAACCTCTGGGCAGGGGTCGGCATGGCCCGCAGCGGTGTGGGCGTCGCCTTGATCGGCAGCCCCGAGGGGGTGGCGGCCAAGATTCGGCGGTACGAGGCGATGGGCTTTTCCTCCTTCATCTTCAGCGGCTACCCGCACCTGGAGGAGGCGCGTCGCTTCGGTGAACTCGTCATGCCGCTCCTGAAGGGGCAGGGCGGCGAGGGCTCGCGGCAGATTCACACGGACACGGTGGCGCCGGTGGCTTAGGCGCAGATAACTCCTCCCCCCTTGTGGGGGAGGCTGGGAGGGGGGAAAACGCCAACGCCCACCAGCGCGCCTGGAGTGCGGCTGCCTGGGCATTCCCATCGGCCCCCGACGCTCTGCCCACTCACCCCCTCCTAACCTCCCCCCTCAAGGGGGAAGGACTTTTTCTGCTGCTCCCCACACCATCAGACCCGCCTCACCCCCGCGCTCTAAGCCCCACCAGCAACCCCGCCGTGAACGCCCCCGCAAAGGGCAACCGCGCCGTCAGCATCCG
Organism: Deinococcus aetherius; assembly: GCF_025997855.1. Taxonomy (NCBI): domain Bacteria; kingdom Thermotogati; phylum Deinococcota; class Deinococci; order Deinococcales; family Deinococcaceae; genus Deinococcus; species Deinococcus aetherius. Next base: position 2,048,609 of record NZ_AP026560.1, read on the forward strand.
GCCCAGCCACTCGGCCCCCGCCTCGCCCCCCTGGTGCAGCCACGGCTCGGCGAGGGCCTGGACGCGGAGCCAGTTGACGGTGACGAGGTCGAGGGAGGCGAGGAGTTGCAGGGTGAGAAAGAGCAGCCCCAGCGCGACGAGGACGAACCTCCCGAGCTTCCTGAGGGCGAGCCCGGTGGCGAAGCCCAGCAGCGCACCGACGCCGAGGTCGGGCAGGAGGGGCCGCAGGGCGCTGGCGAGGGGGGCGGTGGAGAGCGTGTCGGGGAGCACGGCGAGGGGCAGCTTAGCCTCCGCCATCTTGCTGACTTCTTTTGGGGGACTTCACGGCCTCATCAGGCGGTATGGTGTGCGGAACGTGACCGAGGTCCCAGACATCCTCACGCCCGAGCTGCTCGCCCGCCTCACCGCCGGGGAGGAGGCCGCGTGGTACGACTTCGTGAGCGCGTACGAGGGCCGCATGTACGCCTACCTCTACCGCCTGGAGGGCAACGCCGAGGACGCCCTGGACCTCACCCAGGAGGTCTTCTACCGGGCGTGGAGAAGCATCCGCACCTTCCGCCCGGGCGAGCGGGTGCTGCCGTGGCTGTATCAGGTCGCGCGCAACACCCAGATCGAGTCGCACCGCCGCAAGCAGCTTCAACGCTTCAGCCTGGAGGAGGCGCGCGAGGACGTGGGCTTCGAGGTGACGAGCGCCGCGCGCTCCCCGGTCCAGGCCGCCGAGAGCGCCGACGCCCAGGACCGGGTGCAGCGCGCCCTGATGCGGCTGCCCGAGGAGTACCGCGAGGCCGTCGTGCTGCGCTTTGTCGAGGACTTGCCCTACGACGAGATCGCCCAGATTCAGGGGGTGGCGGTGGGCACGGCGAAAAGCCGCGTCTTCCGCGCCAAGGAGCAACTCGCGGAGCTGCTGGCGAACGAGGCGGACGTGCACTGAGGGAGGGGTCAGCCATCGGCGGTCAGCTGTCAGCAAGAGGCCCGGAATGGACTTCTCCTGCTGATGGCTGAAGACTGACGGCCGACCGCTTCTCCACGTGGCCTCTCTCACCGCGTGCTGGCCGTGGCACCCGCTAGCCTGGGCGGGTGACGCGAGGTTGGCTACGTGGGAAGACACTGGCGCTGCTGCTGGCGGGTGTGCCGTGGGTGATGGGGTCGTGTGCGGCGCAGCCCGTGCAGTTCCGGGTGGGCTTCACGATGAACGAGGAGCAGCGTGCGCCGCTCACGGTGTCCTTTACGGCGCAGGCGCCCGCCGAGTACCGCGTGAGGTGGGACTTCGGGGACGGCGGCATGGGGAGCGGCAGCCGCGTGACGCACACGTACTACCGCCCGGGGACGTACACCCTGGAGGCGCAGTTGCTGGACTCGCGCGGGCGGGTGCGCTCCACGGCCAGCGGTCAGGTCGAGGTACGCAGTGGCGGCCCCGAGCAGGCCGGGCTGGTCGTGCTGCTGGGCCGGGGCGAGGTGCGCCTGAGCGCGGCGGGCAGCGTGGTGTACCGGCCGAGTGAGCCAGACTTCACCCTGGATGGCCGCCCGGTGGGGACCGGCCCCGTCGAGGTCGCGGCGGGCGAGCACCGCGCGGCCTTGCGCCTGACCGGGGAAAGCGGACCGCTCACCGACAGCGTGCCTTTCCAGATGGCCCCGCTGGCGGGCAGCGTGCCCTTCGAGACCGAGGTGCTGCGCCTGACCAATCAAGCTCGCTCGCGCGGCTGGAACTGCGCCACCCTGAAAGAGGGCGGCCCAACGCTCCCCCCCCTGACCCGCGACCCGAGGCTGGAGGTGGCCGCCCTCGCCCAGTCGGCGGGGATGGCGCTGCACGGCTACTTCGACCACCACAGCCCGGTGGACGGCAGTACCCCGTGGCTGCGTGTGCAGGCGGCCGGGTTCGAGGCCCGGGCAACCGCCGAGAACATCGCCGCCGGGCAGCAGACCCCGGAGGAGGTCGTTGCCGGGTGGCTGCACAGCCCCGGCCACTGCCGCAACATCATGGGTGACTTCACCCGCCTCGGCGTGTCGTACGTGAACCGCCCGGAATCGCCGTACCTGCGCTACTGGACGCAGGTCTTTGCCACGCCCGAGGAGGGGCAGTAGGGACGGGGAGGGGGGGCTCAGCCGCGCCCCTCGCCCACGTCCACCAGGGGGGGCTCGCCCAGGGTGACGCGGGCGACGGTGCCGCCCCCCGGGGCGTCTTGCAGGCACACGTCGCCGCCGTGGGCGCGGGCGTAGCGGCGCACCAGGGAGAGGCCCAGCCCCTGCCCGTCCGCGAGGCCGCGCGGTCCCCGCTCGTAGGGGAGGAAGACACGCTCGCGCAGCTCGGGGGACAGGCCGGGACCGTGGTCCCGCACGCTGATCTGGGGTCCCCGGGCCCCCATCCCCAGGGTAACCTCGACCGGGCCGGGGGTGTACTTCAGGGCGTTCTCGACGAGGTTCTCGACGATCTGGCGCACCCGGTTGGGGTCCACGGGCCAGGCCACGGGCTCTCCCGGCAGGTGGACGCTCACCCGGCTCCCCGCGAGGCGGGCCACCAGGGGGCGCAGGTCCACGCGGCTGACGCGCAGGGTCACGTCGAGGTACAGGTCGTTCAGGCGGGTCAGGTCGGCGCGGCTGGCGAGCTGGGTGGCGCTGTCCTCGATCAGGGCGAGGAGGTGCTGGCGCTGCTCGGGCGTCTCGGCGTGCCGCAACAGGTCGCTGGCGAGCATCAGGGCCTGGAGGGGGCGGCGCAGCTCGTGGCTGGCGAGGCTGAGGGCCTCACGCTGCCGGGCCTCGCGGTGGGCGCGGCGGTCGCGCTCGGCGCGCCACAGCAGCAGGGCCCGAAGGGTCAGGAGCATGCTCAGCAAACCGGTGGCGAAGGCCGTGAAGATCAGCGCGCGGCGCATGTCTCCCAGGGCGCGCAGGGAGGCGGCCCGCGTCTGCCCCGTGTAGCTCGCCGCCTGAGCGCCCAGCCCGATGGCCTCGCGGGCGGCGGCGGCCACCGAGGCGGAGGTGTCCTCGCGCAGCAGACGCTCGACCTCCGCGAGCCGGGCGTCGCCGTAGCCCTCCACCACGTCCAGGGCCTTGAACTGGGCGGGAGTCTGGGCGCTCGACAGCGCGCGGTCGCGGATGTCGCGCCGTTCCTCGTCGCTCAGGCTGGGGTCGAGCCGGGCCACCTGATACGCCTGCACGTCCTGAGCGAGCCCCTGGTAGGCGTAGGGGGACCAGCCGTTCCCGCCCTGGAGCAGGGTGTGGTAGGCGGGCTGGGTGGCGAGCAGCAGCAACCCCACGGTGAGCAGGGCGGGCAGCACGGCGAGAATCCCCTCGCGCAGCATGACGGCCCGGGGCACGCGGTGGGCGGCGGGGGCGGGGGTCACGGGGCGGGCGTGACGCGCTCGGCGAACCACACCCACGCGGCCCCGTACAGCCTGGCCGGAAAGCGGGCCGGGTCGTTCGGCAGCACCACCGTGAGGGGGCCCTTTTCGAGGACCGGGATGCGTTTGCCGTTCGCCGTGTGCGCGAGCATGATGGGCGCCGCCATGTAGTCGGACGCGCGCAGGGTGGTCACGAAGCCGTTCGACGCGTAGACCCGCAGGTCCCGCCCCGAGAAGCCACCGAGTGCGGCGAGGTTGCGCAGCGGCACCCCCTCGTAGGTGAAGGTGCGGCGCAGTTGCGCGTGCTCGGTCGCGTAGCGGACGGTGGGCAGGGCCAGAAGCTGGGCGCGTGTGAGCCGCCAGGTGCGCGGCCCCCCCTCCAGGGTCAGCAGGACGCGCTCGCCCGGCCGGGCGGGGGGCAGCGGGCGCCCGGCGCGGAAGTAGGTGAAGGGGCGAAAGCCGGAGTCGTCCTGGGCCTGCCGCACGCCGAGCGCCAGCCCGGAGGCGAGCGCCGCCAGCGAGAGCAGGGCGCGAAGTTGTGGGGACACGGGCAGAGTCTAGTGCGCCCGGCCCGGCCCCGTCTGCGGTGGTCTGGTCGTTGGCATGAATCCCAGATGAGCAGGCCGAAGGAGTCGCCCCGGCGCGAGGTCAGCCGCCCGTCAAGTGTTCCCGGCACAGTCGGGGCATGAGACCCACCCCCCTCCGGTTGACCCTCGGCCTCCTCGCCCCCCTGCTCGGCCTGGCGGGGCCCGGCACGGCGGGGGCTGCCCCGAAGATCAGCGCGCAGAGCATCATCGTGAACCCGGTGCCCACCTCGCTGAGCGTGAGGGTCTGGACCGACCGCACGCCGGGCGGGAATGGGGGGGCGAACTACGCCCCCGGCGACCACATCCGGCTCTTCACGAGCGTGAACCAGGACGCCTACGTGTACCTCTTCAACGTCGATCCGGGCGGGAACGTGGACCTGATCCTGCCCAACCGCTACCACAGCGGGGGCAACTTCCTGAAGGCGAACACGACGAAGGTCTTCCCGGACGCGGGCGACCCCTTCACCTTCGACATCGCCACGCCCTACGGCCTGAACAAGGTGCTTGCGCTGGCGAGCCGCACGCCGCTGAACCTCGATCAGATTGCCTCCTGGGGGGCGGGGCAGAACTCGTTTGCCACCGTGAACGTGCAGGGCCAGGACCGGCTCGCGCAGGCCCTGAGCATCGTCGTGACCCCGGTAGACCAGAGCGGTTGGGTGAGCGACACGGCGTCCTACAACGTGGTGGCGCAGGCGGCGGCGCAGCCCGTTCCGGTGCGTCCGGCCCCCGCCCCGTCCGTCCCGCCCTTGCGCCCCGCGCCCACCCGGCCCGCCCCGGGGTCCTTTGACCGTGACTGGCAGACCTCCTTCGAGCGTCAGGCCCGCGTGGACGACGTGTACGCGGAATACGCCGCCCGCCTGCGCCAGCAGGGCTACCGCCAGGTCGAGGTGCGCCGGAACGGAAACGGTCGGCGCCTGCGCGGCGAGTTCCGCCGGGGGCCGGAGCGCGTGACCCTGGAGGTCCGGCAGCAGCGGAACCGCTTCGAGGTGAAGGTCACCCACCGCTGAGCCCCCCGGCCCCGCACGCCGCCCCCTCCTCATCCCGGGGCGGCGTGCCCTTTGGCCGGACGCGCTACTTCTTGTGGGTGGCCTTCCAGGCGAGGGCGAGTTCCTCGTAGTACTCGCGCACGCTGTCCACGGCCGTGTCGGCGAGGTCGCCCTGGCCAGCGACGCTGCCGTACCCCGAGGTGGACCACAGTTCGAGGAACTTCGCGTCGAAGGTGTGGGTGCCCAGGGTGAGCCGCGCGGGTTTGGCCGACCTCACGGTGAGGTCGAGCGCGTAGAGCATCCGGCCGTCGCGGGCCTTGAAGGCGTCCAGGGTGAAGATCTGGTCGACCGTGCAGGTCTTGGGGTCGCCGTAGAGCACACCGTACAGGGTGGCGTACTTGTCGAGCTGCTCGTCGAGCGCCACGGCGAGGTCCTGCTGTTCCTCGTTGTCGACGGCCACGTAGGAGACGGGCGGGCACAGGTCGGCGCTCGTGAGGGCGCGCAGGTTGTCCTGCTGGTGATCGGCCCGGGCCGTGCCGAGCAGGAGGGAGAGGGCCGTCAGCGTCAGGAGCGCGCGTCGCATGGGGGCAGTGTACGCGCCGGGAGGCCCGGTTCAGGAGGCGTCTGCTACGCTGGACGCCTCCCCCTTCGGGTGGCCCGCCCACCCTCCGCACCTCTCCCCGTTCCCGCCGTGTCTCACGCCGCTGCCGCGTCCATCCCACGTCCGGGCCAGATGCCGGACGGGCGCCGCACGCCGACGTGACGCAGACCACCCGTGGAGGCCCCATGACCTCACCCGACACCGCACCCCCAACCCCCACCTTCCCGGCAGGCGGCGAGCAAGAGCCCTTCCAGCTTCTCGCGCCGGACGGCACGGCCACACAACCGGACGCCCTGCCCGACCCCGACACGCGGTTGCGGCTCTACCGCCACATGCGCCGCATCCGCCACTTCGACGAGCGCGCCTGGGTGCTCTACCGCACCGGGCGGCTGGGTGTCTTTCCACCCTACGGGGGCATGGAGGCGAGCCAGGTCGGCACGGCGGCGGCGCTGGGCCCCGGCGACTGGCTCTTTCCCACCTACCGCGACACGGGCGCCGCGCTCACCCACGGCCTCCCGGTCGCGCAGACCCTCGCGTACTGGCGCACGAGCCCGCACGGCTGGGCGATGCCGCAGGACCTCAAGGTCTTGCCCTTCTACATCCCCATCGCCACCCAGTACCCGCACGCCGTCGGCGCGGCGCTCGCCGAGAAGCGCAAGGGCACCCGCAACGTGGCGCTCGCCTACATCGGTGACGGGGGCAGCAGCGAGGGCGACTTCCACGAGGCGCTGAACTTCGCGGGGGCGCTGACTGTCCCCTGCGTCTTCATCCTCCAGAACAACGGCTGGGCGATCAGCGTGCCTACCCGCACCCAGACCCGCGCCGTGAACCTCGCCCGCCGCGCCGACGGCTACGGCATCCCCGGCGTCCGGGTGGACGGCAACGACGTGCTCGCCACGTACGTCGTGACCAGAGGGGCGGTGACGCGCGCCCGCGACGGTGGAGGCCCTACCCTCATCGAGACCGTCACCTACCGCGTCAAGCCCCACACCCTCGCCGACGATCCCAGCCGTTACCGCACCGACGCCGACAACCTCGGCTGGGCGGAAAAGGACCCGATCCTGCGCCTGCGGACCCACCTCCTCGGCGAGGGCCTGCTCACCGAGGACGCCGACGCCGCGCTCACCCGCGAGATCGAGGCGGAGTTCGAGGCGGCCCTGAAGGAGGCCGACGGCTACCCCGAACCCACCCCCGCCGAAATCCTCGACCACGTCTTCGCCGAGCCGACCCCGCAGCTTCGTCGCCAGCGGGCCCAGATCGAGGCGGAGGAGGGGACGTGAGGGGGGCTGCGCCCATGAGTGGTGAGTGGAAAGTGGTCAGTGGAGGGAGCCTGCTCTCCCTCCGTTGCTTCCCAGCCTCTTCTTCCCCCCCTTCTCACCAAGGAACACACAGCTCCCGCACCCACTCACCACTGACCACTTCCCACTTCCCGCCCCCCGAGGTTCCCGCATGACCGCCACCGCCACCCCGACGAAAACCATGACGATGGTCGCCGCCATCAACGACGCGCTCGCCCTCGCGCTGGAGGCGGACGAGACGGTCCACGTCTTCGGGGAGGACGTGGGCGTGATGGGCGGGGTCTTCCGGGCGACGGACGGCCTGCAAGCCCGCTTCGGGGCGGAGCGGGTGTTCGACACGCCGCTCGCGGAGGCGGGGATCGTGGGCATGGGCATCGGGATGGGGCTGGCGGGTCTGAAACCCGTCGCGGAGATTCAGTTCGCGGGCTTCCTGTACCCGGCGCTCGATCAGGTTCTCTCGCACCTCGGGCGCTACCGCCACCGCACCCGGGGCCGCTACCACCTGCCGATGGTCATCCGCGCGCCCTACGGCGGCGGCGTCCACACGCCCGAGCAGCACGCGGACAGCCCCGAGGCGATCCTCGCCCACACCCCCGGCGTGAAGGTCGTGATCCCCTCCACGCCCGCCGACGCCAAGGGCCTGCTCCTCGCCGCTATTCAGGACCCGGACCCGGTGTTCTTCCTGGAAGCGATCAAGCTCTACCGCAGTGTCAAGGGGGAGGTGCCGGAGGGGCATTACACGGTTCCGCTCGGACAGGCCCGCGTGGTGACGCAGGGGGACGACGTGACGGTGATCTGTTACGGCGGCATGGTCGAGGTGGCGCAAAAGGCCGCCGAGGCCGCCCGCCCTCACGGCATCGGCGTCGAGGTGATCGACCTGCGGACCCTGGTGCCGCTGGACACCGAGACCGTCCTCGCCTCCGTCCGCAAGACGGGCCGCGCCGTCGTCGTCAGCGAGGCGCCGCGCACGAACGGCTTCCACAGCGAAATCAGCGCGACCATCGCCGAGGAGGCCATCGACTTCCTGCGGGCGCCCATCAGGCGGGTCACGGGCTTCGACGCCCCCTACCCGCCCTTCACCTCGGTCGAGGACGTGTACCGCCCAAGTCCAGTGCGGGTGGCGCGGGCGATCCGGGAGGTGATGGGGTACTGAGGGTGAGGGGGAAGAGACCGCGCGGCGCCTCCAGCTCCCGATGACCACCTCCGATTGGCGCTCTCTCCACGTTTCCGCCTCAAGCAGAAATCATGAAGCTTGTCAAGGATGGGAAGGATGCGTGCCCCCCTCCTCCCCACCCTGCTGCTGACCGCTGGCCTGCTCGTGGGCGCGACCGTCTTCGGCGCGAGCCGCCTTCAGCCCGGGGGGACCGGGCCGGTGACGGCGTCGCCCGCCCCGGTCCAGGCGGAGGTCGAGGCGCATATGCCCGCCGTGGTCGAACCCCCCGCGCAGGAGGCCACTCCCCCAGTCCCCGAACCCGAGGTGGTCACGCCCCCACCGCCCCCGCCCCTGCCCGCCTCCGCCCGCGTTTCCGGGGTCCGGCACGAGTACCAGCGGCTGAATAACTGTGGTCCCGTGACGGTGGGCATGGCGCTGAGCCGCTGGGGGGGCAGGCTCGACCAGTACGACATCGCCCCGCGCCTCAAGCCCAACCGGGGGGACGTGAACGTCTCGCCCGAGGAACTGGCCGCGTTCGCCCGGTCGCAGGGGATGAACGTCCACCTCGCCATGAACGGCGACCGCGCGTTGCTCAAACGCTTCCTGGCGGCGGGGTATCCGGTGATCGTGGAGACGTGGTTCATCACGCATGACAGCGGGGGGATGGGGCACTACCGCCTGCTCACCGGGTACGACGACACGAAGGGCGCCTTCAGCGCGCTCGACTCGTACATGGGGCCGCTGACCATGCCCTACGCCCGCTTCGACGAGCTGTGGCGGTCCTTCGGGCGGACCTTCCTGGTCGTCTCGCCCCCCGAACAGGCCGGGGAGGTGCGGGAACTGCTGGGCTTCCGCGCGGACCCTTCGGCCGAGAAGCAGGAGGCGCTGCGGGTGGCCCTGGCCGAGGCCGAGCGGCGGCAGGACGCGGTGGGCTGGCTGAACCTGGGTCAGGCGAAGCTCGCCCTGGGGGACGCGCGGGGCGCGGCGCGGGCGTTCGACGAGGCGTTCGCGGCGAAAGCCGACCCGTCCCTCGACCCCACCCGCCCGGTGCGCGTGGCGGGCGGGCTGCCGTGGCGGGCGATGTGGTACACCTTCGGGCCGCTGGAGGCGTACACACGCACGGGGCGGTACGCGGACGTGCTGCGCCTGACAAACGCCGTGCTGCGCGACGCGCCCGCCCACGAGGAGGCCCTGTACTGGCGGGGCCGCGCGCTGGGTGCGCTGGGCCGCCCGGCGGGGGCGAAGGCCGCCTACCGCGAGGCGGTGCGGCTGCGTCCCGGCTATGTCCGGGCGCGAGCGGCGCTCGCCTCGCTCTGAGCCCGGACACCCGGGATGAGGACCCTCTCACCTCGCTTGTCGGTGAGGTTTACCCAGCCGGGGGGCGCAGTGGGGAACTCCCTACCCTGACAGCATGACTCAACAGCCCAGCATCCGCGACCTCGGGATCGTCGGGGACCGCCGCACCGCCGCGCTCGTGACCCGCGCCGGGAGCGTGGTGTGGTACTGCCCGGGCCGGTTCGACGCCCCCTCCCTGCTGGCGGGCCTGCTCGATCCGGGGCGGGGCGGCGAGTGGAGGGTGGAGGGCGAGGTGACTCCACTGCGCCGCGCCTACCTGGGGGACAGCGGTGTGCTGGAGACGCGGGTAGCCACCCCGGCCGGGGAGGTCACGCTGGTGGACTTCATGCCGTACGGGCCGCAGGTGCCGCGCGGGGTGTGCCGCCTGGTGCGGGGCCCGGCGGGCGCGACGCTCGTCCTGACACCGGCCCCCGACTACGCCCGGCGCCCTCCCCGGCTGACGCGGGGCGGCGACGCGGTGCGGATCGACGGGGACTGCTGGCTCAGCGCCTCGCACCCGCTCGACGTGGAGGGGGGCGCGGTGAGGCTGAGCATCCCGGCGGGTGAGTCGGGCTGGGCACTGCTGGGGGACCGCCCGGCGGGGACGGCCAACCCGGAGGCGTGGCTCGACACGACCCTGACCGCGTGGCGCGGCGTTGCGGCAGAGACGTCCTACAGCGGCCCCTACGAGGAGGCGGTGCGCGGCTCGCTGCGCGCCCTGCGGCTCCTGACCTTCGAGGAGACGGGGAGCGTGATCAGCGCGGCGACAACCTCCCTGCCGGAGGTGATCGGCGCGGGGCGCAACTACGACTACCGCTACGTGTGGTTCCGCGACTCGGGCATGATCGTGCGGGCCCTTTCCCTGCTCAGCCCGGGACAGAAGGGCACGCTGGGGCGCGGCTTCCTCGACTTCGTGTGCCGCTCCGCCTCCGGCCGGGACCTGGAGCGCCCCCTCCCCCCGCTGGCGACGGTGTGCGGCAAGGACGCGCCGGACGTGGAGGAGTTGCCGCTCGCCGGGTACCGGGAGAGCCGCCCGGTGCGGATCGGGAACACCGCCGTCTCGCAGGTGCAGCTCGACGTGTACGGCAACATCCTGCTGGCGAGCGCGGGGCTGTACGGCTGGGCCGAGCTGGAAGAGCACTGGTCCGTTCTCGGGCCCGTCGCCGAGTACCTCTGCGGGCACTGGCAGGACCCCGACAACGGCATCTGGGAGGAGGAAGAACGCCTTCCCTACCTGTCGAGCAAGGTGCTCGGCGCGGTGGGCCTGGAGCGCCTCGCGGGGCTTCACCCCGACCCGGCGACCGGGGAACGCTGGCGGGCGGTCGCCGGGGACATCCGCGCCTGGGTCGCCGCCCACGGCCTGACGAGCGAGGGCGCCTTCGCGGCAGTGGCAGGCGAGGAGACCGTGGACGTGGTGGCGGCGCTGTATCCCGCCTGGGGGTACTGCGCGCCGGACGCCCCCGAGATGCGGGCGACCCTGCGGGTGCTGGAGCGCGAGTGGTGCCGCGAAGGGCTGTACTGGCGGGCCCTGCGGGAGAAGGACACGGGCGAGGGCGCCTTCCTGGCCGGGACCCTGTGGGTGGCGCTCTACTGGACGGCCCTCGACCCGGGGCGGGCCCGTCAGATGCTGGAGACCGTGCTGGAGTACGCCAACGACCTCGGACTGATCGCGGAGGAGGCCGACCCCGCTTCCGGCGCGCTCCTGGGGAACTTCCCCCAGACCTTCGTGCACGCCGCACTTCTCGGGGTCATCGCCGAGTTGACGTAACCTCTCGGGCTGGGCGTCTCCCCTGCCACCCACCCTGTGCCAGCAGGGAAGCGCGTCTCCTCCTCTGGAACGGCCTCGGCGGCCATCTGGAGCCGGACGTGTCGGAAAGCCGGCGGGGCTCGTCCTGTACCGCGCCCTGTCCCGCGTCCATCCTGCCAGAGAATTGCCGTGGTCGCTCTCCTTCACGGCATGGTCACGACCAGACACCCGCCTGCCCGGAAGGCCGATTGCACTGGATCGACGAGGACGCTTCGGTCACCCGGCCCCCATCGACACTGTCGACACTTCTCCGGGCGGGAAACGCTGCGGCTCCCGCGCTGACGCCGAAGCGGCCCCGGTGTTAGGCTTCCCCCCATGACCCCGCTCGCTGACGCCCGCCTGTCCCCGGAAGCGTTCGCCCGCGCCCGCGCCTTCCTGCTCGACCGGGGCCGTCCCCTCGAACAGGCCCGTTTCCGCCACGACTTCGAGGGCGGCGCGGTGGGCGAGGTGCTGGACGCCCTGCGCGCCTACCGCAACCCCGACGGCGGCTTCGGGCACGCGCTGGAGCCGGATGTGCGGGCGCCGGGGAGCAGCGTGCTGGCGACCTCGGTCGCGCTGGAGGTGCTGCACAGCCTGAACGTGGGGGCCGAGGAACCCCTGCTGCGGGGGGCGGTGACGTGGCTGCGCTCCCAGCTTCGGGCGGACCCGCACGGCACTGTCTGGCCCTTCCTGCCCCCCGAGGCGGAGGCCGCCCCGCACGCGCCGTGGTGGAACCAGGGGAAAGAAGGGCAGCTTGAGGCGACCTTCGGGGGCTTCCGGGTCAACCCCCGCGCCGGGATCGTGGCCCGTCTCCACCGCTGGCCAGGGCTGACGCCCGACGTGCTGCCGGAGGGGCTGCTGGCCCTCCTGACCGTGGAAACGCGCGACGACATCCTGGCGGGCCTGGAACCGGGCGACGTGAACGGGCACGTCGTCGCGTCCGTCTTCGCCCAGGAGCCCGAGGTGCCCGAACTCCACCGGGCCCCTGTGCTGGACTACCTCGACGAGGTGCTGCCGGGCCGGGTCCAACGCGACCCCCACGACTTTGCCGAACACGGCCTGAACCCGCTCGACGTCGCCCCCACGCCCGCCTCCCCCCTGGCCCGCGCCGTCACAGAACCCCTCGCGGCGGCCCTCACCCACCTGCTTACATCGCAGGCGGAGGACGGCAGTTGGGGCCCGAACTGGTCCTGGGGCGGGCAGTTCCCGGAGGTGTGGCCGCAGGCGGAGCAGGACTGGCGCAGCGTGCGGACGCTGGAGGCGCTGCTGACCTTGCGGGCGTGGGGGAGGCTGGAGCCGGGCCTGTAGCGTGTGGCGGGTCGCTCGTGGAGGAGGCCCCCTCTTCTCCACAAGCCACGGGCGACGAGCCACAAGCCCCAAAAAACCACCCCACCATCCGGCAGGGCGGCCTCTCGCGGACCCCTTTACTTCTTCGGCGCCCCGATGGTCTTCGCGGCCTTGGCAGCAGGGCGCGGCGGCGCCTTCTGCACGCTCTGCCCGATGGTGGCCGTCTCCTTTTCGACCTGCTTGTTGATCAGGATCTGCTGGCCGATGCCGATCAGGGTCGAGAGGATGATGTAGATCGTCACGCCCGCCGGGAAGGTCAGCGCGAAGTACAGGAAGATGATGTAGATGAAGGCCTGCTGCCGGAACATGTCCGGGTTCTTGCGCGTCATCACGTAGAGCTGCCCGATGTTCACGATCAGGTACACGAGCGCCAGGATGTAGAAGGGATCGGGGATCGCCAGGTCCGGCAACCACAGGAAGCCCGAGTCGAACTCGAAGTTGCGGATGGTGGACCACAGGGCGATCAGGACCGGGAAGGGCAGGAAGGTGGAGAAGCACCCCGCCGGGTTGAAGTTGTAGTCGCGGTAGAGCTGCTGCATCTCCGATTGCATGGCCCGCTGGGAGTCCGCGTCCTTGCGTTCCTTGTACTTCTCCTGGATCTCCTTGATCTTGGGCTGCATGACCTGCATCCGCGCCGTCGTGCGGCCCTGCGCCTGCATCAGCGGCCACATGACCAGCCGCAGGAGAATGGTGAGCAGCATGATCACCAGGCCCCAGTTCCCCACGAAGCTGTAGAGCCCCTCCATCAGCCGCACGATCAGGAGGCTGATGCGCCCGAAGATGTTGGGATTGAACAGGCCGGGCAGGCTCAGGTAGCCGCTCTGGTACAGGTGGATCAGTTCGTTCTTGCCGCCGTAGACCTCCAGGTTGCTGTCGCCTTGGAGCCCCACACTGACCAGGGCCTGATTCGGCCCGCCGCCCGTGAGCGTCGCGCTCGCCGTCGTGCCCCCCTGTGGGCGGACGATCAGCGCGTGGGCAATCTGGCTGGGGTTTTCCTGAAGGGCGGCGTACTGGATGTTCCGGACGCTCAACGTGCCGCTGCCCTGCACGGCGGCAGGCTGCCCACCGACGGGAACGGCCTGAACCCGGGGGTTGCCCGCCCGCCCCAGGCCGGGGAACAGCATGTTGTAGTTCTCCGGCCCGTTCTGGACGCTCGTCCGCACGTCCACCTTGAAGTTGCGAGGGTGCAGGGTGACCGTCTTGGTGACGGTGGCGCCGTTCTGGGTATAGCGGAAGACAGCGTCCTGACGGTTCTGCGCGAGGTTCTGGGTGAGCGTGGGAGTCGTGACCTGCGCGTTCTGGTCGGGGCCCAGTCCCTCCCCCACGACGGCGAGCGCGCGGCGCCCGGCCACCATATTCACGATGCCGCGCTGGTTTTGCAGAGCGCTGAAGTCGTAGGTGCCGTCCGCCCGGCGCTTGATGTAAGGGGTGCCCGCGTAGCCCTTGACGTACCAGCCGATGACCTCGCCGCGCCGGTTGAACACCACGTCCTGAAGGTTGCTGGTGGCAATGAATTCGTCGCCGGGTCGCCCGTCGAAGTCGGCGCGAATCCACTCGGGCGTGATCGCCTTGCCGAAGGTGGGGAGGGGGCCCGTCTGGCCGCACCCCGTGAGGAGCAGGGCACCGAGGGCCGTGAGGGGAAGGAGGGTTTTGGTCTTCATGGAGTTGTCTTTCTGCCTTGCGGAAAGCGGGCCGGAACGGGATCGAAGCCGCCCGGTACGAGGGGATTGCAGCGCATCACGCGCCACGCGGCGAGCCAGCCGCCTCTCAGGGCGCCGTGCCGCTCGATGGCCTCCACAGCATACTGAGAGCAGGTGGGGGTGAAGCGGCAGGTCGGCGCCGGTTTGCGCGGCGAGAGGTGCCGCTGGTAGCTCCTCACGACCCGCACGAGTCCTCTGGCAGCGAGACTCATGATGAACCTCCCGGGGCTATCTTCTGTCCCTTCCCCCCGCCCCGCTTCACCCGGCCCGGCACCCCCGCGAGCACCCGGGCGAGGGCGGCCTGCAACTCCGGGAAGGGGGCACTGAGGACGCCGGGATTGGGCAGCAGAATCGCGCGGCAGGGAGGTAGACCACCGGGGAGCGTCCGCAACGCCTCGCGTACACGGCGGCGGGCGCGGTTGCGGTCCACCGCGCGGGACAGGGTCTTCTTGGGCACCACGATCCCGATGATGGCGCGCGGACGCCACGCCTCACCGTGCCGGGGGCGATAATCGGTGACCCGCAGGGTGAAGAGGGGGTCGCGCAGGACGAGGCCGTGCTGGCGCACCCGCCGGAACTCGCGGTCCCCCTTCAATGAGGTCAGCGCCACCGGACGGCGGGGCCGCGTGTCGGTGGCGCTGGCGGGGTCTGGCTGGGCGATGGCCCGCTCCTGGCGGCGACGGTTACTCGTCGCTGACGGTGAGGCGGTGGCGGCCCTTGGCGCGGCGACGCGCGAGGACGTTGCGGCCCGCCTTGGTCTTCATGCGGGCGCGGAAGCCGTGGGTCTTGGCCCGCTTGCGGACGTTGGGCTGATAGGTACGCTTCATCTCTGTGCTCTCCTTCTCGCGTCGGGGGACATGGGGCCCTTTCTCCCCGGCACCCCGCCGACCTCTTGCGCGAAAACTCGCCCCCTGGGGAGGCAAACTGGGGAAGTGTATCACGGGGGCGGGCGCGGCGGGAAGGGAGGGGCAATCGTGTCCTGAGACCACTGTGAGGCCGTGTCTTGCCCCCTCCCCCCCCGACGCGCTACTAATGCGGGGTATGCGTGAAGCCCTGTGGGATGCCCTGAAGACCGTGAACGACCCGGAGCTGCACCGGGACCTGGTGTCGCTGGGCATGATCGAGCGCGCGGAGGTCGAGGGCGGCGTGGCGCACGTGAAGGTCAATCTGACGACCCCCGCCTGTCCCCTCAAGGGCAAGATCGAGGGCGACGTGCGCGCGGCAGTGCTCGCCGTCCCCGGCATCGAGGACGTGAACGTCACCTTCGGGGCGATGGTGCGCCCGCCCGCGCAGCCCGCCCTGCCCGGCGTCAAGCACGTCATCCTGGTGGGCAGCGGCAAGGGCGGCGTGGGCAAGAGCAGCGTGGCGGTGAACCTCGCGGCGAGTCTGGCCGTGGAGGGAGCGCGGGTCGGGCTGATGGACGCGGACGTGTACGGCCCCAGCGTGGCGCACATGCTGGGCCAGGGCGGGGCGCGGATCACCGCGAACGCCGAGCGCAAGATGCTGCCCATCGAGGCGCACGGGATTCGCTTCATCAGCATGGCGAACCTCTCGCCCGCCGGGCAGGCGCTGGTGTGGCGCGGGCCGATGCTGCACTCGGCGATCCAGCAGTTTCTCAAGGACGCGGCGTGGGGTGAACTCGACTACCTGATCGTGGACCTGCCGCCCGGCACCGGGGACGTGCAGCTCTCGCTCACGCAGACGGTCCAGGTCACGGGCGCCGTGCTCGTCACCACGCCGCAGGACGTGGCGCTGATCGACGCGGCGCGGGCGCTGGACATGTTCCGCAAGGCGTCGGTCCCGGTGCTGGGGGTGGTGGAGAACATGAGTTACTTCGTGGCGCCCGACACGGGCCTGACCTACGACATCTTCGGGCGGGGGGGCTCGCGCAAGCTCGGCGGTCTGCCCCTGCTGGGCGAGGTGCCCCTCGACGTGGAGGTGCGGCAGGACGCGGACCTGGGCATTCCCGCCGTGCTCTCGCACCCGGACTCGCCCGCCGCGCAGGCCATGCGGCAGGTCGCGCGCAACCTCGCGGGCCGGGTGAGCGTGCAGACCCTGAGTTCCCTTCCCGAGCAACTGCCGGTGGTCTGAGATGACGGCCGCGACCCTGCCAGCCGCGCCCGCGTCCGCCCAGCCCGAGCGGACCAAGCAGCGGGTCCTCGAACTCCTCAAGCGGCACGGCACGCTGACCGCCCAGGCCCTCGCCTCGGGGCTCTCGGTCAGCGTGCCCGCCGCGCGGCGCCACGTGCAAGACCTCCAGGAGCAGGGGCTGATCGAGGCGCGCACCGAGCGGCCCGGCGGGCGCGGGCGGCCCCAGCACGTCTTCGGGCTCACCGAGCGGGGCGAGGCGGCCTTCCCGAAAACGTACTCGACCCTGTGCGTGGACGTGCTGCGCCACGTGGAGGGGCTGTTCGGGGAGGGGGCGGTGATGCAGGTGCTGGGCGCCCGCAGCGCGGAGGTAGCGGTGGGCTTGCGGTCCGAGGTGCCGGACGACCTCCCCCTGGAGGAGCGGGTACGGCATCTGGCGGAGCGGCTGTGTGGAACGGGGTTCGACGCGGTGGTCGAGCCCGGGGCGGAGGGAACGTGGTACATCGTCGAGCGCAACTGCCCGAATCTGACGGTCGCGCGGCAGTACGGGGAGCTGTGCGCGAGCGAACTCGACATGTTCGTGAACGTGCTCGGCGTGCCCGTCACGCGCGATACCCGCATCGCCTGCGGCCAGGGCACCTGCCGCTACCGGATCGGCCCTTGACCCTCCCCCCGCCCGCTCTGGCCCCGGCGCCCCCCGCGTCCCAGGCCCTCCACAGCCTGGTCGCGTGGCCCCCCGAGGTCCTCGACACCTGGCTCAGGCGCACCCAGGAGCGGCTGGGCGTGCGCGGCTTCGGGCTGCCGCACCTCAACCTCCGCGCCCCCTTCCGGACCGATCTGGGTGGCCCCGAACTCGTCGCCGCCTTCCGGGACGTGCTGCGCGGGCAGGAGGCGTTCGAGGTCCGCATCAAGGGCTGGAAGCGCCTGCCGCACGTCATCTTTCTGGAATGCGAACTCAGCCCCGCCCTGGCGCGCCTGCACGCCCTGGCCCTGAGCGTGGGGCCGTCGAGCCGCGCGCCCCACGACGGCCCGGACTACACGCCGCACCTCACCCTGGGCCTGGGCATCCTGTCCTGCGCCGAGGAGGAGCTGTGGGATGAGGTGAAACGGCTGACCCCCCCGGTGGACGCCTTCACCGTCACCGCCCTGAGCCTCACCCGCGAGGAGCGGGGCGAGGTGCTGGAACTCCACACCTTCCCGCTCGAATGCCCGGAGGAGGCCCAGGAGCGGCTGCGGGTGGCGCACGGGTGTTGAGGCGCCCCGTCGGCCCCTTTTCAACCCCTGTTATCCCGGAGTGGCCCGCACGGGAGCAGGCGAGCCCGGAGCCTCAGGCTTCGGAAAAGTCGGCCCGGGTGACGGTCTACCAGGTGTCACCCCCGCCGGGAGGCGGCCAGGCGCCCAGCATCCGGCGCAGCAAGATCACCTGACCGAGGTGGACGGCGTTGTGAAGGGCGTGGAGCGTCAGCTCGTAGCCCAGCGTCTCGCGCCCCCGCACCGGGCGCGACAGGTCCTCCTCCCGCGCCACACGTTTGATCTCGGCAAGCCCCTCCAGGAAGGCGCGACGTAAGGCGTCCCAGTCGTCCGTACCCGCTACGGGCCAGCCCTCAGTGGCGTGTCCAGGCAGGGCGGGCCGCTCACCCCGCGCCAGCGCCCGCGTGTACGACTGCCAGAAGTGCAGGTGAGCGACGATCTCGGCGACCGTATGAGGTGCACCCTCCACCCGGCGGCAGGCCAGCTCGGCGCTCAGGCCGTCCAGGGCGCGGCCGGGCGGCACGAAGGCGCTTCCCTCGTCGAGCAGCCGTTCGAGTGCCTGCGGTGGTGGGCCGAACAGCATCCCGTCGTGAGCTTCCCCAGTCATGTCGTCATCCTACGGGGGTTGGAAAGGGGCAACGGGCCGACGGGCAGGGCGACCCGTTCGGCCCGGACAAGAAAGACCGGGCCGCCCGCGAGCAGCCCGGCCTCCTCCAGCTCTGCTTACACCCCGACGGGTTGCCTGAGCATGGGGGCCAGCGCGTCCATGAACCGCTCGTACCCGGCAAAGTCGAGCTGCTGCTCATTGTCGCTGAGCGCCGTGGCGGGGCTGGGGTGGACCTCGACGTGGATGCCGTCGGCGCCCACTGCGAGGGCCGCCTTGGCGAGGGGAATCAGCAGGTCGCGGCGCCCGGCGGCGTGGGTCACGTCCACGATGACGGGAAGGTGCGTCTCCTGCTTGGCGAGGGCCACCGCCGAGAGGTCGAGGGTGTTGCGCGTCCACTTCTCGAAGGTGCGGATGCCGCGCTCGCAGAGGATGACCTCGTTGTTGCCCTCCGAGAGGATGTACTCGGCGGCGTAGAGCCATTCCTCGATGGTGGCGGAGAGCCCGCGCTTGAGGAGCACCGGACGGCGGGAGCGGCCCACCTCGCGCAGCAGGGCGAAGTTGTGCATGTTCCGAGCGCCGACCTGAAGGATGTCGGCGTGCTCGGCCACGACCTCCACGTCGCGGGTGTCCATCACCTCGGTGACGAAGAGCATCCCGTTGTCGCGCGCCGCCCGCCCGCCGATGATCAACCCGTCCACGCCCATGCCCTGGAAGCCGTAGGGGCTGGTGCGGGGTTTGTAGGCGCCGCCGCGCAGAATCTTGACGCCCCGGGCGGCGAGGAAGCGGGCGGTGGTGTCCATCTGCTCCTCGGACTCGATGGAGCACGGCCCGGCCACGATGACGGGCGGGGCGTCGCCGCCCACGCGCACCCCGTCAATGTCGAGCACGGTGTCCTCGAACTTGACCTTGCGCGAGACGAGGAGCTGCTTCTTGTCGTTGCTCTCCTCCAGCGCGAGGCTCGCCTTGAAGATCTCCTTGAAGATCGCCTTGACCGCCGCCGCCGTGAAGGGGCCGGGGTTCAGCGCCTCCAGCTCCTTGAGCTGCTGCTCCTCGCGGGCGGGGTCGTAGTGGTGCGGGCGGCCCTCGCTCGTCTTGGCGTGGCCGATCTGCGCGACGACCTCGCCCCGGCGGGAGAGCAGGGTGAGGAGTTCACGGTTGATCTGGTCGACTTCCGAGCGGAGGTCGTCGATGCTGCGCTGGGGTTGTGTCATTCCCGCAGTGTAGAAAAGCCGCTCCCCGCAGGCCCCAGGCTGTGCTAGTCAATTGAAAAGAATTGTCCAGGTCCGGTCGGAGGCTCGCCGTCAGCCCTGTCCCTCCCGGCCCGGCTCGGGCGTGTTCACCATGTGCGCCGCCACCCGCGCCAGGGCCGCGTACAGCTCGCGGGCGTCGGCCTCCCCGATCTCGGGCGTCTCGCGCAGGGCGGCGTTCATGCACCCCAGCCACGCGCGGGCCCGGGTGGGCGTGATCTCGTGCGGGAGGTGCCGGGCGCGCAGGCGGGGGTGCCCGAACCGCTCGTGGTAGAGGGGCGGGCCGCCCAGAAAGCCGGTCAGGAAGGCGTACTGCTTCTCGGCGGTGAGCGTGAGGTCCGCCGGGAAGATGGGCGTGAGGTCGGGGTCGGCGGCCACGCGGGCGTAGAACCGCCGGACGAGGGCGGCCAGCGCGTCCGGGCCTATGCGGTCGTACAGGCTGCCGCCCTCGCTGAGGGTCAGAGGGGCCGTCATGGAACCAGGGTAGCGCGGGGGCGAGGGTGGGCGTTTCACCGGGCCCACAGACCCGGGGCCGATAGAAGGGAAGGGTGCGGGCCCTCCTTCCTCGCCCGCGCCCTCCTCTCGTCAGACCTCGCTCAACTCCACTGCCAGACCGTCGGCTCGAACTCGTAGTTCCCGGCGACGATCCGGCGGACGTGCCCGAGGGCGGGGAAGGGGAAGTGGTAGCCCGTCACCCACATCTTGTCCTCGACCACCTGATCGAAGAGGCGCTGGCGGGTGCGGGCGGCGAGGGGGCCGTCGGTGTCGAAGGAGACGTAGGCGCCCCGGTGCCGCAGGCTGAGCAGGAAGTGCCCGGCGGCGTCCCCGAAGACCATCAGCCCCTCGTTCCCGCTTCCGCCGCGCACCGCGAGGTGGTTCAGGGTGTGCCCCGGCGAGGCGACGGCGGTGAGGCCGGAGACGATCTCGTCGCCCGGCTGAATCAGGGTGAAGCGGTCGCGCAGGCCGATCAGGTTGGCCTGCACGGCGGCGTTGGGGTTCGCCTGGGTGGTCCAGAACCCGAACTCGGCCGCCCCCATGACGTGCCTCGCCCCCGGAAAGGTGGGCTGCCCGCCCGTGGTCAGGCCGCCGATGTGGTCGCCGTGCCCGTGGGTGATGAACACCGTGTCGATGCCCGAGGGGTCGATCCCCGCCCGGCGCAGGTTGGCGAGGAGTTGCCCGCCCGTCCCGCCGCGCCCGGTGTCGATGAGCACGCGGTTGCGGCCCGTCTCGATCACCACGGGGTTGAAGTGGTTCACCGTGTTCGTGGCGGGCACCCCGTACTCGGCCAGCGTGGCGGCGAACTCCGCCTGCCGGTCGGGATTCGCCCCCCAGGTCGGCAGCACGGCGGGGAGCGGGGCGGTGCCGTCGCTGACGACGTAGAGCGTCAGGTCACCGACCCGCTGGCGGTAGAAGCCGTTGCCGTTCATGGGTGCCGTGGGGGCGGGCGTCGCCTGCGCCGGGGCCGCGTTCTGCGCGCGGGCGAGGGGAGCGGCGGCCGTCACCAGCCCCGCCGCCCCCAGCAGGCGCAGGGTGTCGCGGCGGTTTACGGGTCGGTCGGGGGATTCGGGCGGGGTGGAAGATTCGGGCTGATCGCTCATGGGTGGAACCTCCTGGGGTGCGGTGTCCCTTCGACGTTAAGCGGTCAGTCTGTGACCTGGGTCCGGCGGTCTTCCGAATTCGTTCAGCCTGTCCCGTTCCGGGCCTCGGGGGGGCGACCCCGTTTCAGCCCGAACAGCGCGAGGCCCGCCGCCATCGCCGGGCCGCTGCCGAGCGCGAAGACGAGAGTGCCCCAGCCCACCAGGCCGCCGAGCGCCCACCCCACGGCGAGCACGGCGAGTTCGATCCCGGTGCGGACCCGGGCCACTTCCCAGCCCGTCACCCGGCTCAGGCCCAGGATCAGGCCATCGCGCGGCCCGGCGCCCAGCCCGGCGGCGACGTAGGTCCCGGTGGCGAGCCCCAGCAGCGCCACCCCGAGGAGAAACTGAGCCCAGCGCCCCGGCAACGCCACCGGGTCGGGCACGAGCGGCCCCAGCACGTCGAGGAACAGGCCGATCAGGAGGACGTTGACGACCGTTCCCGGGCCGATGGGCTCGCGCAGCCGCAGCGCCGTGAAGGCGACGATCAGCACGCCCGTCAGGATGCTGACCATACCGATGCTGAGGGGCAGGTGCCGGGTCACGCCGAGGTGCAGCACCTCCCAGGGGGCCAGACCCACCCGCGCGTCGAGCATCAGACGCAGGCTCAGGCCGTACAGGAAGAGGCCGAAGACGAGGAGGAGAAAGCGCCGCCACACCGGCTGGGCGGTGACGAAGGCGAGCGGGGCGGGGCGGGTCACGCGGGCGAGCGTAGCATCCCCACCGTCTTCCCCACCCCATCCCCTAAACTGTCAGGGTTGCCGCGCCTGACGCGGGGAAGAGGTCAACTGTGGGACTAGCCATCGGAATCGTCGGTCTGCCGAACGTCGGCAAAAGCACGCTGTTCAACGCCATCACGCGGGCCGGGGCGCTCGCCGCCAACTATCCTTTCGCCACCATCGAGCCCAACGTGGGCCGGGTGCCCGTGCCCGACGAGCGCCTTCCGGCCCTGGCGAAGGTCTTCACCAAGGGGGACCGCGTGCCGCCCGTCATCCCCACCTACGTCGAGTTCGTGGACATCGCCGGGCTGGTGAAGGGAGCCTCGCAGGGCGAGGGCCTGGGCAATCAATTCCTGGCGAACATCCGCGAGGCGGACGCCATCGCCCACGTGGTGCGCTGCTTTACGGACCCCAACGTGATCCACGTGGCAGGCCGGGTAGACCCCGTCGACGACATCGAGACGATCAACACCGAACTCATCCTCGCGGACATGGCCGGGCTGGAAAAGCGGCTCGTCAACCTCCAGAAGAAGGCTAAGGGGAACGACAAGGACGCGCGGGAGCAGGCCGCCCTCGCCGAGCAGATTCTGGCCGTGCTGGGCGAGGGCAAACCCGCCCGCGCCGGGACGTACGACTCTCCCATCCCCAGGGATTTCGGCCTGATCACCACCAAGCCCGTGATCTACGTGGCGAACGTGGGCGAGGACGAGCTTCAGGAGGACAATGATGCCGTGCGCCGGGTGCGCGAGTACGCCGAGCGGGAGGGTGCCCGGGTCGTGAAGATCAGCGCCCAGATCGAGGGCGAACTCGCCGAGATGCCCGAGGACGAGGCGCGTGAGTTTCTCCATGACCTCGGCGTGCAGGAGAGCGGCCTCGACCAACTGGTGAAGGTGGGGTACGAGACGCTGGGGCTGATCACCTTCATCACCTCGGGCGAGAAGGAGGTCCGCGCCTGGACGATCCGCCGGGGCGAGAAGGCGCCCGAGGCCGCCGGGGAGATCCACTCGGACCTGGAGCGGGGCTTTATCCGCGCGGAAGTCATCGAGTGGCAGAAGATGGTGGAGGCGGGCGGCTGGGCGGGCGCCAAGGCGAAGGGCTGGGTCCGCACCGAGGGCAAGGAGTACGTGATGCAGGACGGCGACATTATGAACGTGCTGCACAGCAGCTAGGGGCGGAGGGCAGAAGGCAGAGGGCGAAGGCTTCCCGGACGCCCTCTGCCTTCCGCTTTCCGTCCTGACCGCCGCCCGGACGTGTTCCCTTCGCTGCGCTAGAGTGCCGTCCCGATGGCCGAGCCTCCACCCGCCCCCGACGCCGCCCACCCGCCCGCCCGCGACGGTGTGACGCTGGTCGTGACGGAGTTCGTGCGTTCCTCACGGGTGCGGGAGTACGAGGCCTGGGCGGCCGACCTCCACGAGCGGCTCGCGCGGCAGCCGGGGTTCGTGGGCGTTCACGTGCTGCGGGGGCAGGGCGGGAATCTGGCCGAGTACGTGACGCTGGTGCGCTTCGCCTCGCCGGAGGCCCTGGGCGTCTGGCGGGCGTCGCCCGAGTACGCGTCGGCGCTCCGCAGGCTGCCCGAGTTCACTGCGGGCGAGGTCGATTACCGCGAGTCGGTGGGGCTGGAGGCGTGGTTCGACCGCCCGGCCCGGCCCGCCGCCGCGCCGCCCTTCTGGAAGAACGTGCTGCTGGGCTTCGTGGGCGTGTATCCCCTCATCCTGCTGTTCACCCTGCTGTGTCGCCCGCTCGTGCAGGGCTGGCCGTGGTGGGCCGCCATCCTGCCCTCGGCGCTGCTGGCGACCGTCTTTCTGAACTGGCCGGTGTTGCCGTTGCTGTCGCGTCTGCTGCGCGGGTGGCTGTACCCCGACCAACGCTAGCCCCTCACGCTCCCGCCCGGGCCAGGGCGCCCCGCATGGCGGAGAGGGGATTTTCGACCACCCGCCCGTGACCGGGAGCGAGGCGCGTCGGAGTCAGGTCGGCGAGGCGGCGGGCGCTCGTGACGGCCGTCGGCGCGTGCCAGGTGGCGAAGGCCGGGAAGGGGAAGAACCAGCGGCGCTCGCTGACGACCGTCACGCCCCCGACGGTGTGGTAGGAGTCCCCCGCGATCAGGGTGCCGTCGCGCGTGTCGAGGAGGGCGATCTGGCCGGGGGTGTGGCCGGGCGCGGCGACCACCCGCAGGCTCCCGACCTCATCACCGTCCCGCAGCGGCTCCACCGGAACGGCGCTGGGTTGGAGGCCGCCACGCAGGGGAACCTGAGGCTCCCCCGGGTCGAGCTGCCGTTCGCCCCGCAGCAGCCGGGCGTCCCGGGCAGAGAGGAGGACGGGCACGTCAGGCAACGCCGCGTGCAGCGCGTCCAGGCTCCCGGTGTGGTCCACGTGGGCGTGCGTCAGGACGATGCGTCGGATGGGCTGTCCGAGGGTCTGCGCGGCCTTCAGGAAAGCGGGCGCACTTCCGGCGACTCCCGTGTCCACCAGGGTCAGCCCGTCCGTCTCCTCTACCAGGTACGCGTTGACGAGGCCGAAGCGGGTGAGCTGGTGCAGGTGCGAGCCTTGTCGGGTGTGTCGCATGGGTGACTCCTCCTCAAAACGAAAGACGTTCGCCTTGACGGTGAACAGCGTACGCTTTCACGTCACTTCCGTCAAGACGTACACTGTTCGCTATGGTCTACCCGGCGAAGCTCACCCCCGAGGCGATCTTTCAGGCGGCCCTCGACCTCCTTGAAGGCGGGGGGGACGGGGCACTGAACATGCGGGCGCTGGCCGAGCGGCTCAGCGTTCGCCCCAGCAGCCTCTACCGGCACTATCCCGACCGGGCGGCCCTGGTCGCGGCGCTGGAGGACCACGCGGCCCTCGCGCTGCACGGCGCGTTGAGGGAGGCCAGCCGAGACCTGCCCCCCGGGGAGGCCCTGGGCGCCGCCGCCCACGCTTACCTTGACTACGCGCGGGCTCACCCGCACCTCTACGGGCTGATGCTCGCCCCGCGTGCCCCTGCACCCGCCGGACCCGGCCCGGGTAAGGACCTGTGGAACCACGTCCTGCACCTCGTCGGCGCGGTGACCGGCCAGCCGGACGACACGGGCGCCGCCGTCGCGTACTGGGCCTTTTTGCACGGCTACGTCCAGCTCGAACGCAGCGGGGGGTTCGGGTTGAGCGGCCCCCGGGGCGGCTTCGAGCGGGGGCTGGACGCCCTGATCCGGGGGCTTTCCCCTGTCCTCCCGTAACGAAGGCGAGGGCTACCGCTCCCCCGCCCCCCGACCTGTTGCCCCGCCTCAATCCGCAGGCGTCGCCACCAGATCGGCCCCCTCCTCACCGGCGGGCAGGTGGCGCCGCACCTCGCGCATGGCGCTGTGGATGACGCCCAGGGCGAGACTCATGGTGAGCATGGAGGAGAAGCCGTAGCTCACGAGGGGCAGGGGCACGCCCGTCACCGGGAAGATGCCCGCCGCGACGGCGAGGTTCACGAAGGCCTGGCCGACCACCATGAACATCGCGCCGGTCGCCAGGATGGTCGCCCCGTGAATCTGGGGAGTCATCGGGCGCACGCGGGCGGCGAGCTGCGAGACCTGGAGGGAGGTGGAGACGATCAGCCAGTACGCGAACAGGAGCATGGTGACGCCCAGCAGGCCCGACGAGAAGCCCACCGAGGCGACCACCATGTCTGTGTGCGCGGCGAAGTACCAGTAGCGGGGGCCGTCGGGGCCCAGGCCCCACAGCCCGCCGAAACTCAGGTCGCGGTGCGCCATGCCGATCTGGTCGAGGCCGACCTCCAGGTTCTCGGCGCGGTTCACGTGTCCGAAGAAGCGTTCGAGGATGTACGGGTGGGTCTCCAGGTAGCGCCCCGCGAAGGGAATGGCGACCAGCCCCAGCGCGAGCAGGAAGCCCGTGATGTTGGTGATCCGCACTCCGGCCGCGTACATCAGGATGATGCCCAGGCCGAACATCAGCACGCTTGTCCCCAGGTCGGGTTCGAGGAGGACGAGCGCCGTCGTGCACACGATCATCAGGGTCGCGCTGATGAGCTTGTGCTGTACTCCCCGGCGCGAGAAGAAGGACGCGAGTTGCAGCACCAGCCCCAGTTTCGCCAATTCGGACGGCTGGAAGCGCACCGGCCCCAATTCCAGCCAGCGTTTCGTGCCCGGGCTCGTCTCGGTGCCCTGCCCGATGAAGAGGGTCAGGATCAGCAGCGCCAGGGTAAAGAGCCAGAAGGGCGTCGCCAGCCGCAAGAAGACTCCCGGCCGCAGCCGCGCCACCAGAAAGGTCAGGCCCAGCGCGATCAATGCCTTGCTCCCGTGGTCCACGATCAGGTCGGGGCGGGCCGTCGCCACCCCCAGCAGCCCCAGCGTGAGGAGCAGAATCTGCGCGATCACCAGTTGGGTGCTCATGCTCCCACCTTCTCGGCGGCGAGTTCCCGCGCCGCCCGCGCGAAGCTCTCCCCGCGCGCCTTGTAGTCGCGGAACAAGTCGAAGCTCGTGCCGACCGGCGCGAGGAGCACCGTGCCCCGCCCGCCCGGTCCCCCCAGCGCGGCGAGGCCCAGGGCGGCGGCCCGCCGCATCACCTCGTCGCCGTCCATTCCCGGCTCGAAGGGCAGGAGGTCGAAGGGGAGACTGAGAGATTGGGCGAGCCCTTCCCCGTCCTCCCCGAAGGCGACCACCCGCGTCACACGTCCCCGCGCCGCCGCCCGAAGGGGAGCGAGGTCGGCCCCCTTGTCGCGCCCCCCGACGAGCCAGGCAATTGGGGGAGTGGCCCGCGTGAGGGCGGCCTCCACCGCGAGCGTCCGGGTGGCGATGGAGTCCTCGACGAAGCGCACGTCCCCGAGCCGCGCGACCGTCTCGAAACGGCCCGCGACCGGGCGGGCGGTGCGCAGGGCCCCGGCGAGCGTCCCCACGTCGGGCGCGCGGCCCAGCCGCTCCAGCAGAGCCTCGGCGGCGAGGACGGCGGCGGCGGCGTTGGCGGGGTGAATCCCCTCGGGGAGGTCGGGGGTGGGCAGCACTTCGCGGCCATCCGCCAGGGCGATCCGGTCGGGGGTGAAGGTCCGCACGGCGGCGTGGGTGGGCACGTTCAGCCCCTCCGGGAGCACGAGCACGTCCTCCTCCTGCTGCCCCGCCGTGATGTTGAGTTTGGCCGCGTGGTACGCCTCCACCGTGCGGTGGCGGTCGAGGTGGTCCACCCCCAGGTTGGTGATCACCGCGACGGGCAGGCGCAGGCCGGGCACCCGCTCCAGTTGGAAGCTCGACAGCTCGACGACGGCCACCTCCGCCCCGTCCACCACGTCGAGGAGGGGAGGGTCGATGTTGCCGCCCTCGCGCGCGTTCAGCCCGCACGCCCTGAGCAGGTGGGCGATCAGGACGGTCGTGCCCCCCTTGCCCGCCGTGCCTGTGACGCCGACGAGGGGCAGGTGCGGGCGACGGCGGGCGGCGAGAACCACCTCCCCGATGATCTCCGCACCGCGACCCGCCAGCGCGAGCAGGTCGGGGTGGTCGATGGGCACACCGGGGGCGGCCACCACCGTCCCGTAGGTGCCCGCCACGTCCCCCCGCCCGAAGCCCAGCTCACGCATCAGCGCCTCGTCCTCGGCAGGCGGGCGCGCGTCATGCCACTCGGCCGTCAGTCCCTCCCGCGCCAGAAAGCGCGCCACCCCCCGCCCGCTTCGCCCCAAGCCGTACAGCAACACCTTTCGCCCCCCGTTCACGCCCACAACATAAGGGAAAGACCAAGGGGCGGGGTCGGAAGGGTGAGCGCCGCGCCCTTTTCCGTTACCCTCTCGCCATGCTGCCACTGCCGAACGCCGGGGTCGGTGCGCTGCTGAGCCGCCTGGGTGAGGACATCCGGCACGCTCTGGGCGACCGACTCGTCGGCCTGTCCCTCTACGGCTCGCTGGTAATGGGCGACTTCGACCCCGCGCGCAGCGACGTGGACCTGCTCGCGGTCCTCTCGTCTGAAGTCGGCGAGGGGGATGTGGAAAGGCTGGGCCGGATGCACGCCCGTCTCGCCTCGGACTTCCCGGCGTGGAACGACCGCGTCGAGGTCGATTACGTGCCGCTGGCCTCCTTGCGGACCTTCCGAACCGAGCCCGGAACGATGCTGCGAATCAGCCCGGGGGAGCCGCTGCATTTGCTGGAAGCCGGGCCGCACTACCTCGTGAACTGGTACATGGCGCGGCATGGAGTGACGCTCATCGGTCCGTCGCCGCGCGAGGTGCTGCCCGAGATCACGCGGGCGGAGTTCGTGGCGGGCATCCGGGGACACGCGGGCGCCTGGCCGGAGTGGGTGACCGAGATGCACCACACCGGCGGGCAGGCCTACGCGGTGATGACGCTGTGCCGGGCGCTCTACACGACGGTCCAGGGGGAGCAACTCTCCAAGCGGCAGGCGGGACTGTGGGCCCGGGAACGGCTGCCGGAGTGGGCTCCACTTATCGACTGGGCGCTCGGCTGGTGGTACGGGGGCGGGACACAGACACCCGATCAGGACCACTTCGGGGAGACGGTGCGTTTCGTGCGTGAGGTGGCCGCGCGCATCGCCGCCGACTCGACCTGACGCGACTCTCCCAACCCTACCGCACCCGCACGCCCTTCGTGGCGGGCTGCCTGCGAACCCACGCCACGAAGCGCCGCACGTCCTCGTGGGCGAGCAGGGCGTCCACACTGTTGTACTCCCCGGCCAGTTCCGCGTTCGAGAAGGTGCGGTGCAGGAACTTGTGGCAGGCGGGGCACAGCGGCACGGTGGGCAGCTCGTGAATCTTGACCCCCTGCCGTCGCCCCTGCGACTTCGGGACGAGGTGATGTGCCGTCAGCACGGGAGTCTCGCGCCCGCACAGCCCGCAGCGCTCCGGCTCGGCGGGGGGCGGGGGCCAGTTGGTCTCGGGACGGCGGCGGGACATCGGGGGGCATGATCGCGTGTGGGGGCGCAAGGAACCGGGTGGGGAGTTACGGGGGCGGTGCGTGGTTCGTGGGACGTGGCTGGTGGAAAAAGAGGAGCGAAAGCCCTCGCTCTCGCCCCCACTCACCACTGCCCACTTCCCACTCACAGCTTCGTGAGCTTCGGGTACTTCTGGATCGCCTCGTCCTCGCTCAGGAACTCGCCGGGCGCGTCGGGGCTCCACACGACCTCGGCGCGGATCAGGTCGCCGGGGCTCACGGCGCTGATGGCACTCAGGGCGGCGCGGGCCTCCCCGGCGGTCGTCACGCCTGCGGGCGGGAGCGAGGCGAGGGCGTGGGCGGCGACGGCGATGGTGACGGCGAGGTAGAGGTCGCCCGTGTCCCCCTTGAAGGCGTAATCGCTGCGGTGCTCGAAGCCGGTGTTCACGTCCCGGTTCTGGTAGTTGCTCGTGGTCTGCTCGGTGAAGGCGGCGCGGGCCTCCGTCGCCCAGGCGCCCACCTGACTGTCGGCGGCGCTCGCGGAGCCCTGGGCACGCTCGACGTTGCCGTACACCCAGCGTTCGGGGTGGCGCAGGGCGACGAGGGCGGCCTCCTGAAGCATCCGCGCGAGGCCCTCGTTCGTGTCGGGGTCGCCGCTCTGGGCCACCCGTTGCAGGGCGCGCTTGACCTCGTCCCCTTCGGCCATCAGGATCTGCACGCTCACGGCCTGCGCGGTGCCGCTGAGGCTGCCCAGGCCCCCGCCGCCGAGGGTCTGCGCCCCGCCTCCCCCGCCCAGGCTGCGTCGCATGAAGCCGACGACGGTGAAGATCACCAGCCCGAAGACGATCAACCCCACCAGCCCGAAACCTCCCCCGCCCCCGTAGCCGTACCCGCCGCCCCCGCCGACGATGACCGGGCCCCCTCCCCCGATGATGACGGGGCCGCTGCTGTACCCGCCCCCCGGAAAGCCGCCGGAGTAGCCTCCCCCGGAATACCCACCCCCGCCGCTGTACCCGCCGCCCCCCACCGAGCCGCCCCCGCCCCCCGCGCTTCCCCCGAAACCGCCCCCCGACTGCGCCCCGGCATGACTCAGGAACGCCAGCGCGGCGAGGCACAGGGCGAGGGTGGCGAGGAGGATCAGGGCGCCCCGCAGGGTCTTGGGGGAAAGGCTCGGCATACTGGCCCCAGTGTAGGGGCTGGGCCTCACGGGTGCGTTCCAGCGCGTGAAGTTTTGGCAAAGGCCCGCTCCCACCTCGGGCGCGAGCCTTACACTGCCGGGCATGAGCGGCGAGACGGGCGGGGGGACGATAGAGCTGACCCAGGCGCAGTGGGAGGCGTTTCTGGCGGGCCTGTACGAGCGGGACGACCAGCTTCATCGGCGGGTGCCGGGAGCCGAGTACCCCCCCGAGGAGGAGGTGGACGCCTACGTGCTCAGCGGCCACGCGGAGGCCCTGCGCAGCGCGGAGGTGGACGGCGATGTGTGGGGCACCCTCGCCGACATCGAGGAGGAGGCCGGAAACGAGGAGGAGGCGTGGGCGAGGATCGTCGCCTTCTACCTCGACCGGGGCTGCGTCCTCGTGCGCGTGCAGGGCACCGAGGAGCCCGAGGAATGGCTGCTCGCCGACGGGCTGGCGGGTCGGCTAGGGCTCCTTGAGGCGGCGAAAGGGCCGTGAATCCGGCCTGAACGGCACCTCATCCGCCCCCACATGGGCCCGACTAGGCTGACTTCTATGTCCGAAATCAACGAACGCCACTTCCCCCTGAAACGCCTGCTGCTGCTGGGGGCACTCATCGGCGCGGGCGCGTACTACCTCAGCCGCGAGCAAAGCCGCCGGGCCCTCGACCAGAAGCTCGGCGAGCTGGGCCTCAAGGACGCCGCCGAGAATGTGGGCGAGAGCGTCGCCCAGGGTTGGGAGAAGACCAAGGACGCCGCTGTCAGCGCGGGTCAGGTCATCGCCGAGAAGGCGGGCGAGGTCGGGCAGGCCGCCTCCACCGGGGGCACCCAGGCCGGGGTGGACCGGGCCAAGCAGGTCGCCGAGGACGTGAAGGCCGCCGTGGCGGAGGTCGCCGGGCAGGCAGGGGACGCGGCGGGGGACGTGGCCGCCACCGCCGGGCGCGAGGCGCAGGACGTGAAGGGCGAGGTGAGCAACGCCGCCGGGGACGCCCGCGACGCTGCCCGCCAGGCCGCCGAGCAGGCCCAGAGCAAGGCGCAGGACGTGGTGGCAGGCGCGAAGGACGCCGCCCAAAATGTCAAGTCCGACGTGCGGCAGGCGGCGGGCCAGGCCCAGGACAAGGCTCAGGATCTCGCCCAGGGCGCCAAGGCGACCGCGCAGAACGTGAAGTCCGACGTGCAGCAGGGGGCCCAGCAGGTGGGGGCGGACGCTCAGCAGGCGGCGGGCGGGAACCAGGGCAACGCGGGCCACCTTCAGCAGGTCACCCAGGACCTGAGGATGGGCGAGCAGAGCGCCGCCACCGTTCCCACCTCCGCCCAGCAGGCCAAGGTCGACGCCCAGGCGGCCGTGAGCGGCGCGACGGTCGAGGTCAAGGACGCGGCGCAGGACGCCAAGGCGGGCGCTCAGAGCGCGGCGAACAAGGTTCAGGGCGCGGCCCAGGACCTCAAGAAAGACGCCGGGCGCACCGCGAACGACGTGAAGGCGGACGTCAAGGGCACGGCGCAGGACGCCAAGGCCGACACGAAGAACACCGTGCAGGACGCCAAGCGCAACCTCTGAGGCGGGCTGACCCCGGTGAGGGCCTCCCTTCCGGGGGGTCCTTTTTATGCTCCCGTGGGCTTGGACGAGGTGATTTTCCGCCGACCGTGACGTTCACCGCGCCCCTTTCCCCTGCACGCGGGTAGACTCCCCCCATGACGCGCCGGGACAACGAGACGGATGGGCGCACGGGGACGCTGGAACGCACGGAGACGGGGCAGCAGACCGGGCGGCCCCGGCTCTACCGCGTGCTGCTGCTCAACGACGACTACACGCCGATGGATTTCGTGGTGCGGGTGCTGACGCGCTACTTTCGCAAGTCGGGGGCGGAGGCCGAACTCATCATGCTCGCCGTCCACCACAAGGGGCAGGGGGTGGCGGGCGTCTACACCCGCGACGTGGCCGAGACGAAGGTCGCCCAGGTGACCGCCCACGCGCGGCGCGAGGGCCACCCCCTGATGGCCGTCGCCGAGCCGGAGCCGGGCGAGTGAGGGAACGGAAATGATCGGAGACCACCTGCAAGTCACCATCGGGCGGGCGGCGGACTACGCGCGCGAGGCCGGGCACGAGTACGTCACCCTCGAACACCTCCTGCTGGCGCTGACCCACGACCCCGAGGCGCGCGAGGCGTTGCTCGCCCTGGGCACCGACGTGGAGCGGCTGCGGGGCGACCTGGAGGCCGTGCTCGCCGAGTACGAGTCCGTGCCGGGCAGTGAGTCGGACTTCACCCTGGGAGTTCACCGGGTCGTGCAGGGTGCCGTGCTGCAACTCCACGCGAGCGGCAAGGGGCACCAGACGGCGGACGGGGCGCGGGTCCTCGTCGAACTGCTCGAAGAGGAGGACTCGCCCGCCCGCGCGGCCCTCGAGGCGCAGGGCGTCACCCGGCTCGACGTGCTGGGCTACGTCTCCCACGGCACGGCGAAGGTGGCGGGCCGCGAGCGCGAGCGGCACACTCCGGGCACCGAGGGAGAGCCGGGCGCGGAGGGGACGGAGACCGCACAAAATCCCCTCGAAGCCTACGCGACCGACCTCACCGCCGGGGCGCGGGCCGGAGAGTTCGACCCGGTGATCGGGCGCGAGGTGGAGCTGGAGCGCGTCGTCCACATCCTCGCCCGCCGGGTGAAGAACAACCCCGTCCTCGTGGGTGAGCCGGGCGTCGGCAAGACCGCCCTCGCCGAGGGGCTGGCGCAGCGGGTGGCGGACGGGGAGGCGCCGGGCTTCCTGAAGGGAGCGTCGGTCTACGCCCTCGACCTCGGCGCCCTCCTCGCCGGGACACGCTACCGGGGCGACTTCGAGCAGCGGCTAAAAGCCGTCCTTGCCGCGCTCGACGGGCAGAACGCCGTCCTCTTCATCGACGAGTTGCACACGCTGGTGGGGGCGGGAGCGACCGAGGGGGGCAGCGTGGACGCGGCGAACCTGCTCAAGCCCGCCCTGGCCCGGGGACGGCTGCGGGTGCTGGGGGCGACGACGCCCGCCGAGGTGCGTTACCTGGAGAAGGACCGCGCCCTGTGGCGCCGCTTCCAGACCGTCGAGGTGCCCGAGCCGTCCGAGGAGGACGCTCTCGCCATCCTGCAAGGCCTCGCACCCGGGTACGCCTCCCACCACGGGGTCACGTACACCGATGGGGCGCTCGACGCCGCCGTGCGCCTCTCTGCCCGGCACCTGCGCGACCGCTTTCTGCCCGACAAGGCCATCGACGTGATCGACGAGGCGGGGGCGGCGCGCTCGTCCACCGGGACGGGCGGCGAGATCGGCGAGACGGACATCGAGGCGACGGTCGCCCGCATGGCCCGCGTGCCCGTGGGCACGGTGAAGGCCGAGGAGGTCGGCTCGCTCGCCACGCTGGAGACGGACCTGAAGGCCCGGGTCTTCGGGCAAGGCGCCGCCGTGAACGCGGTCGCCAGCGCGGTGAAGCTCGCCCGGGCGGGGCTGCGCGATCCCGTGAGGCCGCAGGGAGCCTTCCTCTTCGCCGGGCCGACGGGGGTGGGCAAGACCGAACTTGCCCGCGCGCTCGCCGACCGGCTCGGCATCCACCTCGCCCGCTTCGACATGAGCGAGTACCAGGAGGCGCACACAGTCGCGCGGCTGATCGGCGCCCCTCCCGGCTACGTGGGCTTCGACCAGGGCGGGCTGCTGACAGACGCGGTGGCGAAGAACCCGCACGCGGTCGTCCTCCTCGACGAGATCGAGAAGGCGCACCCGGACGTGTACAACCTCTTCCTGCAACTGATGGACCACGGCACCCTGACCGACCACACCGGCAAGAAGGTGGACGGGCGCGGCCTGATCCTCATTTTCACCACGAACGCGGGGGCCGCCGACGCGAGCCGTCCCGCCCTGGGCTTCTCGCGGGAGGGCCGCGCGGGCGAGGAGGCCGAGGCCGTCAAGCGCACCTTCACGCCGGAATTCCGCAACCGCCTCGACGCGGTGATCCACTTCCGCCCCCTGGCGCCCGAGGTGATGGGAAACGTGGTGGACAAGTTCCTGCGGCAGTTGGAGACGCAACTGGGAGAGCGGGGCGTCTCGCTGACGGTCACGCCCGCCGCCCGCGCCCTGCTCGCCAGACTGGGGTACGACCCGCAGATGGGCGCCCGTCCCCTCGCCCGCGTCATCGAGGAGCGGGTAAAGCGTCCGCTGGCCGACGAATTGCTGTTCGGGCGGCTCAAGGACGGAGGCGCGGTGGCGGTGGACGCGGAGGGGGAGGCGTTCAGCTTCGGGGCGAGCTGAGACTTCCTCTTCAACCTGGGAAGACTGCCCGCTCGCTTCTTGGATGGGAGCCCTTGCAGAATCATAGCTAACTGGTTATAAATAACCTATGAGCTATCAATCGAATCTGCCCAACGCGCCGAACGAGGTGTTTCGCAGCCTGGCTGACCCGACGAGACGGGGCATCTTCGAGCACCTCGTCCGCGACGGCGAGCAGAATGTTCGGGCCCTGACCGAGCGCGCGGGCATCTCCCAGGCGGCGGTGTCCAAGCACCTCAGCGTGCTCAAGCAGGCGGGGCTGGTCCGGGACCGCCCCGAGGGCCGGACGGTGCACTACACGGCGGAGGTTCAGGGGCTGGCGCCCCTCGTCGATTGGATCGGCCTGTACGGCGCGTTCTGGCGCGACCGCTTCGACCGGCTGGAAGGGGTGCTGGACAGGATGGAACCGTGACGGCACCCGTGGCGGGCGCCCGCTCCATCGTGGTCGAGCGTTACCTGGACCACCCGCCCGAGAAGGTCTGGCGGGCTCTGACGGACGAACGGCTGCTCGGGCAGTGGCTGATGCCCGGAGACTTCCGGCCAGTGGTGGGCCACCGCTTCACCCTGCGCGCCGACCCTGTTCCCCACTGGAACGGCGTGACCGAGGGCGAAGTGCTGGTCGTGGAGCCGTGTCGGCGCCTCGTCTACCGTTGGAACACCTCTGGCGCGGCGGCGGACGGCCTGAGAACCGTCGTCACGTGGACGCTCACGCCCACCCCCGGGGGAGTCCTGCTCAGGATGGAGCAGTCGGGCTTCCGACCCCAGGACCAGCCCAACTTTCACGGCGCCACGCGGGCCTGGCAGCGGTTCACGGGCAACCTCGAACGCCTTCTTACCGTGCCGGGTGGCGGGGCCGGGTAACGCCGCCCCCCCCGGCGATCTCAGGAACCGCCTCCACCACTTCAACGGGTTCCGGGCTACCGCCCCGAGCCACGGTCAACGCCGTCCCCTTCCCGACCCAGGAGGTCACCATGCAGGAGCGGATGAAAAACCCGGCGCTCAGCGTTCCCGGCGCCATGCAGGCCCTGATTGACCTGTCGAAGGCCGCACAGCACGGCATTCCGGCTGGACTCCGGGACCTGATCAACCTGCGGGCGAGCCAGATCAACGGGTGCAGCGTGTGCGTGGCCGGACATGCCCGGGACCTCAAGGCGGCAGGGGAATCAGACGAGCGCATCTTCGCGGTCGCCGCGTGGCGCGACGCGCCGTACTTCACTGAGGCCGAGCGTGCGGCGCTGGCGCTGACCGAGGCGGCGACCCGCCTGGCCGACACCTCCGACCCGGTGCCGGACGCCATCTGGCACGAGGCGGCCCGGCACCACGACGAGCGGGCGCTCGCCTCCATTGTGCTCGCCATCGGCTCGATCAACGTCTGGAACCGGCTCAACGTCACCACGCGTCAGGTGGCCGGACAGGCGTGGTAGGCCGGGCACATCCACAGGAGGTCCCATGAACGTCACGATGATTCGCGCCACGGTGAAGCCGGAGAGCGTGCACGACCTGGAAGCGGCAGCCAGGGCCATGTTCTCGGTCCTGGAGGAGCGGCAGCCGGGAGGCGTTCGTTACGCCTCGTCCCGGCTCCCCGGCGGCACCACCTACGTCATCCTCCTGGCCCTGGAACAGCCCAACGAGAATCCTCTGCCGTCCATCCCCGAGTTCCAGGCCTTTCAGCAGGGTCTTCGGAGTTGGCTGGCGGAGGCCCCCACGGCCGAGCAGCTCAGCGTGATCGGGTCCTACCGATTGTTCTAGAGGGCGGGGAACAGGACGCGTCGCGGCTCCTCCAGAGCACGTCCTCACACCCGCTCCACTGCCCAGCGCGGGTGCAGCCGCACCGGCCTCAGCCCATACGCCGTCACGTACCCGGGCAGGCGGCGCAGGCCGGGCAGGCCGTGCAGCACCCGGATCAGGGTGGTGGGGACGTGGAGCTGGGCCCCGGCGTGCACCCCCACGACCTCGCGCTCCTGGATCACCTGCTGACCCTGAAGCACGGCGATCTGCCACGCGCGCTCCCGCTGCACCCGCGCGAGGTGCCGGGGCCGCACCCTTCCTGCCCGCAACGGCCCGCACAGCACGTTCGCCGCCGCCACCGCGTCCTGCACCGCCATGTTGATCCCCATGCCGCCGATGGGCGAGATGGGATGCGCGGCGTCCCCGATCAGAAGCAGACCGGGCCGCCACCAGCGCCGGACGCGCGCCACCTCGACCGCGAGGAGGTGGAGCTGTGCCCACTCGGTCAGCAGTCCCACCCGGTCGGCGAGCCAGGGGATCGTCTCGGCGACGGCCTGCCGGATAGGGCCGACGCCGCGCTCCCGGGCCTGGGCGTAGCTGTCCTTGCGGATGGAGTACCCCACCTGCCAGCGCTCGCCGTGGTCGGTGGTGACGATGCAGTGGGGGCCGCCGAGGTGGAGGTCGATGCTGCCGCCGGGGTCGTCCTCCCTGCGCGGCAGGGCGAACCACAGCACGTCCTGCCCCGGCGAGAGGCGCCGCAGGGAGAGGCCCGAGAGCGCCCGCACCTTGGAAAAGCGCCCGTCGGCCCCCACGGTAAGCCGGGCGGGGAGGTCTTGCAGCGTGCCGCCCTGCCGGTAGCGCACCCCCGTCACCCGACCGCCCTCCTCCAGCAGCCCCTCGACCCGGGCGCCCATGACGACCCGGGCGTGCGGATACCGCCCCAGCTCCCCGGCGAGGAAGGTCAGGAAGCGGGACTGGGCCATGACGGTCAGGTAGGGGTAGGGCGTGCGCAGGCGCGAGAAGTCGGCGATGACCTGGGTACGCGCGGGCGTGATGAAGCGGGCGCGGTGGGCGCGGGTGTGGGCCAGGCGCAGCAGGGGCGCGGCGAGGCCCAGCCCCGCGAGGAGTTCCATGATCGCCGGGTGGAGGGTGTCGCCCCGGAAGGAGCGCTCGAAGTCGCGGGCCGCCTCCAGCACGGTGACGGGGATGCCCTGGCGCGCGAGGAGCAGGGCCAGGATCATGCCCGCCGGGCCACCCCCGACGATGCACACGTCCTCCGCTCCCGGCAGCATGACGGGCATTCTGCCGGGGGGAGGGAGAGCGCGGCTGTAGGCGATGACGCGGGTTCGGCGGGGTCGCGGCTTGCGCCTCCCTTAAGACTGCTGCCCAGGCCCCACTCTCTCGAAGGCCCCCGGGTAGCGGGTGACGAGCCCCTGCGCGTCCACCGTGATCTCCACCGCGTACCCGCTCTCCAGGTTCTCGTAGCGGTACGTGTGCTCGGCGAGGCGGGTGTAGCGTTGCGGGACCGCCCGCACCCCCAGCTCCGGCACCCCCACCCACGCGGCGAGGACCACCGCTCCCGCCCCCACGGGCAGGTTCAGGCGGCGCAGGGGCAGGGTATTCGTGAAGGGCGTGGCCTGAATGTCCACGTCGGTGCAGCCTGTCAGTTCGGGGAGGGGTCGCCCGTGATCGTCGCTCCAGCCGCCGTCCCAGCTCCGCCGCAACTGGAGGGTGGGGCCGTCCACCACCCGCAGGGTCGTCAGGCGGGGATGCCCGTCGGGGTCGATCTCCACCACGTACCCCAGGGTGAAGACCCCGGCGCCCGCCCGCCCGATCACCGTGCCCCGCGCCCGCGAGGCGCCCAGCCGCAGGTGCTCCAGACTCTCCCCGCGCGAGTCCACGCCACGCCACAGCACGTCCACCGCCCCACCCGCCTACTGACTCGCCGCCTCAGGTTTCTCTCCCCGGAACACGTCCCGCCCCGGCGCGGGCTGGAGGCGCACCACCTGGCCGGTCCTCGCGCTCTCGTAAATCGCGTCCATGATGCGGTGGTCCTGCACGCCCTCCTCGCCGGGGGTCCAGGGAACACGGCCGTCGCGCACCCGCTGGGCGAAGTGGTCGAACTCCAGCCCGAACTGGTCCTCGTCGGGGAGCCCCGGTTGAAAGTCGCCCTGCCCGTCCGAAATGGTCAGGCTCAGGCCCTGGTACGTGAAGGCGGGGTCCATCAGCACCGTGCCCTCCTCGCCGAGCACGCGCAGGGTGGCGGTCTTGTGGACGCCGTAGCTCGTGAGGCAGTTGGCGACGACGCCCTCCGGGAAGCCCAGCACGAAGCTCACCGACTCCTCGACCTCCCGGAAGCGGGGATCATCTTTCGGCTGGTGCAGGGTGGCGAAGACCCACTCGGGCTCGGTGCCGAGGACGAAGCGCACGGTGTTCAGGCTGTAGATGCCCACGTCGGGGAGGGGGCCGCCGCCCGCAAGCCTCTGCTTCATGCGCCACGCCTCCGGGTCGTCCTCCGACTGCCCGTGGATGGAGTCGAGGAGCTTGACCCTGCCGAGCCGCCCGCCCTGCACCGCCTCGCGCGCCGCCCAGTGGTACGGCGTGTACTGGCAGCGGTAGGCGGTCATCAGCAGGACGTTCGCGGCCTTACAGGCGTCCACCATCGCCTGCGCCTCCCCCGCGTTCACCGACAGGGGCTTCTCGCACAGGACATGCTTGCCCATCCGCGCCGCCCGCTCCACGTACTCGCGGTGGAGGCTGTTGGGCAGCACGATGTAGACGGCCTCCACGTCCTCGCGGCCTTTCAGGTCCTCGAAACGCTCGTACGGGTACACGTCCCCGTCCGTGAGGTCGAGGGCGCGGGCGTAGGCGCGGCCCTTCTCCTCGTCGTCGGTGACGAGGGCGGCGATGGCCGCGTGCCTGCTCGTCCGGGCGGCGGGGATGAGTTCCTCCGCGCTGAGCTGCCCGAGGCCGACGATGGCGAAGCCCACGCGGCGGGACTCGGATTCGGGGAGGGGCAGGTCCGGTTTCAGGGGCATGGAGTCACCGTAGGCCAGCGGGATGGGCCCTGCCGACCGGGTGTGCTGAGCGGTCCTTCACCGTTCGCCGCCCCGTATCCTGCTTTCAGGATGACCCAGCCCGTCCACATCCGCCCCGCCCGCCCCTTCGACGCGGCCTTCGCGGTGCCGCTCGTCCAGGCGACGGTCGGGAGGATCGGGCTCGCCCTCACGGGCGCGGCGTCGGACACCGAGGCGGCGCGGGTGCTGCTGGGCTTCTTTCCGCTGGCCGGAAACCGCCTGAGCCACAGGAACACGCTGATCGCCGAGGGACCGGGCGGGCCGCTGGGGCTGGCCGTCGCGTACCCCGGCTCGGAGGCGGAGGCGCTGGACGCCCCCTTCCACGAGCGGCTGCGGGCCCTGGGCCTCCCGGACCGCATCGACCCCGAGGCCACGCCGGGCGAGCTGTACCTCGACACGCTGGCGGTGGCGCAGGGAGCACGGGGACGGGGGGTGGGCGGTCTGCTGCTGGGCACGGTGGCGGCGCGGGCGCGCGACCTGAGCCTTCCGCGCGTCGGCCTGCTCGCCGGGGCAGAGAACCGGGCGGCGCGCCTCTACGAGCGGCACGGCTACCGGGCCGTCGGGGAGCGGGTGGTGGCAGGCGAACGGTACAGGCACCTCGTCCTCGACCTGACCTGAGACCGGGCGCTCCCGGCTTCACCGTCGTTTGAGCCACCCCTTCCCGGCGCCGCCCACCCGTTACGGTGGGGCATGACTCCGCTCGACCGTCTCACCCTGTCCGGGATCGGCCTCTACCGGCGCCTCCTCTCGCCCTGCAAGGGCTTCCGCTGCGCGCACGCGGCGCTCCACGGCGGCGAGTCGTGCTCGGCGGCGGTGGCCCGCATCGTGCGCGAGGACGGCCTGTCCGGGGGACGGGCCCGTATCGCCGCCCGCTTCGGGGAGTGCCGGGCGGCCCACCGCCTCCTGCGCGGCGGCTCGCCCCTCGCCCTCGGGACGGACGGGCCGCGCGTGCGGGGCGTGTGCTGCTGCGGGCCGATCCCGATCCCCTTCCGCTGCGGCTAGCCCTTATCTCACCGCTGCCTTCCGCCGGGAGGGGCTTGTCCTTGTCGTTCACGGCGGGCCAGCGGGTTCCCGGGTCCACCTCGGGGCTGCCCACGGCGATCAGGCCGCCCGCGCCCACGAGGTCACGCAGCCGGGCGAGAGGAGCGTAGCCGTCCGCGCAGGTCGCGCCCTTAGAGGGAGTCGTTCGGGATGGTGACGGTCATGGCGGGCCCACTGGCGGCGAGGGCGGGCGTGAGAACGGCGGGGAGCGCGAGGAACGCGGGCGACCAGGCGAGGCGGGAGAGACGCGCGGGCATGGCGCACGGGGTACAGGAGGGCGGGGGAGCCCGGCCCGAACCCGTGGCCCGCCGGACTGTGGCATGGTGGGCCCGATGTTCGCCGACTCCTCCCACGTCATCCTGCGTGACCGCCAACTCCGGGACCTGCCGGTCCTCACCCGCTGGCTCACCGACCCCGGGGCCGAGTGGCGCCGCTGGGACGCGCCCTACTTCCACGCCGAGACCACGACCGAGACCATGCGGGCGTACGTGGACCACCTCGCCCAGACGCCCCCCGACCCCGACGAGCAGGTCATCGACCTGAACGGCGAGTGCGTGGGCATGGTCAACCGCTCGGAGGAGTCCCCGGGGGGCGGCGGCTGGTGGGACCTGGGCATCCTGATCTACGACCCCCGGCACTGGGGCGGCGGGGTGGGCACGCGGGCTCTCGCGCGCTGGGTGGCCGACACCTTCACCTGGACGGACGCGCACGTCGTCACGGTCACGACCTGGGGCGGCAACGAGCGCATGATCGGGGCGGCGCGGCGGGTGGGCTTCCGGGAATGTATGCGGGTGCGGGAAGCGCGGGTGGTGGACGGGAGGCGCTACGACAGCGTCCGCCTCGACCTGCTGCGGAGCGAGTGGAGGGCTCGGGCGGGGACGCTAGGGTAAGGGGGTGAGGGTCCCCCGCCGCCTCCCGTCCCCACCCCGACCATGAGCCCGCACAAGTCCCCCAGGCCCAAGGGCCCGCCGCCCCTCAACCCACCCGGCTTCCTGGCGACCCAGGACCTCAAGGAGCGCGGGTGGACGCCGCGACTCATCGAGAAATTCCTGGGAGAGCACGACGCCAAGCGCGAGAACGGCCTCAAGATGGGCCGACGCCGCCTCCCACCCGTCAAGCTCTACCGCGAGGAACGGGTGGTGGAGGCCGAGCGCGACGAAAGTTTCCTCGTCGCCCAGGCCCGCGCCGCCGACGCCCGCGAGCGGGCCGAGCGCCGCCGGGAGACCCGTCAGGCCGAACGCGCCGCCCTCCTGCGCTCGGCCGCCGAGACCTACACCCCCGTCATCCACCCCGAGCCGCTGCGCAAGGGGGCCGTGCGCCTCGCCCGCGAGCCACACCTCTCCGGGCTGGAGGCCACCCTCACCCGCCTGACGGGCGAGATCGGCAAAGTCACGGCGACCGAGGAGGCGACCCTGCGCGCCCTGCTGCTGGACCGCCTGCACGGGGCGTTGGCCGCCACCTACCCCTGGTATCCGACCCCCAACGCGGCGAAGGCCAAGAAAGCGGCCAGCCGCGAGGCGAGGCCCAGCGACTGGCGGGAGTGGGAGTGGGACTGAAAGACGCTCCGCCCTGCGGGGCTGCTACAGTGACGGCACGTTCATGACCGTCTCTCCCCCGTAACCGGCAGATCAGGGAAAGCTCCATCCTCTTCTCCCTGTGTTCCCCCACGTCCTCGTGGGGAACTGGCCTGTGACCGGAGTTCACATGAACTACGCCGAGACACGCGCGACCCGCGTGCCCGCCTTCAACCGCCTGTGGGCCGCCGAGACCCTCTCCGTCCTGGGCCAGCAGGTCGCCCTGCTCGCCCTCCCGCTCATCGCCGCCGTCACCCTGAGGGCGACCCCCGCGCAGATGGGGCTGCTCGTCGCCTTCGAGACCGCGCCCCTGCTGCTGCTGAGCCTCGTGGCGGGCGTCTGGATCGACCGCCGTCCCAGGCGACCCGTCCTGGTGTGGGCCGACCTCCTTCGTGCCGCTGCCCTCCTCTTCATCCCACTGGCCGCCCTCGCCGGGGTCCTGCGCCTGGAACTGCTGTACGCCGTGGCCTTCGTGGTCGGAACCCTGAGCGTCTTTTTCAACGTCGCGTACCAGGCCCTCCTGCCCGACGTGGTGCCCCGGGCGGCCCTGACCGACGCCAACAGCAAACTCGAAACCTCGCGCTCGGGGGCGGAGGTGCTCGGCCCCGGCCTGGGAGGGCTGCTGATCGGGGTGGTCGGCAGCCTCGCGGCGGTATGGCTGAACATCCTGACCTTCGTGGCCTCGGCCGTCCTCCTGGGTGGTCTCCGCACCGCCGAACACGTGACTCCCCGGCAGACCTCGGGACCGCTTCTGACGGGGCTGCGGGAGGGCCTGGGGTACGTCTGGTCTCACCCGCTCATCCGTCCGCTGGTGCTGTGTGCGAGCACCCTCAATCTCGCCCAGGGCCTGCTGGACGCCCTGCTGGTCCTGCACCTCAGCCGTGATCTGGGGTTGACCCCGGCCCAGATCGGCCTGGTGTACATGGGCGGCAACGTGGGATTCCTGCTGGGCGCCCTGCTCTCCGGGTGGGTCGCCGCCCGGCTGGGGTTGGGGCGTGCCGCCCTCGGGGCCGCGCTCGTCGCGGGCGTGGGACTCCTGCTGGTGCCGGTGTCGGGGGCGTTCGGGCCCTTCGCCATTCCCGGCCTGATCCTGGCCCGTCTGCTCTTCGGATTCGGGGCTGTGGTGTTCTCGGTGGGACATGTCAGCCTGCGCCAGGCGATCACCCCGCGTGAGTTGCAGGGCCGGATGCACGCCAGCGTGCGCTTCTTCGCCGGAGGGGTGGTGCCGCTCGGCGCATTGATCGGCGGGCTGGTGGGACAGCGGTACGGAACCCAGACCGCCCTGCTCGCGGCGGGGCTGATCGGGCTCACCGCCTGGCTGTGGCTGTGGCGGACGGACGTGCCCCGGATGGCCTCCGCCGACCCCACCTGATCCCAGAACGAAGAGGGCGCCTCTGTGTCGCGGAGGCGCCCTGCCGACTGCTGAAAGTTGACCGCTTACTGAAGCAGCTCGATCCCCTTCTTCAGGATCGCGTCGCCCTGGGTGTCCACCACGGCCTCGCCCTGGGTGGTCGAGCGGGTGGGGCGCTTGACCTCGGCGGTGTAGGTGAACTTGCCGTCCTTGTCGGCGGTCACGGTCACGGGCTTGCCGTCCACCGTCACGGTGAGCTTCGCGCCCGCCGTCAGGCCGCTGCCGCTGAAGTTCAGGGGCGTGGTGTAACGGGTGTCTTTCACCACCACGTCGGGCGTGATGCCCTTCTTGTGGATCTGGCGGCCCCCCGGCGTCAGCCACTCGCTGTTCACGATGGCGACCTTGCCGCCGTCCGCCGTCTCGAAGGGAAGCTGCGCCACGCCCTTGCCGAAGGTCTGCTCACCCACGATGCTCGCGCGCTTGGTGTCCTGGAGGGCGCCCGCGACGACCTCACTCGCCGAAGCGCTGTTCTTGTTCACGAGGACGACGAGCTTGCCCGTGTAGTCGCTGGCGCTCGTGGTGGCGGGGTCATAGACCTCGGTGCGGCCGCTGCGGTCGCGCAGGCTGACGATGGTGCCCTTCGGGAGGAACTGGTCGGCCACGTCGGTGCCCGCGTTCAGCAGCCCGCCGCCGTTGTCGCGCAGGTCGAGGATGAGCTTTTGCACGTTCCGCTTCTTCATGTCGGCGACCGCCGCGTTGAACTGCTCGATCACCTTCTCGTTGTAGAAGGTGTTCAGGGCGATATAGCCGATATTTCCCGGCAGCACCGTCTTCTCGACGCTGACCACCGTCACGGGCTGGCGCTCCATCTTCACGGTGTACGGCTTGCCGTTCCGAGCAAAGGTCACGCCCACGGTGGTGCCCCGCTGGCCGCGCACGAGGCGCACGATCTCGTTGAGCTTGCTCGTCAGGACCTCGGTGTCGCCGATCTTCACGAACACGTCGCCGATCTGCACTCCGGCATTCGCGGCGGCCCCGCCCTTGAAGACGTTGTCCACCTTGCCGCCCGTGCCGTCGGGGTTGGCGCCCACCAGCGTCACCCCGATGCCGTAGAACTCCCCGGCGAGGTTCTCGGCGTCGATGGCGTTGTCAGCGGGCTCGGAGTAGTATGTGAACTCGTCGTCCAGGCTGCCGAGCGCCCCGTTGATCGCGCCGCGCAGCACCTTCTCGTCGTCCACCTTGTAGAGATAGAAGCGGTCGAGGCCGCCCAGCACCTGAAGGAGCGCCTGGCCCGTCTTGGACTTCGTCAGTTCCGATTCGGTATAGCCGCCGAGCTGGGCGTATCCCACGGCGGCGGTGGCGGCGAGCGCCCCGGCCACGAGCGTCATGCGTTTGCGGTTCACCGGAACAAGAT
Organism: Deinococcus aetherius; assembly: GCF_025997855.1. Lineage (NCBI taxonomy): Bacteria > Thermotogati > Deinococcota > Deinococci > Deinococcales > Deinococcaceae > Deinococcus > Deinococcus aetherius. The sequence goes on from NZ_AP026560.1 coordinate 2,092,775, forward strand.
AGGGCGGGCGGGTGATGGAAGTTTGAGTCTCTTGTCACCAGCCCGCTTCCCCCTGCCGGGGGCCGCCGTCATGAGGGACTCTTCATGGTTTCCTGAACCCTCTGGGCTATCCTGGGCCGCGAGCATGACGCGACCGTTCCCCCTGCTCTGCCCCCGGACCGCCCCCCAAGCGAGGCGGGCATGATCGAGTTCCGCAACGTGACCCTGGAGTACCCGGTGACCCGCACCCTCGCACTCGACGACCTGACCATGTCGGTGGGCAAGGGGGAGTTCGTGTACCTCGTCGGCCACTCGGGGGCGGGCAAGAGCAGCTTCATGAATCTGGTGCTCAAGCGGGCCCTGCCCACCCGGGGCGAAATCCGGGTCGTCGGCGAGCCGCTGACCCGCTACCGGGGCCGCCGCACCGCCCTGCTGCGCCGCCGTATCGGCACCGTCTTCCAGGAAAACCTGCTGCTGGAACACCTGAACACCCAGGACAACGTGGCCTTCACCCTGCGGGTCACGGGCGTACCGCAACGCGAGTGGCCCGCCCGGGTGAACGCGGCCCTGCGGACCGTGGGCCTGGAGCACAAGAAGCACGCCCTCCCCCTCCAGCTCTCCCAGGGCGAGCAGCAGCGCGTCGCCATCGCCCGCGCCATCGTGAGCGACCCGCCCCTGCTGCTGGCCGACGAGCCCACCGGCAACCTCGACCCCGAGAACGGGCGCGAGGTGCTCAAGGTCCTCCAGAACGTCAACCTGCGGGGAACGACCGTCATCGTCGCCACACACGCCCGCGAACTCGTGGAGACCTTCCGCCACCGCACGCTGACCCTGCGCAAGGGGAAGCTGGTGCGGGACGATCCCTACGGGGGCTACGCGCTGTGAGGGCACCGCACCGTGGAGGCAGGGCGTGACCTACCACCTCCGCCAGGCCCTCCTCGCCATGCGCGGGAACCTCACGGCGACCTTCGCCACGCTGATGACGATGACCCTCACGCTGCTGATGCTGGGCTTCGTGCTGCTCCTCACCCTGAACGTGAACCGGACCCTCGCGCAGCTCGAATCGCAGGTGGAGGTGGCGGCCTTCCTGCGGGACGGGGCGGACGGGCAAAGGCTCCTGACCCAGGTGAGGGCGCTGCCCCAGGTGCGCGAAGCGACCCTCGTCACGAGTGAACAGGTGCTCGGCGAGATGACGCGCGACTACCCGTACGCGCGCGACGCTGCCGAACTCGCCGGGAACCCCTTCCCCGACACGCTGCGGATGCGAGTCTCCCGGGTGGAGGACTCGCGCGCCGTCGCCCGGGCGGTCGAGACCCTCGCCGGGGTGGAGGACGTGGAGTACGGGGCCGGGTACGTGGACCAGACGGTGCGGACCCTGACCGCCGTGCGCGGGGCGGGGTACGCGCTCGTGGGGCTGCTGCTGCTCGGGACCTTATTCAACATCCTCAACGCCGTGCGGGTCGCCATGTACGCCCGGCGGCAAGAGATCAGCGTGATGCGGCTCCTCGGAGCGACGCGCGGCTTCATCCGGATGCCGCACGTCATCGAGGGGCTGATCCTGGGGGTCACGGCGTCGGCGCTCGCCCTGGCGCTGCTGACGCCGACGTACCTCGAACTCGCCGAGCGGGTGGGGCTGTTCGCGCCCGTCTTTCCCGTCGTGCGCGACCTGCCCACGCTGCTCCCCATCCTGGGGGCGGTGGGGGGGCTGGGCGTCGTCATCGGCTTTTTCGGCAGCCTCTTCGCGTCCCGCCGCTACCTGCGGGAACTCGAATGAGGCGCCGCTGGGTCCTGCCCACGCTCCTCTCGGCGGCCCTGCTGGCGGGCGCCCAGACGACGAGCGAGCGGCTGGAGAGCTTGCAGCGCGAGTTGGGGCAGCAGCGGCAACTCAGCACCGGGCAGCGCCAGGAACTCGAACGCCTGCGCGCGAACATCGAGAACTTGACGGCGCAGCAGCGGCAGACCCTCGCCCGGCTCGACGCGCTGGCGGGAAACGTTGCCGACCTGGAGAACCAGGCGGCGACCCTGGCCGCGCGGGTGGCCCTCGCCGAGCGGCAACTCGCCGACACGACGGCCCAGCGCGACCTCACCGAGAAGCGGGTGGTCCGCCTCCAGGGGGACGTGCGCGGACTGCTGGGCGCCCTCTACCGCGAACGGAGCGGGCGGTATCTCCAGCTTCTCTCGCAGTCGGCCAACCTCTCGGACCTCCTGATCCGGCTGCGGTACGCCAACCTCGCCGGGCAGCACAACGTCGAGGTGATCGAGACGCTGCGGGGAGCGGTGCAGACGCTCACGGCGCAGCAGGCGCAGGAACGGCAGCAGGCGGCAACCCTCCAGGGGCTGCAAACCCAGCGCCTCGCCCGGCTGGAGGAGTTGCGCGACCGCCGCGCCGAGCAGCAAACCCTGCTCGCCTCCCTGCGCCGCAGCGAGCGGAGTCAGCGCACCCTCGCCGCGCAGACGCAGGCCGAGCAGGCGCTCACCGCCCGGACCATCGACGGGCTGGTGGGCGCCGTGGTGAGGGAACGTGTCCGGCTGGAGGCCGAGCGCCGCCGCCGCCTGGAGGAAGAACGACAGCGCCGCGAGGCCGAGTTGCGCCGCATCCGCGAGGCCCAGGAACGCGCCCGGCAGGAGGCGTTGCGCCTGGCCCGCCTCCGCGCCGAGCAGGAGCGGCAAGCCCGCCTCGCCCGGGAGCGCGCCCAGGCCGAGGCCGAAGCCCGTGCCCGCGCGCAGGCCGAGGCAAGAGCGCAGGCGGCACGCGAAGCCGCCCTCGCCGCCCAGCGCCAGCGGGAAGCGCAACTCCGCAGCGAGCAGGCGGCCCTCAGCCAGCGTCAGAGCCAGGTGCAGCAGGAGGCGGCGCAGGTCGAGCGGCAGCTTTCTCCCCTGCCCCTGAGCGGTGGCCCGGTCGGCTTTCCCCTCCCCGGGGGGAGTGTCACCCAGCCCTACGGGGCGAACGGGGCGCAGTGGGTGGTCCTCGGTGCCCCCGACGGCACCCCCGCCGTCGCCGCCCTCGACGGCAACGTGATCGCCACGACCTACTACGCCAGCCTGGGCTGGGTCGTCCTGCTCGACCACGGCCCCACCGTCACCGCCTACTTCGGCCTGCAAGACTCCCGGGTCGGCGTCGGCGAACGGGTCGCGCGCGGCACCCCCCTCGGCTCGGTGGGCGGCAGCCCCATCTTCGGGCCGGGGCGGATGGCCTTTCAGGTCAACAGCGTGAGCGGGGGGAGCCGGAGGCCGGTGGCGCCGCCGTTTTGAGGGAAAAGCGCAAGAGCTATCTACCTCCGTTCAAACCTACGACCAAGCAAGGCTTTCAAGCCGACCACCAGTCGCCAGCCAATGGCTGAAGGCAGCTTGCGCTTGTCCGCGCGTTACCGTTTCACTCCACCTCCGGGTAAAAACCTCTGTATCGTCATCGAAAACAACCTCATCGGCTTGCACGGTTAGGAGGGCAGGGTCGGTCACGTAATGCTCCCCATGCTCATGGAGTCTCACCAAAGCTCGACTACCGCTGAACCAAACCTTAAAGCAGCCGAGACTTACACGGCCTTTTACATGCTCGACAGTGTAAAAGACAGGCAGGTCACCCACTGGTTGGATGGCCTCAAGGACTTCCTTTGCATTCTTGAGGTTGAGGTTCTCAAGCCTACGGCCCGACGCGAAGCGAATGGTCTCGACTTCAAACACCCGGCCACCATACCCCCTTGCCCCTCCCCCCTCTTCTCTGATACTCTCCTTCGGTGCGCTTCCGGTTGGCTGCTGCGGGCGCATGATCCCCGCGACCTAGGCGGGAGACCACCCTCACCACCCCAACCCGAGGCCTGGCCTCCAGAGGTACTTCCCAACATGGTCAAGATTCGCCTGTCCCGTTTCGGCTCTACCCACAACCCCCACTACCGCATCGTGGTCGCGGACTCCCGCCGTCCTCGCGACGGTGGCTACATCGAGAGCCTGGGTCACTACGACCCCCGCAAGAGGACCGAGACCTACCTGAAGATCGACGCCGAGCGCGCCGCCTACTGGCTCGCCCAGGGCGCCCAGCCCACCGACACCGCCCGCCGCCTGCTCAAGTCGCAGGGCGTCAAGCTCGGCTGAGGCGACCACACAAACGAGAAAGGGGCTCCTGCGGGGGCCTCTTTTTTGGTGAGTGGGAAGTGGTACGTGGTCAGTGGGGAAAGCGAGGCGGGAGCCTGAAGCTCTGGCTTCCGGCCCCCACTCACCACTAACCACGCACCACTCACCCTCTACAATGCGCCCCATGAAGACCGACCCCGTGGAACTGACGCTCTTTCTGGCGCAGAGCGTGGTGGACCAGCCCTCGCTGGTGCGCGCCTCCAAGCGCGGGCCGACCGTGATCGTGCGCGTCGGGCCCGGCGAGGAGGGGCGGCTGATCGGGCGGCAGGGGCGCGTGATCCAGGCCATCCGTACCCTCGTGCGCGCGGCGAGTGACCCCCGCGAGCGCGTGAACGTGGACCTCGACGCGCCGCGCAAGTCGTGACCGCGCCGGAAGACACCACCCGCCTGGGGTACTTCCTGGGCCCGCACGGCGTTCAGGGCGGGGTCAAGGTATACGTGCTGGGCGACCCCGCGCAACTTCTGGACCTGCCCCGTGTGTGGGTGGAGGGCCGGGGCTGGTTGCGGGTGCGCCGGGCCGAGTCCGTCCCGCCCGGCGTGGCCCTGCACCTCGCCGGAGTCACCACGCGCGAGGGGGCGGAGGCGCTGCGGGACCTCAACGTCTTCGCCGCCGACAGCGACCTGCCCGAGTTGGAGGAGGGGAGCTACTACTACCACGAGTTGCGCGGCCTCCCGGTGCTGGGGGCGGACGGCGCGCGGCTGGGCGAGGTGCGGGACGTGACGGACGGCGGGCACCAGGACCTCCTCGTCGTCACGCACGAACGGGGGGAGGACTTCGTGCCCTTGCAGGCGCCGTACGTGGTCGTGCAATCGGGGGAGACGGGCAGGCCCGCCGCCATCGCCCTCACTGAGGACGCGCCGGGGGGACTGCTGGGGGAGGGGGCGGAGGAGGCACGCTGAGCCTCCATTCCCTCCCATGCTGACCTTCTCCTTCCTCACCCTCTTTCCCGAACTGCTCGCGCCCTTCGCCTCGGAGGCGATTCTGGGCAAGGCGGCGGCGCGGGGGCTGATCCACGTGAACCTCGTGAACATGCGCGACTTCGCGGGGAACAGGCACGCGAAGGTGGACGACACGCCCTACGGCGGCGGCGCGGGCATGGTGATCCGGGTGGACGTGGCGGAGCGGGCTTTGAGCAGCCTCCCCCCCGCCGACGAGGTGATCCTCTTCACGCCCGCCGGGGAGCGGTTCACCCAGCGGACGGCGGAGGAACTCTCGACCAGGACGCACCTCGCCTTCCTGTGCGGGCGCTACGAGGGCTTCGACGCGCGGGTGGAGGGGCTCGTCACGCGCGAGCTGAGCATCGGCGACTTCGTGACCATGGGGGGCGAGGCGGCGGCCGCCTGTGTGCTGGAGGCGGTCGCGCGGCTGCGGCCCGGAGTGCTGGGCGACGAGGACTCGCACCGGGCCGACTCCTTTTCGAGCGGGCTGCTGGACTACCCGGAATACACCCGGCCCCCCGAGTGGAGCGGGCAGGGCGTGCCGGAGGTCCTGAAGGGCGGCCACCACGGCGCGGTGGCCGCCTGGCGGCGGGGGCAGGCCCTGGCGCGGACGCTCTCAAGGCGGCCCGACCTCCTGCCCACGGCGGGGCTGACCCCGCAGGACAGCGCCCACCTCCTGGCGCTGGGGGTCACAATGGAGCAACTGGCGGAGTGGGGGGCGCCCCCACCTCCCGCCCCGAAGCGGGTCAAACGCCGACCGCGCGCCGTGACCACCGCCGACTCGGAGGACCGCTCAGAAAGTTGAGCGCCGGTCCCGCGTCCGGGGTTGATGGTCGAGGAGGCGGGAATTTGCGCTTGTAGTCGAGCTTCTGTGATCCGCGCCTAGTTCGGCTTTCCCGGATGGGCGCAGCATGGGAACTGAGATGCAGGTGCCCCTCTTTCCCCTTCCCAACCTGGTCCTGTTTCCGGGACAGGTGCTGCCGCTGTACGTGTTCGAGCCCCGCTACCGGGAGTTGCTCGCCCGCGTGCTGGAAAACGGGGAGCCTTTCGGGATCGTCCGCATCCGCTGGTCGAGCGAGGCCTCGCCCCTTCCCTTCCACCAGCGGGTGTCGCGGGTGGGGACGCTGGCGCACGTCACCCGCGCCCAGCGCCACGAGGACGGCACGAGCAGCATCCTGGTCGTGGGCGGCGAACGTTTCACCGTGCAGGACTTCGACCTGTCTCACACCTACCTCAGCGCCGACGTGGCCCTCGCGCCCCTGGAGCCCGGTCCCCTGGAGGAGTCTGCCGTGGACGCCCTCGCCCGGCACCTGCTGTCGGGTGTGGTGCGTCTCTACCCCGACAATGCCGAGGCGATCCTCGACAACGCCCCCGAGGCCCCCCTGCTGATCGCCAGCTTCGCCGCCGCCCTGCTCCCCCTCACCCCCGAGCAGCGGGAGGAGGCGCTGGGGGCCCCGACCCTCAAGGGCCGCCTGGAGGCGCTGCTGGGCTTCGTGCCGACGGAGGCGCGGGAGTTGAACTAGCCGAACCGAGGCGGGCCGGGGCCGTCTGGACCGGAATGCCTCGGCCCGGGAACTCTGCCCGTACAGTGAACGGGCCGTCTCCTCATTCCGCCTCTCCCCTCCCCGAGGTCCAGCCATGAACCCGTTGCTTCCCGGCGCCCTGGCCCTGCTCCTCGCCTCGCAGGCAACAGATACCCGCGTCACCGTTCCCGGCACGAGCGTCAGCCTCGCCCTCCCAGCGGGCTTCGTGCCCATGCCCCCGGACGTTATCGCCCTCAAGTATTCGCGCGGTGGCACCCCCCCGGCCTACGTCTACTCCACCCCCGGCCCGAGCTGGGCGGTCAACATCGCCTTCGCCGTGCGGAACGTCGAGTTGCCGCCCGGCGACCTGGCCCCCGTGCGGGCTGCGCTGGAACGGTCGGTGCAGGGGACGCCAGGCCTGCGCTGGGTGGGGCACGGGATCGAACGAGTCGGGAACCGGGACTGGATCGTGCTGCGCTTCTGGGTGAACGGCCTGGATCAGCCGATCTACAATCACCTGCGCGCCTCCCGGGAGGGGGACAGGACGCTCCTCGTCACCGCCAACGTGACCAAGGCGCTGTATCCCAAGTACGCCGCTCAGCTCGACGAGGCGATGAAGAGCCTGAAGTAACGCCCGTCAGAGCATCAAGAAGCTTGTCCTGTCAGGCTTGGCGAAAGAGCTCTGTTACGAAGAGGAGCCCCCTGGCCTCCCTCAGGCTGACCGTGCTTCCCGCGTCAACCGCTTCAGAACACCACCGTCTTGTTCCCGTACACCAGCACCCGGTCCTCGACATGGGCCTTCACCGCCCGGGCGAGGACCTGGCGCTCCACGTCGCGGCCCAGGCGCATCAGGGTGTCGGGCGTCTCGCGGTGGGTCACGGGAACCACGTCCTGGGCGATGATCGGCCCGGCGTCGAGTTCTTCGGTGACGTAGTGGCTCGTCGCGCCGATCAGCTTGACGCCCCGGTTGAAGGCCGCGCGGTAGGGGTTGGCGCCGATAAAGGCGGGCAGGAAGGAATGGTGGATGTTGATGACGGGGCGCCCGAACCCGCTCAGGAAGTCGCCCGAGAGAATCTGCATGTAGCGGGCGAGGACGGCGAAGTCGACGTCGGCCTCCCTTAGGAGTCGCACCTGCTCGGCCTCCGCCTCCGCCTTGTTCTCCTTCGTCACGGGCACGACGTGGAAGGGGATGCCGAACATCTCTGCGTCCCGGCGCAGGTCCTCGTGGTTGGAGAGGACGAGGGGCAGGTCGACGTTGAGTTCCCCCCGCCGCTTGCGCCACAGCAGGTCGAGGAAGCAGTGGTCGTACTTGCTCACCAGGATCGCCATGCGCTTGGGCTGGGTGGTGTAGCTCAGGCGCCAGTCCATCCCGAAGGGCTCGGCGACGACGCTGGAAAAGGCCCGCTCGAAGGGGCCACGGGCGAGGTCGAGGCCGTCGAGATGGAACTCCATCCGCATGAAGAAGATCCCGCCTGCGGGGTCGGTGGAGTGCTGGTCACTGTGGATGATATTCGCCCCGTGGTTGTGCAGGAACTGCGAGACGGCGGCCACGATTCCCCCCCGGTCCGGGCAGGTGATGGTCAGGGTGGCGGTGTTCAGCGGGTCGAGCCTCGGGGGGCTGGGCTTCTGGGGGCTGTGCTCTGTGGAGTTGGGCGCGGCCGTCATGTCCGGGCCAGGATAACGGGCGGCCTCGGTGGTACGCTCGGGCGCGTGCAGACCTCTGATGCGGGTTCTCTCCTCCAGTACGACCCCGAGCGTCACGCCGCCCTGCTCGCCGACTACTGCCTCACGGCAGCCCCGGGCGAACGGCTCCTCGTCGCGGGGGGCACCGAGGCCGTCCCCCTCGTGCGGGAGGTGACGCGGGCCGTTCTGAGACGCGGTGCCCGGCCCGTGGTGCGTCTCGACTACCCTGGCCAGGACGACGACTTGGCGGCCTTCGCCCCGGATGACGTGTTGGACGACATCCATCCGGCAGACCTCGCGGACGTGGAGGCGCTCGACGGCAGCCTGCGGATTCTGACGCCGGAGCCGGGCAGCGACGGGAACGCCGCCGGGCTCGCCCGCCTGATCGCCGCCCGCGCCCCCATCGCTGCCGCCCGGGCGAGGAAGAAGTGGAGCCTCACCCTCTACCCCACCGCCCATGCCGCCTCCCAGGCGGGGATGACCGGGGAGGAGTTCGGCGCTTTCGTCATGCGCGCGATGTTCCTCGACCGCCCCGACCCGGTGGCCGCCTGGGGCGAGGTGCGCGAGCGGCAGGCCCGCCTGATCGAGCGGCTGACCCGCGCCGACCGGGTGCGGATCGAGGCGCCGGGCACCGACCTCACGCTGCGCGTGGAAAGCCGGACCTGGGCCAACAGCGACGGCAAGCGCAACATGCCCAGCGGCGAGGTCTTCACCGGGCCGATTGAGGACAGCGCGGAGGGCGTGGTCACCTTCACCATTCCAGCAGGCTACGGCGGGCGGATGGTGCGCGGGGCCCGGCTCGTCTTCCGCGCGGGCGAGGTCGTGGAGGCGAGCGCGGAGGAGGGCGAGGACGTGCTGCGGGCGGCCCTCGCCACCGACCCCGGGGCGCGGCGGCTGGGGGAACTCGGCATCGGCACGAACGACGGCATCCAGACGCCCACCGGCAACATCCTCTTCGACGAGAAGATCGGCGGCACCGTCCACCTCGCCCTGGGCCGCGCCTACCCCGAGACGGGCGGCACGAACAAAAGCGCGATCCACTGGGACCTCATCACCGACCTGCGGACGGGCGGGCGGCTGAGCCTGGACGGGGAAGCCGTGCAGGAGGGGGGGCGGTTCGTGGAATGAGACGCCGGGGCGGGGGTCTGCTCGCGGTGGGGCTGGGTTTTCTGGCCGGGCTGCTCGTCGCCTGCGTCCTCCTCGCCGTGCTGCTCGCACCGAAAAACCGCGTCGTGGCCCGCTGGGACGCTCCGGGTGATGTCTACCACGCCCTGATCGTGGACGACGGCCCGAGCCCCACCGCGCTCCTGGGCTCCCTCCACCGCTGGCGGCTGTACCTGGGGCGCGACGCGCAGACACCGAGCTACGGCCATTTCGTCAGCCTGCCCGAGCTTCCCGACCTGTATGGGGAAGACGGCCCGAAATGGCAGGAAAGCCGGGTGAACTGGACGCCCGCCGGGGTCCGATTCTCCTTCTGGACGGGGCACGAGCTGTTTGTTCCGGCACGGGCCTACGAGAACGGGCGATGAGGAGTCTCCGGGTGAAGCGAATCCTGATCACAGGGATGTCCGGCACGGGGAAGACCTCCGTGATCGAGGAGCTGTCACGTCGCGGATTTACTGCCATCGACACAGACTCGGACGAATGGTGCGAGTGGACGGTCGGGCATGAGGTCGGCAGCGAAACGTCCGAGCCCGATTGGGTGTGGAGGGAGGACAGGATGTGGCACCTCCTCTCCGAGCCCCGGGAGGCGCCCCTCTTCGTCTCGGGCTGCAAGACCAACCAGGGAAAGTTCTACGACCGCTTCGATCACGTCGTCCTGCTGAGCGCCCTGCCCGAAGTCATGCTGGAGCGCATCAAGGGCCGCACGAACAACCCTTACGGTAAAAGCGCAGAGGAACGTGACCGCATCCTCCAGCACGTCCGTTTCGTCGAACCGCTGCTCCGGCACCGGGCGACCCTGGAGTTGGACACGTCGGCGCTGACGGTGGCAGAGGTCGCAGACCGGCTCCTGGCCCTGACGACTCGAAACGCCCAGGGGTAATCCGCCTACCCGATCACCTTCCGCACCGTCTCCCTCCACCCCGGCGGGTACATCACCGCGAACTCCCCCCGGTGGTCGGCCCAGACGCGGTTGAAGTCGGCGTAACTCATCAGGACGTAGCCCAGCAGGGGGTCCATCAGGTAGACCTGCTCGCGGGCGTCGTCGTACCCGGTCACCACCCGCCAGTGGGGGATGACCGCCGTGGCGGTGACGTGCGATTGCAGGGCGATGAGGGGCAACCGGGCGCGAACCGCCGCGCGCACGGTCTGGAGCGAGCCGCCCCGGTACAGCCGGGCCTCCAGCCCCACCTTCGGCGCGAAGTCCACGATGGCCTGGGCCGTCATGTAGGACCGCTCGGTGGGACGGGTCAGGCGGCTCACGTCCGCGAGGGAGACGTTGATGCCGAAGTACCCCAGCACCTGCGTGATGCTCGCCGGGCCACAGGCGTTGTAGGTCTGGTGGACGAGCGGCATCCCGGAGAGGACGTAGCCTGCCGGGGTGGGTGGGGCGGAGGTCGAGGCCGCCTGGGCGCCGCCAAACAGGGAGGCAAGGAGGAGGGGAAGCAGGAAGCGCACGCGCGCAGCATGACTCAGCCCCTCTGACCGAACCCTCACCCGCCTCGGCCGACCGGCTCGGCTTCCTCCTCCAGTGGCGCGAACAGCCGCTCCAGGTCGCCCGTCGTCAGTTGGGTCGCGCTTGTCAGCCCGCCGTCGAGCACCCCCTGGGCGAGAGCGGCCTTCCTCTGCTGGAGGTCGAGAATCCGCTCCTCCACGCTGCCCGCCGCGATCAGCTTGTACACGAAGACAGGTTTGTCCTGCCCGATGCGGTAGGCGCGGTCGGTGGCCTGATTCTCGGCGGCGGGGTTCCACCACGGGTCGAGGTGGACCACGGTGTCGGCGGCGGTGAGGTTCAGGCCCACGCCCCCCGCCTTCAGGCTGATCAGGAAGACGGGCACCTCGCCGCGCTGGAAGCGTTCGATCTGCGCCGCCCGGTTCTTCGTCTGCCCGGTCAGCTTGGCGTACCCGATGCCCAGGTCGGCGAGGGTGTCCTCCAGCAGGCCGAGCAGGGTGGCGAACTGGGAGAAGATCAGGACGCGGCGGCCCTCCTCGACCATCTGCGGGAGGTTTCCCGTCAGCCAGTCGAGCTTGGCGCTGCCCCTCACCTTGCGGGCGGCGTCCAGCCTTACGAGGCGGGGATCGGTGGCGGCCTGCCGCAGCTTGAGCAGGGCGTCGAGGATGGCGACGGTGGAGCGGGCCAGGCCCCGGGCGTCGAGTTCTTCCCGCACCCGTTCGAGCATGGTCACCCGCACCGTCTCGTACAGGTCGCGCTGGTCGCCGTCGAGGGTGACGCGCACGGGGATCTCGGTCTTGGGCGGGAGTTCGGAGGCCACATCCCGCTTCTCGCGCCGCAGGATGAAGGGCCTCACCCGGGCGGCGAGGGCGACCTGCCGCGCCCGGTCCCCCTGCTTCTCGATGGGTGTGCGGTACAGCTCGCGGAAGGTCTTCTCGTCGTACAGCAGGCCCGGCGTCAGGAAGTTGAACTGTGACCACAGCTCGCCGAGGTGATTTTCGAGGGGCGTGCCGGTGAGGGCGAGGCGGTGGCGGGCTTTGAGGGCTCCGGCGGCCTTCGCGGCGGCGCTCCTGGGATTCTTGATGTTCTGCGCCTCGTCGAGAACGAGGAGGTGGAAGTCGTGTTCCCGGAGCGAGTCGATGTCGCGCGGCAGCAGGGGGTAGGTGCTGAGCACGAGGTCGTGGTCGGGGACGCGCCCGAAGTCCTCCTTGCGGTGCGGGCCGTGCAGGGTGAGCACCCTCAGCCCCGGCGTGAAGCGGGCCGCTTCCGCGCGCCAGTTGCCGAGGACGCTGGTGGGTGCGATCACGAGGCTGGGGCGGTCGGCGCGTCCCGCGACCTTCTCGGTCTGAAGGTGGGCGAGGGTCTGGAGCGTCTTCCCCAGCCCCATGTCGTCCGCCAGAATCCCCCCCAGGTCGTACTCGCGCAGGAATTGCAGCCAGGAGAGGCCCTGGCGCTGGTAGGTGCGCAGTTCGGCGTTCAGCCCCTCGGGCGGTTCAACGTCGGCCACTCCCCGGAAGGAGCGCAGGCGGCGGCCGAGGTCGAGCAGGCGGTCGGCCCCCAGCCAGCGGGCATTCAAGGCCTCGTCCAAGGCGGCAAGGCGGGCCGCGTCGAGGAGGGGCAGTTTCAGCGGTCCCTCGGGCAGCTCACGCAGATGGAGTTCGACGAGCACGCTGAGGATCGCCCGCACCCGTCCGGCAGGGAGCGCGAGGCGGCGTCCGTCGGGGAGGCGGGCCGCGATCACGTCGTCGTCTTTCAGGGCGGCGAGAGCTTCGGGCGTGAACAGTTCCGGGCGTTCGGCGATTAGGGAGACCAGGATGGGGATGAGGCTCAGGCGCTCCCCGTCCACGATCACCCCGAGTTCGAGGGTGAACCAGCCGCCCTCGTCTCCGGCCTCGCCGTACCAGTCCTCGACCTCGACGTAGCGGTAGGGGAAGTCTGGGGCGACCTCCACCCGAAAACCCCTGGCCTCCAGCTTCGGGACCTCGGCGGTCAGGAAGCGTTGCCAGTCGGCCTCGCCCGCGAAGGCGTAGAGGCTGGCGGCCTCGGGGTGCTCCACATGGTCGCCGCGCGGCTGGAGGCTCTGGAGGCGCTTCAGGCCCGTGCGGGTGAGTTGCCCCGCGCTGCGCTTCTCGGCGGCGGGATCGCGCCCGCGCAGGTAGAGCACCCCGTCCACGTAGTTCTGCCGCTCGACCGGCAGGGGCTCGCCGTCGTAGAGGTGGGTGAGATGGGCGACGCCGAGGGCCCGCTCCTCCGTCTGGGTGCGCCAGCCCTTGCGGCGGCTCACGGTCACCCGCTCCTCGCGCAGGGTCAGGAGCGGCTGGTACTCGGCGGGCACGCGCCGCACCTGGACGGGCTGGGGTAAGGGCAGGGCGTCCCCCAGCGCCGGGAAGCTCTCCCGCAGGGCCCCCGCAAAACTAGCGGCCTGCGCGGGCGGCACGGGCGGGACGTGCAGGAAGGCGTTTTCCAGGGCGGCGGGCAGGGCGGAGGTGACCCGGCCCAGTTCCGTCGCCCGTTCGTCCACGTACCAGCGCGGCGAGACGGGCAGCACACGCACGCCGGGCGGAAGGCTCAGCGTGGGCCGCTGCACCCCACCCGCGTCCATCTGCCAGCCGAGGACGGTGGGCCGCTCCGGGCCGGGGGCAAGGGGCCTCGCCGCCCCGTTCCAGTACAGGCGGCCCGTGTCCAACAGGCGAGCGAGCAGGGTGTCGGTGAGCGGGTGGTCGCCCAGGTACCACGCCTCGTCCCCGCCCACGACGCCGCTCTCGCCGCCCAGGGCGAGGACGGTGAGCACGTCGCGGTCGGGGGCGGCGAAGCGGGGCAGGCCGTCCCCCTCACCCCGGTTCCAGCGCAGGGCGTGCGGGAGGGGGAAGACGGAGAGGGCGTGCAGGGCCCTCCGTTCGAGTTCGCGGGTCGCCCGCCGCACCTTCAGGGTCAGCGTCTCGCGCGCCGTGCGGGGCCGCAGGGTGACGCTGAGGTCGTACCTGAGGGTGAGGGGGCTCCGCTCGCCCGGCCCCTCCCCCGTCAACTCGGAGGCCGCCGTCAACCACTGCCGCAGCGGGCTGGCGAGGGGGACGGCGGGGACCTCCTCGTCGGGGAGGTCCGGCGGGGCGGGAGCCTGTTCCGGGGGCGGGGCCGCCGTCCCCCCCACCCGCTCCAACTCGCGTTCCAGGGCTGGGCTGAGCAGGGCGCGGGCGAGGTGCGGGCAGCCCTTCCTCCCGCACCCGCACTCACCCCCCGTGAAGATGCCCGCCGGGTTGAGGGTGAAGGTCGAGCGGTAGAGCCGCCCCTTGTCCCGGACCTGGGCGCTCCCCTGAAAGCCGAGGGCCGTGCGGCTCAGGTTCAGCTCCGTCACGTCCCGGACGTTCATCTTCAGCGCCGCACTCACGGCGGGCAGGCTGAAGAAGGCGGGCGGCACCCGTTCCAGGTTCATGCCCTCAGACCCGCGTGAGGTCCTTCGGCAGCGGCAGGAACTCGATCTCCGGGTGCTGCTCGGCGGTGTATTCGAGGTCGTACCTGCTGCGGAAGAGCATCACCGGGCGCCCCTGGTCGTCCTCCACGTGCCGGGCAAAGCGGGCCACGCTCCCCGCGTCCCCGGCGAGCCAGCGCACAAGCCCGTAGGACGTGACGTGCATCTCCACCTCCACCCCGTACTCCTCCGCGAGGCGGGCTTGAAAGACCTCGAACTGGAGGGGACCGACCGCCCCCAGGTACGGGTCGCGCGCCCCGTCCGTCGGGTAGAAGACCTGCACGACGCCCTCCTCGGCGAGCTGGGTCAGGCCCTTCATGAACGCCTTGCGCTTGCCCACGTCCTTGAGGCTGATGGTGGCGAAGGTCTCCGGCGTGAAGCGCGGGAAGGAGGGGAGCTGCACCTTGGGGTCCACGCTCACCACGTCGCCGATCTGGAAGACGCCGGGGTTGACGAGTCCCACGATGTCGCCCGGGTACGCCTCCTCCACCTTCTCGCGGTCCTGGGCGAAGAGGGTGTGCGCCTGGGAGAGCCGCAGCTTGCGCCCGGTGCGGGTGTGGGTCACGTCCATGCCGCGCTCGAAGTGGCCGCTCATCACCCGCATGAAGGCGGTGCGGTCGCGGTGTGCCCGGCTCATGTTGGCCTGGAGCTTGAAGACGAAACCCGCAAAAGGCGCGTCCGGGTCACGCTCGCCCACGTTCGTCTCCACCGGGCCGGGCGGCGGCGCGAGGTCCACGAAGTTGCTCAAAAAGTGCTCCACCCCGAAGTTGTTCATCGCCGAGCCGAAGAAGACGGGGGTGAGTTCGCCCGCCAGGAAGTCGGCGGGATCGAACTCGGGCATGGCGCCCTGGATGAGTTCCACGTCCTCGCGCAGCTTGGCGGCGAGGTCGGGCCCCACGAGTTCGACGAGCTTGGGGTCGTTCAGGCCCGCCGTCTGCACGGGCGCGCGGTGCTTGCCGCCCGAGGTGCGCTCGAAGGTGAGGACCTGCCCGGTCTGGAGGTCGTACACGCCCTTGAAGTCGGGGCCGTCGCCGATGGGCCAGGTCAGGGGGACGGCGGTGATCTTGAGCGTCCCCTCCACCTGCGAGAGCAGGTCGAAGGGGTCGAGCGCCGGGCGGTCCATCTTGTTCACGAAGGTCAGGATGGGGAGACGGCGGTTGCGGCACACGGCGAAGAGCTTTTCCGTCTGCGACTGCACCCCGCGCGCCGCGTCGAGGACCATCAGGGCGGAGTCGGCGGCGGTCAGCGTCCGGTAGGTGTCCTCCGAGAAGTCCTGGTGGCCCGGCGTGTCGAGGAGGTTGATGTGGCGCCCGTCGTACTCGAAGGTCAGCGCGGAGCTTGAGATAGAGATGCCGCGCTGCTGCTCGATGCTCATCCAGTCGGACCTCGTGTGCGAGCGGCCCTCCTTGGCGGTGACGGACCCGGCCTCCTGGATGGCGCCTCCGTACAGGAGCAGCTTCTCGGTGATGGTGGTCTTGCCCGCGTCGGGGTGGGAGATGATCGCGAACGTCCGGCGACGTGCGATCTCGTTCATGAGTTCAGGGGTGGTCATGGTGGGGACTCCTGCGGGCGGCGGAGGAGCGCGGCCCGGACGAAACAAGGGGGAAAGACTGCGCGCACCTGCGACTCACGCTTACGGGGGCGGGAGGAGGAGCGTCATCCCTCTATGATACCGCCTACCGCTCGCCGTTGCCCGAACGCCGCGAGCAGCGCGTCCAGCGTTCCCAACCGCGTCTCGATGAGCCTTTCCGGGTCGCGGCTGTACCCGCCCGCCATGACCGTCACGAGGGGAATGCACGCCCGGGCAGCCCAGCGGAACACCCGCTCATCCCGCTCCCGCACCCCGGCGGGCGTGAGGGCGAGGCGCCCCAGTTGATCTCCCTCCAGCACGTCCGCCCCCGCGAGGTAGAAGGCGAAGTCGGGGCGGAAGGCGGCCACGGCGGGGGCGACTTCACCGTCCAGCGCGGCGAGGTAGGCGGCGTCCCCGGTCCCGTCGGGCAGGGCCACATCCAGATCACTCCGCTCCTTTTGAAAAGGGTAGTTGTTCGCCCCGTGGACGCTGACGGTCAGGGTTCGCGCCTCGCCCGCGAGCAGCGAGGCCGTGCCGTTCCCCTGATGCACGTCGAGGTCGAGGATCAGGAGGCGCGCGGCGTGCCCGCCACCCAGGAGCCAGCGCGCGCAGATCACCACGTCGTTGAGGAAGGAGAAGCCTTCCGCGTGGTCGCGGTAGGCGTGATGCGTCCCGCCGCCGAGGTTCAGGCCGAAGCCGTGGGCCAGGGCGTCCCGGGTGGCGGCGAGGGTGGCGCCGCTGCTCGCCAGACCACGCTCCACGACCGCCGGGTTCCAGGGAAAGCCGAGGGCACGTTCCTCTGCCCGCGTCACCTCCCCGCGCCGCCAGCGGGCGAGATAGGCGGGGTCGTGGACGCGCTCAGCCAGCGCCCAGTCGAGGAGGGGAGCGTCCAGCAGGGGCAGGCGTTCGGCGGCCCCGGCGAGCAGGCGCTCCAGGAACTCGCGGGGGAGGAACTGTCTGCGGGGCGGCGGGCTGCCCGCGTACGCCGCCCGGCGAAAGGCGGTCCAGGCGTGGGGCCAGTCGCTGTGAACGGGCGGGGTCACGGCCACAGGCTAAGGCGTGCGGCTAAGCTGGCGGGGTGAGCGGCTTGATGAAACGGCTCGGCCTGCGCGTCCCCGTCGTGCAGGCCCCCATGGCGGGGGGGCCGACCACCCCCGAACTCGTCGCGGCGGTGTCGGAGGCGGGCGGGCTGGGCAGCCTCGGCGCAGCCTACCTGACGCCGAGGCAGATCGCGGCGGCGGGCACGGCGGTGCGGGCGCGGACGAATCGGCCCTTCGCGGTCAACCTCTTCATTCCCGAACCCCTCCCCGACGTGTCGGAGTCCGAGGTGGAGGCGGCGGTCGCCGAACTCGCGCCACTCCATGTGGAGTTGGACCTTCCACCACCCACTCTCCCCGGGCGCGTGCGGGAGGACTTCGCTGCCCAGTTCCGGGTCGTGCTGGACCTGCGTCCCGCCGCGTTCTCCTTCGTATTCGGGCGGCTGGGGGCAGTGGAACTCGCGGCCCTGCGGGAGAGGGGCATCCTCGCCGTCGGCACGGCGACCGGGGTGGAGGAGGCCCGCGCGCTCGCGGCGGACGGGGTGGACGCGGTGGTCGCGCAGGGGGGCGCGGGGGGCGGGCACCGGGGCGGGTGGGGGCATGATGAACTGGCGGACACGCTGAGTCTGACCCGGGCGGTCGTGGGCGCGGTCCAGGTCCCGGTCATCGCGGCGGGCGGCCTGATGGACGCGGCGGGGGTGCGGGCGGCGCTGGGGGCAGGGGCCAGCCTCGCCCAGTGTGGCACCGTCTTTCTCCGGGCCGCCGAGGCGGGCACCTCCGCCCCATACCGGACAGCACTTGCGGCGGCGGGGCCGGGAGACACCACCCTGACCCGGGCCTTCAGCGGCAGGGCGGCGCGCGGCCTCGCCAACCGGGTGACGGCGGAAGTCGAACGGCCCCTTCCCTACCCCTTCCAGAACGCGCTGACCCGCGAGATGCGCTCCGCCGCCACGCGGGCAGGCCGTCCCGAGTTTCTGAGCCTCTGGGCGGGCGAGGGCGTTCATCTCGCGTGGGACGGCACGGCGGCGGAGATTCTGGAGAGCCTGTGGCCCTGACGGTCACCCTCCGCCCCCTGCGTCCCGGCGACGAGGAGGCCGCCGTGCGCTGGGCCGCCGACCCCGAGTTCTGCCTCGCGGCGGGATGGACGCCGGGCCTCGCGCCGCGCCTGGTCCGCGACCACTGGCGGCCCATCGTGGCGGGCTCGTGGCCGGACTTCCTGCGGCTGGGGGTGGAGGTGGGCGGGCGGTTCGTCGGGTACGTGGACCTGGCGGAGCTAACCCCCACCTCGGGCCAGTTCGGCATCGGGATCGGGGAGCGGGCGCTGTGGGGCAGGGGGGTGGGGCGGGAGGCGGGACGGCTGCTGCTCGCGGGCGCTTTCGGAACGCTGGGGTTGAAGACCGTGACCGCGCAGGTGTACGCCCCCAACCTCCGCTCGCACGCCCTGATGCGCCGCCTGGGCTTCCGGGAGGCCGGGCGCGGCGAGCCCGAGCCGTACCGGGGCGAGGTGGTGGAGGTCGTGCGGTACGCGCTGACCCGGGAGGAGTGGAACGTGACCCCTGTCCGTTCGGGGGGGGAGGGGCCCTCACCGTTCGCCTGAGGAGAAGTTGCGCTCGGGAGCGCACCCTGGGGGCATGACAACCTTTCAGGAACTTTCCAACCAGATGGCGGACACCGTAGAGAAAGCCGCCGCCAGCATCGTCACCGTCCACGGGGCGCGGCCCATCAGCGGCACGGTCGTCGGGCCCGAGCAGGTCCTCACGGTCGCGCACGTGCTCCACGCCGACGAACTCAGCGTCCGCACGCCGGACGGCGGGACCCTCACGGGCACGGTCGTGGGCCGCGACCCGGGCAGCAACCTCGCCCTGCTGAAGGTGCCGGGGCTGAACGTGCCGCCCCTTACGCCGGGCACGGGGGTGCGGGTGGGCGAACTGCTCCTCGGGGTGGGGCGACCGCCGCACGGAGTCCAGGCGACCCTGGGCCTCCTCGACCGCGCGGCCCTCTCCCGGGGCTGGCTCAC
The DNA here is from genome assembly GCF_025997855.1 of Deinococcus aetherius. Taxonomy (NCBI): domain Bacteria; kingdom Thermotogati; phylum Deinococcota; class Deinococci; order Deinococcales; family Deinococcaceae; genus Deinococcus; species Deinococcus aetherius. The sequence continues at coordinate 2,111,731 of NZ_AP026560.1, forward strand.
CACCGGGGCGGCGCCCTTCGCGGGTGTGAGCGGAGGCGCCCTGGTGGACGCCCGGGGCGGTCTGGTCGGCGTGCTGAACGCGGGGGAGATGCGCGGCACCCTGCTCGCCGTTCCCGCCGAACGCGCGCTGCGGGTGACCGAACTCCTGGGCACCACCGGCCGGGTACCGCGCGGCTACCTGGGGGTCGCCACCCAGCCCGTGCACCTGCCCGACCAGCAGCACCCGGAGGAGGGTGAGCCGGACGACCGGGGCCGCGAGCGCCGGGAAGGGCGCGGGCGGGACTTCGGGGGCCGGGGCCCCGGTGGGCGCGGACGCTGGGGGCGCGGCGGCCTGCGGGGACGGCTGGGTCTGACTGTCGTGCAGGTCGAGGACGGCAGCCCCGCGCAGGAGGCCGGGATGCGGGTAGGGGACATCCTCCTCGCGCTGGACGGTGAGGGCGTGCGCCACCCGCGCGAGCTTCTGGAACGTGTCCGGGACCTCGCCGGGCAGACCGTCACGGCCCGCGTCCTGCGCGGCGGCGAGGAAACCGACGTGACGCTCACGGTCGGCGAACGCTGAGGCCGGGCGCCCCCTTACCATCCGGTATGCTCTCCGCCCCCCTGCCCTCGGTGCGCGTGGCCCTGCGCTCGCCCGCGCTGGCGGCGGGGGTGGCGGCCCTTCTGCAAGGCTTCGGGCTGACCCTCGCGGAAGGCGCGGAGGCGGACGTGCTCGTCGTGGACGACCCCTGGCTCTCCGACCCGGAGGCGCTGGCGGCGGAGGTCGAGGGGGTGGCGGGCGTCGTGGCCCTCGGCTCCCCGGCCTGGGTGAGCACGCTCCACGAGGCGGCCCCGGGCGGCTGGGCGGCCCTGGGCACCGACGCCACCCCCGCCGAACTCCTCGCGGGCGTGCTCGCGGCGGCGGCGGGCCTGGCCGCCCTTCCCCCCGAGGAAGTCCTGCCCGCCCGGGACGAGCCCGACGACCCGGGGCCCTCCCCCGCCGACATCACCCTTACCCCCCGCGAGCGCGACGTGCTCGCCCTCCTCGCCGAGGGCCTGAGCAACAAGCGCGCCGCCCGCGAACTCGGCGTCAGCGAGAGCACCGTCAAGTTCCACGTCCAGGCCGTGTACTCCAAACTGGGCGTGCAAAGCCGCGCCGGAGCGGTGACAAGGGGCGTACAGTTGGGGCTGATCAGCGTGTAGCAAGAGTATTTCTCCCTCTCCCCTGGTGGGGGAGGGCCGGGGTGAGGGGGCGCGCGAGCAGCTTAACCGCGCGCCATCCGTTTCTGGTCGGAGGCCCTGGATTACCGGCCACTCCGCGAACCGGAGGAGGACTGGGCCATCCTGGTTCCCCGGGAGGGGAAGGGGCCGCAACTCGCCCTCAAGCTCGTCTCCTCGGAGGCGCACAACCACACCCGGCACCATCTCGACCTCTACGCCACGGACCAGGCGGCGGAGGTCGAGCGCCTGCTGAGACTCGGTGCGGAGCAGGTGGACTGGCGCTACGAGCAAGGCGCGGACTACGTCGTTCTGGCCGACCCAGACGGCAACCGCTTCTGCGTCGTCCAGAAGGACGGGTAGGAGGCGGCGCTACCCGCCCAGCGCGGCGTCCAACGCGACCTCGATCATCTGGTTGAAGGTCTGCTGCCGTTCCTCGGCGGTCGTCTCCTCGCGGGTGACGAGATGGTCGGAGACGGTGAGGACGGTCAGGGCCCTCACCCCGTGCTGGGCGGCGAGGGTGTAGAGCCCGGCGGCCTCCATCTCGGCGGCGAGGACACCGAAAGACGCCCAGTCTCTGAACCCCCGGGGGTCGTCCTGGTAGAAGGAATCTGTGGACATGACGTTGCCGACGTGGGTGGTGAAGCCGCGTTCCTGAGCAATCTGGTACGCCCGCAGCAGCAGGCCGAAGTCGGCGATGGGGGCGAAGTTGCGGGGCCCGAAGCGGACGTTGTTGATGTTCGAGTCGGTGCAGGCCGCCTGTGCCAGCACGAGGTCGCGCACATGCACGCCCTCCTGGTAGGAGCCGCAGGTGCCCACCCGGATCAGCTTCCGGCAGCCGTAGTCGCGGATGAGTTCGGAGACGTAGATCATCGCGCTGGGAATGCCCATGCCCGTGCCCTGCACGCTGACGCGCTGGCCCTTGTAGGTGCCGGTGTAGCCCAGCATCCCGCGCACGGTGTTGTGCTGGACGGGATTCTCGAAGAACGTCTCGGCGATGTGGCGGGCGCGCAGGGGGTCGCCCGGCAGCAGGACGGTTTCGGCGATCTGGCCGGGCTCGGCACTCAGGTGGACGCTCATGGGGGACAGGCTAGCAGGGGTCAGGCGCTCACCCACTCGGCGGCGAGCCAGTCGGCGTGGGGTATGCCCGAGGCGAGGATGCCGCGCCGCACCTCCTCCACGTCATAGGGGACGGCACGGAAGGTGGGCTGAGAGCCCCGCAGTGTCCAATCGAGCAGGAGGTATTCGGCCCGGGAGACATTGACATACCACTTGCTCCGCCGTTCGAAGGGCAGGCCCACGCTGCCGGGGTTGAGGAGCGTCCAGCCGTCCAGGGTCCGCAGAAGCGGTTTGTGGGTGTGGCCGCCGACCCATGTGGGCTGCCGCCCATGAGAGGCGCGTAACTCCCACAGCCGCTCGGCGGGCGTCTCGGCTGTCAGCTCCTCGTCGTCCCGCTCCGGGCTGCCGTGGAAGCACAGAAGCCTGGGAAGTCGGCTCGTTGGCAGGTAGGTTCGCAGCATGTCCCGGTCGCCGTCCGTCAGTTGCTCGCGGCTCCAGGTTCCGACCTCTTGAACTGCCCACTCATGGGGAACGTCGCGCGATGTGGAGGAATCAGACGGCTCCAGCATTGCCCGGTCGGCGTTTCCCCGCACCACCGGGCAGCCCAGCGCCGCCACCTCCGCCACGCACTCGCGCGGCCACGCTCCGCCCAGCGCCACGTCGCCCAGGCAGACGAAGGCCTCCGCACCCTGCGCCCGCATGTCCGCCAGCGCGGCCCGGAGTGCTGGAGGGTTCCCGTGAATGTCCCCGAAGACCGCGAGCCGCACGGCGACAGAATAGGGCTCCACCCCCCGGCGGTCACTTCCTTCGGGTTCCGCAGGGGCATGATGGGTACATGACCAGCCTTTCCGGGACGGGCGAACCCGCCGTCGCGCGCGTGAGCACGCTGGAGCTGTTTCTCGATCTGGTCTTCGTGTTCACCGTCACGCAGCTCACCTCCCTGATCGTCGAGGCGAAGGAGCCGGGCGACTACCTGCGGGCGGCGCTGGTGTTCGCGACGATCTGGTGGATCTACAGCGGCTACGCCTGGCTGACGAGCAACGTCGGCACCGAACCCACCCGAAGGCGCCTCCTGATGTTCGCGGGCATGGCGGGCTTTCTGGTCATGGCGCTCGCCATCCCCACGGTGTTCGGGGCGGGGGGCGTCGCCTACGGGCTGGGGCTGCTCACGGTGACCCTCGTCCACGCGGGGCTGTTTACCCATGCGGGCAACAGCAGCGCGCGGGCCATCCTGGGCATCGCGCCCTTCAACCTCGTCTCGGCGGGGCTGGTGCTCGCCGCCGGGTTCGTGACGCCGCCGTGGGACTGGCCGCTGTGGGGGCTCGCGGTGCTCGTGGTGGTCTCCTCGTCGCTGTTCGGGCGGGAGCGGGGCTTCGCGCTCAGCCCGGCCCACTTCGTGGAACGGCACGGGCTGGTCGTGATCGTGGCGCTGGGCGAGAGCGTCGTCGCGATTGGGGTCGGGGCGCGGGGGCTGCCCCTGTCTCCCGGCGTGATCCTGTCCGCCGTCCTGGGGCTGGCGCTCGCCGCCGGGCTGTGGTGGACCTACTTCGACCGGGACGACCGGCGGGCCGAACACCGCATCGGTGCCCTGAACGGCCCCGCCCGCGCCCGGGCGGCCCTGAACGCCTTCGGGTACGGACATTTTCTGATGCTGGGCGGCGTCGTCGTGCTCGCGGCGGGCATCAAGGGGGTGGTCGCGCATCCCGGGGGCCACGCCAGCCTCGCCGACGCCGGGAACCTGGGCGGGGGCCTGGCCCTCTACCTCCTCGGGGACGTGCTGTACCGCCGCCTGCTGGGCATCGGGCCCGGGGGGCTGCGGCTCGTCGCCGCCGTCCTGGCCGGGCTCGGCGTGCCGCTGGGACTGGCGGCGGGCGGGCTGGTGCAACTGGCGGCGTGCGTGGGATTGCTCGTGGGCCTGCTGCTGGTCGAGGCCCGCACCCGCCCGGCGGAAGATGAAGACGGTGCCGGGCCGCTCGGTGCCTCCGCATCATCCTCCCGGGCGTAGCCTCAGGGACGCCGGTTCGCCCCTCCGTTCCCCTCACCTCCAGGAGGCCCCATGACCCCGTCCACCCCCCTCCCCACCCGTCAACTCCGCGACCTGACCGTCTCTGCCCTGGGCCTGGGCTGCATGGGCATGAGCGAGTTCTACGGCGAGGCCGACGACGAAGGGAACCTGCGGACCCTCGACCGTGCCCTCGACCTTGGCGTGACCTTCTACGACACCGCCGACATGTACGGCCTGGGCCGCAACGAGGAGCTGCTGGGCCGCTGGCTGGCGGGCAAGCGCGACCGGGTGGTCCTCGCCACCAAGTTCGGCATTGTGCGTGACGAGAGCGACGCGCGGGTACGTGGTCTGAACGGCCGCCCCGAGTACGTGCGCGGGGCGGCCGAGGCCAGCCTGAGGCGCCTGAAGACGGGGCACATCGACCTCTACTACCTGCACCGGGTGGACCCGGACACGCCCATCGAGGAGACGGTGGGCGCCATGAGCGAACTCGTGCAGCAAGGTAAGGTCCGCTTCCTGGGCCTGTCGGAGGCGTCCGCCGAGACGCTGCGCCGGGCGAACGCCGTTCATCCCATCACCGCCGTGCAGAGCGAGTACAGCCTGTGGACCCGCGACCCGGAGGGGCCGGGCGGCGTGCTGGAGACCTGCCGCGAACTCGGCGTCGGCTTCGTGCCGTACAGCCCGCTGGGGCGCGGCTTCCTGACCGGGCAGATCAAGACGCCTGACGACTTCGCCCCCGACGACTACCGCCGCCACAGCCCGCGCTTCCAGGGCGAGAACTTCCGGAAAAACCTCGACCTCGTGCGCGAGGTGGAGCGCCTCGCCGCCGGGAAGGGCTGCACGCCTTCGCAATTCGCGCTCGCCTGGGTGCTCGCGCAGGGCGAGGACCTCGTGCCCATTCCCGGCACCAAGCGGGTGAAGTACCTGGAGGAGAACCTGGGGGCGCTGGAGGTTCAGCTCACCCCGGACGACCTCGCCCGCCTGGACGCCATCTTCCCGCCGGGCGCGGCGAGCGGGGAGCGGTACGCGGACATGAGCAGCGTGGGGCGGTGAGGTCGTAGAAGCGCCTCCCCCTTGACTCGCAGAGGAGGGAGGCCGGGTGGGGTGAACAGACACGACCTGCGGCGCGGTGGGAAACTGAAGCCGGGCGTCTTGCAGGCGTTTAATCCCGGACGCCCCAGAAGACCGATCCCATTCTCAGCACCCCGCCAGTATGGCCCGTCACCACCTGTCGGACGCGGGAAACACCTGATCCACGAGCAGGCCGTAGCCCAGGGCGGTCGCCGCGTCTCCCCGGGTGCCCAACGTCAGCATGACGGCCTTCCCCAGCGTCTCGTAGTGGTTCACCAGCCCGGCCCACTCCTTCGGGTCGTACAGGGTGGAAGTGTCGCCTTGGCCCGGCCGGTAGGCGCGCAGGGTCTTGACGTAGGCGGCGAAATTCGCCCCGGACTCCCGGACAACCCGCGCGTACCCCTCGCTCGTCCGTCCTCCCAGCGTTGTGCGGGCCAGCGCGGCGAGGCTGGCGAGGCCGTCTTCGAGGGGCGCGTAGCTGCGCGGGATGGCGTGGGCGTACATCGTTCCCCCGCCCGCCCGGATGCCCGCCAACTGGCCCTCCAGCGCCCGCATCTCCCGGAGCTGACCGCGCAGGGTGGCGATCCGGGCGCGGACCTGCGGAAATTTCGCCAGGCTCGCGCTCAGGGCCGCCGCCCGGCACTCGGCCCAATTGGCGCTCGAATTGTCCTGATCGGCCTCGCTCCAGAGGGTGATCGTCAGCCGGTCGTAGCTCGCCGCGTCCACCACCCGGGCGAGCGCACAGTTCGGCGGCGTCTGGGCGTGGGACCCGCCGAGGGCCAGCAGGACGGCGAGGGGCCACAGGGGGTGCAGCCGTGGGGAAGCCATGCCTCAGCTTACGCCCCCCGCCCTCCTCAGCCGGGCGATGAAAAAGCCGTCGATGCCGCCCTCGGGCACCGTCAGGGCGCCGTCGCCAGCGGGCACGGTGGGCAGGTCCAGGCCGGGCAGGGGTTCGGGGGTGAAGTCGGGGTGGGTCTCCAGAAAGCCCCGCACGACCTCCTCCCCCTCCTGCGGGGTCACGCTGCACACGCTGTAGACGAGCACGCCGCCGGGCGCCACGAGGGCCGCCGCGTTGGGGAGCATCCGCGCCTGCAACGCCGACATCTCCCCCACCGCCTGCGGGGTGAGGCGCAGCTTGATCTCGGGGTGCGAGCGCAGGGTGCCCGTCCCGGTGCAGGGGGCGTCGAGGAGGACGAAGGGCGCGGGGAGCACGTCCAGCGGCGCGGTGAGGTCGTGGGTCAGGAAGTCGGCGTGCAGGCCCAGCCGCTTCAGGTTCGCCCGGGCGGCGTCATGCTTGCGGGCCATCAGGTCCACGCTCGTCACCCTCGCCCCCCGTGCGGCGAGCATGGCGGCCTTCACCCCCGCCCCCCCGGCGAGGTCGAGGACGCGCGAGCCCTCCACCTCCCCCAGCGCGTCCACGACGGCGAGGCTGGCCGGGTTGATGGGCTGGGCCTGTCCCCGGCGGTACGCCGCCGTCTCGCGCAGGGGCCGCGAGAGGGTCACCCGGTCCGCCCCGTTCGGGCCGGGCTCCACGACGCTGCCCTCCTCCTCCAGGCTCCTCATCCCCGCGTCCGAGAGGCTGAGCCACAGCGGTTGCGGGGTCAGCAGGTCGGCGAGCACCGCGTCCGCCCGCTCGCCGTAGGCACGGCGGAAAACCTCGATCAGCCACCCTGGCAGGGCGTAACGCGTCTCGTCACTCTCCGGTGGACGCTCTACCCGCCGCAGCACCGCGTTCACCAGCCCCGAGGGGGCCAGCCGCGCGCCACGGGCCAGGCCGACGTACTCGCTGACGACCGCGTGCGGCGGGGTGCCCAGCACGAGCTTCTCGAAACTTCCGGCGAGGAGGAGCGAGCGCGTCTTGGGATGAGTCTCGCCGCGCAGCAGGGGCGACAGGGCGGCGTCCAGCATGGGCGCGTACCGCAGCGTCCCGTACACGACATGGGTGGCGAGCCCCGCGTCCCGCGCCGGGAGCCGGGCGTCCGCGAGCGCCGCGTCGAGCGCCGGGGCCGCGAAGGTCTCCCCAGCGAGCACGCGCGTCAGGACGCGCACGGCGAGGGCGCGGGCCGGGTTGAAGGTGGGGCGGGGCGGGAGGGTCACCGGGGCAGGATAGGCGAAGGGAGGAGGGGTGGGTGACTCCCCGCTCCTCCCTCCTTGCCCCCGGGGTTACACGCTCGCCCGCCGCACCTCGGGCCGCGCGACCAGCGTCCACACCAGCAGGGCCGCGAGGACGCCGCCGCTCAGGAGGTAGGGGGCGGCGTGTCCGGCGGTCTGGTACAGGCCCGTGCCCAGGAGGGGGCCGGTCATCCGCCCCAGGGCGAGGGCGCTGCTGTTGAGCCCGGCGACCGCGCCCTGCCGCCCCTGCCCGGCGCTGAGGGAGAGGGCCGCACTCAGGCTGGGCCCCAGGATGGCGCTCCCCACCCCGATCACGGCGAGGGCGACGGTGATCGTCCAGAAGGTCGAGGTGAGGGGCAGCAGGAACATCCCCGCGCCCATGATCACCAGGCCGAGGGTGATCAACGGGCCGGGGGCGATCTTCTTGCTCAGCGGCCGGATCGCGCCCCCCTGCACGGCGGCGGCCACGAAGCCGAAGACGGCGAGCATGGCGCCGACGGTGCGTGCGGTCTGCGAGGGGTCGAGGCGCAGGGTGTCCTGCACGTAGAACCCGATGGTCTGCTCCATCCCCACGCTCGCGAGCGTGTACAGCGCACTCACGGCGAGGAAGAGGAGGACGCCGGGGTGGCGCAGCAGCGCGCGGCGGTCGCCCCTCGGGGAGGCGGCCTGCCCCGCCCGGCGCGTCTCGGGCAGGATGAGAAAGGCGGCGAGGGCGGTCACCAGGCCCAGCCCGGCGCTGAAGAAGATGGGCACCGTGAGCCCGAATCCAGAGAGCAGGGCGCCCAGGGCGGGCCCGAACACCACGCCCAGCCCGAAGGCCGCGCCGATGAGTCCCAGGGCGGCGGCGCGGTCCTTCTCGCTGCTCAGATCGGCCATCATCGCCTGGGCGGTGGGGAGGGTGGCGCTGGAGAGAAGGCCGCCGACGAGCCGGGCCGCGACGAGCAGGATGAACAGGGCCGTGCCGCTTAGCACTCCCCGGGTGCCCAGCGTGGCGAACAGGCCGAAGAGGCCGAAACTCAGCGAGAAGCCGACGAGGCCGAGGATCAGGACGGGCTTGCGTCCCACCCGCTCGCTGCGGCTGCCCCAGATCGGCGCGAAGAGAAACTGGGCGAGGCTGTAGATGGTCGAGAACCACCCGACCTGCGTCTCGCTCAGCCCCAGCTGCCGCCCGAGCGGCGCGATGATCGGGAAGAGCACGCTCAGGCCGAGCATGGCGACGAAGATCGTCAGGAACAGAATCAGTTTGGGGTTGCCGCGTGGGGCATGGGAGGCGGCCGTCATGGTGGCAGTCTATCAACCCCCTGACCGCGCGGTAAGGATAGAAGTACCGCCCTCTGCGTCGGGGGAGGAAGCAAAGCCCGGGTCCGTTCCCAGACCCGGACGGCTTGTGACCGGTTACAGAGGGAGCATGAACACTCCCCGGGCGTTCTCGTTCCGGACCATGTCTCACCCCTCGGCGGCCAGACGCTCGACGACAGCGCGCAGGGCGAGGCCGAATTCCGGCTCGAAGCGGGGGGCGAGGAAGGCGATGTCGCGCTGGCGACGAACGAAGTCGGTGGCGAAGGTCTCCTCGGTCGCGTGCTGCCAGCCCATGCTCAGGGCGTAGGCGTGCACCAGGACGCGCAGGGTGACCTCGGGCGGGAGGGGCACGCGCTCCACCACGGGTTGAAGCATCTGCCGGACCTCGCGCGCGAACCTCATGGTCAGGTCGAGCCCCTCGTTGTGGGCGAGCACCGTGCCGAGGAGGATCAGCAGCCGCCGCAGTTCCTCGTAGCCCTGCGCGGAGGCGATCAGCACGTCGGCCACCTCGCCCGGGGTGGTGGGACGGCGCTCGTCGAACAGGGTGGTCAGACGGTTCAGCCAGGCCTGGAGATGCTCGGTCAGCAGGCTTAAGAACATCTCCTCTTTGGTGTCGAAATACAGGTACAGGGTGCCCTTGGCGAGCTTGGCCTCCCGCGCCACCTGATTCATGCTCAGTTCGGCGTGGGGCGTCTTGGCCCAGAGTCGCTCGGCGGCCCGGAGGATGTCGTCGCGGCGCTGGCCCTTTTCCTCGGGGCTGCGGGCACGAGCGGGTCGAGATGTATCATTGGACACAAACCTTATCGTACGCCCCACCGCCGCGCTTTTGCTGTGAAGCCCTTCACGCCCCATGGGCCGCCGTGGGGGGTGGAGCCCCTCCCCGTCCCCCCTCACAGGTCCTCACAGGCCGGGGGCATCCTCCCATCATCCCCCCTCGCGTGTCGGGAGGGAAGGGGGCGGGGTGGGGGTCAGGGAGGCCAGCCGCGCGCCTAAGGCAGCCCGCACCTCGCGGCGTGGGTTCAGGCCGAGCACCCCGGCGAGTGCTCCAGACAGCTCCAGCGCCCGGAGGTACGCCCGCGCGGCCTCCACACCGGAGCCCGTTTCCCGGAGCGCCCGGTACCAGCAGTCCGACAGATCCCACTCCGCCCGGCGCGCAGGATTGAGGGGTTGCGGGGCCCCGTCGGCCGACCGGGCCAGCCGCAGCAGCCCGGCGCGGACCCAGGACATCCCATCCCAGGCGCGTAGTTCCTCACCCCGGGCGAGCACCGCCGAGCCGAAGACCAGGCCGTGCAGCACCCCGTCGTACTCCGCCTGCGGGCCGGGCAGGGTGGTCTCGAAGGGTGGGGAGGTGGCCCGCCGCGCCAGCACCTCCCGCAGCCGACCGCCCTTGTCCTTGAGGATCATCGCGCCGGGGTCACCGCCCGCGTTCGGCCACCCGGCGACCTCCTCCAGACACGCCCCGGGAACGACGTGCAGTTCCACCCGCGTCAGGTCGGGGAGGACGACGTTCGGGGTGCCGAAGGGATTGACGACCGCCAGCGCGACGGGCACGAGCGACCCCAGGAACGCGAAGGGGTCGAGAGAGGCGCCCCCCGCCAGGAAGGCCCAGTATTCCAGGTCGCTCCAGCGGTCCCCCAGCGGCAGGCCCCGGGCGTCCACCTGGGTGCGGCTGCCGTAGGCCAGGGCATGCGAGACGCGGGGCTCGCGCACCAGCGCCTCACGGAGGCGCGCGTCGAGGGCGTCGAGGTCGGTCATGCCCGGACTGTAGAGCCTTCCGATAGCGTGAGGGGCTACCGACACGGGCGGGGCCGCCTGTCAGGGTGGGGCATGGCGAAGAACGCGGCGGTGGACCTGACGATTCCCGAGGACGTGCGCGAGAACGCGAGAAAGGGCCTGGGGCTGCGCGAGGAGTACGGCTACGGCGGCACCGAGGTCGGCGAGGGAACGGCCGAACTCCTCGCGGCGGGCGGCAAAGTGACCGAGGAGCAGGTGCGCCACATCGCCCAGTACTTCCCCCGCCACGCCCACGACAACCTCGGCGAGACGGAGGAGCAGGGCAAGCCCTCGCGCGGCTACATCGCCTGGCTCCTGTGGGGTGGCGACGAGGGGCGGGCCTGGAGCGAGCGGGCGGTGGAGGCGCTGGACCGGGAGGCGTGAGGGCGGAGGGGGCCTCCCCCGCCCCGCTGCCCCGCTACTCCAGCACGACGGGCCGCTTGGGCCACGCGAACCAGAAGGTCGCCCCCTGGTCCGGCTGCCCCTCGCCCCAGACCCGGCCCCCGAAGCGTTCGCAGGTGCGCCGGACGACCGCCAGCCCCAGCCCCGACCCCTCGTACCGGCTGGACGGGTGCTGGCGCTCGAAGAGCCGGAAGAGGCGTCCCTGCCCGCGCGGGTCGAAGCCCACCCCGTTGTCCCGGACACCGATGTGAAACGCCGAGTCGGTCTCCTCGACCAGGATGTGCAGCCGCGCCTCCTCGCGCGTCCGGGTGAACTTCAGAGCGTTCGAGATGTACTCGTTGAGGATCAGGAACAGCGCCTGACTGTCGCCCTGCACGACCGGCAGGGGGTCGTGGGTGATCTGGACGTTGCGGTCGGCCAGCAGGAGACGCACGTCCTTGAGCACTTCCCGCAGCACGGCGTTCAGGTCCACCGGGCGAATGCGGGCCTGGAGCCCCCGGGCCTGCATGTAGCGGTCCACCGACTCGTACAGCGCGACGATCTGCTGCAAGGCCCGCTCGATGTGCAGCAGCGGCCGGGTGACCCCCTCCGGCGGCTCGCCCAGGGCGCGGCGCAGCAGGCCGAGGACGTTCATCGCCCGGCTCGTCGGCTCCTGAAGCTGCCGGATGAAGCTGGTGACGACGTGTTCCAGTTCCTCGTTCAGGGCGCGGGCCCGGGCGGTGCGCTCCCGAAGCTGCCCGCTCAGGTCCGCGTGCCCGCTCTGCAGGGCCCGCTGCGCCTCCCGGTAGGGCGTGACATCGGTGGCGACGAGATAGCAGCCACTCTCCCCGTGGGCGACGGCGTCGAGGAGCAGGGCCCGGGGGGTGCCCTCCGCCCCGGGCACCTCGATCTCGTCGCTCTGCACGGCGGGCGCGTCGAGGACCCTCTTGAGCAGCGCGTCGAGGGGTGGCCGGGAGGCGGGGGCGACGAACCGGCCGAGCGGCTGGCCCAGCAGCGCCTCGCGGTCGAACCCGAGCAGGGCGCCGCCGCGCCGGTTGACCTCCAGAATCCGCCCCTGGCCGTCCAGCAGGAAGGAGGCGACGGGCGCCCCGTCGAACAGGGAGGGTCCCCTCGTCCCCCCGGAAGGCTGCGGATGAGTCCCGACCTCCGCCACGGGAACACCCTGACGGCCGGGAGGTGAGCTTCCCTCTTGGTCAGTCATGACGCTGCTCCCGGGGTCCCCTGCGGACCGGGACGCGCGGCGAAACTTGAAGAGGGCTCTGGTGTCATGGGCTTAATTTAGCGTTAAACCACAGCGGGGAGACGGCCCACGGACGGCAGGGAGCGGCCCAGCCGTATTCTCCGGGCGCTGCTCGGGAGCCACGGCGAGCGCGGATCGTCGTGCCGACCTGCAAAGCCGCAAGGCGTCGACTTCACCCTGCTCGGACGCAAGAGCCTGGAGGAACTGATCTGCCGCATCCAGGGCCAGCGGCCGGGCACGGGGAGAAGACCCGGTAGCCGCTCAGGGCTGATCGGGGTGATCGAGGGCGGGGGCGACCGACGCACGGCCGCCCTGCTCACCCCCATGCAGAACTCCGACGAGCCGCTTGAGGTGAAGCCGCCCGGGGCCGGAGGGGTGAACCTGAAGGGCGGAGAGAAACTCCAAAAGGAAAAACGCCCTCTCAGAGGGCGCCTTTGTGGTAGACCCGAGCGGATTTGAACCGCTGACCCCTACCGTGTCAAGGTAGTGCTCTACCCCTGAGCTACGAGTCTGTACCGGGGCTGTACTGTCATGAAGGCTTTGGCATGAAGGTTTGGAGGCGCTGACCGGATTCGAACCGGTGAATCGAGGTTTTGCAGACCTCTGCCTTACCACTTGGCTACAGCGCCTTGCCGGAAGGGATGGGCCAGGCCGGTGGAGCTGTGCCCCAGTGAAGCAAGTTGGGTGGAGCGGCTGGAGGCAACCTTCCTGCCAGCGGAAGGAATCTTAGCACGGCCCCCCGGGGCTGTAAAGCTGGGGCTGGGCGAGGTTCTCGCCCTTCTGCCCGGCGAGTAGAGTTGGAGGCCATGAGAAGCCCGCTGCTCGCCCTGCTGGTCCTCCTGCTGAGCGGATGCAAGGCGGCGAGCCCGCCCCCCAATCCCTTCCTCCAGGGACGCACATTGAGCATTGCCCACCAGGGGGGCGAGGGGGTGCGGCCCAGCAACACCATGCTCGCGTACCGCCACGCCGTCCGCCTCGGGGTGGACATGCTGGAGATGGACATGCACGCCACCCGTGACGGCGAACTGGTGATGTCGCATGACCCCACCCTGGACCGCCTGACGGACACGCGGGGCCGGATCGCGGACATGACGCTCGGGCAGGTCCTCGCCGCCGACGCCGGGGACAGGTTCTCCCCGGACGGCGGCCGGACCTTCCCCTACCGTGGGCGGGGCGTGCGGGTCGCGCAGCTTTCGGAGGTGCTGGCGGCCTTCCCGAACACGCTCCTGACGGTCGAACTCAAGCAGGAGACGCCGAGCGTCGCCGCCCCGTTCTGCCGGGCCCTGCGGCAGGCCGGGGCCACCTCCCGCGTGATCGCCGCGAGCTTCAGCGACCGGGCGCTGGGCGAGTTCCGAAAGGAGTGCCCCGAGGTCGCCACGAGCATGACGGAGCGCGAGTTACGCCCCCTGGTGCTGCTGAGTAAGGTAGGACTCGCGCGGCAGGCCCGCCTGCCCGGTCGCGTGGCCCAGGTGCCGGTACGGGCGGGGGGCATCACAGTCGTCACGCCCAGTTTCGTGCACGCCATGCACCGCCGGGGCGTGGCCGTGCAGGTCTGGACGATCAACGACCCGTGCGAGATGCGCCGCCTGATCCGCATGGGCGTGGACGGCATCATCACCGACCGGCCCGACCTGCTGAAGACGGTGCTGGCGGAAGAGGGGCAGGCCGGGTCGTAGCGGGACGGGCAAAGGGACCATCCGGCGTGGACGGTCCCCTCTTCCTTCCCAACGTCAGATGCGCGTGCGGTACCGCTCCTGCAACTCGGCCAGAAGCTCGTCGAAGGGCACGCCCTTGCGTTCCTTGTGCCCTTCGGGGGTGCGCTCGCGAACACTGACCTCGCGCCGCTCCTCCTCGCGGTCGCCGACGACCAGCATGACGGGAATCTTGGCGAGTTCGGCGTTGCGGACCTTGGCGTTCATTCGGTTGGTGGAGTCGTCCACCTCGGCGCGCAGGCCCGCCGACTTGAACTCTCCCGCCAGCGTCTCCGCGTAGGCGTTGTGGCGGTCGGCGATGGGGATCAGGACGATCTGCCGGGGGGCGAGCCACAGCGGGAAGTCGCCGCCGTAGTGCTCGATCAGGATGCCCACGAAGCGTTCCAGGCTTCCGAAGGGGGCGCGGTGGATCATGACGGGTCGGTGGTCCTGGCCGTCCTCGCCCGTGTAGGTGATGTCGAAGCGTTCGGGGAGGTTGTAGTCCACCTGGATCGTCCCGAGCTGCCACTCGCGGCCCAGCACGTCCTTCACCACGAAGTCGAGCTTGGGGCCGTAGAAGGCCGCGTCACCGGGCTCGACGGTGTAGGGCAGCCCGACCTCCTCGGTCGCCTCGATGATTTGAGCTTCAGCAGTGTTCCAGTTCTCTTCGCTGCCCACATACTTGCTGTCCCCCGGGTCTCGGGTGCCTACCCGGAAGCGCACATCGGTTAGGCCGAAAGTCCGCAGCACGAGCACCGTGAGGTCGAGCGTGTCCAGAAACTCCTTTTTGAGCTGGTCGGGCCGCGTAAAGAGATGGGCATCGTCCTGGGTGAAACCCCGCACCCGGGTCAGGCCGTTCAGCTCGCCGGACTGCTCGTAGCGGTAGACGGTCCCGAACTCGGCGAGGCGCACGGGCAGGTCACGGTAGGAGCGCGGCTTTGAGGCGTAGATGCGAATGTGGAAAGGGCAGTTCATGGGCTTGAGCATGTACTGCTCATCGTCCACGGTGATGGGGCTGAAGTTGCTGTCGCTGTAGTTCTGGTAATGCCCGCTCGTGCGCCACAGGTCCAGGTTGCCGATGTTCGGCGTCACGACGCCCTGATAACCCCGCTGGAACTGCTGCTCGCGCAGGAAGCGGGTCAGCTCCTCACGCAGAATCGTGCCATTCGGCAGCCACAGCGGCAGCCCTTTGCCCACGAGGGGGTCGATGGTGAAGAGTTCGAGTTCCTTGCCCAGGCGGCGGTGGTCGCGCCGCCTGGCCTCCTCCAAGTTGTGCAAGTACTCGTCGAGTTCTTTCCCGGTGGCGAAGGCGACGCCGTACACGCGCTGGAGGATCGGGTTCTTCTCGTTCCCCCGCCAGTACGCGCCGCTCGTGCTCATTAGCTTGAAGGCGGTCGGGAGCCTCCCCGTGTTCGGGAAGTGCGGGCCCCGGCACAGGTCCACGTAGTCGCCCTGCTGGTAGAGGGTGATGGGCTCGTCCCCCGAAAGGTCGCGGATGAGTTCTCCCTTGTAGGGGTCGTGGGCGAACTGCGCCAGCGCCTCCTCCTTGCTCACCTCGCGGCGGGAGAAGGGCAACTCACGGGCGATGATCTCGCGCATGATCCGCTCGATCTCGGGCAGGTCCTCCTCGCGCAGGGGCTCGGGGAGGTCGAAGTCCTGGTACCAGCCGTTCTCGATGGCGGGGCCCACACCGCGCTTGACCGCCTCGGGGCCGTAGCCCCTGGCGCGGTAGAACTCGCCGACCGCCTGGCTCATGACGTGGCCGAGCGAGTGGCGGAAGACGGGGGCGGCGTCCGCCGGGTTCTTCTTCGTGATCAGGCTGACGCTGGCGCCCTCGGGAAGGGGTGTCATCAGGTCCACGAGGTCGCCGTTCGCGGAGGCGGCCAGCGCGTCCTGGGCGAGGCGGGGACCGATGGCCCTGGCGGCGTCGAGGGCGGTGGCCTTCTCGGGCAGGTCGAGTTGTTTTCCGTCGGGGAGGGTGACGTGCATGGGTGGCTCCTTGCAAAAGGCATGAAAAGGCCCGGTCTGGACGCGTTCCAGCAAAACGCCTGAGAGCGGGTGGGCAGGCTCTCAGGCGCCGGGAGTTCGCGTGACCAGACTGGGCAGGTGGGGCATTCGCCTTGCACCCACGCCGACGCTCACCAGACCGGAGTGAGGGGGCAGGGCGCACATGAGGGCAGGATAGCGGGCGGGACGGACAGGCGGCAACCCGCCGACACGCTTACGAGCCGCGCAGGGGATGAGGGGTGCGCGTGTCTGGGGCTCCGAGGTCGATCTCGAAGAAACGGTAGCCCTCCTGCCCGGCCTCTGCCGCCCGGTAGCCCATCCGCTCGTAGGCAGGCGTGGCGCTGTGCTCGTTCGCATACCAGAAGACGTAGCGCAGGGGCCGGGCGCGGGCCCAATCCTCCACCGCGCACATGAGGGTCCGGGCTACACCCTGCCTTCGAGCATCCGGAACTGTGTAGAGGTCGTCCAGCTTGGCAGTGCGGCCGGAATTCCCTGAGCGGAGGTGGGGGCCGTAATCGTGGACGGCGGCGTGCCCGAGGAGCCTGCCCGCCTCGTCCTCAGCCACCAGCAAGGCGAAGTCCTCCCTCTGGCAGAAGGAGGGAAAGCGGGCGGCCAGTGCCGTTTCGTCCTCCACGAAGCCCATGTCGAGCAGCATGGGGCGCAGGGCGGGAAAGTCGGCGGGCGTGGCGGGGCGGACGAGGAGCGGGGCCATGCGGCAGTCTCCCGCACTCCCGCACGGCACAGGACTTGCAGGGCTGCAAAGCAAAGAAAGCAAAGAAAAAGCCCAGCCGAAGCCGAGCCGCCGTTCGTCGCCGCCTCTTACCAGGCCGCGTTGCCCGCCGCGCTCCCCACGCCCTTGGGGTTCGGCCCCCACTTGTTGGTCCCGGGCTGGCTGTCCATGACCGCGAAGATCAGGAGGACGATGCCGCCGACAAGCGGCACGAAGGCGATCAGATACCACCACCCGCTGCGCCCGGTGTCGTGCAAGCGGCGGATATTGACCGCCAGCGTGGGAAGGAACGTGGCGAGGCCGTACACGGCGGACAGGATCAGGCTGACCAGGGGAAGGCCGGACAGGGACTCTCCGGCGGCCATCTGGGCGGTGCCCGTGGTGTAGTAGGGCAGCTGGAGGACCACCACGATGAGCCAAAGAGGACGCAGGGAGGCGGGAAAGGGGGTAGCCCTCCCCCACGGACCACCCCTCACGCCAGGGGAAAGGCTCAGGGGAGGCGAGGATACCCAAGGCAAAGGGGCGGCCCCACCTGGGAACCGCCCCTCACCGGGATGCCGAACTCAGAGCCCGGCCGCCGCCAGAAAAGCGTCGAGCTTCTGCGGGCGGAAGCCGCTGAGGCTCTGAGCGACGTCGCCGCTAACGAGGGTGGGCACGCTCCGGCGGCCGCCGTTCACACTCATCACGTATTCGGCCGCCCGCTCGTCCTGCTCGATGTTGATCTCCTCGTAGGCGATGCCCTTGGAGTTCAGGGCGCGCTTGGCGGCGTGGCAGTCGGGGCACCAGCTCGTCGTGTACATCTTGATCATGGGGGACCTCCTGGGTTTGGAATCGGGAAGGGGCTCGAAGCCCGCACCCTTACTTTACAAAATAAACTGAGCTTTTCTGTGAGGTGTACCTGCAACAGGAACGGGGCGCCACAAAAAAGGCCCACCCGGAGGTGGACCAGGGGGCCAACGTGCGGCTCAGGCGTTGATGGCGACGCCGCTCTCATTGGGCTCGGTGGGGCGCCGGGGGACCGCGCTAACCTTGGGGGCCATGATCATGTTCATGTCCATGCCCATCATGCTGGGCATCCCCTCAGGGGCGCCGATGTCGGCCAGGGTCTCGGCGACGCGGTGCAGGATGCGCTCGCCCAGTTCGGGGTGGGTGCGCTCGCGGCCACGGAACATGATGGTGACCTTGACCTTGTGGCCCTCCTCCAGGAAGCGGCGCACGTGCCCGGTCTTGGTGTCGAAGTCGTGGTCGTCGATCTTGACCCGGAACTTGATTGCCTTGACTTCCTGAGCGCGGGCCCGCTTGCGGTTTTCCTTCTCGTTCTGCTGCTGCTCGTAGCGGAACCGGCCATAGTCGAGCAGGCGGCAGACGGGCGGCACGGCCTGGGGACTCACCATCACGAGGTCCAGGCCCTTCTCACGCGCCATGCTGAGGGCGTCGCGCGTGTCGATGATGCCTACCTGCTCACCCTCCGCGCCGATTAACCGAATCTGGCGAACGCGAATCTGCTCGTTGACCTTGTGTTCTTTCGCTATTGTGATCACCTCCGCGCGTCCCCCGCGCGCTGGCGGGCAGACGGCTCACACGCCTTCTGTGGCATGACGGTGCATTTTACCACGCGGCCCGCGCCTTCCGGGAGGGTGCCTCTCACGAAGCGTTGGGCTCGCGTCCATCCGGCAGAGCGCCGCCCCTCCCGGCTCTTCTCCTAATCTTCCCCGGAAGCCCGTGTGGAAGGGCTTCCACGATGGGCCTGGCCTACACTTACTCCTTGACGTTCGGGGAACACGAAGCCTAGAGTTTGTGTCATGGGGACACTCTCGCTTCCGCCGCAGGCCACGCGGGTGGGGCTGGCCGTGGACGTGGCGGCCTTTGCGATGCACGCGGGGGAGTTGCGCGTGCTGCTCGTTCAGCGCGGGGAGCTGCCCCACGCCCGCGACTGGGCGCTGCCCGGCGGCTTCGTGCAGCCGGGAGAAGCCCTGCACGAGGCGGCGCTGCGCGAGCTGCGTACCGAGACGACGGTGGAACTCGAACCCCGGCACCTGGAGCAGTTCTACACCTTCGGGGAGCCCAGCCGCGATCCGCGCGGGCGCATCGTGTCGGTCGCGCACCTTGCGGTGTTGCCGCACGGCACCGTGCGCGTGACGGGCGGCGGGCACACTCTGGGCGCCGACTGGTTCCCGGCCCACCACCCGCCCCGGCTGGCCTTCGACCACGCGGCCATTCTCGACCGGGCGATAGGGCGGCTGCAACTGCGGCTGGAGTACGCCAACCTGGCGCTCGAATTCCTGCCCGACGCCTTTACCCTCCCCGAACTCCAGACGGTGTACGAGGGGGTTCTCGACCGCTCACTCGACAAGCGCAACTTCCGCAAGCGCATCCTGGCCCAGGGCATTCTCGCCGCCAGCGGGGAGCGGCGCAGCGGGGTGGGGCGGCCCGCGCAGCTCTACCGGCGGGCGAAGGGGGCGAGGACGGCGGCGCTGTGAGGCCTGTGGCCCGTCGCCCGTGGAAAAGACCGTCCGGAACTCCACAGCCCACGTTCCCCGTCCCCCGCCCCCGGTAGAATGGGCGGGTTATGGACATGAAGAAGCTCATGAAGCAGATGCAGCAGGCGCAGACTGCCGCTGCCAAGATTCAGGAGAACCTGGCCGCGCAGACGGTGGAGGGCACCGCGAGCGGGCTCGTCACCGTCACGATGAACGGGCACGGCAAGGTGACGGGGTTGAAGATCAAGCCTGAGGCGGTGGACCCGGGCGACGTGGAGGCCCTCGAAGACCTGCTGCTCGTCGCGCTTCAGGACGCGAACGCGAAGGCCGAGGCCTTGCAGCAGGAGGCGACGCGCGGGCTGGGGATTCCCGGGTTCTGATGGGGAGTCGCCAGTTGCCAGTCGCCGGTCGCCAGGGAGGTCGGGCATGAAGTACCCGCCTTCGCTGGTGGCCTTGATCCGGGAACTCTCGCGGCTGCCGGGGATCGGGCCGAAGAGTGCGCAGCGGCTCGCCTTTCACCTGTTCGAACAGCCCAGGGAGGACATCGAGCGGCTGGCGGGGGCGCTGCTCTCGGCCAAGCGGGAGCTGCACACCTGCCCGGTCTGCTTCAACATCACGGACGCGGAACTGTGCGACGTGTGCAGCGACTCCTCGCGCGACCAGGGGACGATCTGCGTGGTCGAGGAGCCCGGAGACGTGATCGCCATCGAGCGCAGCGGCGAGTACCGGGGGCTCTACCACGTGCTGCACGGGGTCCTGAGCCCGATGAACGGGGTGGGGCCGGACCGGCTGCACATCCGCCCCCTGCTGCCGCGTGTGCAGGAGGGCATGGAGGTCATCCTGGCGACGGGCACGACGGTCGAGGGGGACGCGACCGCGCTGTACCTCCAGCGCCTGCTCGAACCGCTGGGTGCGACCGTGAGCCGCATCGCCTACGGCCTGCCGGTGGGCGGCGCCCTGGAGTACGCCGACGAGGTGACGCTGGGCCGGGCGCTGAGCGGGCGCCAGCGGGTGAGCCAGCCGCCCGCCTTCCCCCCGCGCCGGGACGACGAGCCGGACGGGGCCGCGCCCGTTCCCTCGCCACGTTAGGCCGAGAAGGCTCCCCGCGCCCTGCCCCAGGTGGCGGGGCGTTTGCTTTTGGCGGCGGTCGGGCTACGGTGGGGGGGTGACGCACGCGCAGAGTCCCCTTCCCCCCGCCCCGCTCGCCGAGTGGCTGGCCCGCGTGACGCTGACGGGGCGGCATATCTCCCTGGTGCCTCTGGCGGAGGAGCACGCGCCCGACCTGCACGCGGGGGCCGACGAGGACACCTACGCGCTCCTCGCGCGGGGGGGGCCGGAGACGCGCACCCAGGAGGGCTGGGCGGCGTACATCACGCGGCTGAACGCCCTGCCGGGCCGCATCAACTGGGCCGTGCTGCGCGGGGAGCGGGCCGTCGGGCGCATCAGCTACAGCGAGGTCAGGCCCGCCGACCGCTGGGCGGAGATCGGCACCATGCTCGTGCCCGCCGCACAGGGGACCACCGCGAACCCGGAGGCGAAGCTGCTCCTGATGACGCGCGCCTTCGAGCGGCTGGGGGCGAACCGGGTGCACTTCAAGGTGGACGCCCGCAACGCCCGCAGCCTGCGCGCGCTTGCCAAGCTCGGCGCGGTGCGGGAGGGCACCCTGCGGCAATTTCAGGTGCGGCCCGACGGCTACGCCCGCGACAGCGTGATGTTCAGCGTGCTGAGCGGCGAGTGGCCCGGGGTGAAGGCGGGGCTTGAGGCGCGGCTGGACGCCCTCGCGGCTGGCCGACCGACGCGATGAGAGGACGGTCACCGTTGTCAGGCAAGCCCTGATACAGTCACGGGGATGCGTGTCACGATTTCCCCGGTCGCCCGCCACGTCTTCCTCCGCCTCGGCCTGCTGGGGGCGCTGCTCGCCTTTCCCGCGCGGGCCCTGATCGTGCCCTTCACCGGCTGGACGCCCGTGGACGGGAACGCGAACGTCTGGACGGACTCGGCGGGCGCCTGCCTCCTGCGCGAGGAACGGCACGGGCAGGCCTTTCCCACCTTCGACACCCAGGACAAGGCCCTCGCCTTCGCCAAACGCCTTCAGGCCTCGCTGGGCAAGAGCGCGGTGCGCGAGGTGGTGACGCAGCCCGTGGGTCGGGCGGGGGGCTGGGCCGTCCTCGCCGCCTACACCTACGAGGACGGCGGGGTGGCCTACCGCATCAGCCAGCTCTACCTCAGCGATTCGGGCATCCTGCGCACGGTGACGGGCAGCAGCGCCCAGCACGAGGCGAGCGAGTGCGTGAACGCGATGCGGGAATTCCTGCGTTACCTGGCGAACTAGACCTCCCACGAAAGGAAGCACCCAGGAGGGCAGAAAGCAGGCTTTTCTCTCGACCGGGTTCAGGATGTCTGTGACAGAAGTGCGCAGATCGGGTTTGCTGGTGGCCTGACGTTTTCGCGCTGTTGACCCTCTCCCCCGGTGGGACTTGTAAAGCTGCGAAGCGGAAAGGGTGTTGCGAAGCAACGGGTGAGGGAGCGTGTGACCAGCCCGCCCGCTCCCCCAGGGCCAAGGAACGCCTGGCCCCCCGGAGACAGAAAAGCCTGGGCACCTGCCCCTGGCCTGCTGCTCTCTGCCTTCTGCGCCTGTAGCGGGAAGTCCACCGACTGCGCTCCCTGGCGGAGCGGGCGGGCGGGGACTTGCTACCCTCTCCCCTATGGCCCGCAGCGTCAACCCCATTCAGGACCGGGCCCGGCGCGCGGCGCTGGAGAAGGCGGCGTACCTCGCCCTCTACGAGCGGGGCTACGCGGGCGTGACCCTGGGCGACATCGCCGGGCACGCGGGGGTCAGCAAGGGGACACTCGCCTACCACTTCGGGAGCCGGGCCGGGCTGCTCGCGGCGGTCATGCGCAGATTTACCCGCACGATCACCGCCGTCACCCGGCGGGCCCTGCGGCAGGCGGTCACTCCGGAAGCGAAGCTGCGCGCCTACGTCGAGAACCAGTTCTACGGGGTGGAGAACACCCGGCGCTTTTACACGGTGTCCCTCGACTTTCTCGCCGCCGCCACCCGCGACCCGGCCCTCATGAATGTGCAGCGCGACTTCCAGCGCGAGACGCTGGCCCTCGACCTCGAAGTCGCGCGGCTGGGGGGGGAGGAGGGGGCGGCCGAGCGGGCCAGACTCCTGCGCGCCCTCGTCGAGGGCCTGAGCGTGCGCTTCCTCGCCGACCCCGAGCCCGACCTCGCCAGCTACCGGGGCGAGTGCCTGCGGGGCTTACGCGCCCTGCTGGGGTGGGAGAATCAGGGTTAGCTCAGGCGAAGGCCCGCCAGCGCCGCCGCAACCAAACCCGCCCCCTCGATCAAACGGGGACCCGGGCGGCCCAGGCCGCTCTCGGGCACGCAGACGACGGGCACGCCCAGGCCGCGCGCCTCGATCACCTCGGGCCGCAGCCTTCTGGCCCCGCACCACGAGCACACGATCAGGTCGGGGCGGGCGGCCCGGACCTCCTCCAGGGTGAGGGGGGAACTGCGGCCCGGACGGTCGGCGAGGGCGTTCGCGGCCCCCAGCGTCCCCAGCAGGTCGGTGACCCACGAGTCGCGCGTCGCCGCGATGATGGGCCGGGGCCACCACTCGACGAGCACGCGCGGCGGGCGCAGGAAGGGACGGGCGAGGGCACGCAACTCGGTCTCCAGCCGGGCCGCGAGCGCCTCTCCCCTCTCCGGGAGGCCGACCGCCACGCCGATCTCGCGGATGTCGTGCAGGGTGTCGGGGACGCTCACCGGGTCGAGGACCAGGGTGGGCAGGCCCGCCGCGCGCACCCCGACCACCACCCGCTCCATGCCCGGCACGCTCAGGCTCGCCAGCACGAGGTCGGGTCGCGCCGCCCGCACCGCCTCCACGTCGATATTCAGGTCGGGGCCCACGCGCGCGGCACCATCCAGCCCGGGAGCGTCGCTGTGGTGATCCACCGCCACCACCCGGCCCGCCACCCCCAGCGCGGCGAGGATGTCCGAGTTGCTGGCGGTCAGGGAGGCGAGGCGCATGGGGGCAGGGTACCCGTCCCGGCGGATGGTGAACAGGTGACGAGCCGCGCCAGCTTTGCCGTCCGAGACACGTTTTCAGGGGTGCAAAGTCGTATCCGAACTGTACCAGCGCGGCTGGGCGCCCCCTGACCGTGTGGTAGGGTGAGGCGCTATGAAGAACACCTTCGCCGTCACCATGACGCTGCTGCTGGCGCTCACGCTGGGCGGCTCGATTGCCGGGTACCGCATCGCCACGACGCCCCACCACGAGGAGGGGGTCGGGGCCGCCGGGAAGCCCACCGAGGGCGGGGACCCCACCACCGGGAAGGTCGTGAGCGAGGAGGCGCCGTCGCCGCGCGAGGCCGCCACGGGGGCGGCGGGCCCGGCGGGCGCGCAGGGCGACGTGATGCAGGACCAGGCGGGGGGCACCCTGTCGGGCGAGAACGGGGCGGTCGCCGCCGAGGGCAGCGAGTCGAACACCGGCACCCAGACGGGCGAGGCCCAGGAGGGCGACGCGCGGGACGGCGGCGCCGGGGAGGCGCAGGAGGCGAGCCCCGGAGAGGGCGGCGCCGTGTCCCCGGGCGGCAACGCCGAGAGCGGCTCGAGCCCGGGCGTCTCCGAGGATCAGGCCCCGGCCGCCGGAATCAGCCCGGAGGACGGTCAGGGGACGGGTGCCGACGCGCCCTCGCCGACAGCCAACCGGAGCGACGAGACCACCCAGCTCGGACAGACGGGGGCCTCCAACGTCGAGCGCGGCATGGCCGCCGACCCCGCCACGGGCAACGCCAAGGCCGCCGAGGTCGCCAACGCGATCACGGGCAACACCGCCGACGGTCAGGCGAAGTTCGTCTCCACCTGCGGAGGCTGCCACGGCCAGAACGGTCAGGGCGGCATCGGCCCCAGCCTGATCGCGGGGGAAGGCCCCAAGAGCTGGAAGCTGGAGCAGTTCGAGGCCGCCGTGCGCCAGGGCCACGCCCCCGACCGCGACCTCGGCGCCGTCATGCCCCGCTTCACCGAGGAGCAGCTCAGCGACGAGGACGTGCTCAACATCTACACCTACCTCCGTTCGGTGAACTGAGCCCCTTCCCCTCCCCAGGCCCGCCCCCGCAGGCGGGCCTTATCCTTGACGGGTGACACGCGGCCCGCTGCTCACCACCGCTCCCCTGCCCGGGTGGCAGGACGTGGGGGCGGCCACCCCGGACGCCCTTTCCGGGGCGGCGGGGCTCCTCGTGCCCCATGACGGCGAGCCCGTGGCGGACGTGCGGAATCGGCCCGACCGCTGGGGGCTGCTGACCCTGGTGTCGGGGGCCCTGCGGCGGGGCGTGCCGGTCCTGGCCTGGGGCACGGGCGCGGCGCTCGTCGGGCGGGCGCTGGGGGCGCGGGTGAGGGTGGATGCTCCCGGCGACACGGCCCTTCCCCTGGCCTCCGAGTGGGCCGAGCCTCCCCGGGGCGCCGCCGTGGAGCGGTGGCAGGGCGAGGTCCCGCTGCTCTGGCGGGTGGGAGGCGTGACCGCCTGGGCCGGGGTCACGCTGCCGGAGGAGGTGCGGGGCGAGTTTCTGACGGGGCTGAGTCAGGCCGCGCCACGCTCGCCCGGGTCGCCGCTGGAGGAGGTCGGCGGGGAGGAGGTGCTGCGGGCCTTCCTCGCCGATTTCTACACCCGGGCGCGGGCGGACGACCTCCTGGGCCCCGTCTTCGTGGCGCACGTCGGGGACTGGGAGGCCCACCTGGGGCGCGTGACGGCCTTCTGGGTGACGATGCTGGGGGGAGGGGCGGCATGGCACGGCAACCTGAACGGGGTCCACGCGGGGCTGGGTGTCCGTGACCTCCACCTCGAACGCTGGCTGGCCCTCTTCGGGGAGGCGGCGCGGGCGCACCTCACCCCGGGGGCGGCGGCCCTCCTGACCTCGCGGGCGGAGGCGATGGGGGCGCGTTTAGGCGGGCGGCGGAACCCTCCTCATGCCGGGGGCGTACCGTAGGGGGTATGGCTCCCCTGAACATCCCCTTCCTATCCAAGGCCGCCGAGCAGCTTCCCAAGGGGCTGAACCGCCCGACCTGGGTGATCCTCGACCTCAGCGGCCCCTACCCTGCCCGGCAGCCCGCCAACCCCATCCAGGCGCTGCTGAACCGCGAGGAGACGCTGGAGGCGCTGGAGGCGCGCGTCGAGCGGTTGCGCGACGCCGACTGGCTGCACGGGGTCCTCGTGCGCATCTCGGAGTTCACGGCCGCCCCGGCGACGGCGCACGCGGTCCGGGGCATCCTCGGGCGGCTGGCCGAGGACAAGCGGGTGGTCGCCTACCTGCCGCAGCTCACGATGACGGCCCTGATCGCGGCGAGCGGGGCGCGTGAGATCGTGGCCCCCGAGTCGGCGGACGTGATGGTGCCGGGCTTCGCGGTGGAGCCGACCTTCCTGGGGGCCTTCCTCAAGAAGCACGGCATCGAGTTCGAGAACCTGCGCATCCGCGAGTACAAGGCCGCACTCACCCGCTTCTCGCAGGAGGCGATGGACGACGCCAACCGCGAGCAGCTCTCGGCCTTCCTCGCCGGGCTGGAGACGGCCTGGGCGCGCGACCTCGCCGCCGCGCGGGGGGTGAGCGAGGACACGGCCCGCGCCTGGCTGACGGGCGACCTCACGAGCGCCCACGCCGCGCTGGAGGCGGGCCTGATCACGAAAGTCGCCTACGAGGACGAACTCGTGGGCCCCGGCACCCGGCCGCTGGCGGCGGTGCTCGACCTCCTGCTGCCGTCGGGTCGCGGGGGGGCGAAGGGCGGGCGGGTGGCCGTCGTTCCCGTGGTCGGCACCATCGTCACCGGCAAGAGCCGCAACAACTCGCTGCCCCTGCCGCTCCTGGGCGGGCCGATGGCGGGGTCGGACACCGTGGTCGCGGCCCTCAAGCGGGCGAAGAAGGACGACAAGACGAAGGCCATCGTCCTGTACGTGGACAGCGGGGGCGGCTCGGCGCTCGCTTCGGACCTGATCTGGCGGGAGGTCGCCACCTCGGAAAAGCCCGTCGTCGCGGTGATGGGTGAGTACGCGGCGAGCGGCGGGTACTACGTCCTCACGCACGCGAAACGGGTGATCGCCAGCCCGTACACGCTGACGGGCAGCATCGGCGTGGTGAGCGGCAAGCCCGTCCTTCGCGAGTTCAACGCCCGCCAGGGCTTCCGACCCGAGCCCGTGGGCCGCGAGCGCGCCCTGATGTCCAGTTCCTCGCGCCCCTACAGCGAGGACGAGCGTGCCCTCGTCGAGCGCGGCATCGGCGAGGTCTACGACCGCTTCGTGAGCCGGGTGGCCGAGGGGCGCAACCTCACCCCGCAGCGGGTGAACGAACTCGGCCGGGGCCGCATCTGGAGCGGCCTGGACGCCCTGAACCTCGGCCTGGTGGACGAGCTGGGGGACCTCCGCACCGGCATCGAGCGGGCGCGGGAACTCGCGGGCCTCTCCGAGGACGCCCCCGCCTGGAACGTCACCCCCGCCAAGACGGGCCCCTTCCCCGAGTTCGTCCGCGAGGCCGCCCGCGCGGTGAGCGTGGAGGTGTGGCCCTTCGGGCGCGAGCGGGTGCTGACGTGGCTCGACACGGAGGTCAAGGTCAGGTAGGCAGGAAACCCGGGGGAGGCGGACGCCGAGCAGCACGTCCGCCTCCTTCTTTTTCGGGACAGAACCCCGAACCGGAATGTCGGGACCGAGAACGGTACTCCCAAACTTGACACTTCCAGGCTCAAGTAGCTTGCGTGAGGGTTTGGGGAGATGTATGCTCCCCGAAAGTCCAAATTCGTGACGATGGAGTGGTCGTCACCTGTTCCCCTTCCACGGTGGGAGGGGCGGCGTTGTCCTTTGGACTGGAAAGAGGCCCATGTTTTCCTCCTCCCGCCCCGCCGCCCTTCCCCCGGCCTTCCACGCCATCTGGGCCGCGCACACCGTCTCCCAGTTCGGCAGTCAGGTCACCCTGCTGGCCCTTCCCCTGACGGCCCTCCTGGTCCTGGGGGCCAACCCGTTCCAGATGGGGCTGCTCACCGCGCTCGGGAGCCTGCCCAACCTGCTTTTCAGTCTCCCGGCGGGCGTGTGGGTGGACCGGTGGAACAAGAAGCGCACCATGATCGGCACCGACCTCGCGCGGGCGGCCCTGCTGCTGCCGGTTCCGCTGCTGGCGCACTTTTCCCTGCTGCGTCTGGAACCCCTGCTGCTGATCGCGTTTCTGGTCGGCGCGGCGAGCGTCTTCTTCGACCTGGCCTCCGCCGCCACCGTCCCCGTCCTCCTCGGACGTGATCACCTGATCGGGGGCAACGCCCGCCTGGAGGCGAGCCGCTCCACCGCCAGCGTCACCGGACCGTCGCTCGGGGGGGTGCTGGTCCAGGCTCTCGGCGCCCCGCTCGCCCTGCTGCTCGACGCCCTTTCCTTCGTCGCCTCCGCCCTCCTGCTCACCCGCATTCCCACCGGGAGCACTTCAGCGAACTCGGCGGCGAGGCCGAGGATGTGGGCCGAGGTCCGGGTGGGCCTCCGGGCCCTGCTGGAGCGTCCCCTCCTGGGCGCCCTCGTCCGCAGCGTGGGGCTGTGGAACTTCTTCGTGGGGGTGGGGTCGGCGGTCCACCTGCTCTTCCTGACCCGGAACCTCGGCCTCGGCCCGGCACAGGTGGGAGCCGTGCTGACGGCCGAGGGAGTGGGGATGTTGTGCGGCACGGCGCTGGTCGGTCCACTCCAGAGACGTTTCCCGCTGGGCACTGTCCTGATGGCCTCCGGCGCCCTGGCCGTCCTCTGCGCGTTCGGGGTGGTGGGCGTCTCGCTCCTGCCACCTCCGTGGCGCTTCCCCGCCCTCCTCGTGAACGACTTCCTGAGCGGGCTGGGCTACATGGTCTTCGCCATCCTGACGAGCAGTTGTCGCCAGGCCGCCACCCCGGCCGCCTTGCAGGGGCGCGTCGCCGCGACGTTCCGCTTCGTGATCCTGGGGGGCCTTCCCCTGGGCGCCCTGCTGGGGGGTGTGATCGCCCAGGGGTTCTCGCCGTCGGCGGCCCTGCTGACCACGGCGGCCGGGATGCTCCTGGCCTGGGCCCTGCTTTTCGCCACGTCCATCCCGGGGTTGCGCCAACTTCCCGAGGCGTGACCTCAGCCCCCGGTCACCCGCTCGTACTCCGCGATCTGCCCCCGGATCACGTCCAGGCTCCCCTCCCAGAAGTCGGGCGCGTGGAGGTCGATGCCGAAGCGGGCGGCGAGGGTGCGGGCGTCCGCGAGGCCGGTACTGGCAAGCAGATCGTCGTAGCGGGCCTGGAAGCTGGCTTCCTCACCGCGTTCCCGGGCCCGCACGTACTGGGCGTACAGGCCGAGGCCGAAGAGCAGGCCGAAGGTGTACGGGTAGTTGTAGTAGGCGAGGCTGTAGTAGTGCGGCTTGACCGCCCACATGTAGGGGTGGAGGGTCGCCAGGGCGTCCCCGTACGTCTCCCCCTGCGCCCAGGTCATCAGGTCGCACAGCTCCCCCGGGGTGAGGTCGCGCTCCATCCGTTTCTCGAAGACCGCCCGCTCGAAGAGGAAGCGCGAGTGGATGTCCACCACGACCTGCGCGTGGCCGAGAAGCTGGGTTTCGAGGACGTACCGCCGCTCCTCCCCGGTCGCCCGCTCCAGCGCGGCGTTCTGGACGATGGTCTCGCAGAAGATGCTCGCCGTCTCCGCGAGGGTCATGGGCGTCTCACGTTGCAGGGGCGTGTGGACGGATTTGAGCAGGTTGTGGTAGCCGTGCCCGAGTTCGTGGGCGAGGGTGCTCACGCTGTCGAGGCTGGGGGAGTGGTTCATCAGGATGCGGCTCGCGTCCCCCTCCCAGGCCATGCAGAAGGCCCCGCCGCGCTTGCCCTCTCGCGGCCCGGCGTCAATCCAGTCCTCCCGGAAGGCGCGGGCCGCGAAGTTCCCAAGCCGGTCCGAGTACGAGCGGAACTGCGCCTCCACGAAGCGCGTCCCCGCCCCGTACGTCCACTCGGTTTCACTGCGGCCCACCGGCGCGAAGAGGTCCCACCAGTCGAGCCGCGCCTTGCCCAGCGCGCGGGCCTTGGCGGCAAAGTAGCGGCGGAAGTCGGGGAAACTCCGCACCACGGCTCCCTGCATCGCCTCCAGCGTCTCACGGTCGATGCCGTGGGCGAGCAGGCTGGGAGAGACGCTGTCCGGGAAGCCCCGGCGGGCCGCGAGGGTGCCCTCCTCCCCCTTCACCCCGTTCATCGCGGCGGCGAGGACGACCTCGGCGTTCTTCCAGACCACGAGTTCGGCGTCGAAGGCGTCGCGGCGCACCCCTTCGTCGGGCTCGGTGGCGAGGGCGCGCAGGGCGGTGACGGGCAGCCGCTCGCCCCGGTACTCCCCGGTCAGCTGACTCGTCACGTTGCCGTGGAGCTTGGCCCAGCCCCCTGCCCCGCTGGGCCACAGCCGGGCGGCGAGGTCTTCCTCCTCAGGGGTCATCTGATGGCGCGCACGTTCGACGGCGCGGCGGATCAGGTGCTCGTGGGCGCGGGCCACGCCCGACCCGGCGAGAAGCGCTTCCACGTCCTGCTCGCCCAGCCAGGCAGTGAGGCGCGAGCGCAGGGGACCCAGCGGCAGCCCCAGGGTGGTGACCTCACCCGTCCGCTGCTGGGCCAGGGCGTCCCGGCTGTCCGTCCGCCCGTAGGCCGAGGTGAAGGCGGAAACCCGGCGCAGGAGGGCCGAAACGTCGTTCAATCCATCCAGCACCCGCGCCACCGTCCCGGGGGTCGCCACGGACCCACCCTTGCGGACACCCAGGCTGTCGAAGGTGGCCTCCAGCGCCGCGATCCGGGCGCGCAGTTCCGCGAGGTCGGCGCTCAGGCGGGGGTCGTCCAGGCCCGCGTACAGGTCGTCCGTGCGCCAGCGGGGCAGATCGTCTGCCCGGGGTTGCAGGGTGGTCATGGGGGCAGTCTACGCGCCGGGGCTTACCCGGCCTGCAAGTCGTGGACCGGGGCCCCGCCGCGCACCACCAGCACCTCCAGCCGCTCGGCCACGTTGACGAGGTGGTCGCCCAGCCGCTCCAGGCTGCGGGCCATGCGCCCCGCCGTCAGGGCGACCTCTACGTCGTCGGGTCGCTCCAGCAGCCGGGTCACGCTCGCCCGGGTCATCTGCTCGTACAGGGCGTCCACCTCCTCGGCGTCGAGGCGCATCACCTCGCGGGCGGCCTCCACGTCGCGCTCGGCGAAGGCGTAGGCGAGGCGCTCGACCATCCCGACGAGCAGGTTGACGAGGGGCAGCACGTCCTGAAGGGTGGCGCTGCGGGTGCGGGGGGCGAGCAGTTCGAGGTCACGCGCCACCCGCAGGGCGTAGTCCCCGACGCGCTCCAGGTTGGTCAGGCTGCGAAAGACCATCAGGTGAAAGGCGAGCTCCGCCGAGGTGAGCGGCCCGGCGAAGGCGGCGAGGCAGGCGTCCTCGATCTCGCGCTCCAGCAGGTCCGTCTCGCGCTCCAGCTCTCCCGCCCTGGCGCTGAGCCCAGCGTACTCCGCCCGACCGGAGGCGTCCCGCACGGCGTCGAGTTCCTCCAGCGCGATGCTCAGCATCCGCAGGAACCGCCCCGTCAGGTGCGCCGTGCTCGCCTCGCCGTTCGTCATCCCCGGGAGTATGGTAGCGGGTTGTGATGGGGGGGTCAGGCCCGGTGAGGACACAGGTCGCAAAAAAGGACCAGGCCCCTACCAGGGCGGCGGGGGCGCGGGCGGGCAGCGGCGGAACACTCAGCCGAATCGTCCGGTGACGTAGGCCTCGGTGCGTTCGTCGCGTGGGGAGGTGAAGACCTGATCGGTGACGCCGTGCTCGACGAGGTCGCCGTTGAGGAAAAACGAGGTGGTGTCCGAGACCCGCGCCGCCTGGTGCATGTTGTGCGTCACGATGATGATGGTCGTGACCTTTTTCAGGTCCGTCATCAGGTCCTCGATCTTCGCCGTGCTCGCCGGATCGAGCGCCGAGGTCGGTTCGTCCATCAGCAGGATCTCGGGTTCGACGGCCAGCGCCCGCGCGATACACAGCCGCTGTTGCTGCCCACCCGAGAGGCCGGTAGCGGGTGTCTTGAGACGGTCCTTGACCTCTTCCCACAGTGCAGCGCTCCGCAGGGAGCGCTCGGCCACCTCCATCAGACGCCTGCTCTCGCGGACTCCGGCGAGTTTGAGGCCGCTGACCACGTTGTCGAACACGCTCATGGTGGGAAAGGGGTTGGGCTTCTGGAAGACCATGCCCACCCGCCGACGCATCGTCACCGGGTCCACGCCGGGGCCGTACACGTCCTCCCCGTCGAGGGTGATCTTGCCGGTCACGCGGGCGCCGGGGGTCAGGTCGTGCATCCGGTTGATCGCCCGCAGGAAGGTGGTCTTGCCGCACCCCGAGGGACCGATCAGGGCGTTCACGGTGCCGCGCTGGACGTCGAGGTTCACGTCTCGCACGGCCTGCTTGTCGCCGTAATAGATATTGACGTTCTGAGCACTGAGGAGGGAAGGCATTCGAGTTGGTCTCCTTGAGGTAACGGAAAGACGCATTCAATCACTGGCAGTCCACAAGAACGTTCCGCTGCTGCTCGGCGGCGTGGGCTCCGTTACCGTCGTCTGCTCGCCCGGCGGGCGAGCAGGCTGGTGAGGAAGATCAGGGTGATCAGCAGCAGGGCCCCAGCTTTGGCAAGCCGTTGGTTCTCGTCGTAGGCGCTGGTGGCTCCCCGGTAGATTTCCAGCGGCAGAGCACTCATCGGCTTGCTGGGGTCGAGGTTCACGCTGTTGTTCCCGAAGGCGGTGAACAGCAGCGGCGCCGCCTCCCCGGCCACGCGCGCCAGGGCCAGCATCACGCCCGTCACGATGCCCCCGGCGGCGGCAGGCAGCACGACCCGCAGGATCACCAGCCACTGCGGCAAGCCCAGCGCGAGGCCCGCCTCGCGCACCGTGAGCGGCACGAGCTTGAGCACCTCTTCCGTCGTCCGCACCACGATGGGGATCATCAGAAACCCCAGGGCAAGGGCGCCCGCCAGGCCCGAGAAGCCGAAGGCGAGCACGATCAACCCGTAGGCGACGAGACCCATGACGATGGCGGGAATCCCGGCGAGCACGTCGCTGAGCATGCGGATGGTGGGCATCAGGCGGTGCCGGGGGTATTCGGCCAGGAAGATGCCCCCCGCCACCCCGACCAGGACGCCGATCACGCTCGCCATCGCCAGCATCATCAGGCTCCCGGTGATCGCGTTGAGCAGGCCACCCCCCGACTCTCCCTCGGGGGCGGGCGTGCGGGTGAAGAAGGCGAGGTTCATCGCCCCCAACCCCTCGCGCAACAGGTACACGAAGATCAGGATCAGCGGCGCCACGACCACCAGGGTGGCGAGCAGGATCAGCGCGCCCATCAGGGTGTTCCTCATCCGGCGGGCTGGGCTGAGCCCAGCCCGCCGCTGGACGGTGACGGCGGCGGAAGTCCGCATCATTGAATGCCCTTGGGCGTCAGGCGCGCGATGATCAGACGGGCCGCGAAGTTCACGACCACGCTCAGGAAGAACAGGGTCAACCCCAGCGCGACCACGCTCGAACGGTGCAGCGCCGCCTGGGCATCCCCGAACTGGTTGGCGATCACCGAGGCCATCGTGCTCGCACCCCCCCACAGGCTCTTGAGGATGTCCTGGCTGTCCCCGATCACCATCGCCACCGCCAGCGTCTCGCCCAGCGCCCGGCCCAGCGCGAGAATCACCCCGCCGAGAATTCCGGCTCGGGCGTAGGGCAGGATGGCGCGGGAGATCACCTCCCACTTCGTCGCGCCCAGCGCGTACATCGCTTCTCTCTGGTCGGCAGGCACCAGCCGGATCACGTCCCGCGCCACGCTGGCGGTGTAGGGCAGGATCATCACCGTCAGGATGATGATGGCGAGGGCGAGCCCTCGCCCCCCCGCCCCCGACGGCACGAAGAAGCACTGGAGGCTGGTCTGTCCCTGCGCCCAGAGTTCGTTGCAGCGGGTGATCGTCGGGAGGTTGGCCGGGTCCACGAAGTAGGCGGTCTGCCAGCGGCCCAGGATCGGCGCGATCACGAACAGCGCCCACAGCCCGTACACCACGCTGGGCACGGCGGCCAGCAGTTCGATCAGGTAACCGACCGGGTTCGCCAGCCACTTCGGCGCGTACTCGGCCACGAACAGGGCACTCGCCACCGCCAGCGGTACGCTGATGGCGAGCGCGACGACGCTGGTGACGAGCGTGCCCACCACCATACTCGCGGCGCCGAAGACGCCCTCGACCGGGTTCCAGGTGCGCTCGCTGAAAAAGCGCCACCCGAACGCCTGCAAGGCAGGCCACGACTCACGGGTGAGCTGATACACGCTCAGCACGAACACCAGCACGATCACCGACGCGAGGGCCAGGATCAGCACCTGAAAGACGCGGTCACTGCCGCTGGAGAGGGCGGCGCGGGCGGGCGGACGACGGGCAGGTTCAGACATAGGAGGACGACCTCGCAGAGGTGACTGCACCCAGTTCACCGAGGAAACGTCAGGAGCGTGTCAGCCCTGGGGACTTCCCCTCGGTGAGTGCAAGAATTAAGCGACCTTCCTAAGGAAGGTCGCCACGTGGAAGTTCTGCCTTAAATCTTCTTGCCGCCGTAGGTCATGGAGTTGAGGATGGTCCGCACCTTGCTCGTCACGTTGGCGGGCAGCCTGGCGTAATCCAGTGGCTCGTTGTACTGCTGGCCCGTCGTGGTCATGTAGCCCAGCAGGTTCTTGAGTGCCTTGGCCTGCGCCTCCGTCCGGTTGCCGTACTTCTGGTCCTGGTAGAAGATCACGTACGTGAAGCTGGCGATGGGATACGCCTCCGCGTTCGCGCTGTTCGTGATGCTCACCCGCGTATCGGCGGGGATGACGACCCCCTGCGCGGCGGCACTCGCCGGGCCGTTGTCCGCCAGCACGAACTTCCCGGCGCGGTTCTGCACGCTGCCGTACGGCAGCTTGTTCTGCTTGGCGTACACGAGTTCGACGTACCCGATGGCTCCTGGCGTGCTCTTCACGATCCCCGCCACGCCGTCGTTGCCGCGTGCGCCCTGTCCCACCGGCCACTGCAGGCTGTTGCCCACCCCGACCTTGCTCTTCCATTCGGGGCTGACCTTGCCCAGGTAGTCCGAGAAGACGTAGGTCGTCCCCGAGCCGTCGCTCCTTCGAGCGACGGTGATCGGCAGCGGCGGGATCGTCACGCCGGGGTTCAGGGCGGTGATGGCCTTGTCGTTCCAGGTCTTGATCTTGCCGAGGTAGATGTCGGCCAGCACCCGCCCGGTGAACTTCAGCGGCTGGGTCACGCCGGGGACGTTGTACGCGGGCACGACGGCGCCGATGGCGGTGGGGATGTGCAGCAGCTTGGCGGGCGCGTCCTTCATGGCCTCGTCGCTCATGGGGTTGTCGCTGGCCCCGAAATCCACGGTGCGCTCGATGATCTGCTTCTGGCCGGCACCGCTGCCGACCGACTGGTAGTTCACGTTCACGCCGCTGGCGTCCTTGTACTCGGCGAACATCTTGGAATACAGCGGGTAGGGGAAACTCGCGCCCGCGCCCGTCAGGGTCGTCTGCGCGGCGGCAGTGCCGGTCGTCACCAGGGCCAGGCCCAGGAGCATGCTCTTCTTCATGTCTGACAGCGTGCGGGTGAACTGTCAGGGCGGCGTCACTGGTTTGTCAGCCGAAGGTCAGGGAGAAGGCGGCGAGGTCTCCCCCACCGCCCTCCTGACCCTCCCGGCCTTCCCGTCAGTCCGCCGCGTCCGATTGCGCGTATTGCAGGCGGTGCAGCCGCGCGTAGTACCCGCCCCGGGCGAGCAGTTCACGGTGGCTCCCCTGCTCCACGATCCGGCCCCGCCGCATCACGACGATGCGGTCGCAGTGCTCGATGGTCGACAGACGGTGCGCGATGATGATGCTCGTGCGGCCCAGCATCACCTTCTGGAGGGCCTGCTGGATGCGCAGTTCGGCCTCGGTGTCCACGTTCGCGGTCGCCTCGTCGAGCACGAGCAGGATGTCGGGGTTCTGAATGAGCGCCCGCGCGAAGGCGAGGAGTTGCTTCTGCCCGGTCGAGAGGGTCGCGCCGCGCTCGCGCACCTCG
Organism: Deinococcus aetherius; assembly: GCF_025997855.1. NCBI lineage: Bacteria > Thermotogati > Deinococcota > Deinococci > Deinococcales > Deinococcaceae > Deinococcus > Deinococcus aetherius. The sequence goes on from NZ_AP026560.1 coordinate 2,146,862, forward strand.
GTATCGTACCCCTCGGGCAGCGAGACGATGTAGTCGTGGACGCCCACGTACTTGCACGCCTCCACCACCCGCTCGTGGGGGATGTCGGGGTTATTCAGCGTCAGGTTGCCCTCGATGGTCCCCGCGAAGAGGAACACGTCCTGCAAGACGACGCCCACGTGCTTGCGCAGGTCGTGCTGCGCGAGGTCGCGCACGCCCACGCCGTCCACCTTCACCGCCCCGCGCTGCACGTCGTAGAAGCGGCTTACCAGCGCGGTGACGCTCGTCTTGCCCGCGCCCGTCGCGCCCACCAGGGCCACGCTCTCGCCGGGGCGGATGTGGAGGTCGATCCCACGCAGAATCCAACGGTCGTCGGTGTCGGGCGTGTCCCCCGTCACCGTCTGGTCGTACGCGAACCACACGCCCTCGAAGTCCACCCGGCCCTCGAAGTGCGTGAGCCGCCCCGCCCCCGGCCTGTCGGTGATCTCCTCTTTCGTGTCGATCACGCCGAAGATGCGCTCGCTGCTCGCCATCGCCGCCTGGAGGTTGTTGAACACGTCGGCGAGGTCCTGGATGGGCTGGAAGAGCTGCTGGGTCCACTGCACGAAGGCGAAGAGGGTGCCGACCGTCACAGCCCCCGCCACCGCTCCACCCAGGGCCTCCGCCCCCAGGATCTGCCGCGCCGCGAAGTACAGCACGAGCGCGACGGCCACCTGCCCCAGCACCGCGACCGTCGGCATGAAGAGCGAGAACCACCGCACGCTGTTCACGTTCGCCGCCAGGAGCGCCCGGTTGGCGTGGTCGAAGTCGAGGCCGGTCCTCGCCTCCCGCCCGAAGAGCTGGATGGTGAGCATCCCGGTGATGTTCTCGTTGAGCCGGGTGTTCACGAACGCCTGCTGGGCGCGGGTGGCCCGGAAGGCGTCGCGCAGCCGGGTGCGGAAGAAGTTGGTGGCGAAGTACAGCACCGGCAGCACCGCGAAGGAGACCAGCGCGAGCTGCCAGTTCACCCGCAGCATGATCACCACGTACGCCGTGATCAGGAAAGCACTCTGGATCAGGCTGACCAGCCCACCCGTGATGAACTGGTTGATCGCGTCCACGTCGCTCGTCACGCGCGTGATCAACCTGCCGACCGGGTTCTGGTCGAAATAGGCGAGGTGCAATCTTTGGAGCTTGCCGAACACGTCCGCCCGGATGTCCCGCAGCACGTTCTGCCCGAGGTAGCCGATGGCGAGGGTGAAGCCGTACTGGAGCCCGAACTCCACGACTTTGAGAGCCATGTACCCCACGGCGGCGAGTGTGAGCCCCCGGTACAGGGCGTCCAGGCTCTGCGTCCGGTCGCGCTCGAAGGGCAGGAGGTACGCGTCAATGGCGTGCCGCTGGATCAGCGCGAAGATGGGCTGCGCCACGGCGATCAGGAGGGCGAGGACCACGCCGAGGACCACCAGTCCCACGTAGGGCCTCAGGTACCGCAGGATGCGTCGGGTAAGCCGGGCGTCGAAGCCCTTTTGCGTCACGTCGAGGGTGTCGGGGCGGGTCACTTCACGACCTCCTGCGGCTGGCGTTCGAGGTCGTCCGCAGCCACCTCGGGGTCGAGGGTGGGCTGGTCCTCCGCGTCGAGGTCGGAGGCGAGGCGCTGGAGACGTTCGAGTTCGGCGTAGTGTCCCCCCAGGGCGAGGAGTTCGTCGTGCGTGCCCTGCTCGGTCACGCGGCCCTCTTCCAGCACCACGATCTGATCCGCGTGCCGCAGGGTACTCACCCGGTGCGCGATCAGGAGGACGGTGCGGCCCCGGCTGATCTCGCGCAGCCCGTCGAGGATGCGCCGCTCGGTCTCGGTGTCCACCGCCGAGAGGCTGTCGTCGAGGATCAGGATGTGGGGCTCGCGCACGATGGCGCGGGCGATGGCCGTCCGCTGCCGCTGCCCGCCGCTGAGGGTCACGCCGCGCTCGCCCAGCATCGTGTCGTACCCCTGCGGAAAGGCCTCCACGTCGTCCGCGAGTCCGGCCAGCCGCGCCGCCTCCCGCACCCGGCCGAGGTCGGGCTGCTGGGGCAGGTCGGGGGGCGGCGGGGTATTCACCACGCTCACCCCGGTCGGGATGGTGGGGAGGTCACGCCCCTCCAGGCCGAAGCCGATGTTGTTGGCGATGGTGTCGCTGAAGAGGAAGGGCTCCTGCGGCACGACCGCCATGTTCTCGCGCAAGACACGCAGCGGGATGGTCCGAACGTCGTGCCCGTCGATGCGCACCACGCCGTCTGTGGGATCCATGCTCCGCGTGACGAGCCCCGCGAGCACCGTCTTGCCGCTCCCGGTCGGGCCGGTGATGCCCACGAAGGTCCCGGCGGGGACATGCAGATTTACCCGGTCGAGGACCGTGCGGTCGCCGTACCGCAACGACACGTTCTCGAACCTCACGTCCCCGCGCAGGGTGCGGATACCCGTCTCCGTGCGCCCCCGCTCGTCGTACACGCCGGGCCGGGCCTCCAGCAGTTCGCGCAGCCGCAACCATGAGGCCAGCCCGCGCTGGGTGACCCCGGTGATCCAGCCCACCATCAGCATCGGCCAGGTCAGGCGCTCCAGCGTGCCCACGAACTGCACGAACATGCCGACCGTGAAGGAGCCGTCGTTCGCCGGGTTCAGAATCAGCCGCCCGCCCACGAGCAGGATCAGCGCGAAGGCGATGCCGATCAGGAGGCTCATGAAGGCGCGCAGCGGGCCGTCCACCTTCGCCAGGGAGATGTTGCGCCGCAGAAGTTCGAGGTTCATCGCTCGGTAGTCGGCGATCTCGCGGTCCTCGATGGCATAGCCCTTCACGACCCGCGCCCCGCTGAAGTTCTCCTGCGCCTTCGCGGCGATCAGGCTGTTCTGCTCCTGCACCAGGGTGTGCCGCTTGTTGATCTGCCGCGCGAGGTAGGTGAGGATGCCCACGATCACGGGCAGCACGGCGATCACGATCAGGGTGAGCTGCCAGCTCAGGCCGAACATCACGGCGAAGGCGGTGGCGAAGCCCGAGACGATGTTCACGACCTGCCACGACCCGAAGCCCAGCATCTCGCGCACGGCGCTGAGGTCCCCGGTGAGGCGGTTCATCAGGTCACCCGTCCGCGCCCGGTCGTAATACCCCTTGTCGAGGGTCTGGAGGTTCCCGTAGATGTCGCGGCGAATCTCGTACTCCGTCTGCCTTGACGCCACGATGATCTGCCGCCGCATCACGAGCATCAGGGCCCCTGCCGTGGTCGCCGCCAGGACGATACCGAGGGCGTACAGCCCCACCCGTCCGAGGGTCACGCCTGCCGTGCCGGGATCGGTGTCGGTCGCACCCGTCAGGCCGTCGATGGTCAGGCGGATGAAGTAGTAGGGCAGCAGGTTCACGGCGTTGGCGATGACCACCGCGACCAGGCCGATCAGGTACTGCCGCGTGTGGAGCCGCAGGTACGGCCAGAGCGTTCGAAGACTGTCCAAGGCTTCACCTCAGGGAGGGGGGCGGTGAGGGGGCAGGGGAAGGCCACGCGTTCCAGGGCCACGGGTGCCCGAAAGGTCGCCAGTCTACGCCGCCCGGCGAGGCCACGAATGCGCGCAATGGCGGAGTCGTCCCCCTCACGGGGCAGGGTAAACGTTAATCCTGGACAGGAGCATTCCCGCTCGGCCTGTCCGGGGTCGTGTTGACACCCCTGGGGGGCGGTGCTACTATTCACAGCCGGAAGTGCGCGCCCAGGCGTGTCTCTTCCGTGCTCAGGGACCTGCTTCCCTTGTTCCGGCGTCAGGAAGGGTGCCACTCTAGCTCAACTGGTAGAGCACCCGACTTGTAATCGGAAGGTTGGGAGTTCGATTCTCCTGAGTGGCTCCACAGCGTTTCCCCGGGGGTTCCTCGGGAGCGCGACACCTGCCAGATTCATCAGGGCCGGGGACAATTCGGGTAGGTGGCCGAGTGGTTAAAGGCGACAGACTGTAAATCTGTTCTCTTCGGAGTACGGCGGTTCGAATCCGCCCCTGCCCACCACATGCGGGAATAGCTCAGTTGGTAGAGCGTCAGCTTCCCAAGCTGAATGTCGCGAGTTCGAGTCTCGTTTCCCGCTTTTTCCGCTCTTGTAGCTCAGTGGTAGAGCACTCCCTTGGTAAGGGAGAGGTCGTCGGTTCAATCCCGACCAAGAGCTCCAGCCCAGAACGTGGCCCGCTTCCCCGGCAGGCCACGTTCTCCTTGGTCGGGAGCCGGCAGGCGCAGGGGCGGCTTCGTCCGGGGGTGCACAGTCCGACACGCCAGGCCTTGTATGCTGTTCAGGCCCGTCCCGCAGCCGGGACACCAGCTTTCAGGAGGAATTGAGTATGGCAAAGGGAACGTTTGAGCGGACGAAGCCCCACGTGAACGTGGGGACAATCGGGCATGTCGACCACGGCAAGACCACGCTGACGGCCGCCATCACCTTCACCGCCGCAGCGGCAGACCCGACGGTGGAGAAACTGGCCTACGACCAGATCGACAAGGCCCCCGAAGAAAAGGCCCGTGGCATCACCATCAACACCGCCCACGTCGAGTACAACACGCCGAGCCGCCACTACTCGCACGTCGACTGCCCCGGCCACGCCGACTACGTCAAGAACATGATCACCGGCGCGGCCCAGATGGACGGCGCCATTCTGGTCGTCAGCTCCGCTGACGGCCCGATGCCCCAGACCCGCGAGCACATCCTGCTGGCCCGTCAGGTGGGCGTGCCCTACATCGTCGTGTTCATGAACAAGGTCGACATGGTCGACGACGAGGAACTGCTCGAACTGGTCGAGATGGAAGTGCGCGAGCTGCTCAGCAAGTACGAGTTCCCCGGGGATGATCTGCCGGTGGTGCGTGGCAGCGCCTTGCAGGCGCTGGAACAGCTGCAGCAGAACCCCAAGACCGCGCGCGGCGAGAACCCGTGGGTCGACAAGATCTGGGAACTGCTCGACGCGGTGGACAGCTACATCCCTACCCCCGAGCGCGCCACTGACAAGACCTTCCTGATGCCGGTCGAGGACGTCTTCACCATCACCGGACGCGGCACCGTCGCCACCGGGCGTGTGGAGCGTGGTGTGGTCAAGGTCCAGGACGAGGTCGAGATCATCGGGCTGCGTGACACCAAGAAGACCACCGTGACCGGCATCGAGATGCACCGCAAGCTGCTCGACCAGGGCATGGCCGGGGACAACGTGGGGGTTCTCTTGCGCGGCGTCGCTCGCGACGACGTGGAGCGCGGTCAGGTGCTGGCCAAGCCGGGCAGCATCAAGCCGCACACCAAGTTCGAGGCCAGCGTCTACGTGCTGTCCAAGGACGAGGGGGGGCGTCACTCGGCGTTCTTTGGGGGGTACCGTCCTCAGTTCTACTTCCGCACGACGGACGTGACCGGTGTGGTGCAGTTGGCGGAGGGTGTGGAGATGGTGATGCCGGGGGACAACGTGACCTTCTCGGTGGAACTGATCAAGCCCATCGCCATGGAAGAGGGCCTGAGGTTTGCCATCCGCGAGGGTGGCCGCACCGTCGGCGCCGGCGTCGTCACCAAGGTCCTGGAGTAAGTTCGACTCCTGACAGGAGGAGTGGGGGGAGGCTGCCAGGGTCTCCCCCCCCTTTTCTCGTGCTCAGGGTGGACACCCCCCTTCCAACTGCCTATAATCCGAATGTTGCCCGCCCCGAGGCGGGCTTTTACCAGCGACCCCGGCCTGGACCGGCGGGCTGGGAGCGGGGCTTTGGCGAAGGTCAGGGCCGCGCGAAAGGAGCACCAACATGGCGAAAGACGGACCCCGCATCATCGTGAAGATGGAAAGCACCGCTGGCACGGGCTTCTACTACACGACCACCAAGAACCGCCGCAACACGCAGGCCAAGATGGAGCTGCGCAAGTATGACCCCGTGGCGAAGAAGCACGTCGTGTTCAAGGAGAAGAAGGTCTGAAACCTCGGCCGGGCCGCGTGACTGTCCCGGCCAGGTTTCGCCTTCCCCGCCTGAACGTGACGGCGGCAGCCAGGTGAGCGCATGAATCTGATTCAGTACTTGCGGGACTCGCGCGCGGAACTGGCGCGCGTGACGTGGCCCACGCGGCAGGGGGTCATCGAGGGCACGCAGGCCGTCTTGATCTTCGTGATCGCCCTGACCCTGATCGTGTTCCTGATGGACTACCTCTTCGGCGCGCTCGTGCGGGCGGTGCTGCCGTGAGCATCGAGTGGTACGCGGTGCATACCTACGTCGGTCAGGAAGACCGCGTGGAGCAGCATCTGCTGGAGCGGGCCCGGAAGCTCGGGATGCTCCACACCAAGATCTTCCAGGTCCTCCAGCCCAAGGAAAAGGCGATGGAGTTGCAGGAGGGCGGCAAGAAGGTCGAGGTCGAGCGCAAGCTTTTCCCCGGCTACGTCTTCGTGCAGATGGACGTGGAGGACGACGACTCTCCCGGCGAACTCGGCGAGTCCTGGGAAGTTGTGCGCGGCACGAACGGCGTGACGGGCTTCGTCGGCACAGCGACCCGCCCGGTGCCCCTCTCCCCTGACGAGGTGCAGCGCCTGCTCGCCTCGGTGGGCGTGGCGGCCCAGCCCCAGGAGGAGGCGGCACCACGCGTCAAGGTCAGCCTCAAGCCGGGCGACATGGTCCGGGTGACGGGCGGGCCTTTTGCCGACTTCAGCGGCGTCATCAGCGAGGTCAACGCCCCGCAGGCGAAGGTCAAGGTGCTCGTCAGCATCTTCGGCCGCGAGACGCCCGTCGAACTCGACTTCGCGCAGGTCGCCAAGTAGCGAAGGCAGGGGTGGGGTTGGCAGGTGCGCCCCCTCCCTGTAGAATTTCAAAGTTGCCGCCGCAACGGCCCCAGGGTCACTCTGCAGCGGAACTTAGCGCCAGCACCCCGCCCTTTCCTGTGCCTGATGGATCCAGGAGGAGTCGGGGGAGCTAAGGAGGAAACAGCATGGCTAAGAAAGTCACCGGGATCGTGAAGTTGCAGCTTCCGGCCGGCAAGGCGACGCCCGCCCCGCCCGTGGGCCCCGCGCTGGGTCAGTATGGCGCGAACATCATGGGCTTCACGAAGGAGTTCAACGCAGCCACCGCCGACAAGGGTGACGCGATCATCCCCGTCGAGATCACCATCTACGCGGACCGCTCCTTCACCTTCATCACCAAGACGCCCCCCATGAGTTACCTGATCCGCAAGGCGGCGGGGCTCCAGAAGGGCAGCGCCACCCCCAACAAGGCGAAGGTCGGCAAGCTGAACTGGGATCAGGTGCTGGAGATCGCCCGCACCAAGATGCCCGACCTGAACGCGGGCAGCGTCGAGGCCGCCGCGAACACGGTGGCGGGGACCGCCCGCTCCATGGGCGTGACCATCGAGGGGGCTCCCCATGCCTAAGCACGGCAAGCGTTACCGCGCCCTGGTGAGCAAGGTGGACCGCACCCGCCAGTACTCCATCGACGAGGCCGCCGCGCTCGTTAGGGAGCTCGCCACCGCGAAGTTTGACGAGACGGTGGAAGTTCACTTCCGCCTGGGCATCGACCCCCGCAAGAGTGACCAGAACGTGCGCGGCACGGTGTCCCTGCCCCACGGCACGGGCCGCAGCGTGCGCGTCGCGGTGATCACGCGGGGCGACAACGTGGCCGCCGCCGAGGCCGCCGGTGCGGACGTGGTGGGCGCCGAGGACCTGATCGAGCGCATCGCGAACGGCTTTCTCGACTTCGACGCCGTCGTGGCGACCCCCGACGTGATGGCCCTCGTCGGCCAGCGCCTCGCCCGTCTGCTCGGGCCGCGCGGGCTGCTGCCCAACCCCAAGAGCGGCACCGTCGGTACCGATGTGGCGGGCATGGTGCGTGGCCTCAAGGCGGGCCGCATCGAGTTCCGCAATGACAAGACCGGCGTCGTCCATGCCCCCATCGGCAAGGCGAGCTTTGAGTCGGGCAACCTCAGCGCGAACTACACGTCGCTCCTGAACGCCCTGGAGGCCGCCAAGCCCGGCGCTGCCAAGGGCGTGTACCTGCGCAGCGCCTACCTGACGACCACGATGGGGCCGAGCATTCCCCTGACGCTGGGCTCGCAGGCCTGATTTCCAAGGGGAGGGAGACATTCGGCGCGCTCTCCCCTATACTCTTTCGGCACCCCGGTGCGCTCAGCACCTTTCTTCATCGGCATCGTAGACAGCGGGGACCGCAGCCAGGTTTAAATATCCCGCCGAGTTGTCAGGGCGCACAGCGCACCTGAGCTTGTTCACCACACAGGAGGTTTACAGCGTGGCGAACGAAAAGAACACGCAGACGCTGGGCAGCCTGCGCGAGAGCCTCACGGGCATTGAGACGTTTTACGTCGTCGACTACCAGGGCCTCACCGCCGGGCAGCTCACGAAGCTGCGGCAGGATATCCGGGCGAAGGGCGGCCAGCTCATCGTCGCCAAGAACACCCTGATCAACCTCGCCCTACAGAACGGCGGGCGCGACTTCACGGACGCCCTCAAGGGCCCCAGCGCCCTCGTGCTGGCGCAGGACGATCCGGCGGGCGTCGCCAAGACGCTCAGCGACGCGGCCCGGGGCAACGACCGGGGCATCCCCGCCATGAAGGGCGGTCTCGTCGAGGGGCAGCGCGTGGACGTGCGCGTCATCGAGCGCCTCGCCAGCCTCGGCAGCAAGCAGAGCCTTCAGGGCGAGTTCGTGGGCGTCCTCAGCGCGCACCTCAGCAACTTCGTCGGCATCCTCGAAGCCTACCGCGAGAAACTCGGCGGCGCGACCGAGGCCGCCTAAGCACACCTCTTTTTCCCAGCTTCAAAACTTCACTCCAGGAGGACACCAAACATGGCTTACGACAAGCAGGCTCTGATGGACCAGCTCAGCACCCTCACCATCATGGAACTCGCCGACCTCATCGACGGCCTCAAGGCCCAGTGGGGCGTAACCGCTGCCGTGGCGATGGGCGGCGGTGGCGCGGCTACCGAGGCCGCCCCGGTCGAGGAGAAGACCGAGTTCGACGTCGTGCTGGTGGATGCGGGTGCGAGCAAGATCAACGTCATTAAGGAGATCCGCGCCATCACCGGCCTGGGCCTCAAGGAAGCCAAGGACCTCAGCGAGAAGGGCGGCCCGATCAAGGAAGGCGTCAGCAAGGAAGACGCCGACAAGTTCCGCGCCCAGCTCGAAGGTGCGGGCGCCAAGGTCGAAGTCCGCTAACCCCCTTCCACCGGGAGTGCAGCCCCCAGCCGCAGAGTTGGGGGTTTTCTTTGTATCCGCTCAATGTGACCCAGACTACGACTTCTCGACGCAAAGGCGGTCATAGTAAGACGGTCATTTTCCCAGGAAGTTCCTATGCGGGGCGCGATTTGGTGAAAAGCCAACGCGCCTCTTTTGGCTGGGAAGGACGAGGAGTCGAGCATGGCAGTAGGTAGAGTGAAGTGGTTTAACGCGGAAAAGGGCTACGGGTTCATCGAGACGGAGGGCAGCCCCGACGTATTCGCGCATTTCAGCGCGATCCAGGCCCAGGGCTTCAAGAAGCTCAACGAGGGCGACGAGGTCGAGTTCGAGATCGAGCCTGGCCAGCGCGGCAAGGGCCCCCAGGCCAAGAACATCGTCGTGACCAAGGCGGCCCCGGCGAGCGCGAGCAGCGGCAACTCCAGCGGCGGCGGCTACAGCAGCCGTCCCCCCCGCCGTGACCGCGACGACCGCTGGTAATCGGAAGCGACCGTAAGTGCAAGCCCTCAGCCGAAAGGTTGAGGGTTTTTGATGTGGACTATTGGGACATGAGGATTTGTCCCCTTGAGGACTGTTGCTTCGAGTGGTGGGGGCGGAAGGCATTGAACTCTTCGTCACCCCACATCCTTCTCTTAAAAGAAGAAACCCCGTCACGAGCGGGGCTTCTTTTGGTGGGTCGCCCGGGACTTGAACCCGGAACCCGCTGATTAAAAGTCAGCTGCTCTACCGATTGAGCTAACGACCCACACGGCTGGTCGCCGCGAGGGGCGCGCTCAGCGGGCCTGAGTATAGGGAGCCCCCAAAGGGGTGTCAACGCACCCGAATCAGCGTCCCCGAGTCGGCGGCATAGGAGGCATCTTCGGCGGCTTCATGCCCCCGGGCAGCCCCTTCCCACCCTGCCCGCCGAGGCGCTGGAACATCTTCATCATGTCCTTCATCTGCTCGTGCATCTTCAGGAGGCGGTTGATGTCCTGCACGGTATGGCCGCTGCCCGCCGCGATGCGCTTGCGCCGTCGGCCGTCGATGATCTTGGGGTTGTGGCGCTCTTTCACCGTCATGGACGAGATCATCGCGTCAATGCGCTGAATCTGCCCCTCGTCCACGTTGAAGCCCTCCGGCAACGCACGGCTCATGCCGGGGATCAGCTTGAGGAGGTCACCTAGCGGCCCCATCTTGCGAATCTGGCGAAGCTGGGTCAGCAGGTCTTCGAGGTCGAAGTCTCCCGGTTTCTTGACCTCCATCGCCTTGAGGTCCGCCTGCTGAGCACGCTCGATCAGCCCCAGCACGTCGCCCATGCCCAGGATGCGGCCCGCCACCCGGTCGGGGTAGAAGGGCTCCAAACCGTTCAGCTTTTCGCTCGTGCCCGCGAAGTAGATCGGCTTGCCCGTCACGCTGCGCGCCGAAAGGGCCGCCCCGCCGCGCGCGTCGCCGTCCATCTTCGTCATGATCAGGCCCGAGAGGTGCACCCGCTCGTCGAAGGTGCGGGCGACGTTCAGCGCCTCCTGACCCGTCATCGCGTCCACCACGAGCAGGGTCTCGGTGGGCACCAACTCGGCCTGGAGGGCGGCGAGCTGGTCCATCAGCGCCTCGTCGATCTGGAGGCGGCCCGCCGTGTCCACGATCACGAGGTCGCGGTAGTCGGTCTTCAGGTACTCGTCGAGGCGACGCCGCGTCCCCTGCGGCGTCTCGCCGTCCTGCACCTTCAGCACCGGCACGCCGACCTGTTTGGAGAGCACTTCGAGCTGGTCGCGGGCGGCGGGGCGCTGGGTGTCAGCGGCGACGAGGAGGACGCGGCGGCCCTTGCCCTTGTAGAAGGCGGCGAGTTTGCCCGCGCTCGTGGTCTTGCCCGCCCCCTGGAGACCCACCATGAACCACACGTTGCCGTCGGTTTTGAGGGTGGGCTGGGCGGCCTGCCCGCCGAGGGTCTCGATCAGTTCGTCGTGGACGAGCTTCACCACCGTCTGCCCGGCGGTCAGCGAGCCCGTGACCTCCTGCCCGACGGCCTTTTCGCTCACCCGCGCCACGAAGTCCTTGGCGACGCCATAGTTCACGTCGGCCTCAAGCAGGGCCATACGAATCTCGCGCATGGCGGCCTTGACCTGTTCGCCTGTAAGTTTGCTCTCCCGTCCTACGCGGTCGAGGATGTCCTGCAACTTGTTCCCGAGCGCCTCAAACATAGGGGGAGGCTAGCACGCGCCCGCCGAGGGCTTGGTGTAGCGTGGCGGAATGTCGAAACTCGTGCGCGACAGAATTCCCCACCTCTTTCCCGCGTACGCCTACCGCGTGCTGGCCGAAGCGGAATACAGGCCCGCCCTGCTCGACAAGTTGGAGGAGGAGACGCAGGAGTACCTTGCGGACCGTACCCCCGAGGAACTCGCGGACGTGCTGGAGGTGCTGCACGCACTCGCCGCGTTGCACGGTTTGACGCCGGAGGGGTTGGAGGAGCTGCGGGCACGCAAGGCCGCAGAGCGGGGAGGCTTCGTGGGTCGGGTCTGGCTGGAGGACCATGTCACCTACAAGGAACCTAACGACCGTTAGTCTCTCCGCGCTAGACTCCGGGCATGAACAAAGCCGTGATCGTCTCGGCGTCGCGCACGCCGACCGGGAAGTTTCTGGGCGCCCTGCAGGACGTGACCGCCGTCGAGCTGGGCGCAACTACCTTGCGGGAGACGCTACGCCGCTCGGGAATTCCCGCCGAACTCGTCGAGGAGGTCATCATGGGGCAGGTCGTGCAGGCGGGGTGCGGGCAGAACCCGGCGCGGCAGGCGGGGCTCAAGGCGGGCCTCTCGCACGAGGTCGGCGCCCTGACGGTGAACAAGGTCTGCGGTTCGGGACTGAAGGCCGTGATCCTCGCCGCCCAGGCGATTCGCGCGGGGGACCAGACGATCATGCTGGCGGGCGGCATGGAGTCCATGAGCAACGCGCCGCACCTCCTCCCGCAGGCCAGGAAGGGCTACCGCCTGGGGCACGCACAGGTCCTCGACGCGAACACGCACGACGGCCTGTGGTGCTCGATCAACGACGAGGGCATGGGTCTGACCGGCGAGCGCGTGGCCGAGAAGTACGAGATCGGGCGGGAGGCGCAGGACGCCTACGCCACCCAGAGCCACCAGCGGGCAGTCGCCGCGCAGCAGGGCGGGCGCTTCAGCGACGAGATCGCCCCGGTGACCGTCAAGGGCCGCAAAGGGGACGTGGTCGTGGACACCGACGAGGGACCGCGCTCGGACACCAGCCCCGAGACGCTGGGCAAGCTCAAGCCCGCCTTCAAGCAAGGCGGCACGGTCACGGCGGGGAACGCCCCCGGCCTGAACGACGGTGCCTCCAGCCTGCTCCTGATGTCCGAGGAGGCGGCGCAGGCACACGGGCTGACGCCGATGGCCGAGATCACCTCCTACGCGACGGGCGGCCTCGCCCCCGAATGGGTGATGATGACGCCCGTTCCCGCCACGAAGAAGCTGCTGGAAAAGAGCGGCATGGGCGTGAGCGACGTGGACCTGTGGGAGCTGAACGAGGCGTTCTCCGTGCAGAGCCTCGCCGTCCAGCGTGAACTCGGCCTCAGCCCGGAACGGGTGAACGTGAACGGCGGCGCGGTCGCCCTCGGGCACCCCATCGGCGCGAGCGGGGCCCGCATCCTCGTCACGTTACTCCACGCGCTGCGGCAACAGGACAAGGAGACGGGCGTGGCGACCCTGTGCATGGGCGGCGGCAACGGCCTGGCCCTCAGCGTCAAGCGGCTAAGCTGAGGCTTATGACGCAGAGCAGCGCCCCGACCCTGTGGGTCATCCAGAGCCGTTACCTCAAGAGCGGGGACGATCTCGCCGCCGTCACGCCCCGGCATCGGGAGTGGCTGGACCAGCATTATCGCTCGGGCCTCTTCCTCGTGTCGGGCCGCAAGATGGACGGCACGGGCGGCGTGCTGCTGGCGCAGGCAGAGAGTCAGGCGCAGCTCGAAGAGGTCTTCCGGGATGACCCCTTCGTGCTGGAGGGCTGCTCGGAGTACACCTACACGCCCTTCACGCCCGTCAAGCGGGGCCGCACGCTGACGCTTGAGGGCGTTCCGCTGGTGGAGTGAGCAGGGATGTACCTCACCTTCTCACCCCCTGACTTTTCACCTGAAGCCAGCGAGCAACACCTTCAGCTTTGGCAGTTTGAAGAGGCTGAAGCCCTCCAAGCATGGCTGGAGTCCGAGGGGTGGGATGGAGTCCTCACAGACGCGGAGCCTATGTCACGCCAAGCATTTCTGGAACGAGCAGAGCGCCTGTTATCAAACCTCACTTCAGCCCCTTTACTCGACCCAACATGGATTGAGACAGGTTGGAAGCTCAACGACGACGGGGATGACGTGACGCTTGAAGGTGAGGGTCAGGGAACTTGGCTAGCAATTCACTGGTTTACTACTGCTTGAGAAGTGGGAAGGAATACTTATGAACTTCGGAGTCATCGGAGCAGGTCAAATGGGCGCGGGCATCGCCCAGGTTGCTGCCCAGAGCGGCTTTAGCGTCACCGTGCAGGACGTGAAGGACGAGTTTCTGTCGCGCGGACAGACCACCATCGAAAAGAGCCTCGCCAAGCTGCACGAGAAGGGCAGGCTCAAGGAAACGCCCGCCGACTTGCTGGGCCGCATCAAGTTCACGACGGACCTGCAAGCCTTCTCAGATTGCGACCTAGTGGTCGAGGCGGTCGTGGAGAACGAGGCGGTCAAGGCCGACCTCTTCCGGCAACTGGGCGAGATCGTCAAGCCGGGGGGCATCCTGGCGAGCAACACCTCCTCCATCCCTATCACCAGCCTCGCCACGGCGAGCGGGCGGCCCGAGCGGTTTATCGGGATGCACTTCATGAATCCGGTGCCGCTGATGGGGCTGGTGGAGGTCATTCGCGGGTACAGCACGTCGGATGAAACGGCGCGTAAGGTGACGGAGACGGCGCGGGCGATGAGCAAGACGCCCGTGGAGTGCAACGATTATCCCGGCTTCGTCTCCAACCGCATCCTGATGCCCATGCTGAACGAAGCCATCCAGTGCGTGATGGAGGGCGTGGCCGAGCCCGAGGCCATCGACCAGATCATGAAACTCGGCATGAATCACCCGATGGGGCCGCTCACCCTGGCCGACTTTATCGGGCTCGACACCTGCCTGAGCATCATGGAGGTGCTACACAAGGGGCTGGGGGATGACAAGTACCGCCCCTCTCCCCTCCTCAGGAAGATGGTGCAGGCAGGGCTCCTGGGGCGCAAGAGCGGGCGGGGGTTTTACAGCTATTAACCGTCAGCGGTCGGCTTTCGGCGGCAGGAGCGGGAGCCAGGGCTTCCGCTTCTTCGTTTCCACTCGCCGCACGCCTTACCTCCCCTGCGAGTAATACTCCGCGTTCGGCACGAAGCCCAGGGCGCTGCTCACCCGGTTCGTCAGGTTGAACATGCCGATCACCTGCACGAGTTCCATGATCTGATGGTCGTCCAAGCCGACCGCGCGCAGGGGCGTCAGGTCGGCCTCCGTCACCTCGGCGGGGCGCAGGGTCAGTTTCTCGGCGTACTCGGCCATAGTGCGCTCGCGCTCGGTGAGATCGGCCTGTCGCCAGTTGACGGCCACGGCGTCGGCCCTCATGGGGTCGCCGGAATACCCGCGCAGGGCCGCCCCGTGGGAGACCTCGCAGTAGAGGCAGCGGTTCGCCGCGCTGACCACCACCGCCACGAGTTCGCGCTCAACGTTGCTCAGGAAGCCCTCCTTGTTGAGGAGGAGGTTGAAGTAGTTCCACCATGCGAGGAACTGCTCGCCGTTCACCGCCTGGGCCCGAAAGACGTTGGGCACGAAGCCGATGTTCGCCTCGGCCTTGGCCCACAGCTTGCGGACGGCCTCGGGCACCTGCGTGTCGCTGGGGACGGGGAGGAAGGAGATACGGTCAGCGCCGACCTTGGACTCGGTTGTGGTCATGGGTGCAGATTACTCCCTGGGCCCGCTCTAGAAACCGCCGGGCAGGACCAGCGTGATAAGACGGCAAGGATGGAAACGGACCCCTGGCTGGAGCGGTGGCGGGAACGGATCGGCGCGCAGGCGATGACCCCGGAGATCCTTGAGCTGGGGTGCGGCGAGGGGCGGGACACCCGGTTTCTGCTGAGTGCCGGTTTCGACCGCGTGACGGCCCTGGACATCTCCGAGCAGGCTCTGGCCGAGTGCAGAAAGCTCCCCGGTTCACCCCGGTGCCTCCTGCACGACCTGCGCGAGCCGCTGCCGTTCGCGGACGGAACCTACGAGGTTGTTCTGGCCAGCCTGTGCCTGCACTATTTCTCCTGGGACATCACCGGGGCCGCCATGCAGGAGATTTGGCGCGTGCTCAAGCGCGGCGGTCTGCTGCTGTGCCGGGTCAACTCGACGCGGGACGTTCACTACGGCGCGGCCGGTCACGCTGAACTTGGCCACCACTACTACCGAGTGGGCGAGAAGCAGAAGCGGTTTTTCGACAGAAC
The DNA here is from genome assembly GCF_025997855.1 of Deinococcus aetherius. Lineage (NCBI taxonomy): Bacteria > Thermotogati > Deinococcota > Deinococci > Deinococcales > Deinococcaceae > Deinococcus > Deinococcus aetherius. Next base: position 2,162,465 of record NZ_AP026560.1, read on the forward strand.
CGACATAGAGACCCTTTTCGACCCAAGCTGGCGGCGGCTGGCGGTGCAGGAGCTGGAGATAGACCGCTACGCCAAACCGAAGACGGTCTGGGAAGTCGTCTTGACGAAGGGTTGATCCAGATTTCGCCTGACTTCTGATCTCAGCCTGGACGAGACGGCGATCCGCCGGAACCCCGCCCCCGCCCACCCCGTACCCTGATCCCGTATGAGTCTCGCCTTTCTCGTCTTCCTGCTCGCGTGGATCGTCGGCATGGTCGGGACCTTCGTGCCCGCCGTGCCCGCCACGGTCATCATCTTCGCCGGGACGGTCGCGGCGACCTTCATCAATGGCTTTCAGGTGTGGCCGGACCTGCCCTTCCTGCTCACCTTCGCGGTGATCACCTTCCTGATCAGCATGATCGACAACGTGGCGAGCGCGTGGGGGGCGCGGCGCTACGGCGGAAGCAAGCAGGCGGGGTGGGGCGCCCTGCTCGGCGGGCTCGTCGGCATCTTCCTTCCCTTCGGGTTGATCGTCGGGCCGCTCGCGGGGGCGCTGGTCGCCGAGCTGTTCGTGGTCCGCAAGCCCGTCCTGGAGGCGATCCGTGCCGCCTGGGGCACCCTGATCGGCCTCCTCACGGGCCTCGTCGCCAAGCTCGTGCTGCACCTCTTGATCGGCGTCTACGAGCTGTGGCGGCTGTGGGACCCGAGCAAGAGCATCTTTGGGTGAGCAGTCGAGCACGGGGGCCGGACTGCGACGTTCCGGCTCCCGAATCCTTTCCCGCCTAGAACAGCCCCGCCAGCAGCGGCCCGAAGCCGATCACCGTGAGGAGCAGCACGGGCACGAACGGCGACAGCGTGCCGGTCAGGGCGCGGCGTCGGCTGCCCGTGAAGGTCCGGAAGCCCCGGTAGGCGAGGACGAATTGCGCCACGGTGCCGAGCATGGTCAGCGCCACGGCCGCGCGGGAGAGGGGCGACTGCCCCACCGCACGCAGGGCGGCCCGCTGCACGTCGAAGGTGGTCGCGCTGCTGGCGGCGCTGGGCAACTCCGGCGCGGGAAGCACGAGCAGCAGGACGACCAGCAGCAGGTACAGGGGCGGGAGGAGGGCGAAAGTCGCGCCGTACACCTCCGCCGCGCGGCCCTCGCGCCCGGCCCCCAGGAACCCCAGACCCGCCATCAGGCCGTACCCGAAGACCGTGAGGAAGAAGGTGCCGAAGGCGTTCGTGGCATGGACCAGGAAGCCTCCGCCGCTTCCCCCCAGGCCCACGCTGGGCCGCACGAGCAGCGCGTACACCACCCCCGACAGCGCGGCGGCCAGCAGCACCGGGGCGACGTACCGCCACGCCCTCGGCTCACTCGCGGCCAGCCGACCGAAAAAGGCGCCGGGGCCGCCCAGCAGTTCGGCGGGGAGCGGCGCCTGCGGCGGGGGCGGGGTGGAGGAACGGTCACGGCGGGCCATACGGGGCCACTGTACCCGGGCGGGGCCGCCTCCCCCTAATGCCCGGCCCACCACCGCCACACCAGCCACACGGCGAGGGCGTACAGGGCGAGCATCAACCCGAGTCCCCACGCGCTGCGGCCCAGCCGGGCGGGATTCGCGGCGGCCCGGGCCCGGGCGTCGGCGAGCACGTCCGGGGGAATCAGCCGCAGGACCAGCCACAACCCGGCGGGCACGATCAGGAGGTCATCGAGCTGCCCGAGGACCGGGATGGGGTCGGGGATCAGGTCGATGGGGCTCAGGGCGTAGGCGAGCACCAGGAGGGCGAGCACCCTGGCAAGCCAGGGCGTGCGGGAATCGCGGGCGGCGAGACTCAGAGCGAGGAGTTCGGCCTTGAGGCCCCGGGCGAAGGCGCGCAGGCGGGCGAGCATGGGTGGGGCGCTACCGCATCACGCCGCGCACGTCGGTGATCGCGTGCTGCACGGCGGGCAGGGTGACCGCCGCCGCGACCACCCCGAACAGCACGACGGCCACGTACGCGGCGCTGAGCCAGGGACCGGGCGCGGAGCGGGCCTGGGCGTCGGGCTTCGGCGTGAGCCACAGATGCAGCACGACGAGCACCGCCACGCCGAACAGCCCCGCGCCGACGGCCAGAGGCACGGCGACCCCCGGGTTCCTGAGCATCTCCGAGGCCCGCCCCGTGTCCCCGAGGTCACGTCCCGCCAGCAGCGCCCCCGCCGCGACCGCCAGGGTGTTGTTCAGCGCGTGGACGATCACCGCGTTCCACAGGCTGCCCGTGTGCTGGGTCAGCCGGGCCAGCGCGTAGGCAAGGGGCAGGATGCCCGCCACGCTCGCCGGGACCCCGTGCGCCACCGCGAAGGCGAAGGAGCTGGTGAGGGCCGCGACGGTGAAACCCGCCGCGCGCTCGTGCCCCCGCATCATCAGGCCCCGGAAGGCCACCTCCTCCGCGAAGGGCACGAGCAGGCCCGCCGCGAGGAGCAGCGCCCACAGGTCCGCCCCCTTGCTCAGGAACTGCGGGATGGCGTCGGCCCCCTGCGGCCACAGCGCCACGAACACGAGCGCGAAGGCCCGCGAGGCCAGGAACGCCACCACGAAGACGGCGACGGCCAGCCCCCACGAGGGCGGCGTGCGCCAGCGCGAGTCACGCGTAAGGGCCGTCAGGGCGGGCCGGAAAGCCACCAGTCCGAGCAACACCGTCGCCACGAAGGCCCCCAGGAGCGCCGTCCCGAGAGGAAGATGAGCGGCGATCAGCAGGGCGGAGACGACGTTCTGGGTGATCAGGAGCGTCAGCGCCGCGCGGTTGCCGTCCACGGCGCGGACGCCCCGCACGGGCGCGACGGGAACCGGGTCGGGGCTGGGGAAGGTGGGCACGTCCGGGGCCGTCATGGGGGTCAGCCTAGCGCGGGGCGGAGGCAAGGAACCTCATTCGGAAGGTGGATGGAGGGTGGACGAAAGGGCCGTGAGGGTGGGATGGGGCGGTCTCGGGCCTTCAGCTCTCAGTTCTCAGCCGTCAGCAAGAGGGAGGAACCCTGTTGCAAGCACAGCGTCCTGTCGCCGGTCGTCCCTGACCGCCCCCGCCCTCGTCCTGCTGATCGCTGATCGCTGACGGCTGACGGCTTCCCCCTCACGCCGTCAGCACCCGGATCGCCTCCTCCAGCGCCTCGTCGTTCACCTGATGGTGCAGCACGAAGCGCACCGAGTCGGGGCCAAGGGCGCTGGCAAGCACCCCCGCCTCGGCCCACCGGGCGGCGTGGGCGGCGGCGCCGTGCAGCCGAACGTAGATGATGTTCGTCTGCACGGCGGCGAGGTCGACGTTGTACCCGGCGTTCACCAGCGCCTCGGCGAGGACACGGGTGCGGCGGTGGTCCTCGGCGAGGCGGGCCGGGCCGTCCCGCAGGGCGACCAGCGCGGCGGCGGCGAGCACCCCGGACTGCCGCATTCCGCCCCCCATCATCTTGCGGTAGCGGTGGGCCTGCCGCATCTGCGCGGCGCTGCCCAGAAGGACGCTGCCTACGGGCGCCCCCAGCCCCTTCGAGAGGCACACGCTCACCGTGTCGAAGTGGCGGGTGATCCCGGACACGGGCACGCCGAGAGCGGCGGCGGCGTTGAAGACCCGCGCCCCGTCGAGGTGCAGGGGCAGGCTCTCCTCGTCGGCGACCGCGCGGATGGCGGCGAGGGTTTCCAGCGGGATCACGGTGCCGCCCGCCTTGTTGTGGGTGTTCTCCAGGCTGATCATCCCGGTCGGGGACTGGTGGACCGAGTGCCGCACAGCGAGGCGAACGTCCCCCGGGTCGGGCACCCCCAGGGGCGCGGGCACGAAGCGGGGCACCACCCCGGAGAAGGTCGCCATCATGCCGAGTTCCCACTCGTAGATGTGCGAGCCCTCGGCGCAGATCACCTCCTCGCCCCGGCGGGTGTGCAGGGCGATGGCGACCTGATTGGTCATCGTGCCGCTGGGCATGAAGAGCCCCGCCTCGAAGCCGGTCAGGCGGGCGACCTCGGCCTGAAGCTGGTTGACGGTCGGGTCCTCGCCGTACACGTCGTCGCCGACGGGAGCCTGCGCCATCGCCTCACGCATCTCGGGAGTGGGAGTGGTGACGGTGTCGGAGCGCAGGTCGGCGATCACGCGGGGCCGGGGGGTCTGGGGAAGGGTGGCGGTCATGGGGAGAATGCTACCCGCCGGGAGCGGGGTGAAAGGCCGCAAGGGTCACCCGGCGAAGGATGGGGGCCGGTCCCCTCACATGACGAGGAGAGCCCGCCTGGACCTACTCCGCCACGACCTTATTCATCCAGGCGAAGAGCTGGCCGAGGTCGTGGTCCCCGCTGTGGGGGACGTTCCAGGGCAGGAATGCGAGTGCCGGGGAAGGAAAAGCTCCACGGGCATCCGTAGGTCAAGCACGAGGCGTAAGGTGGGGTGTGTCCCTCTTGCGATGCCCCGACGGGGAGCGGCGGGGTGGCCGCCTGGCCCTGCTCGGCTTGATCCTGCTCTTCTCCTGCCGAACCCCGAACAGTTCGACGACGGAAAGCACACCTCAAGCCGTGGCTCCACCAGCCAGGACCTCCTCTTCCCAATCCACCGCGCCTCCCGTGGAGGACGAGACGACCCGGGCGCTGCGCGAGCGGTACGAGGGCCGGGAGGTCTGGGTGTATGGGGGCGGCCCCCTCACCTGTCTGACAGGGAGCAGCACCGTGGATTACACGGGTTCGCCCCTGACCCCGGTTCGCGTGGTGGGCCTCAGCCGGGTGCGGCAGCGGACCGCCGTTCCACTGCGGGGCGGCACCATCCTTCCGCAGGAGGTAGACACACCCATCCTGGTGCGCGTGCGGCTGCCGGAGAGCTTTCAGGTCTCCTCCGGCAGCACGACCGGAACGAGCGAGGACTGGTTCAGGCTGGCCCGGAGCGCCACTTGCCGGGAGTTCACCGAACTCTACGCGAACGAGGCGCACCTGAGCCGTGAACTCAGCCTGACCCCTCCGCCGGACGACGTGAAAGAGGTGCTGCGCCGCTTCGCGAGGCTGCCGCCCGAGGACGAGCAACCGCACTCGTTCCTGGGCCTGACCCACCACCAGGTTCTGTGGCTGAGGGGCGCCCCGGAGAGCCCGCTCACCGATGTGGACACGCTGCTGCGCGCCGACGAGTGGTCGTGGATGGGTCCCCCTGGCCGAGGGGACTGGACCCTCACCTTTCGGAACGACCGCGTCGTCGCCGAGAGTCGACCGTCCCCCTCGCCCTGACGTCTTCCCTACCCCGCCGCCGCCTTGCGCGCCTCGATCACCTTCTTCGCCAGGTGGTCGGGGAGGTCCTGGTAGCCGTGGAATTTGACGCTGAAGGCCCCCCGGTCCCCGGTCAGCGAGCGCAGGTCCGCGCTGTAGGTCTGCAACTCCGACTGCGGCACCACCGCCGTCACGGTGATGACGGTCCCCTCCGGCTCCATGCCCTGCACGCGGGCGCGGCGGGTCTGGAGGTCGCCGATCAGGTCGCCCGTAAACCCGGCGGGGGCGCGGACCCGCAGGAGCATCACGGGTTCGAGCAGGGTGGGTCTGGCGCCCTCCACCGCGCCCCGGAAGGCGAGCGACCCGGCGGTGCGAAAGGCGAGGTCGCTGGAATCGACGTCGTGGTAGCTGCCGTGGGTGACGGTGACGTGCACGTCCTGCATGGGGTAGCCCGCCAGAGGTCCCCTGCCCATCGCGTCGCCCACGCCCTTCTCGATGCTGGGGAGGTACTTGCCGGGGATGGCACCCCCCACCACCGCGCTGCGGAAGGCGAAACCCTCGCCCGGCTCCAGCTGGATGTGGCAGTCCCCGTACTGGCCGTGCCCGCCCGACTGCTTCTTGTGCTTGCCCTGGGCCTGGGAGGCCGCGCGGATCGTCTCGCGGTACGGAATCTGCGGCGCCCGCACGTCCACGTTCACGCCGAGCCCGGTGAGCTTCTCCACCGCGATGCTCGCGTGCATGTCCCCCATCCCCGAGAGCAGGAGTTCGCCGGTCTGGGGCTCGCGCGTGAAGGTCAGCGTGGGGTCCTCGTCGAGCAGCCGGGCGACGGCGGCGCTGAGGCGGTCCTCGTCCTGGCGCGTCCGTGGGAAGAGGGCGACCGTGTGCGCGGGGTCGGGGAGGACCAGGGGGTCGTACTCGATGGGGTTGGCAGGGTCCGCGAGGGTGTCCCCGGTGTGCAGGTCGGGCAGCTTGGTGAGCACGCCGATCATGCCCGCCGAGAGTTCGGGTACCTCGGTGAGGTCCTTGCCGCTCACGACGTAGAGGTGGGCGGGTTTCACGTCCACCCCGCGCGTCGTGTTGCGCAACGTGTCGCCGGGGCGGATGGTGCCGCTCCAGACCCGGATGTATGCGAGCTTGCCCACGAAGGGGTCCACGCTGACCCGCCACACGCGCGCACTCGTGGGGGCGTCTGGGGTCGGCTCGCGCGTCTGCCCGTCCACACCTGTCAACGGCCCGCGCTCGAAGGCACTCCGCAGCCCGTCCACCAGCAGGTCGAGGAGTTCGGGGACCCCCACGCCCGTGACGGCGCTCACGGGGAGGACCGGGTAGAGGGTGCCCGCGTGAACAGCCCGCAGGTAGGCCCCGCGCAGCTCGTCCGCGCCGAGTTCCTCGCCCTCCAGGTAGCGGTTCATCAGGTCGTCGTCGGTCTCGACGACGGCGTCCACGAGCGCCTCTCTCGCCTCGCGCAGCGCCGCCCGCATCTCGCCGGGAAGGTCGTCCTCGTTCGCCGTCAGCACGTCCACCACGCCGCGAAAGTGCGGCCCCTCGCCCACGGGGAGGAAGGCGGCCGCGACGGGGCCCCGCAGGCTCGCGCGGATGTCGGCGAGGACGGCGTGGAAGTTCGCCCGCTCGCGGTCCATCTGCGAGATCACGACGACTCTCGGCGTGGCGAAGCGGTCGGCGGTGGCCCACACCCGCTCGGTGCCGACCTCGACGCCGCTCACCGCGCTCACCAGGATCAGGGCCGAGTCCGCCGCGCGGATGCCGCCGCGAATCTCGCGCACGAAGTCGGCGTAGCCGGGCGTGTCGAGCAGGGTGATGTCGGTGCCCCGGTGGGGGAGCCGCAGCACGCCCGTGGTGATGGAGAAGCCGTGCCCCTTCTCGGCCTCGGTGTGGTCACTCTGGGTGGTGCCGTCCTCAATGCGGCCCATGCGCGGCAGGGCCCCGCTCCTCATCAGCAGGGCCTCGGAGAGCGTCGTTTTACCCGCGCCGCTGTGCGCGGCAAGACTCACGATCCGAACAGGCACAGCACCACCCAATCCTTTCCCAGAAACGAAAAAAGACGGACGAACGGCCACCGGGGCAGGCGGAGGTTTGAAGTGAGGCGAGCATACACCCGCCGCCCCGCTTCTATCCCCAGGCTCGGGAAAGCTCGGGTCCCATAGGGCTCACGACCGGATGAGGTTGAAGGTAGGCACGATTTGTAACCTCACCTACCGAGTGAAGTTCCTCCTAAACAGCGGTCAGGAATGGGTTGGGTTCGAACTCAGCAAGAGCGGAAGGGGGGGTTGCAGACTGCATTGGTCCCGGAAAAGTCCGGACTTCGTACCGCACACCCAGAGTGGAGGCTTCAACATGACGCAAGGCAACCTGATCCGTCTGTCCGACCTGTCCAGTGACCAGAGCTACGGCCTCTCCGGTGAGGGCGTGTACAACCCCAGCGGAAATGCGGCCTACGGCCAGGGCGGCGACAAGATCGGCACCGTCCGCGACGCGCTGGTGGACCCCGGCACGGGCCGCATCCGCTACCTGATCCTGGACGTGGGCGGCTGGTTCTCCTCCAAGGAGGTCGTCGTGCCCGTGGGCCACGCCCGCTTCGCCGACGACGGCGTGTACTTCGACAACCTGACCAAAGATCAGGTGCGCGACATGAGCGAGTACCGCCAGGGCGAGACCTACACCGACCAGTCCTTCGAGAGTAACGAGCGCGTGCTGCGCGGTGCCAGCACCACGGGGACCACGAGCACGACCACTCAGATGGACCAGGCGACCTACCGCGAGCAGGCCTTCCGCACGCCCGACCGCCTGCAACTCCTCGAAGAGCGCCTGATGGTGAACAAGGAGCGCTTCCAGGCGGGCAGCGTGGAGATCGGCAAGCGGGTCGAGACCCACCAGGAGACGCTGAGCGTGCCCCTCCAGCGCGAGGAGGTCGTGATCGAGCGTCACGCCGTCACCGACGGCCGTCCGGTCGAGGGGAACGTTACTCTCGGGGCCGGGAACGAGACGCTGCGGGTGGACCTGGAGGCCGAGCGCGCCCAGGTGGCCAAGCAGGCGTACGTGACCGAGGAAGTCGAGATCGGCAAGCGCACCGTCACCGAGACCCAGCAGGTCACCGAGACCGTGGGCCGCGAGGTGCTGGAGGTTAACAAGACGGGCGACGTGGAGATGAACAGCGGCACCACGACGACCTCGACCACCACGACCGACACCGACCGCAACCGCAGGAGCTGAGGGCGCCTCAGGCGCGGGCGGGGGCAACCCCGCCTTTTTTCGATGCGGACGCCAATTCATAGGGGAGACGGGAGGACGGGGAGGACTATGGACGATCAGAACCGGGAGGGGCGACAGGCGGACGAGGTGACACAAACCACCACGTACACGTCTCAGACCACGGGGCAGACCACCGGGGCGCAGCCCGCACTGACCCAGAGCCTGGAGGTCCAGGCCACGCAGGCTCAAACCGCACAGGCACAGACAACGGAGCGGACCGTGACCACCGAGCAGGTCCGCGACCTGCGCAAGGTCGAGGGGACGCTGCGGCTGTACGAGGAACGCGCGGTGGTCGACGTGGTGCCCGAGACGTTGGGCGCCATCACCATTCGCCGGGTGCTGACCCAGCGGGAGGAGGTCGTGCCCATCACGCTGGGGCGCGAACACCTGGAGATCACTGTGACCGAGGGCTCGGGCGGGCGCGTCACCATGAACGGCGAGGTGCTGGAGGTCGGCCGCACCTACGAGGTGCCGCTCTACGAGGAACGCGCCGTGATCGACAAGCAGACCTACCCCTACAGCGACGTGCGGATCGCCAAGCAGCGCGAGACCTACCAGCAGGTCGAGCGCCTCACCCTGCGCCGCGAGGAGCTGGAGGTCGAGGACCCGCAGGGCCTGGTGCGCGACCGCCTGATGCCGGACCCCCTCGATCCGGGACAGTAATCCACCCCCACAAGGGGCCGGAGGGAGGCCAGCACCCCTCCGGCCCCTCGCCCGTGTCTGCTTGTCTGTGCCTGCTTTCCGAAACGCACGAGAACGCGGCCCGTATCCTGTCCCGGCTATGGACGGCCCCCCCAGCCCCGCAGGCGAGATCATCCTGACCCCCGACGGCTCGCGCACCGCCCTGAGTGTGCGCTTCGGGGAAGGCTACGGCTCGCGGCACGGGGCGGCGGCGCAGGCCCGGCACGTCTTCGTCGAGGGAACGGGGACGCACCTCCACCCGGCCCCCCGGGTGCTGGAGGTCGGCTTCGGGCTGGGGGTGAACTTCCGGGCGACGCTGGTGGAGGCGGCGCGGCGGGGCGTGCCCCTGGACTACCTCGCCTTCGAGTTCGATCCCGCCCCCGTGGACGTGCTGCGCGAGGTCGCGGCGGGGGGCGAGGGGAGCGACCACCCCGCCTGGCCCGCGCTCCTGGGCGGCTGGGGGCGTCAGTCGCTGTTGACGGTGCGGACGGAGGCCGTCTCCCTCACGGTGCAGGTCGCGGACGTGCTGGCTGCCCCCCTTCCGGAGAACTGGGCGACCGCCCTCTACCTCGACGGCTTCTCGCCCACCCGCAACCCGGAGGTGTGGACTCCGGCCTTCCTGGCGCGGCTGGCCCGGTCCCTCGCGCCCGGCGGAACGCTCGCCACCTACAGCGCCGCCGGGCATGTGCGCCGGGCGCTGGGGGCGGCGGGCCTGCCGGTCGAGAAGCGGCCCGGCCCCCCCGGCAAACGGGAGTGCGTCCGGGCCACGCGGAGGACGGGGCCGTGAACGCGCCTCACGTCCTCATCGTCGGGGGAGGAGTGGCGGGGGCGGCCGTGGCGTATTTCGCAGCCCGGCTCGGCACATGGGTGACTGTCGTGGACGCGGGGCGGCACGCGGCGAGTGAGGTGCCGTCCGCCCTGCTCAACCCGGTGCGCGGCCAGTCGGGCGCCGTGGACGAGCGCGCGGTGGAGGGGCTGCGGCTGACCTGGGCGCTCGTGGAGACGCTGGCGGAGGCCGGACACCCCATTCCCCACGGGCGGGCGGGCGTGCTGCGCCCCGTGCCGGATGGGAGGGCCCGCCAGAAATTCGAGCGTCACCTTCCCCCGGAGTTGCCCCACACCTGGCTCGCCCCGGGGGAGGCGCCCGTTCCCCTCGCCCCGGGGTGGGAGCACGCCCTGTGGCTGCCGGAGGGGGGCTGGCTCGACGGGGCGGCCTTCACGTCCGGGCTCCTGGCGGTGTCGGGGGCTGAAGTTGTGCGGGGGCGGGCCCTCCGCTGGGACGCGCGCTCCGTCACGCTGGAGGACGGGCGGGCTCTACGCGGTGATGCCGTCGTCTGGTGCGGCGGCAGCGTCGGGGCTGGCTGGGCGGGGGAGGCGGCCACCCACCGGGCCGGGACGTTGCTCACCCTCGACCGCCCTGTGACGCGGGTGCCCGTGAGCTTCGGGGCATACCTCGCTCCGGCGGGGGTCGGTGGCGTGCTCGGGGCGACCTTCGAGGCACCCGCTTCGACCTGGCAGGCTCCCACCCTCCCCCTGCGCTCGCTGGGCTGGCTGCTCGGGAAGGCGGAGGCGCTGACCGACACAGGCGGCGCGCGGGTGACGGGGCGGTGGAGCGGCACCCGGCTCTCCGGGCTCGTGGCGGGGAGAACGCCGGACGGGGTGTGGCGCCTCTCCGGGCTGGGGAGCAAGGGCTTCCTGCTCGGCCCCCTGCTCGCGCGTCACGTCTCGGGTGACGTGGTGCGCGCCGCGCGGGTGTGAACGGCGCGGCGAGGCTCGTCTACACTGCTTCCTATGGCGAACTACCGCATCTGCCTCATCGAGGGTGACGGCATCGGCCACGAGGTCATTCCCGCCGCCCGGCGCGTGCTGGAGGCGGCTGGCTTAGGCGCCGAGTACGTGACCGCCGAGGCCGGCTACGAATACTTCCTCGACCACGGCACCAGCGTCCCCGAGGCCACCTACCACGCCGTCGAGAACACCCACGCCACCCTCTTCGGCGCGGCGACCAGCCCCAGCGGGGAGAAACCGAGGGGCTTTTCCGGCGCGATCCGCCACCTGCGCCAGAAGTACAGCCTCTACGCCAACGTGCGCCCCACCAAGACCCGTCCGGTGCCCGGCGCCTACGAGAACGTGGACCTCGTGATCGTGCGCGAGAACACCCAGGGCCTCTACGTCGAGCAGGAGCGCCGCTACGGCGACACCGCCATCGCCGACACGGTGATTACGAAGGACGCCTCGGAGCGCATCGGGCGTTTCGCCGCCGACCTCGCCATGAGGCGGCGCCAGAAGCTGACGGTGGTCCACAAGGCCAACGTGCTGCCCGTCACGCAGGGGCTGTTCCTGAACACGATCCTCGACCACACGAAGACCGTCGAGGGCCTGAACACGAACACGATGATCGTGGACAACGCGGCGATGCAGCTTGTGCGCAACCCCACCCAGTTCGACGTGATGGTCATGACCAACATGTTCGGCGACATCCTCTCCGACCTCGCCGCCGGGCTGGTGGGCGGCCTAGGCATCGCGGCGAGCGGCAACATCGGCGACCAGTTCGGCATCTTCGAGAGCGTCCACGGCAGCGCCCCCGACATCGCCGGGCAGGGCATCAGCAACCCCACCGCCACCATCCTCGCCGCCGTCCTGATGCTCGATCACCTAGGCGCGCACGAGGTGGCGCAGCGAATCGACAACGCCGTGAACACCGTCCTCACCGAGGGCCCCCGCACCCGAGACCTCGGCGGCACGGCGAACACCAGGGAATTCACCGACGCGGTGATCGCACGGCTGGGCTGAGCCCGAACGGCGAAACGGGGAGGCCGGGGAAGTCACGCCCCGGCCTTCCGCCTTTTGCCTTGCGGGTCTCCCTCTCCTCCGTCCGGCGGTGTCCCGTTGACCTCCGCTCCCCTCCCGGGGGAGCGCGGGAGGGGTGGGCTGCCCAGGTTCGCCGACCGTCCTGCGCCGGTCCCGAATCCCCTGGCCTCCGCACCCCTCAGCGCTCGTAGAAGGGCGGCGGCTCGATGCCGAGGGCGCGCAGGTAGACGTACCCCTGCCCCCGGTGGTGAATCTCGTTGTCGATGGCGTAGAGCGTCGTGACGAGGGCGGACATCGTTCCCCAGAACAGGGCCTTGTCCTCGCCGTAGCGGGCGGGCGGGACGGTGGGGAGCTGGGCGTCCAACCTCGCCGTCAGCTCGTCCCACGCGGCGAGCAGGGCCACCTTCTCCTGCGGGGGCCTGGCCGACCAGTCGGGCTCGCGCCAGTCGTCCGTGACGAGGCCGTCCAGCGTGTACGCCGCCACCCCGTAGATCTCCCAGGCCAGTTCGCCAAAAGAGCGCATGGGAGGGGCCGCCGTGAAGGTGAAGAGTTGATCGTCCGGGAAGGCCTCGATCACCCGGCGGGTCAGGCGGCGGTGACCCTGCCAGTCGGCGAGGAGGAACTCGGGCGTCATCAGCGAGGGGGTCAGGGTGGCGCCGGTCTGCGTCATAAGTCCTCCATCGAAAGCCAACCGGAGAGGCTGCTTTCTGCCCTCAGCGTAACCCCGATTCCCGTCAGGACCCGTCGCCTTTGGGGGTTCGCCCACGCTGACGCCGAGAATGGGCGGGTGACACGCCTAGACCTTCACACCCATGCCGAGCGGCCCGAGCTGGCCCGCTCTCTCCCCGAACTCATGGCGGGGCTGTGGCCGGAGTTCGTGCTGCACGGCGCCGTGGCGGAGCGACATGATCACCACACCTCCTCCACCTTCGCCGCCTACAGCCTCTACCTCTGCGCGGGCGGGGAGGTGGTGGCCGCCGGGAAGACGGTGCCGCTCTTCTGGGACGGCACGGCGCAGGGGCTGCCCGGGGGCTGGGACGGTGCCCTGGAACGGGGCGTGCGGGATCATCTGGCGGGTCGGGCGCCCAACACCCTCTGCGCCCTGGGGGCGATGGTCTCGCGGCGGCACCAGGGGCAGGGGCTCAGCTCCCAGATTCTCGGGGCGATGCGGGCGCTGGCGGGGAAGCACCGGCTCGGGGCCCTGATCGCGCCCGTTCGTCCCACCCGGAAGGCCGAGTACCCCCTGACCCCCATGGGCCGTTACGCCTCCTGGCGGCGCGCGGACGGCCTCCCGTTCGACCCCTGGCTGCGCACCCACGAGCGGGTCGGCGGACGCTTCCGGCGCGTGGCCGAAGATTCCATGACCGTGACGGGAACGGTGCGCGAGTGGGAGGGCTGGGCGGGGATGCCCTTTCCCGACCCCGGGGAATACGTCGTACCGGGTGCCCTGTGCCCCGTCACCATCGACCTCGACCGCGACGAGGGCCGGTACGTCGAGCCGAACGTCTGGATGGTCCACAAACCCCTGCCGGATTAGGTCTCCTATTCCCGTCAGGACCCGTCGCCTTGTCATGTCAGACTGGCCCCATGTACGACCCCTCGATGCGGGTGCTCACCGTGCTCGAACTGCTCCAGGCCCACGAGCGGGTGACGGGGGCGGAGCTGGCCCGGCGGCTGGAGGTCAGCCCGCGCACGGTGCAGCGGTACATCGCGCGCTTGCAGGATTTGGGGATTCCGGTGGAGTCCACGCGGGGAGTCGGCGGGGCGTACCGGTTGAAACCCGGCTTCCGCCTCCCGCCCCTGATGTTCAGCGGGGAGGAGGCGCTGGCCCTGGCGCTGGGCCTGCACGCCCTGCAGCACCTGGGGCTGACGGCGCTGGCCCCGGCGGTGGCGGGCGCGAGCGCGAAGCTCAGCCGGACCCTGCCCCGCCCGCTGCGGGAGCGCGTGGGGGCGCTGGAGGACGCCGTGCAGCTCGACGCCTTCCCCTGGACGGTGCCCACCGACGCCGCCGTCCTGTCGTGCCTGCTGGGCGCCGTCCAGGCACAGCGGGCCGTGACCTTCGCGTACCGCTCGCACGAGGGGGTGCAGACCCGGCGGGAGGTGGAGGTGTACGGCGTGGTTCACCTCGACGGGCGCTGGTACGCGGTGGGCCGCTGCCTCTTGCGGGACGCCCTGCGCTCCTTCCGGCTCGACCGCATCTCGGAGCCCGTGGAGGGGGAGCGGACCTTCACCCGCCCGCCCGAATTCGATGCCCGGGCCTACCTACGCGCCACCCTGCCCTTCGCCCGCGCCCCGTACGAGATCGAGGTCTGGCTGGACCTTCCCCCCGAGGAGGCGGCCCTCCATTTCGCCCCGGGGCGGGTGGCCCTCGACCCCGATCCCGCGTACGGCGGAACGCGGCTGCGCTGCACGCGCGAGCACCTGGAGTCCTTCGCCGCCATGCTGCTGCGGCTGGGGTGCGGCGTGGTCGTTCACGAGCCGCCCGAACTGCGGGAGGCGTTCGGCGTGCTGGCCGACCGCGCACGGGCCGCCTGCCGGACTCCTCCTGTCCCGGACGGACGTGCTACGCTCCCCGTTTGAGATGCTGTTCTTGTTCACAGTCCCGACTCCCCTTCGAGGTCGCGCGTGACGGTCGTCGCCGCCCTGCTCTCCTGGTTCCTGGTGGGGCTCTTCATCCGTCTGAGCCGGGCGCGGGGCTGGGGGCAGCCCATCCGGCAGGAGGGCCCGCAGACCCACCTGAAAAAGGAGGGCACCCCCACGGCGGGCGGGGTGGCCTTCGTGCTGGCGCTCGCGCTCGTCTTCTTTCCCTTCTACCTCACGGGCCGGGCGGGGGGTGAGCGCGAACTCCTCCTGATGCTCACCGCGCTGGCGATGGGGGTGATCGGGGGCATCGACGACCTGCTCAAGATTCGCTCGCGGATGCGGGGGAGCGGCAAGAAGGAGTTGCTCGCCCGCGAGAAGTTCCCGCTGCAATTCCTGGTCGGCCTGGCCTTCGCGTATTTCGCCGCGCCACTCGCCTCGCACGAATTGCTGCCGAGCCTGGGGCAGGTGCCCGACATCGTCCTGCTGACCCTGGTGATGGTGGGCTCGGTGAACGCCTTCAACTTCACCGACGGGGTGGACGGGCTGCTGGCGGGCGTCGCCATGATCGTGCTGTTGCCCCTCCTCGCCCTCTCCCCGGTCAGCGCCCTGCTCGCCGCCGTGCTGCTGGGCTTCCTGTGGTTCAACGCCCACCCGGCGCGGGTCTTCATGGGGGACATGGGCTCGCACGCCATCGGCGCCGTCGCGGCGGGTGCCTACGTCCTGTACGCGGACGTGTGGCTGCTGCCCCTCGCGGCGATCATTCCGGTGGCCGCCGTCCTGAGCGTGGTCTTACAGGTCGTGTCCTTCCGGCTGCGGGGAAAACGCATCTTCAAGATGAGCCCCATCCAGCACCACTTCGAGCTGAGCGGCTGGCCCGAGACCCGCGTCACCCTGCGCTTCTGGGTGATCACGGCGCTCTGCACGACGGCGGTGTGGTGGATGCTGGGGGGGAGGCCGTAGGGGGAGAGACCGCACACCCGTTCTTTTGGTGTTCTCCTCCCCCTTGAGGGGGGACTGGGACAGCTCGCACCGCGAGAGGCCGGGAGGGGGTGAACGAGGGCGAGAGCTTGTGCCCCCGCTTTCCCTTCCCACCGACCCCTACCCATTGGCCACCGACCCTCCTACACTCCCCCCGTGCCCCTCCCCCATCTCCCCACCCTCCTCGCCCGCCGCGCGGGACTGCCCGGCGAGGGAACCACCGTTTACCGGGCGGCGCACACCACCGAGACGGACGGCCTCTTCACTCTCGACGTGGCGGGGGACGCGGGGGTCCTGAGCCTCTACGCCGACCTCTCACCGGAGGAGGAAACGCGGCTGGCGGCGGCGTGCGGCGAGGCGGCCGGGCTGGCGGGCATCTATCTCAAGCGGCGCCCGGTGGAGGCCCGGCACGCGGCGAACGTGACGCGCGAGTGGCTGTCCCCACCCGAGCCGATCTGGGGGGAGGCGCGGGCCGAGATCGTGGCGCTGGAGAACGGCGTGCCCTTGCTGATCCGCCCCGGGGCCGACCTCAGCATCGGGCTCTTCACCGACGCCCGGCCCGCCCGCGCCTGGGTGCGGGAGCACGCGCCGCCAGGGGGCCGGGTGCTCAACACCTTCGCGTACACCTGCGGCTTCGGGCTGAATGCCGCGCTGGGGGGGGCCGGGGTCGTGAAGAACGTGGACCTCTCGCGCAAGGTGCTGGCCTGGGGGCAGGAGAACTACGCGCTGAGCCGCCTCCCGGCCCAGGGCACCGACTTCCTCTACGGGGACGTGTTCGAGTGGCTGGGACGGCTGAGGCGGCGCGGCGACACCTTCGACCTCGTGATCCTCGACCCACCCAGCTTCGCGCGGGGGAAGTCGGGCGTGTGGCGGGCCGAGCGCGACTACCCGGAGTTGGCGGGCCTCGCGGCGGACGTGACGGCGCAGGGCGGTCGCCTCCTCGCCATGACCAACTCCGCGAGCCTGTCGGGCCCCTCCTTCGAGCGCCTGGTAGCATCGGGGCTCACGCAGGGGGGGCGGCGGGCACATCTGGACACCCGCCTCCACCCCGGCGAGGACTACCCCGGCGCCACCCACCTCAAGGCGCAGGTATGGGCGCTGGACTGAGCGGCTACTCCTTCCGTGCCGGAACGAAGGGCGAAGGCTCACCCCCGATGAAGGTACACGGCACGTCGCCGAGGGGGACGGCCTCGCCCACGTCGGCGTGGACGGCGATGACCCCGCAGAGGGTCACGTCCACGACGGCACCCGACTCGATCCGGGCTAACTCCTCGTGGCTCACGAACCCGCTGACGGTGACCCCTCCAAGGAAGAAGCTGACGAATTCGCTGGCCCCGGGCATGGGACAGTCTACTCCCCTCATGTGTTCCGCCTCACTTCGTTTTTCAAAGCGGGAGGTATCCTGGGGACATGACACAAGCCACGCAGCAACCCGAACAGCAGCAGGTGCTGGTGCCCCTGACGACGCCCGAGGAGGTGGACACCTTCCTGAAGGAGTACCCGCTGGCGGCGGTCTTCAAGGCGGGGACCTGCCACAAGACGATGCAGGGCTTCGGGGTACTGGAGACCTTCCTGAAGCGGCACGATCTGCCCGTGGGCTTCATCCGGGTGGTGGACTGGCGCCCGGCGAGCAACCACGTCGCCGAACGCACCGGGATCATTCACCACAGCCCGCAGTTCATCCTGTTCCGTGAAGGCGAGCCGCAGTTCGAGGTCAACAACTGGGACATCACCTCCCAGGCCCTCACGCCCGTGTTCGAGGCGCAGGTGCCCCGGCGCAGCGGTGAAGGGGCCATCGCCACCGAGGACAACGTCGAGCCCTACCGCCGCCTGATGCGCGCCTTCCTGGACGGGGGGCTCAGCGAGTGGGCCTTCCAGGACCAGTACGTGACCCTATTTCGCGACGACGCGAGCTTACGCAGCCAGCGCGAGTTCGAGCTGCTCTCGCGCCTCTTCGGCGACCCCGACGCGTACCACGGCGGACTGCACCAGCTCGGCGCTCCCCAGGCGCGCGGCGACCTCCGCGCCCGCGTCCAGGCGCTGCTCACCGAACTCGGCTGAGTTCCCGAAAGCTCGCCTTGCCCGCCCGGCCCCGCGCCGTGGCGGGTTTTTCGTGGCTGTAAGCGGGCGGTAAGAGCGGGCGAGGTCTGATGGGGGCGCAAGCTCCTCCGGGCCGTGAAGTTTCGGTGACAGACCACGGCCCGCCGCCTCTTCCTCCCTCTCCCCACGGACCCCGACATGCACCCAGCCCCGGCCCCGCCCGCCCTACCGCTCGACCGCGCCGTGTACACGCGGCTTCGCACCGACCACTATCCCTGGACGGAGGTGACCGTGGACCTCGCCGCGCGCCAGGCGGGGGGCCTCAGCGGCGTGTTCGAGGCGCGGCAGGGGGACGGGTGGGCCCGCTTCGTGTGGGTGGCAGGCACCCTGCGCGGCGGCTACACGGCGGCGGGCGACACTGCCTGGACCGTCATGACGGTGGCCCTGCCCCGCGCGCGGGTGACCCTGGCGGAACTCGACCCCGCCGCCGCCGACCTCTTCTGGTCCTGCCGCGAGACGACGCCCGAACCGCTCGCGGGCACCTGGCCGGAGGCGCGGGGCACGCTGGAACGCTCCGGCTTTTCCGGCCTGCTGCTGGGCGCCTCGGCGTGCAGTCTCTGGAAGGGGGGGCAGCCCGTGGGCGGCAGCCTGCCCCCGAGCGGCTCCGCGTGCCACCTCCTGACTCCGCCCGGCGCCGACGAGGCGAGCGTGGCGGCCCTCTGGGCCGAGGTGCTCGCCCTCACCCACCGCAGCGCGCCCCTCGACGAGGCGTGGCGGGCGGTGTGCGTGCGGCTCTCCGCCGAGCACCCCTGCCTCGACCCCTTCGCGCGGGAGGTCACCGTGCAAGGCGGGCGGCTGCACGTCGAGCCCGACGTTCCCGCCGAGGAGTGGCGGCCCGCTCTCCTGGCCGCCTTCCAGGCCACGCTCGCGCGGCTGGGCGTGCGCCTGGCCGACCTGCCGCTCGCCGAGGTGCGGGGGCGATCCGCGTGGACGGTCGCCGGACTGGGGGCCCTGTGACCCTGGACACGGGCGCCGGGGTGCCCGTCTGGCCGCCCGGGTTGCGCGACGAGACACCGCTGCCCTTCGCCGTGTGGCGGGTGCTGCATCACGTGAACGGGGGGCGCCCGGCAATCGAGGTCGCCCGGCTCGCGCGGGTCACCGCGCCCGAGGTGGCGGAGGCGGTCGCGCAGGCGGCGCGCTGGGCGGGGCGGGCGTCGCAGCGGGGGCAGCCCGTCACCGAAGCCTCGGCCCGGGTGGTGACGGCCTGCCTGACGGCGGTCCTGGGGCCGATGGGCACCTTCCTCGTCGAGGACACGCTCGACGACCTGGGGGAGGGGGCGACCCTGGGCACCCTGCTGTCGGCGGTCGCCGCGCAACTCAACGAGGCGCAGGTGCAGGCGTTCGTGCGCGGACTGCGCGAACGGGGGATCGCGTGACGCCCCGGCCCCCACTTTCCCCCGCCCGGGGCGCGGAAGACGCGCGGCGGCAAACAATCCATCTCTGCGGGCGGCCCGAAGGGCCCGCGCCCGGTGCTCCTCGTGACCGCGTCTCTCAGCGCGTGTCGCGCGGCGAGACGGGCAGGAAAGGCAACCCATGAAGTACACGGTCGTGATCCGTCAACCGGTCCCCGAGGAGGTGCGGGCCGGGCTCGAAGAGCAGCTCGTGACGCGCTTCCAGCTCTCGCCCGAGCAGGCGGCCCGGCTGGCCGCCCGGCGCGCGGGCCGCCTGATGAAACCCACCGGACGCGCCCGCGCCGAACTGCTGCTGCGCGTCTTCCAGGAGGCGGGCGTTCCCGCCATCTTGGAGGAGGTCCGCGAGGAGACGACGGTCCTGTCGGGGCCCTTCCAGGGGCTCGCCGCCACCCCTGCCGTCCCCCGGCGTTCCGCGCCCGAACCCGAGGGGAGCGTGGCCCTCGCGCCGGAGCCCGCCGCCTCCGCCCTGGGCGTGCTCGCGCCCCCGCCCGAGGAGAGCTGGGCCGACCTCGCCGCCCCCGCCCGGGTCGCGGCGGACCCCTTCGCACCCGACCCGTTCGCGCCGCCGTCCCTCCTCGGGGAGCTGGGCGTCGTCGCCCCGGTACCGACGGCGGCCCCCGAGCCCGCCGGGGAGGTGCAGGCGAGCGCGCCCCCGGCGAGCCACGACATCTGGTCCGACTTCACGGGCGCCCTGACGGTGGCCGATTCGGCCCCGAAGCCCCAGGAAACGCCGGACGCGGCGGCCGAGACGTACCTGACGGCGGTCTCGGAGGAGCCGAAGGTGCACCTGGGGCCCCGGCGCAGTCTCGCGCGGCAGCTCACCTTCGGGGCGCTCGCGCCGCTGGCCCTGTCCACCGCCGTCACGCTGGGGCTGCTCACCGCGATCCTGCCGGGGCTGCAACGGCAACTCGTGGAGCAAAACGCGCAGGCGGTGGCGGTGGCGGTCGGCACCAGCCTCGACACGCGGGACCAGGAGACCGTGAACGCCCAACTCGACGCCCTGCTGCGCCGCTCGGCCGTGGGCTTCGTGCGGGTGGAGCTGCCCGACGGCACCACCTACTTCCGCAGCGCGACCCCGGAACTCGACGGCGTGCTGCAGGGCCGGGTCGCCCGCTTCCTGGGGGAGAACCCCGAAACGGGCACCTTCGTGGCGAGCGGCAGCCCCGCCGACGCCTACCGCGAGCAGCTTGCCCAGCTCACCGAGGTCGGCGCGGGGAACTCGGCCCAGGCCCAGAAGTTACGCCGCCTCGCCGACGCGGGGGAAAACCAGAAGTCCTCGCGGACGAGCTACGTGGTCAGCCGTCTGGGTGTGGTGGAGACGCAGGAGGGGAACCGCACGACGGTCGGGGCCGCCGAGTCCTCCCCCAACCTGCTCTACCGCATCGCCGTGGGCGTCGGTAACACGCAGGCCGCCGCGAACCTGCGCAACACGCTCTTGCTCGTGCTCGCCGTGTCGCTGCTCGCCCTGGGTCTGGCCGCCTCGCTCGCCGTGCGCGGCGCCCGCCGGATCGTCCAGCCCATCGAGCGCCTCGTGAAGGTCGCCGACGCGATCAGCATGGGCGACCTCACCCGCCCGGTGCAGCCCGAGCGCAACGACGAGATCGGCGACCTCTCGCAGGCCCTGGAGCGCATGCGCCTGAGCCTGGAGGCCGCGATGGACCGCCTGCGCCGCCGCAAGCGCTGACCTTCGAGAGCCGACCACTCCTGCGCGCCCCGGACCTCCCCAGGCCGGGGCGCCCCCTTTGCGCCCCGGGCCGTATGCTCTCCCCATGCGCCCGCCCCTTCCCCCGATCCGTGCCCCCTGGATCCTGAGGATGACGTGGCGGGACCTGTGCTTCCTGCACTGGCCGCTGGACCCCGACCTCATCGCCCGGACGCTGCCCGCCGGGGTCGAGGTGGACACGCGGGCGGGCCGGGCGTGGCTGGGCGCCGTGCCCTTCCGGATGACGGGCGTCTCCCCCCGCCTCCTCCCCGACGTGCCGGGGGTAAGCGCCTTCCCGGAACTCAACCTGCGGACCTACGTGACGGTGGACGGGGTGCCCGGCGTGTGGTTCTACAGCCTGGACGCCGCCCAGCCGCTCGCCGTGCGCCTCGCCCGCCGCCTCTTCCACCTGCCCTATTTCGACGCGCGGATGTGGGTGGACCGGCGGGAGGGCGTCACCCGTTACGCGAGTCTGCGCACCCACCGGGGGGAGCGCCCGGCCCGCTTTGCCGCCGCGTACCGCCCGGTCGGCCCGGCGCTGAACCCGGCGCCGCAAAGCCTGGACGCCTGGCTCACCGACCGGCTCGTGCTCTACAGCGCGGACGGGCGGGGCCGGGTGTTCCGGGGACGGGTCGCCCACGTCGCCTGGCCGCTCCGCCGCGCCGTGGCCGTGGTCGGGGAGAACACCCTCACGGACGGGCTGGGGGTGAGCCTACTCGGCGAGCCGCACCTCCTGCACGCCGAGCACCTGGAAGTTCGGGCGTGGCCGCTGGAGCGGGTGAGGTGAGCCGCGCTCAGCCTGCGCCCTCCAGCCGGAACGCCTCGTGCAGCCCCGCCTCGGCCGTGTCCCGGGCGACGGCGGGCGCGTAGCCCAGCGCGAGGACGGCCTGGTAGGTGCGCCGGGCGAGGTCCCGGTCCCCCTGCGCGTCGCGCACCTGCCCCAGCCGGGCGAGGACCAGCCCCGGCAGGCTGCGCGGCATCTCGTCCGTGAGGGCGTGCGCGGCGCGTTCGAGCAGGGCGCGGGCGGCGGGCAGGTCCCCCACGGCGAGGTGGATGCTCGCGGCGGCGGCGTCCAGCTCCGCCTTCGGAGTCACCGCGTCGCCCGTCTCGCGGCCCAGGGCATCGAGGAGCGCGCCGAGGTCGTCGTCCTCGCGCAGTTGCCACGCCCGGTCAGCGAGGGCGCGCAGGCGGCTCGTCTCGCCGGGGGTGAAGTCGCCCAAGCTGGGGAGGCGTGCCCCCGGCAGGCGGTCCAGCAGACCCGGCAGGTCGTCGAGCGGGACGAGGACGACGCCGCTCTCCCCCACCAGCGCGTCGGCGAGAGCGCCCAGCCGACGCTCCCGCCAGCGGGTCCCCGGTCCCTCGTCGAGGGCGGCGCGGACGGCGGCGTGGTAGGCGCGGGCCGCCTCCAGCACCTCGGCGCCCAGGGCCCGCCCCGGGGTGAGGGGGGCCGTGAGCACCGCCGCGAACTCGCGCTCCGCCCTCGACGCCGCCCGCAGCCGCTCCCGGCCCTGCGGGTACTGGGCCAGGAAGGAGACGAACTGCTCGTGGTCGGCCTCCGCCTGCGCGGCCCCGTCGTCCCGAAAGGTCTCCCGGATGCGCAGCCGCGCGGCGGGCAGAGCGTCACGCAGGGGGTGGTCGGGGTCGGCGCCGCTCGCCCAGCCCACCTCGGACACGCCGAGGAAGCGCAGGAGTTCCACCGCCGTGCCCGCGTTGAACGCCGGGTGGAGCCGGAAGAGGTCGCCCAGGTCGGGCAGGAGGATGAGGGGCGTTCCTCCGCCCGTCATCGGCCCACCCGCACGCCCCGCGCCGCGAGCGAATGCAAAAAGGCTTCCGGGTCGGCAGGAGTCAGGAAGAAGGCCGTGCCCCCGCGCTCCACGATCACGCCGCCCCGGGCCCGGCTCGCCGCCGCCTGGACCCGCGACACGGTATCCGGCCCGAAGGAGAAGAGGCCCGTGAGATAACCCGGCATCCCCGTGCCGAAGAGCCGCACCCCCAGCCGTCCTGCCGAACGCCGGGCGGTGATCTCGGTGTAGGGCAGGACGGTGCGGCCCGTGAGGCGGGTGACCACGAGTGCGTACTCCTCCAGCGAGTACGACAAGCGGCGCGGCGCGAGCCAGAAGACGGCGGCCAGGAGAACAGCCAGCGCGCCGAGCGGCCACACGGCGCCTCCGGGCGACCGGGCTGCCAGTCCCGCCACCACCAGCGTCACGGCCAGAATCAGCCACCACAGGAGGGGTGGCGCCTCCGCCCGCGCGACCGGCACAGCTTCGCTCATGGGAGGAGTCTAGCGGGGGCGGGCCGGGGAGTCCTCTACCCCCAGGCGCAACCGCAACCCTTCCCGCCGTCCTTCCCGGGCGCAGGGCGTAGCCTGGAGCGCGTGAAGTGGTCGGATCTCTGGACGCTCGCGTGGCGGGGCTTATCTCGCCGCCCGGTGCGCACGCTCCTCACCGCGCTCGGCATCACCGTGGCGGTGGCGAGCATGGTGGTCTTTCTCTCCCTCGGCGAGGGGATCCGCAAGGTCTTCACGGCGGAACTCGGCGGCATCGGGCCCGACGTGCAGGTCAGCCTCAGCGGCTTTACCCAGGGCTTCGCGCCCCAGCCCAACCTCCCCCAGGCGGTCGTGGGGGACATCCAGAAGCTCTCGGGCGAACTGGGCATCACCACCGTCACGCCCGTCGTGATGACGGTGCGCAGCAGCCTCGACGTGTCGCAGAGCGTGGTGCTGTACGGCCTCCCGGCGGCGCAGGGGGTGGGGGCGGTCTTTCCCAAGGTCACCCCGGCCCTGGGGCGCACCCTCACCCCGGCGGACGAGGGGCGGGGCGTGGCGGTCGTCGGGGCGAAGGCGGCGCAGAACCTCCGGCTGAAGCCGGGCTCGGTCCTCAACCTCAACCGCCGCAACCGGGTTCAGGTCGTCGGGGTCCTCGCGCCCGAGTCGGGGCTGGTGGACAACTTCATCTTCCTGCCGCTCTCGACCCTGCAACGGGCGGAGGGGGCGCAGGGGCGGGTGTCGCTGGTGGCCCTCAAGCTGGCGAACCCGCGCGACGCCCGCGCGGTGGCGACCACGCTGGGCGAGCGGCTGAACGTGGAGGCGCAGACGCAGTCGGATTTCCTCTCGTTCGTGGACCGAGCCCTCAGGATCAGCGACGCGGTGCGCTTCGGCATCTCGCTGATCGCCCTGATCGTGGGCGGATTGGCGGTGGCGAACACGGTGATGATGGGTGTCTTCGAGCGCACCCGCGAGTTCGGCACCCTGCGCGCCATCGGGGCGCGGCCCGCCTTCGTGCGGGCGCTGGTGCTCACCGAGTCGCTGCTCCTCGCGCTCGCGGGCGGGGTGGGCGGCCTGCTGCTGGGGCTGGGGGGCATCTGGGCGGTGAACCTCTACACCCAGAACCTCGCCGGGATCGACGCGGCGGCGCTGACCCCCCGGCTGACCGCGCTCGCGCTGGGGATCAGCCTGCTGCTCGGCCTGCTCTC
The DNA here is from genome assembly GCF_025997855.1 of Deinococcus aetherius. NCBI lineage: Bacteria > Thermotogati > Deinococcota > Deinococci > Deinococcales > Deinococcaceae > Deinococcus > Deinococcus aetherius. The sequence continues at coordinate 2,186,626 of NZ_AP026560.1, forward strand.
CGGCCTCCTCCCGGCGCGGGGCGCGGGGCGCCTGAGCATCACCGAGGCGCTGGGGCGGGTGTGATGATCGCGCTTCCCTCCCCCGCCGTGTCCGTCCTCGCGGCCCTGGACCTGTCGCGCGTCTACCCCAGCGGGGAGGGCACGGTGACGGCCCTGGCCCCCTTCACCCACGCCTTCCCGCCCGGCCTGACGGCGGTGGTGGGGCCCAGCGGCAGCGGGAAGAGCACCCTGCTGGGCCTCCTCGCGGGCTTCGACACCCCGACCACGGGCCGGGTGATCGTGGACGGCACCGACCTGCACGCCCTCTCGGAGGCGGCGCGGGCCGACTTCCGGCTGGCGAATTACGGCTTCGTCTTCCAGAACCATAACCTCGTGACCATCCTGACCGCGCTGGAGAACGTGGAGTTCCCGCTCGCGCTGGCGGGCGTGCCCCCCCGGGAGCGGCGCGAGCGGGCGCGGGCGCTGCTGGGCGAGGTGGGGCTGGGGTCGCGCGCCGGGCACCTGCCCTCCCAGCTCTCGGGCGGCGAGGCGCAGCGGGTGGCCGTGGCCCGCGCCCTGGCCCGCGACCCGCGCGTGATCCTCGCGGACGAGCCCACCGGCAACCTCGACAGCCGCACCGGGGAGCGGGTCCTCGACCTCCTCCTCGCCTCCGCGCGGGCAGGCCGCACCGTCGTCCTGATTACCCACGACCGGGACGTGGCAGCCCTGGCCGACCACACGCTGCGGGTGCGGGACGGGGTGGTCACGCCTCAGGGCTGATCGCTGAGGGCCGGCCCCTCACTGGATGCTCGCCCGTGCGTCGCGCAGCCACAGCACCCGGCCCTTCTCGTCTTTCAGGCTCACGACGACCTGCACGCCCTCGCCGGAGCGCAGGCCCTCGGCGGCGCCGCGCCCGGTCCCCTGGAGGCAGCGGTCATCGCCGCAGTCCTTGCGGTCCCGGGCGCCCACCGGGGCGTTCCACACCCCGTCCTCGGTGACCACGTACACGCCCGTCACCTTGAGGACGGGGATCGGGGCGTGCTTCGCCTGCACCCGCACCCGCACCTGGAAGGTATCGTCCCCCAGGGTGGGGGTCGCCTCGGCGCGCAGGCTGCGGCCCCCGACTTGGAGGGTGGTGGGCGCGGCGAGGAGGTCCCCGGCGGTCGGCTCGGGCGTGCCCAGCGTGCCGCACGCCCCCAGCAGGGCGGCGGCCACGGGCAGGAGCCAGAGACGCCTCATGAGGACAGGATAACAGAAATCGCCTCTCATGAGAAGTCCCCCTTCACCCTTCGGGGGTCCGCCTCCTCACCAGCTCAGGTCAGGGGTGGTGACCACCCGGTCGGCGGGGAGATCGGTAAAGAGAGGGTAGGTCAGCGTGTAGGTGCCGGGAATCACCCGCGCGAGGACGATGGCCTCGCCCTCCACCCGGGGCGTCACGCTGGCGAGGCTGGGCCCCTGGACGCTGACGGGGCCGCGCACGGCGGGCGTGCCCCCCCCAGCGGGCAGGGGGTCGATCACCCGGACGTTTTCCAGGGTGGTGTCCACGCTCAGGGTCAACGTGACCGTGAAGCCGCGCACGCCGGGCTCGACGGTCTTGCCGAGGGCGGCGCGGCCCCCGCCCTGCACAGTGCGGGTGACGTTGGCGCCGCCCGGGTTACGCACCCGCGCCTGCCCGGTGGTGCGCAGGTCGAAGGGGTCGAGGATCACCTCGGCGGTGTCCGAGCGGCAGACCCGCACGGGCACCCGCAGCCGCAGGGGGGCCGAGGCGCTGAGGTCGCCGGAAAGTTGCAGGGGGCCGTCGCTCACCCAGCCACCCGGCAGGGTGAGCCGGAGCCGCCCGGGAAGGCGGTACGGGAACTCGGTGCGGGCGGTCGCGGTGAGCTGGGTCACCCCGCAGGTGTCCACCACGTCGGGGAAGGTGACGAGCGAGACCTCGGGGCGCACCCGGTACTCGATGGTGACCCGGCCCGCCCCGTTGTCGACCACCCGGGCGGCGGGCAGCGGGGTGACCGAACTGCCCGGCAGGGGGGTCGGCGTGACCGGGTAATCCCCGGGCGCGAGCGCGACGTTCACGGGCGTGGTGAAGCTGCGGCCCGCCACCTGAAAGGAGATGCCGCTCAGGGGCAGGCGCTCACGCCCGTACACGGCGACCGCCTCTACCGTCAGAAAGCCCTGCGGCGAGCGCGCCACGAAGCGCACCCGCGTGTAGCCGGGGCGGAAGCGCACCTCGGTCGGCGAGACCACGTTGCCGGTGCCCTCCAGCAGGGTGCTGCCCACGGGCACGTACCCGGGGGGCAGAGTGGGCCGCACCACGCTGTCGCCCACCACCGCGTAGCTCGCGCCGGGAATGGGGCGGCCCTGCGGGTCCACCACGTCCACCAGGAGGCGGCCCTGGAGCCGCGCGCCCCTGGGCGGGGTGAAACCGCCCACCTCCGCCCGCACGAGCGTGCCCCCCAACCGGAAGGCGTACCGCAGGGCGTTGGAGGGCTGGCGCGTCGTGGGGGGCACCCGCAGGAAGACCTGCCACTCCCCAAGCTGATCGGCGGTGACGTTGAAGCGGTCGGTGGCCGACTGTCCGTTCGCGCTGGGGGTGAGGTTCACCCGCCGCCCGCCCGGCAGCACGGCCCAGGTCTCGACCTCGCGCGGCCCGTCGAGGTCGTAGTTCGAGATGTCGAGGGGCCTGCCCACCCACGCCGAGGTCACGTTCAGCCGCGCGACGAGGACGGGAGACGAGACGTTGCCCCGGGCAGCCGCCGAGAAGGCGGTCGCCTCCAGCGCGAAGGGCGCGGCCACCCGCAGCGCGAAGGCGTTCTTGCCGTCGCCCCGGCTGCTCACCCGCAGGGTGTAGGTGCCCGCCGGAACGCCGCCCGCGAAGAGGCTCTCCCAGGCGTGCTCGCGGTTCGCCGCGAAGCGCCGCTCGATGATCACGCCGCCGGGCCCCGAGAGGGCGAAGGTCGTCTCGAAGGGCTCGCCCCGGCGGCCCGTCTCGTCCCCGAGGTAGCCGGGCCCGCGCCGCCCGTCCGCGTCCGCGAGGTTGAACGAGGGGCTGTACACCTCCAGCCCGAGGGGCTTTCCGGCATCCCCGGGCGCGACGCGGATCACGTACGTCTCCTGCGTCTGCGGCCACCCCTGGCCCACCGACACCAGGGGCAGGGTGCCACCGAGCGTCGTGGTCTGGGCGGCGGCGAGGGGCCCCGTCAGGGCGGCCAGGGTCACGAACGCGAGGCGGGGAAGGGCGCGGCGCATGGTCACTTGCGGTCAGGATACACGGGCCCGCCGGGCGAGCACCGCGCGCGGTCTCCCCAGCCGGGGGTGGGCGCCGGGTCCGGACAGCGTGCCCGCGCTCCTTACGCCCTGCCCGCGAGGACGCCTAGCATGGGGGGGTGCTGCCCCGCGCCCAGGCCCTGATCTCCGAAGCCGCCCTGACGGGCAACCTGACCGCGCTCGCCCGGCGGGGAGGCGCGCGGCTGCTGCTGCCCGTGAAGGCTGACGCCTACGGGCACGGGCTGGAGGCGGTGGCCCGGGTCGCCGCCCGTCACCCCGACGTGTGGGGCTTCGGGGTGGCGGTGCCGCAGGAGGCGGTGACGCTCGCGGCGCTGGGGCTGGGCAAGCCCGTCTTGCTGCTCACCCCGCCCGCCCTGGAGGAGGTCGGCCTGCTCGCCGACCTGGGGGTGCGGCTGCCGGTCGCCTCCCTCGCGGAGGCGGACGCCCTGCCCCCCCACGCCCGCGCGCACCTGAAGGTGGACACCGGCATGAACCGCCTGGGCGCCCGCCCCGACGAGGCCGTGGCCGTGGGCCTGCGCCTCGCCGAGCGGGGGGTGCTGGAGGGCGCCTACACCCACTTCGCCACCGCCGACGAGCCCGACCTCTCGTTTGCCCACGAGCAGTTGAGCCGCTTCCGGCGGGTGCTGGAGGCGTTGCCCCCCGTCCTCGCCCACGCGGCGAACGGGGGCGGCGTGCTGAGCTTCGGGCCCCTGCCCGGCCTCGCCCTCGCCCGCCCCGGCCTCGCCGCCTACGGCTACCCGCCCGCGCACCTGCGGGACCGGGCCCGGCTCACCCCGGTGATGACCCTGCGCGCCCGAGTCACCCACGTCCACGCAGTCCACCCCGGCGAGACCGTCAGCTACGGCGGGCTGTGGCGGGCCACGCGGGAGACGACCGTCGCCACCGTCGGGTTCGGTTACGCCGACGGCTACCCCAGGGGCGCGACGGGACGGGCGCAGGTTCTCGTGGCGGGTGAGCGCCGCCCGGTGCTGGGCCGCATCTGCATGGATCAGTGCATGGTGGACGTGACCGGGCTGGAGGTCCGGCCCGGCGACTGGGTCGAGGCGTGGGGAGCGGACGAGATCACCGTCAGCGACGTGGCCGCCTGGGGGGGAACAGTCGAGTACGAGGTGCTGACGGGGGTGGGCGCCAGGGTGAAACGTGTGCCGGTTCCGGAGGAGGTGACGGCGGGAGGGTAGGACGTGTCCGTCACTCCAACTGCGCCGTTCCCCGCACCTCTTCCACACCCACGTACCCTCCGACGAAGAGGGCGACCCTCAGTTCGTGGATGAAGCGCGCAAGCCACGCCTCCACCGCCCCGGCACTCTCCAGGGCGGGTTCGAGGAGGGGGCGGGCGACCGCGACGACCTGGGCTCCCAGGGCGAGGGCGCGGGCGGCGTCGAGGCCGGTGCGGATGCCCCCCGAGGCGATCAGGGGCATTCCCGGGGCGGCGAGGCGGGCGTCCCGCAGGGCCTGGGCGGTCGGAATCCCGACCTCGCACAGATCGGGGCTGAGCACCGCGCCGTGGTGGACGAGTTGCTCGACCCGCGCCCAGCTCGTGCCGCCCGCGCCCGCCACATCGAGCGCCGCGAAGCCCAGCCCGGCGGCGGCCCGCGCCGTCCGCGCGTCCAACCCGTGCCCCACCTCCTTGAGCACCACCGGGAACGGCAGGGCGGACACGACCTCCGCCAGCCGCGCCGTCAGCCCCGCCCAGCCTGTGTCCCCGCCCGGTTGCAAGGCTTCCTGAAGGGGGTTGACGTGAATGGCGAGGGCGTCGGCCCCGACCTCCCGCACCGCCTGCGCGGCCTCGCGTTCCCCGTACCCCAGCCCGAACTGCGCCGCGCCGAGGTTGCCGATCAGAAGAATGTCGGGGGCCACCTCGCGCACCTGGAAGCTGGCCGCCGCCTCGGGACGCTCCAACATCACGCGCTGGGAGCCCAGCATCATCCCGATTCCCAGCCGGGCGGCGGCGGTGGCGAGGCGGCGGTTGATGAGGGCCGCCTGCTCGGCCCCGCCCGTCATCGCCCCGATCAGGACGGGGGCCCGCAGGGTCCGGCCCAGGAAGGCGGTCTCCAGCCGCACCGCGTCCAGGTCGAGTTCGGGCAGCGCCCGGTACGGCCAGGGAACGCGCTCCAGCCCGGTCGTCACCTGGGCGTACTGGCTCTCGGGACGCAGGCACGCCTCGATGTGCCGCAGCTTGCGGGCCTGGATGCCGCTGGCCTCCCCCGAAACCACGTCGCCCGCCGTCACACGGCCCAGCCTACCCGCCCGGGCCCCTCCCCGGCGGTGGGCTGGAGCACGGAGCCCTCCCCGGTCTCGCGTCTGCGCGTCATGGGCATTGACAGAATCACGGGTCGGAGCTACTATTTCTGAGCGCCGGAAATCCCGACGCGAGAGACGACGCAGGGTAGAGCAGTCTGGTAGCTCGTCGGGCTCATAACCCGGAGGTCACAGGTTCAAATCCTGTCCCTGCAACCACAGAGGACCCCACCGCAGAGGTGGGGCTTTTTCTTTTGGCGTGCCTTTCCAGGGCAGTTGACCGAGGAGTGGGCACTCTGACTTGCGAAGCTGTAGCGCAAAGCAACGTGAAGGGCTCCTGACAAGAAAGAGGAGACGCTTCGCTTGGCTCGGCATGACATCGTTTTTGGGTCAGGGACCCTACCGCATCCGGTCCCGCACCTCGGCCAAGGTGTCCTCGAAGGCGTCCTGAAACTCGTCCTCCAGAGCCTCGTCGCGGATGAGTTCGTCTTGCAGGGTGGTGGTCTGCTCGCGCGCCCAGCGGACGCGGGCCTGCCGGGCGGAGCTGACGTTGCCCTTGCCCGCGACGAACCGCGCCGCGTGCCGTACGGCCTCGTGGGGATCGTCGGTGGGGGCGACCACGCTGAGGTTGCGCAGGCCGCCCCGGTCGTTCACCAGGGAGCAGATCACCTCCACCCGCACGCCCCGCCGGGACAGGAAGACCTGATCGACCCGCCACATGCTCGTGGCCCGGATGGGCTCGGGGGCGGCGCGGGGGGCACGGCGGCGGGCCATGTCAGGAGTTCCCCGGAGCGGGCGGCGTCCACTCGCGCGGCGGCTCCAGCCCCAGGAGCACCCGGCCCGCGCCCTCGGCGAGCGCTTCGAGTTCGAGTTCGCCGGGAATCACGATCACGGGGGCGATCCAGGCAACCCGCCGCTCGACGCGGTCCACGAGGCTGTCCCAGCGGGCGATGCCCCCTGTCAGGGCGATGGCGTCCGGGCGAGCCGGGAGCGCCCCGCACTGCTCGCCGATGGCCTTGCACGCCCCATGCACGAAGGCGGCGGTGGCGGCCTGCACGCCCTGGTCGGTCGCCTCCCGCACCTCCAGCTCCCGCAGGTTCGCGGTGCCCGTCAGCGCCAGAAAGCCGCTCCCGGCGGCGAGAAGGCGGCGCACCTCGGCGTCAGTCCGCTCCCGGGCGAGACGGAGCAGGGCGCCCACGGGCAGCGGCCCGGCCTGGAGTGCCCCCAGCGGGCCGCCGTCGGGGCCGGTGCCCGTCGTATCGACCGCACGCCCGCCGTCGAAGGCCGTCACGCTGGTGGTGGCCCCCAGGTGCGCGACGACCACGCGGGCGTCCTGAAGCCGCTTGCCCACCTCGTGCGCGGCGCGGCGGGCGACCACCCGGGCGTTGAGCGCGTGGAAGCGGGCCTCGCGGCTCACGCCCGCCACTCCCGTCACGCGGGCCTCGGGCAGCAACTCATTCACGCTCTGGGGGTCCACCACGAAGGCAGGTACTCCCCGCACGTCCGCGACGGCGAGCGCGAGCGCCCCGCCCAGCCCCGCCGCGTCGTTCCCCGCCGAGGCGGCGAACCGGGCCAGCTCGGGGGTAACCCGGTACGTCCCCGCCCGCACCTGCCCCAGCCAGCCCCCCCGGGCCACGAGCGCGTCGGGGGCGGGCCAGTCGGCGGTCGCCTCCAGCACGGCGCGCGTCAGCGTCTCCAGGTCGTCCTCGCCGGGCGGCACGGGCAGGGGCACCTCCGCTCGGGTGAGGCTGACCCGCAACTGGCCGGGCAGGTCGGGGTTGTCGCCCGGCAGAACGGTCGCGCACGCGAGCTTCACGCTGCTGGAACCGGGATTGACCACATGCGCGATCATGAACGCCCCAGCCTAGCAGATGGCGGCGGGCCCGCGCCCACCCGCATGAGGAAAGAGTGAGGGGTGGGGGACGGGGCCCGCGCCCCACCCTTCCCACCCCGTCACCGAAACGCTCAGCTCGGCTCGATCAGCCCGTAGTTGCCGTCGCGGCGGCGGTAGACGACCGCGCAGGTGCCCGTGTCCATGTTCTTGAAGACGAAGAAGTCGTGGCCCAGGGCCTCCATCTGGGTGACGGCGTCCTCGGGGCTCATGGGACGCAGGTCGAAGCGCTTTTGCCGAACGATCTCGGGCTGGAAGTCCTCCACGTCGTCGTCAATGACCGGCACGTCCCCGGCGGCGAGGTCGGGGGCGGGCTCGGGGAGGGCGTCCTGGCGGCGCTTCATGTAGCGGGTCTTGAACTTGCGAAGCTGGCGCTCCAGCACGTCCGACGCCCGGTCGATGGCCGCGTACATGTCGGCGTGGTGCTCCTCGGCGCGGATGACGCCGTTGGGAACGTTGAGCTGCACCTCGACGCGGTTGCGCCGGGCGGCGTCGCGCACGTCCCGCACGGTGAGGGTCACGCGCGCCTCGGTGATCTGGTCGCTGAAGCGGTCCAGGCGCGTGAGCTTTTCCTCGACGTAATCGCGCAGCGCGTCGGTCACGTCCATGTTCCGGCCAGAGAGCTGGTAGATGTGCACGGCTTCACCCCTTTGTCGCTTTCCCGGAGGTTCGGCGGCTCCGGAAATCCACTCTAAGCGCCCTCCGGGTGAGCTGTCAGGCGAATCGTGCACAGCGAGAATTCATGAGCGCGGGTATGGTGAAGGGGTTGGAGGGTCAGCTCCAGGTCAGGCGCCGCAGAAATGCGAGTCCTGAAGAGTGCGTCGTACAGGCGCGAGGGCTCCCAACCCCCAACGCAACCGTAAGGGTGGGGGCTGCGAAGGCGCGGCGGCGGGCGGTAGCCTGGAGGGCGTGAAGGTCGACCGGACGGAGCAGGACGAGGCGCGGCGCGAACGCATCGCCCGGGCCGCCTTCGAGCTGTTCGCCCGCAGCGGGCTCGACGCCACGAGCGCACAGGACATCGCCCGCGCGGCTTATGTCAGCCGCACGAACCTCTACCGCTACTACCCCAGCAAGGTCCACATGCTCCTCGCCCACTTCGAGCGCACCGTGGGCGAGACCCGCGACGAGGCGGTGCGGCGGCTGCACGCGGGGGCGGCCCCCCAGGCGGTTTGGGCTCACGTCACCGCCCGGATGGCCGACCTCGGCGTGCGTTACGGCCACCTCGTCGGCGCGGTCGGGCACGCCGTCCTGGGCGCGCGGCGCGAGCAGGAGCCCGGCGAGGGCATCCGCACGGCCCTGACCCTGGTGGCCCTCGTCGAGCCCGTATTGATCGCCATGCGCGAGCGGGGGGCGCTGCGCGACGGGGTGAACACGCAGCTCCTCAGCGCCCTCCTGGTGGACGCCTGCCTCCTCGCGCTGCTCCACGGCGGCTACCGCGACCAGCGCGAGGTGCTGCGCGACTGGCAGGACCGCTTCAGCCTGCTGGTGAACGGGGCGCTGGCCCCCGGGCTGAGCGTGGCGGACGTGGAAGGTGGGCTGACCCTGGCCCCCGGGCAGAAGGGCGCCTCGAACGACGCCAAGGACTGAGAAACCCTCAAGCTGCCCTTTCCGGGCCCACTGTATGCTCGGCGCATGACCTCCCCTGCCGCCGCCGGTCCCCTGACGCAGCTCCCGGCCTGGAGGGCGCTGCAAAGCCACTTCCGCGAGGTCGAGGGCCTGCACCTGCGCGACCTCTTCGCCTCGGACCCCGCGCGGGGCGAGCGCCTGACGGCCGAGGGAGCGGGCCTTTACCTCGACTACTCCAAGAACCGGGTGACGGACGAAACGTTGCGCCTGCTGCTCAACCTCGCGCGGGAGGCGGGGGTGGACTCAAGGCGGGACGCCATGTTCGCGGGCGAGCGCATCAACGTGACCGAGAACCGGGCGGTGCTCCACACGGCCCTGCGCGCTCCCCGGGGCTCGGAGGTTCTGGTGGACGGCCGCAACGTCGTCCCCGAGGTTCACGAGGTCCTGGACCGCATGGCCGCCTTCGCCGACTCCGTGCGCTCCGGCGAGTGGCTGGGCTTCACCGGGCGGCCCATCCGCAACATTGTGAACATCGGGATCGGGGGCTCGGACCTGGGACCCGTGATGGCCTACGAGGCGCTGAAGTTCTACTCGCGGCGCGACCTCACCCTGCGCTTCGTCTCCAACGTGGACGGCACCGACCTCACCGAGAAGACCCGCGACCTCGACCCCGAAGAGACGCTGTTCATCGTGTCGAGCAAGACCTTCACCACCCAGGAGACGATGGCGAACGCGACGAGCGCGCGGGCGTGGCTGCTGGGCGCGCTCGGGGACGACGCGGCGGTCGCCCGGCACTTCGTCGCGGTGAGCACGAACGCGGAGGGGGTCTCGAAATTCGGCATCGACACGAACAACATGTTCGGCTTCTGGGACTGGGTGGGGGGCCGCTACAGCGTCGGCAGCGCCATCGGCCTGAGCCTGATGATCGCGGTCGGGCCGGAGGCTTTCCGCGAGTTCCTGGCCGGGCTGCACGATATGGACGAGCACTTCCGCACGGCGCCGCCCGAGCGCAACCTCCCCATGCTGACCGGGCTGCTCGGCCTGTGGTACCGCGATTTCTTCGACGCGCAGACGCACGCCGTCCTGCCCTACGACCAATATCTGATGTACTTCCCGGCCTACCTCCAGCAGCTCGACATGGAGAGCAACGGCAAGCACGTCACGTTGGACGGGCGCAACGTGGACTACCAGACGGGGCCGGTCGTCTGGGGCCAGCCGGGCACGAACGGGCAGCACGCCTTCTACCAGCTCATCCACCAGGGGACCAGCCTGATTCCCTGCGACTTCATCGGCTTCTGCCAGACGCTCAACCCCCTGCACACCGGGAGCCAGCCGCCGCACCACGACCTGCTGATGGCGAACGTCTTCGCGCAGACCGAGGCCCTCGCCTTCGGGAAAACGCAGGCGGAGGTGGAGGCGGAGGGCGTCGCGGTTGGCCTGGCGCCGCACCGGGTCTTCGAGGGGAACCGGCCCACCAACACCATCCTCGCCGACCGCCTGACCCCGCGCACGCTGGGCGCCCTGATCGCCCTGTACGAGCACAAGGTCTTCGTGCAGGGGGCGATCTGGAACATCAACTCCTTCGACCAGTGGGGCGTGGAACTCGGCAAGGTCCTCGCCGGGAAGATCGTGCCCGAGCTTCAGGCGCAGGAGGAGCCGCAGCTCTCGCACGACTCCAGCACGAACGCGCTGATCCGGCGCTACCGGGACCGGCGGGGGTAAGCAGTTCAGCCCCGGCTCCAGGGGGGCCGGACCTCTAAACCCTTCGTTAGTATTCCTCGATACATTCCCGCTCTGGACAGGCCTAGCGTCGGGACGTGACCAAAGCGCGGATCGAGCAGGAGTTCGACTTCCAGAGGCGGGAGTGGCGGGTCGAGCGGATCGGGTGGGGGGTGATCTGGCTGCTCCTCGCGCTCGCGCTCGCGGGCCTGTTCGGCGGCGGGCCGCTGTCCCGGACGAGCGTGAGTTCGGGTGACCTGACGCTCGACTTCCCGCGTTTCGAGCGGGAAACCCGGCCGACCGAGTTGGAGGTGAGCCTTCCCCTGAGCCCGGACGGCCAGGGACAGGTCTGGATCGCCAACGATACGCTGGAGCGGCTTCAGGTGCAGGAGATCACCCCGCCCCCGATGCGGATTCAGAACGGGCCGAAACGCACCGAGTACCTGTTCCGGGGCGAGGGGGACGAGCTTCGGGTGACCTTCGACGTGGAGTTCCAGCGGGCGGGCGTGCTGCGCGGGCACCTCGGGCAGGTGGGCGGACTGGGGCTGAACTTCAGCGCCCTGGTCTACCCCTGAGGTCCGCAGGTGGACGCCGTCTTGCGCGGGGCCGTCATCTACCTCTTCCTGACCGTGATCTTCCGGGTGGCGGGCAAGCGGGCCCTCTCGCAGATCACGACCTTCGACCTCGTGCTGCTGCTCATCATCTCCGAGACGACCCAGCAGGCCCTCCTGGGCGAGGACTTCTCGGTCACCGCCGCCCTGCTCCTGATCCTGACGCTGGTGGGGCTCGACATCGCCTTCGCCCTGTGGAAGGGGCGCTCAGCCCGGCTCGACCGTCTGATCGACAGCGTGCCCGTCCTCCTCGTGGAGAACGGCCAGCCCCTGAAAGACCGCATGGACCGGGCGCAGGTGGACGAGGACGACGTGCTCTCCTCCGCCCGCAAGTCACAGGGCCTGGAGCGGCTCGACCAGATCAAGTACGCCATCCTGGAGCGCGACGGCAGCATCTCGGTCATCCCGCAGGACCCGGGCGGCTGAAGGGGCGACGCCCTCACGCGGGGGACTTCGCCTCTGTCCACCCCGGGAGTCTCAATCGGCGGCGTGGTTCAGGATTTCCCGCTCGTACACTTCCCGTACGGTCTGCACCATCTCGCCGACGTTGCGCGAGCCGCTGAGGTCGAGGAGGCTGACGACCTCCTGGGGGTCGAGGGCCGCGTTCGCGCAGGCGCGCAGCAGGGCGTGGTGGACGACGCTCGTGCCGGGGCGGGCACCCCCCGCCGGGGTCCAGGCCTCGCGCAGCCGGGGCATCAGGGCGGCGGCGAAGCGCAGCACCTCGGCCTCGTGGCGCCGCAGCTCCTTGAGAAGCTGGCCCACCGAGCGCACGCCCACGTAATGCAACAGGCTGGCGAGGCGCTGGGGGCGCTCGGGGTCGGGCCAGTCTTCGAGCAGGGGCACCCGCAGGGCGGCGGCGACGGCGAGGTCGAGGTCGCGCACCGGGGAAGCGCCCAGGAGATGCGTCATGCTCTGCACGTCGATGTACACGCCGTCGGGGTCGTCGGCGATGCGCTCGGGCAGGGTGGCGGCGTAGTCGTGCGACAGGCGGTGCAGGGCCATGAACTCCTCGTCGGCCATCTCCAGCAGGCCCGCGAGGCGGTAGAAGCGGCGCCGCACCTCGCGCGGAACGGCCTCGCGGTTCTTGTAGCCCAGGTCGTGCTCGATCTCCGCCCAGGCGTGCTGGAGGATCGAGCGAATCTGCACCTCGAACCTCGCCCCCGACTGCACCACCCCGAGGGCGCCGAACTCGGGCACGCCTAGCGGCGGGCTCACGACGTAGTGGACTCCCATGTACCCGAAGCGGTCGGGGTCGTGCATCCTCGACTTGTCGATGGAATGGTCCCAGTCGACCGTGTGGTGCTCCTCCACGAGGCGGGCGACCACGTTCACGTCGCGCTCGAAGTAGGTGATCACCCGCACGGCCACGAGGTCGGTCACGTCGGCGAGCGAGTGGTAGCGCCCCGCCTTGCGCCGCAGCTTGTCGGCGAGGCTCGCGGGGCGCTTGACCCGGCCCGTGACGTGGTGGATGTTCAGCCCCGCCCCCGTGAGGAGCCGGGTGGTGTGGGCGACCGCCGCGTCCCTCAGCCGCTCGTACTCCGGCAGGGCGTCCCGATACGCCTGCACCAGCGCCTCGCTCATGGTGGGACCCATGATAGGGCAAGCCCGCGCCATGAGCCGGGAATGAGCGAAGTCGAGAGGGACCGCTGGCCTGGCCCGCCGCGCGGGGCGGGTGCATCCTGTGCCCATGACGACCGCGCCCTCCTCCCGGGCCGCCGTGACCTTCCCGGCGCCCCGGCGCATCCCCTACCCCGGCGGCTGTGTCCTCGAACCCGGCCCCTACGCGCTCGATTACCTGTTGAAGTGGCGGGCCGACGTGACCGTGCGGGGCGAACTCCACCCGGACACTCCGGTCTTCCCGCTTCTCCGGGACCTTCTGCGGGACCCCGCCGCCCACGGCCTGACCCGCGAGGAGGCCGGGGCGGCGCGCGACCGCTTCCTCACCCTCGCCGGGCAGGCGCTCGCCGCCGAGGGGGGCGACCCCGCGTGGCTCGCCCGGGAGTTTGAGCGTTAGGGAGGGGCCGGGGGGCACGCCCCTGGCGGAGGGCGCCCTCGACCTGCGGCCCCCGCTGCCGGGCGAGGCGCTGCACTCGCGGGTGGCCCGGACGCTGCGCGAGGCGATTCTGGAGGGGGTGCTGACCCAGGGCGTCCGGCTGCCGGGGCACCGCGCCCTGGCGGCGCGGCTGGGCGTCTCCCGCAACACGGTGGTGGACGCCCTCGCGCAACTCGGCGCGGAGGGGTACGTGAGGAGCAGCGCCCGCAGCGGCACGCGGGTCGCGGTTCCGGGGGCGGCGCCCCCCCAGGAGGACGCCCCCGCCTCCCCGCTGCCCCTCAGCGCGTGGGCGGCGCGGGCCCTGGCCGGGCGGGTGCCGGACGCGGGCGGCGGGTACGCTGTGGACTTCCGACTCGGGCAGCCCGTCCCCGACCTCTACCCGGCGGGCGCGTGGGCCCAGGCCCTGACCCGCCAGGCCCGGACCGCCGGGGAACGCGGGGAGGGCGGCTCCCCCGACGACCTGGACACCCTCCTCGGCCCGCCGGGGACGCGCCGGGCCCTGGCCGCCTACCTGAGCGCCGAACGCGGCGCGCGGGTCACCCCCGACATGGTGATGCTGACGGGGGGCACCCAGGCCTCCCTCGACGCCCTCGCGCGGGTCTTTCTGGAGGAGGGGAGGGTCGCCGCCGTCGAGGACCCCACCTACCCGGGGGCGCGGGCGGCCCTGGGCGCGACGGGGGCCACCCTGGTCCCGGTCCCGGTGGACGCGGCGGGCCTGAACCCGGCGGCGCTGCCGAAGCGGGCCACCCTGCTCTACCTCACCCCGGGGGCCCAGTACCCCACGACCGTCACGCTCCCCGCCGGGCGGCAGGCGGAGGTGGTGGCGTGGGCGCGCCAGTCGGGGGCCTTTCTCCTGGAGGACGACTACGCCGCCGACCTGCACCACGGCGGGCGGCCCCCGGCGGCGATGCAGGGGCTCGCCCCCGACCGGGTGATCTTGCTCGGCAGCTTCAGCAAGAGCCTGGCCCCCGTCACCCGCAGCGGCTACCTCGTCGCGCCCGGGCCCGTCACCCGCGTGCTGGCGGGCACCCGGCCCCTGACCGACCGGGCCCCCGCCACGCTCGACGCCCTCGCGCTCGCGGACGTGCTCGCCTCGGGGGCGTACGCGCGGCACCTGCGGGGGGCGCGGTCGGCGATCCGCCACCGTCACGGAGTCCTGCTCGCGGCCCTGGCGGTGGGGCTGCCAGGGTGGGAGGTCACACCCGCCCGCGCGGGGCTCCACGTCCACGTGACCCTGCCCCCCACCCTCTCCGAGGAGGAGGCGGTGCGGCGGGCGGCTTCGGCCGGGGTGGCCCTCTCCCCCGCCGCGCCCCTCGCTCACCACGCCCGGCCCCCTGCCGTCCTGCTCGCCTTCGCGCACCTGCCGCCCGAGCGGCTGCGGGAGGGGGTGGCCCGGCTCGCCCGTGCCTTTTTTCCCTCCATCCCCCCTGACGGGCGGGCTGCGGCAACCTTCGTGAAGGCAGCGTAAAGTAGGGGGGTGCGCTTCCTGTTCGTCGCCCTGGCGGTTGCCGTCGCGCTGCTGTACTTCACCGTGGGGCTGCGCTTCGGCTACGTGACGCTGACACCCACCCACCTCCTCAACGCGCAGGGCGAGAACAGGTACGCCTTCGAGCTGTACGAGTCCGACAAGAGCGTGGGCGTCCGGGGAAGTTGCTCGGTCCGCAGCGGCAAGGCCGTCTTGCGCCTCCTGGACCCCAGCGGCACCCAGGTCGCCGGGCAGACCTGCCCTAAGGGCAACTGGTCCCTGAACCTGCTGGGCAGCGGCCAGATGGGCGTCTACCGCCTGACCGTCGAGTTCGACCGCTACTCGGGCACGCTGGACCTCAAGGAAGCCCGGCAGTAGGGGGAGCGGTGACCGCCCTCGCGCTCCTGCCGCGCCCGCCGAGTATGGATAGGCGCTACGGCAGACTCCCAGCCCTCACCCGGACGCTCGATGTGAATTGCGAAACTGGTTGTTAGGACGGATGTGTCGTCTGGGAGAAGGACGAGCGGCGCTCGGCACCCCTCTCCCCAATCCTCTCCTTCGGAGCTTTACAAGTCGCCCGCAAGGGGAGGGGGAGAACAGGCCGCGCGACTGCCCGGAGAGGACGCCCGGACCGCGCCGTTCTGACACGAGGGGAACAGGCGGGGTTGGAAGCGGTGGACCCCGGCCTCGTCCTGTTTGTGCGGGAGACCGGGCCGGGCTGAACGGAAAAAGGACCACCCCTCGCGGGAGTGGCCCCTTTCGTGAGCGGCGCTCGCTTACGCCGTCTGCTTGGCGGCGTTCGCCTTGTTGATGGCGCGGGCGAGGCGGCTCTTCTTGCGGGCGGCGGTGTTCTTGTGGAGGGTGCTGCCCTTGGCGGCCTTGTCGAGCAGGCTCTCGGCCTTGCGCTGGAGTTCGGTCGCGTTCTCGGCGCCCGCTCCTGCGGCGACGACGGCCTTCTTGGTGAAGGTCTTGATCGTGCTCTTGCGGCTGCGGTTGATCAATCGGCGCTTGAGGCTCTGGCGGTGACGCTTCTGGGCGGACTTGTGACGAAGGGCCATGTGAATTCTCCTTGTTCTCCCGCACTCGCGGGGCGGTTCCCACTCCCCTCGGGGAGAGGAACACGATGCGCCCGGCTCCTCATGGGCAGAGCCTCCGCGCCTTCCACCCGGCCTTTGACCGGATAGAGGTCACCCACCCTTCGGTAGGCAACCTGCGCATCTTAGCGGGTGCGGGGAGGTGGGCGCAAGCGGCATACTGTGGCCGTGACGGCGGGCGGGGAAAGGACACCGGAGGAACGGCAGAAGGCCCGCGACGACCTCCTCGCCTACGCCTTCCGGGCGCTGTCGGGCCGGGCGCTCACGGAGACGGAGTTGAGGACCCGGCTGCTTCGCCGCACCGACGACGAGACGCTGGCCGCCGAGGTCCTCGCCCGGGTGCAGGAACTCGGCTACCAGAGCGACGAGGGGGTCGCCCGCGCCGAGGGCCACCGCCGGGGGGTGGGCGGCTTCCGCGTCCGGCAGACCCTCAAACGCCGGGGCGTGGGCGAAGGGCTGATCGAGGAGACGCTCGCCACCCGCGACCCGGAAGAGGAGCGGGCGGACGCCGTAGCCATCCTGGAGCGCCGCTGGCCCAGCTTCGCCCGTAAGCGCGACCCGCGCGCCACCGCCTACGCCTTCCTCGCCCGGCGGGGCTTTCCGGGCGCCGTGATCTGGGCGGCCATCCGGGAGGTGTCGGCGGCCCACCCGGAGGAGCAGGGTGGCGATGAGGAGTCGGAGACGGAGTTCGAGGACCCGGAGTGAGGCCACGGTTTCGATCAGGGCGAGGCCACCGGAACCTGTCACCCTGAATGCACGAGGGGTCTCGCCTTGAGGGCCGATGAGGACGCTTCGCTGCCGCTCTGCTTCCCAGCTTTGCATGTCGGCACGGCGGGCCGCTTCCGCTTGCGCGCCTTCCAGGCCCGCCCGGACGGCGGCCCCCTCGCTTGACACCCCCCGGGGGGCCGCGTAGACTACCCCACGCACCAAAAGCGGGCCCTTTCGCCCGTCTGACTGGAGCCGTGGTAGGGCGGGGCGTAGCGCAGCCTGGTAGCGCACTTCGTTCGGGACGAAGGGGTCGGAGGTTCGAATCCTCTCGCCCCGACCACGCGCAAGGCCTCCCCACGCGGGAGGCTTTCGCTTTGGCTTGTCCCCCACCCCGTCCCCCCGCCCGGAGCCTTCCCCCATGCGCGTCTTCGCCATTGCCGACCTGCACCTTGCCACCGTCACGCCCAAGCCGATGACGGTCTTCGGGCCGCAGTGGGCGGGCCACCCGGACGCGATCTTCCGGGAGTGGCGCGAGGTGGTACGTGAGGACGACCTCGTGCTGCTGCCGGGCGACCTCTCCTGGGCGATGCGGCTCCCCGACGCGCTCATCGACCTCGCCCCGGTGGCGGCGCTGCCGGGGACCAAGGTGCTGCTGCGGGGAAACCACGACTATTGGTGGACGAGTGCGTCCAAACTGCGCGCCGCCCTGCCCCCCGGGATGCTCGCCGTGCAGAACGACGCCGTGCGGGTGGGCCGGGTGGTCGTCTGTGGCTCGCGCGGCTGGCTCACTCCCGGCCACGAACCCCTGGGCGAGGAAGACGAGCGGCTGCTGAACCGCGAGGCGGAGAGATTGCGCCTGAGCACCCAGGTCGCCGCGCGGCTCCGTCAGCCCGGCGACACCCTGATCCTGATGCTGCACTACCCGCCCGCGAGCCCGCCCTACCCTCCCAACCCACTCAGCAACGTGATCGAGGACGCCCGCCCCGATCTCGTCGTCTACGGGCACCTCCACGGGGCGAACCCGGAGCGGACCCTGCGCCACGTCGGCGGTATTCCCGCTCACCTCGTCGCGGCGGACGCCCTGAAGTTCCGGCCAAGGCTGGTGTGGGAGACGCGGGAGGAGTGAGCGGGGCTTTCCTAGGCTTCACCCCTTCTCCACAAACAGCCCGCCCCTCCGGCCCCAGACGTGCCCGGTTCTCGGGTTCCCGGGGCGAAATTCCTCGCCTCCACAGGCATTTTTTCAGGGCGAGCGCACCCGACCCGGCCCTGCCCATCCCCATTCCGGGTTCTCCCGTCGGAATAGTCCTTATTGAGAATTATTCCTAGTAAGGGTAGAATGTGAGCATGTCCTCGCCTGCCCAGCCGTCCGCCCCCGCCGTCGCCACCCTGACGCCCACGCACGGCGAGCACGCCTTCGTCCTGCAAAAGGTCCAGCCCGCGCTGCTGGGACTGATGGACGGCAGCGTGAGCACGCTCGCGCCGATCTTCGCCACGGCGGGGCTGACGGGCAAACCCATCGACGCCTTTTTCGTCGGGCTGGCGGCGAGCATCGGGGCGGGCATCAGCATGGGGCTCGCCGAGGCGCTCTCGGACGACGGCAAGGTCAGCGGGCGCGGCACGCCGGTCGCGCGCGGGGTGATCACCGGGCTCGCCACCATCCTGGGCGGGATGCTCCACACCTTCCCCTTCCTGCTGCCCGACCTGCGCGCGGCGCTGACGCTGGCGTACGTGGTCGTGATCGTCGAACTCCTCGCCATCGCCGTCATCCGCTGGCGGTACATGCGCAGTCCCCTGGGGCAGACCATCTTCCAGGTCATCGTGGGCGGCGCGGTCGTCTTCGGGGTGGGCGTGTGGCTGGGGAGGCTCGGGGCAGGCGGGTAAGCGTCGGCGGGCGGGAACGGAGGAGGGGGCCGAGGCCTCCTTTGCTTTTTCCCCGGGCTAAGCCACCCGGCGCAGGCGTCCGGGCCCTCGCACGGCGCACACTGCGGGCATGACGCAGAGCATTCGGGCCACCCTCCGCGCGGTGGTCGTCCACCCGGACGGGCGGCGGGTCGCGGCGGTGGGCGGCGCCCTGCCCGTGACCGTGGTCGCGGAGAATACCTTCGTGGGGCGCGGCCTGACGGGCGCCTTTCCCGCGCTCTCCCCCTGGCTGGCCCCGCTGCGGCGGCTGTATTTCGCCTGGCTGGGGGAGGAGGCGGACGGCACCCTCGTGCGCGAGGCCGTGTGGCACCTCGACGCTCCTGGCGGGCTGACGGGCGTGACCTGGGCCCTGCCGGAGGAGTTGCCCGGGACCGAGCGGAGGTGGGCCGAGGCCGCCCTCTCCCCCGCCCCACCCACGCGGCCCCCCTTCGCGCGGGTCGGCTGGGCGGCGGGGGCGCTGGCGTGGCTCGACGAGGAATTGGGGGAGCAGGACCTGAACCGCGCCGGGCCGCCTGAGCCCGTCAAACACTGGGGCATCAGCGCCCTGTGGCGGGTGCCGCTGGAGGGGGGCGGGGACCCCGTGTACCTCAAGGCCGTCCCCGCCTTCTTCGCGCGGGAGGTGACGGCGACCTGCGTGCTCTCCGCCGAGATTCCGGGGGCCGCCCCACTCGTCCTCGCCGCCGACGAGGGCCGGGGCCTGCTGCTGCTGAACCACGCGGGAGACGTGCCCGGTGAGGAGGTGAGCGGTGCGGGCCTCGCCGCCCACCTCGCGCGGGTGCAGCGGGCGAGCGTGAGGCTGGTCCCCGGGTTCCGATCACGCGGGCTGCCCGACCACGGCCCGGCGTGGGTGGCCGCGCTCCTGCCCGAACTCCTGCGGGGGGACGTGCTTCTCCTCGGGGAGGAAGGCGGCCTGACCCCCGCCGAGGCCGCGCGGCTGTGGGTGCTAGAGGGCCGCTTGCAGGAGGCCTGCGTGCGCCTGCTCGCCTCGCCGCTGCCGGAGGTGATCGGGCACGGGGACCTGCACCGGGGCAACACCGTGCGGAACGGGGAGGGGCGCTGGACCCTGATCGACTGGTCGGACGTGAGCGTGACCCACCCCTTCCTCGACGCGGACCCCCTCTACCTCGCGCCCGAGGGCGCCTCTCCCGAGACGCTGGAGGCGGTGGAAACCGCGTATCTGGCGGAATGGGCCGACCTCCTGCCCCCAGCCGAGGGGCGGGCGCTGATGCGGGAAGCCCGGCTGGTCGGCGAGGTGTACCGCGCGCTGGGGTACACGCACGGCATCCAGCCCTACATCGAGGACAAAGGCGAGTCGAGGACGGCGCACCTCGAACACCTGCGCCGGGTGCTCGGACGGGCGGAGGCGAATCTTGCGCCGCCTTCCCGCGAGCACGCAGCGCCGTCCCCCTTGCCCTGATCTTCACCCGTCCCTGCGACTCCGGGAGGCTAGCGAGCGGGCCGCTATGCTGGAGGCGGAGGCGCCGCGTGCAGGACCCCGACAAGGTACAGAGCCGACTGGTCGCCGACCGCAAGGTGAGGGCGGTCGCCCAGGCGGGGAGCCACGGCACGGAGGTCGCCTGGGTGGGCAGCCAGCCGACCCTGGTGACCTTCGAGCGCGGCCTGCTCTCCCCCCAGACCGAGAGCCGCGCCGGGGTGACGGTGGAGCGTTTCCCCTACGAGAAGCTGGAGGGGTGGCGCGACTGGGACACGGCGCGCGAGGAGGCGCCCCTCGCCCTGCTCGCCACCAGCCGCGTCGTGTACGACCCCACCGGCTACTACGGCCGCATCCAGCGCACCCTCTGGACGCTGAGCCCGGAACGCCTCGCCGCGCACCGGGAGGAGTTGCTGGGCCGCGCCGCCGCCCGTCTCGACGCCGCCCGCCGCGAGTACACCGGCCCCGGCCACGGGGCGCAGGAACAACTGCTCGCCCTCGCCGAGGCGCGCGACGTGGCCCTGACGCTGCTGTACCCGGCGCTCCTGACCCACACCCACGCGTGGCCGGAGTTCGAGATTCGCCTCCCGCACGCGTGGCGGGCCGCCGCCGGGCTGCGCTTCCCCAAGGCCGTCTACCGCCTGGAAAACCTCTACGGCTTCGGCGGCGAGGACGAGGCCCGGCGGGTGCTGCTCGCCACGCGCGGCCTCGGTCTGGTCGAGCAGGAGAAACGCGCCCGCGCCGCCTTCCAGGTCGGGTACTACGACGGGGCCGTACGCTACCTGCGGGACGAGACCGCCCGCACCCACCGCGCCGACCTGGAGCGCTGGACGTACATCTCCAGCGCCCGGCGGGACAAGCTGGGCATCCTGCTGGGCGTGACCCGCAGTCCCCTCGGGCCCGCCGCCCTCGCCATCGCGGGGGAGTTGCTGGCGGACGCGCGGGAGGGGCGGTAGGGGTGAGATTGAGCATCTGTGCCCGCAGATGCCTGTTCTCCTGGATCACGCCCCAGACGACGTTATTCAGACGGGGAATCTCGGAGGCTGGATCTTCTCTCCTGGGGCGTAGCTCCGCCATAGCACCGCCCCGGCACCTCCATTCAGCGGGGCGGCACCGACCCGATGGGAATGTCCGCGTCCGGGAACGAGGCCACCAGCTTCAACTCTCCCCCCAGGGCCTCGATGTACTCCCGCAGGGTGCTCAGGTACATGTCCTCCCGCCGTTCCAATTTCGACACCGCCGCCTGCTGGGTATCCATCGCCTGCGCCACCTCCACCTGCGTTTTCGACCGGGCCTGACGCAGCTCGGCCAGTTGCAACTGCACCAGCATCCCCTCCGCCTTTGCGGCGGCGCGGGCTTGCTGTTCCGGCGTCATCTTTGCCCGCAGGTCACTCCACTTCTTCGCCATGCTGGCCCTCCTTGTTCAGGGTGTCGAGATGCACGTCGTACAGGCTATCGGCCAGGGGAACGAACACCTCGTACCAGCGGTCATTCCCGGTCTTGTCGCCCCCGATGAGCAGGATGGCGCTGCGGCGGGGGTCGAAGGCGTACAGGATGCGGTAGGGACGGCCCTGGTGTTGGATACGAAGTTCACGCATATGGGCGTGTCGAGAGCCGTGAATGCCGGAAGTATGAGGAAAGCCGAGGTGGGGGCCACGCGCTTCGAGGAGACGGACGGCGGCGTCGATGGATTCCTGCTCGGCCTCAATCAAGGTTTCCCACCAGGCCCCGAGTTCATCGGTGTACTCGACTTCCCACGTCAAGGTCGGTATTCCTTCAACGGCATATGCCTCCAAGGGAATAGTAACACCGTTTCTCCACCGACGCCATACCCACGCGAGCCTCTTGGCTTTTCGGGGAGTGGCCCCGAAGGTCATCGAGGACCGGCTGGGGCATACGAACGTGGGGTTCACCATGCAGGTGTACACGCACCTGTACGACGAGCAGCGCCGGGAGGCTGCGCCCTGCCTCGCAGAACTGATCCAGCGCGACAAGGCAAGCTGAGCAGGCATCAGTGGGGTAACACCGTAGCTCTCCTAAAGGAGTGGTGCTCTAGCAACGGCAGCCGCCCCAAGTCTTGAAGGGGCGGCTGGGTCAGCTTGTCTTTCTCAGGTGACATTAGTAGTGGTCAGTAGTCAGAACGCGGGCAGTTAAAATGGATTTGTGGAAAACTAAGTGTTTAGGGGGCTCCAATTTGACCCGTCAATTCCCAATACACCTCTATATCGACTTCTTCCATATTGTCTAGCTCGGTCGAACCTCCTAGAGCAAGTGGTATGGTGTAGCCAATACACCTAGACGCGTCTTTGAGAGGCAGACCGCTCTCCGTCCACTTATCATACTCGCCCAGTCTAAGAACGCCTTCCCCTTGGCTCGTAAGAGTATTCCCATGAAATTCAATCAAGTTCTGTTGCGTGTTCAAAACCTCCTGTGAGTTGACATCGAAGTATAGAATCAAAGGATGCCCATCCATCATTCTTGATGTGTCGGCTGCATAAATATTTCCAAGCCAGTCATGTCCTATAGCAGTAATATATCCCTTAAAATTTGGAGCTAGAAGTAGACAGAGTTCAGTACACTTGCTTGACATCAATCTATTAAGAATGAAGTAGGCACCGTCGTATAATGAGTTTCCACCAATTAAATCAACAAGCTCATCTGTCGACGCCGGAGACTTATTTAACTGCTTTGCACTGCTTTGATTCAGCATTTTAAGGAACTCTAACATACAGTATCACCTGGGTCTGATTGTGCAGGATGTGAACTGATCGCCGGGCTTCATATTACCGCGAATAGGGATTGACTCGGAGCGCCAAGTGTGATTAGGCGGGGAGGTCAAAGAACTTGAGGTTGTGGGCGAGGACGAGGAGGGCGACCTTGAGCCGCAAGCTCGCCATCGTCTTGACCTGCCCCCACCGCAAGCCGGAACCCACCAGCACCGAGAACGCCGACTCGATGATCTTGCGGGCAGCCGCATATTCGTCTTTCCAACGAGGGTCAGGACGCTTGGCATTGCTTTTGGGTGGCGTCAGGTACGTGCCGGACTGATAGCCTTTGTCCCCAATCTGCTTCGGCCCACCGAAGGTGGGCCAGTCGCGGTTCATCACGCACCCGACGGTGAAGTCATGCTCGTTGGCGGGCCGGAGCACGTACTGGGCGATTTTGCCATTCAGGGTCGTCCAGGCATGCAGCTTGAACCCATACACCGGGCCGGAGGTACTGAAGCCGTGTCGTGCCCCCTTGAACTTGCAACGGGGAGCGCGCTTGAAGGTGCAGACTGGGAGGGGTTCGGAGTCCACGGCCACGAAGTCCAGTGCCTGGACTTCGACACTCGCGCCCTCGATCACAGGGGTCAAGCGTTCCAGCCGGGTACGGGCCTGGACCTCCGAAGGGTAATGGGGACAGTGGTTGAGTTTGAGCATCCTCCACCAGCCCCTGAAGTAGGGTGCTTTGTGAATCCGCTGCAATAGGGCCACCGCCACCAATTCGGCGTCACTGATCTTCTCGTGGGGGTGGACCAGCTTGGATGGCATCTGGGGGGTCAGCCAGACCGTCAGGCGTCGCAGGGCGTCGGGAATGGGGAGTAGACTGAGGTCGGGACGGCACATGAGCACCGTCCCTTTGCCATTTCTCCCCCCACCCTGTCAACCCCTATTCGCGGTATATTATTTTATTTATTTGGTTCTGAATTTGCCGTCCCAAACTACGATTGACACTAGCGTCAAGTATATTATAGTTCATTATGTCGTCTATGTCCCCGAGCTGCAAATCAACAACATGATCGACGTCCTTTCCGGCTGGCGCTGGCCCATAGACCTTTGTCCAAGTTGCACGCTGTTGATTTGTCCTGGTAGGAACAGCCGTGACCGTAGGGGGGGCTGCATTCAATGCTTTCACTTTGGCATCAACTTCAGCCTTCTGCGCCGCCGTTCATCCTGATTTATGTTTCAAGTCACAGTTAGTATTATGCACCAACCAGCCATCATTCCTGACGTAGTAGTGTGGGCCTCACTGACGGTGAGATTGAACATCTCACGGTGAAAAAGGGGCTTTCAAGCAGGCGAGGTCAGTAGAAGGAAGTTGGGGGTGAGGACGTGGCTCGGGCGCCACCCTCCCGCTAGCTACCCCAACGCCCGCCACGCCGCCTGCACCGCCACTCCCCGCTCGAAACGCACCCCCAGGCTGGCGAAGCAGTCCTCCAGCATCCCCGCGATGCCCAGCGCGTCGTAACGGTCGGCATAACCGAGGGTGGAGATGCGGAACACCGCGTCCTCGTGCGGAGCCTGGCCCGGCAGGGCGCGCTGGCCCATCTCGGCGAGGCGGGCGCTGACCTGCCGCCCGGTGAGGCCCTGGGGGGGCCGCAGCACGGCGACGGCGGGCGTGGTGCGGGGAGTCCAGGCGGGGGCGCCGAGGGCCGTTCCCGCCGCGATCAGCGCGTCCGCCTGCCTCCGCTTCTCGGCCCACAACACATCGAGCGGCACGGCGAGGAGGCGGTCGAGGGCCAGCGACAGGGCGTAGATCAGGTTGATCGCGGGGGTCTGCGGCGTGTTCCCGGCCTTCTGCCCCTTCAGCTCGCGGGTGAGGTCGAGGTAGAAGCCCCGGGGCGTGTCCCGGATCATCCGCTCCTGCACCTCGGGGCTGAAGAGGACGAAGCCCAGGCCGGGGGGCGTGGCGGTGCCCTTCTGGCTGCCGCTCACGACGGCGTCCACCCCCCACTCGGCGGGGCGGAGTTCCGCGACCCCGTAGCTCGTCACGCAGTCGGCGATGACGATGAGGTCAGGGTTCTGCGCCTTGGCCGCCTTTGTCACCGCCTCCAGGTCGTGCAGGGCGCCCGTGCTCGTCTCGGAGTGGGTGATCAGGAGGGTGTGGGCGCCCCTGGCCGCGTCGGCGACCTCCCCGGGGTCGAGCACGTCTCCCCAGGGCCGGGCTACGACGGTCGTGTCGTACCCGAGCCGCCTCGCCATCTCGCCCCAGCGTTCCGAGAACTTGCCCGCCTGGGCGTTCACGACCCGCGCGCCCACGGGGGTGAGGCTGACCAGAGCCCCCTCGAAGGCCCCGGTGCCGCTGCTCGTGGTGATCACGGCGTCGTAGGGGGCGCCGAGGAGGCGGGTGAGTTTGGCCCGGGCCTCCTGCAACTTCTCGACCCCCTCGGGCGCGCGGTGGTGCATCTGCGGCCGGGCGAGTTCGAGGAGGACGCGCGGCTCGACCTCGACCGGGCCGGGGGCGATCAGACGGTGACGGTTGAGGGGCAGGTGCGCGTCGGGGTCCGTCTCGGGGGGGACGCGGGCGGGAGCGGTGTCCGTCATGCCGACCATCGTAACGGCGCGGCCGAGCGTGAAGGACGGCTCGTCTGGAACCGGCACTGCCCCGCCTTCCCCGTCATAGGCTGGGGGCACATGCGAATCGTGGTGGTGGGCGGGGTGGCGGCGGGCATGAGCGCGGCGAGCCGGGCGCGGCGGCAGAGCCCCGACGTGCAGGTCACGGTCTTCGAGCGGGGGGACTGGGTGAGCTACGGCGCCTGCGGCCTGCCCTACGTGATCGGCGGCGAGGTGGAGGATTTCGGGCGGCTGGTGGCCCGCACCCCGGGGCAGCTCCGCGACCGGGACATCGACGTGCGGTTGCGCCAGGAGGTCACGGGCGTGGACGCGACGGCGCGCACGGTGACGGTCCGGGACCGGGAGACGGGCCGCACCCTCACCGAGCCCTACGACCGCCTCCTGCTCGCCACGGGGGTGAGCCCCGTCCGGCCTCCCTGGGCCGTCACCAGCCTCGCGGGCGTCCACGTCCTGCGCGACCTTCCCGACGGGCAGGCCATCGAGGCGAGCCTTGAGGGAGCCAAGCAAGCCTGCATCGTCGGCGCGGGGTACATCGGGCTGGAGATGGCGGAGGCGCTGAGCACGCGAGGCCTGGAGGTGACCCTCCTCGAAAAGGGGCCGGAGGTCGCGGGCCGGATGCTGGACGTGGGCCTCCAACGCCGGGTGCGCGCCGAGGTCGAGCGGCAGGGGGTGGACGTGCGCTGCGGCGTCACCGTGGAGGGCCTGACGGGGAAGGAGGGTCGGGTGACGGGAGTGGACACGGACGGGGGCCACGTGCCCGCCGACCTCGTGGTCGTGGCGGTGGGCGTGCGGCCGAACACCGACCTCACGCGGGCGGCGGGCGTGCGCCTGGGCGAGACGGGCGCCGTCGCCGCCAACGACCGGCAGGAGACGAGCGTGGAGGGCGTGTACGCGGCGGGCGACAACACCGAGAGTCGGCACCGGGTCACGGGCCGCGCCGTCCACATCCCCCTGGGGCTGACCGCCAACCGCATGGGCCGGGTGGCGGGCGTGAACATGGCGGGCGGGGAGGCGCGTTTTCCCGGCATCGTCGGCACGGCCATCTTCAAGACCTTCGGCCTGGGGGTGGCGCGTACCGGCCTCACCCAGGCGGAGGCGGAGCACGCCGGGCTGGACGCCCTCAGCGTGGACGTGGACAGCACCGACCACGCGGGCTACTACCGGGGCGCCGCGCCCATCCACGTCCGCCTCACCGCAGAGCGCGGGTCGGGCCGCCTGCTGGGGGCGCAGCTTCTCGGGCACACGGGGAGCGTCAAGCGGGTGGACGTGGTGGCCGCCCTGCTCCACCGGGGAGGAAGTGTGGGGGACCTCTTCGAGCTGGACCTCGCCTATGCTCCGCCCTTTTCGAGCGTGTGGGACGTGCTGCTGGTCGCGGCGGACAGGGCGGGTCAGGAGCTGTGCCGGGAGTGAGGGCCGCCGTCCTTACCCCACCCGCAACTCGTCCCCGCCCGGCCCTGCCCGGTCGGCGAGCAGCGCGGCGGCGACGGCTCCCGGGGCGAGGGCACCGCGAGGAGGGCGGCCCACCTGCGTCCAGAGGGGCGTGTCCACGGCGGGCGGCAGCACGAGGGTCAACGTCTTGCCGCGCGTTTCCAGCCGGGCGACTTCCAGCGCGCGGGCGACGGCGGCCTTGCTCGCGGCGTACTGGGAGAAACCGCGAGCGGTGACGAGTTCGGGCCGGGCGCCGATCACGTACAGCCGCCCGCCCGGTGCCAGACGCGGCAGGCCGTACTTGAGCGTCCACAGGACCCCGAAGTAGTTCGCGTTCCACACCGAGCGCACCCGCGCCGCGTCCGCCTCGGCGAGGAGGTGGGGCAGGGCGGCGCCCGCCGCGTAGATGACGGTTTCCAACTCCCCCAGTCCCTCGAACAGGGCGCGGAGGTGGCTCTCGAACCCCACGTCGAGCGGGTGCGCGCCCGCTTCCAGCTCGGCGGCGAGGGCCTGGAGTTTTTCCGCGTTCCGTCCTGCCAGCGTGAGGGGGGACGAAGCCGCGAAGCTCCGCGCGACCGCCGACCCGATGCCGCCCGTTGCCCCTATCACCAGCGTGCCGCCCTGTGTCGTCATGGGCTCAGTGCAACATGGGGAGCAGGGCGGGGCTGTAGGGAGGGATGCAGAGGGGACAGGGGGAGCCTTCCGCTGCGCTCGGCAAGGGCAAAGGGGCAGCGCGAATGATCGGGGCTTTCGGAACGCAATGGTTGATCCTGTCGCCTTCCGTCAACGGGCCCACCCGGAACGCCGCGCGAGCAGGGCGGGGTCGTGGGCCAGGACCGTTCAGTCAAGGATACGGGCAGGGCGTCCGAGTTTGCGTTTTGACAGAGAGCTGGAGCACTCGCGCTCTTGGCTCCTCCTCCCCTGTGGGGGACTGGTACGGCTCTCACCGCGAGAGGTTGGGAGGGGACGTTTGACCAACGCCATCGCCGAGAAGAGGCTTTCTCCCCCTTCAGTAGTGGGGATTCAGAGACTTGCGGGGCGGAGGCCGGGTGTCAGCCACGCTCGCCCCTTCGACGCTCCCCACTGACCTCCCACCCAGCCTCAGACCGGCGTGCCGCTCCCTCCCAGCGCCTCCTCGATCTTGCCCAGGCGGCGCGTCGCGGGGTCGAGGGCGGTGACGAGCGCGGCTCCCAGGGCAATCGCGCAGGCGGCGGCGTGCGTGGCGAGGGTGTCCAGCGGCACGAAGGCGAGGGTGAGGCTGGCGGCGGCGGCGACCCCGATGGCGACCGCGCTCAGGTCGGGGAATCCGCGCCCGGCGACGCGCAGGGCGTTCCAGCGCAAGAAGAGCAGGGTGAGATTGGCGCCGACGAGCGGCCACGCGACGAGCTGACGGTTGACCATGTCGCGGGCACCGCTCTCGTCGGAGATGCCGTGCCCCAGCCCGACGGCGAGCATGACCACGCTGAGGGTGAAGGGCAGGTGGCCATAGAGCCACGCGAGGAGGGACCCCACCCTTCCGGCCCGGTGTGCCGCGAGCACGGGCAGGGCGCGGGCCTGATCGAAGTACAGCCGCCACAGCCCCACGGCGGTCACCAGGGCGAGGAGGGCGGGGACCTGCTCGGACCAGCGCAGTTCCTGCTGGCGCCCACCCGTCACGACCTCGGTCACGATGCCGCCCAGCGCGATGATCTGGAGCAGGCCCACCCGCTCGGGCAGGTGCTCCTGGTGGGGAAGCGCCCGGCCGTAGCGGTCGCGGATCAGCAGGGGCGTGAGCACGTCGATGGCGAGCGCCACCCCCCAGGCGAGGAGTTCGGCGGTGCCGCCCAGCAGGGCGCTGCCGAGCCAGATCAGCGCCGCCGCGCCGTACCCCGTCGCCGTTGGGCGCGCAAAGGCCGCCGTCTCGGGGTGTGTTCGCAGGGTGGAGAGGTACATGACCACCAGCGTCAGCCGGTTCGCCGCGTAGGCGAGGGAGAAGGCCGCGCCCGTCTGGTCGAGGTCGCCGCGCAGGGTGAGGCTGATCGCACCCAGCGTGACGAGCTGCACCAGGGTGCCCCAGCGGTAGGCGCGGCTGTCGTTGCCGTAGCGCCCCGCGAAGGTCGTGTTCCCCGCCCAGGCCCACCACACCGCCACGAACAGCAGCATGAAGATGCCCAGGTTGCCCCAGGTGGGCGCGTCGCCCAGCCGCTTGGCAAGCTGGTCGAAGGCGGTCACGAAGATCAGGTCGAAAAACAGTTCCAGCCAGGTCACCCGCTGCTCGGGGGGACTCTGGGCCTCCCCGCCGGAGTCGGGCGACCCCCCGGTCTCGAACCCCGAGGCGCCGCTCGGCGTGCCGTCCTCGATGTTGATGCTTTCCGGCTGGCCGTGCGGCGCGGGCGTCACCGCAGCCTCCCCAGCCCCTTGCGGATCAGCGCGTCGGCGCTCTGAGCGGGGTCGGCGGCGAGGAGTTCGGCGACCACGCTCCGCACCTGCCCCTCACGGAAGCCCAGCGCGAGCAGGGCCTCGATGGCGTCGCGGCCCGCCGTGCTCGTGACCGGGGCCGCCCCCTTGCCGCCGGGCGTGGTCGGCGCGGCGAGGTGGTCGGGCACCTTGTTCTGGAGTTCGAGGACGAGACGCTCGGCGGTCCTCTTGCCCACCCCCGAGACGCTGGAGAGCAGCTTCACGTCGCCCGTCAGGAGGCCCTGGGCGATGGCGCTCACGGGCATCGCGGAGAGCAGGGCGAGGCCGAGCTTGGGGCCCACACCGCTCACGCCTGTCAGCAGGTCGAAGAGGCGCAGGCTGTCGGCGTCACTGAAGCCGAAGAGGAGTTGAGCGTCCTCGCGGATGACGTGCCGGATATTCAACTCCGCCGGGGCCTCCACCGCCAGTTTTCCCAGGGTCGAGGCCGGGCAGAAGACCTCGTAGCCCACCCCCCCGGCGACGATCACGGCGCTGGAGTCGCGCACCTCGCGCACCACGCCACTCAGGTAAGCAATCACGCCCGCGATTGTAGGGGGCGGTCGGGGGCGAGAACGGGGGAAAGGTGACCCACCCGCCCACGTGCAGGAAGCATGAAAGCCGCCCTTGCCTCCCCTCCGCGAGGATGCCGATGACAGGTCCCCGCCCGGCGGTTACACTGCCTCCATGACCGTCACCCGCGAGCAGACCATGCCCATGCGAATGCCCCCGCGCTCCTGACGTGCTGTGTTGTAGAGGCATGGGGAGGGGCGGGGTGCGAAGGCGAGCATCCCGCCCCTCCCCTTTCCTCCAGGCGCGGCCCTTTTGAGATAGGCGGAAGAGTTTTGCGTATCTTGAAACGGTTGCCTGACCCCTTCTCTCATCAGGAAGCGGTGGTCAGGCGGGGAGAAGTGGCACATGACGAGACAGCCCGAGCGAGAGTTCTTCATCACCACGGCCATTGACTACCTGACCGGCCCACCACACGTGGGACATGTTTACGAGAAGGTTCTGGCCGACGCCCTGGCGCGCTACCACCGCCTCGCCGGGTACGACGTGACCTTCCTGACGGGGACCGACGAACACGGCGAGCGGATCGTCAAGCTCGCCGCCAAGGCAGGCGTCACTCCGCAGGCTTTCGCGGACGATCTCAGCGACAACGCCTTTCGGAGCCTGTGGGACCGCCTGGAGATCAGCTACGACGACTTCATCCGCACGACGGAGGGCCGCCACAAGCGGTACGTGCAGGAGGTCTTGCAGCGGGTGTACGACGCGGGCGACATCTACTTCGCCGAGTACGAGGGCCTGTACTCGGTCGGGGCAGAGCGGTACGTGACCGAGAAGGAACTCGTCGAGGGCGGTGACGGCGTGCGGCGCTACCCCGGTGACAAGGACCCGCCCGAGCCCCGGCGCGAGGCGAACTACTTCTTCCGCATGGAGAAGTACCAGGCGTGGCTCCTGGGGCACATCCAGAAGCACCCCGAGTTCATCCAGCCCGCCGGGTACCGCAACGAGGTGCTGGAGATGCTGAAGGAGCCCATCGGCGACCTGAGTATTTCCCGTCCTAAGAGCCGCGTACCGTGGGGCATCGAGCTTCCCTGGGACCCCGACCACGTCACCTACGTGTGGTTCGACGCCCTGCTGAACTACGTCTCCGGGCCCGTCAGCCGGGGGATGGGCGAGGACACTATCGGCATCGCGTGGCACGTCATCGGCAAGGACATCCTCAAGCCACACGCGGTCTTCTGGCCGACGATGCTGCGGGCGGCGGGGCTGCCCCTCTACCGCAAACTCGTCGTCCACAGCCACATCCTCGCCGAGGACGGGCGCAAGATGGGCAAGTCGCTGGGCAACGCGATTGACCCCGAGCAACTCGTGGCCGACTACCCGGTGGACGCGATCCGCTACACCCTGCTGCGGGAGGCGTCCCTGAGCGCAGACAGCCCCTACGGCGAGGGCATCCTGGTCTCCCGGCTGAACTCCGACCTGGCGAACGACCTGGGCAACCTGCTCTCGCGCACGATCAGCATGATTCAGAGGTACCGGGGCGGCGTGATCCCGCAGGCGCACGACCTGACCGAACGCGAGCACGAGATCGAGGCGGCGGCGCTGGCCCTGCCCGGCGAGGTGATGAGGCTGGTGCGCGACCTGAAGGTGAACATGGCAATCGAGACGGCCATGAACTTCGTGCGCGACCTCAACCGCTACATCGCCGAGAGTGCGCCCTGGAACCTCGCCAAGTCGGAGGAGACGGCCCGGCGCCTGGACACCGTGCTCTACACCGCCGCCGAGGGGCTGCGGGTGGCGAGCGTGGCGCTGGAGGCGGTCATCCCCGGCAAGGCCCGGGAGCTGCGCGGGCAACTCGGCCTTGGCGGGCAGTCCTACGCCCTCACGGGTGCCTGGGGCCTGACCCCCGCCGGAACGCGCGTCGTCGGCGGCCCGATCCTCTTCCCCAAACCCGAGCCGAGGGAGAAGGACGAGGCCGCGCCCCCCGCACCCGCGCCCAAGAAAGGGAAGAAACCCGTGACCCAGACGAACGAGAAGCCCCAGCCCGCCACGCCCAGCCCCACTCCCGCCGCCCCCGAACCCGTCATCTCCATCGAGGACTTCGCCCGGGTGGACCTGCGGATCGCCGAGGTGATCAATGCCGAGGCCGTCGAGAAGGCCGACAAGCTCCTCAAGCTCACCGTGCGGCTGGGCGAGGAGACGCGCACGGTGGTCAGCGGCATCCGCAAGTGGTTCGCGCCCGAAGACCTCGTGGGCCGCCGGGTGATCCTCGTCGCCAACCTCAAGCCCGCCAAATTGCGCGGCATCGAGAGCCAGGGCATGATCCTCGCCGCCGAGGACGAGCACGGCAACCTCGATCTGGTGGGCACGCGGCTCGACCTGCCGACCGGGACGAAGGTGCGCTAGGAAGACACGACGAGAGCGGCCTGCCGGGAAGAAAGGTGGGCCGCTTTTCCGTCATCCCACGGCTTGAGAGCAGCCGACAGAATCAAATTTGTCACCCTGAGCAGAGCGAAGGGTCTCGCTCAGCCTGACAGCATTTTTCTATCGAACGCCCTACAGGCTCACGTCCTGCACCAGGGCCTGGAACAGCCGCTCCCGGTACTCCTCCCCGCCGACCTCGTACACACCCAGGCGGGCGAGGTGCGGGTTCTGAATCTGCGCGTCGAGCAGCGAAAAGCCCCGCGCGTGCAGGTGCGCGGCGAGGTGGACGAGGGCCGCCTTGCTCGCGTTCGGAAGGCGGTGAAACTTGCTCTCCGCGATGAAGGCGCCGCCGAGGGCGAGACCCAGCACGCCGCCCGCCAGTTCCCCGTCCCGCCACACCTCGAAGGAGTGGGCCAGCCCCGTCCCGTGCAGGTGGGTGTACATGTGCGCGAGGGGCGGGCTGATCCACTCGCCGTCACGCTCGGGCGAGCCGGGGAGGTGGCCCCGGCACCCCTCCACCACGTCGGGAAAGGCGGTGTCCACCCGCACCTCGAATCTATCCAGTTCCCGCCGCAGCCGCCGCGCGACGTGCAGCCCCTCCTCCTCGGTGAGGGGCACGAGCGCCCGCCGCTCGACGGCGTACCACGCCACGCCGTGCCCGTTGTCCATCAGGAAGGCGCCCCCCGCGTACCCCCGCGCGACCTCGCGGGTCAGGGGGTCGGGGTGGTGGAGGAAGAAGCGGGCAGAGGGCATAAGGTGAGTGGGGAGTGGTTAGTGGTCAGTGGAGAAGGACAAAAACAGGACAGAGGAGCTGGGGGCGGGGAGGGAGAGGGACTTCACCCACTCACCACTTCCCACTGCCCACTTACCCCTTCGGATACAGCACCGCCTGCGTGCACCGGAACAGCGCCATCACTTTCCCCTGCCCGCTCCTCACCTCCGCGTCCCAGACCTGGGTGGTGCGCCCGGCGTGGACGGCGCGGGCCTCGCAGGTCACCAACCCTTCGCGGGCGGTGGAGAGGTGGTTACTCTTGAGTTCGATGGTGGTGAAGCCGCTCGCCCCCTCGGGGAGGAGCATCCGCGTCCCGTAACCGCAGGTGGTGTCCGCGAGGGCCACGATGGAGGCCGCATGCAGGAAGGTATTGGGGGCGAGGAGTTCGCGGCGCACGGTGAACTCGCTGCGCAGCAGGCCGGGCTCGGCGTGCGTGAAGCGGATGCCGATCAGACCGGGCAGCAGCCCCTCGCCCAGCGTGTTCAGTTGCTCCAGGGTGGGGAGGTCGGGCATGGGGAAGAAGCTATCAGCAATCAGCTCTCAGCCGTCAGCTTTTAGCTGATTGCTGACCGCTGAAAGCTGACGGCTCCCCCTCACCTCGGCCAGATGCGGTTCATCCACCCGGCGGGGTTGGTGGCCTCGCCACGTACGCGCATCTCCAGGTGGAGGTGGGCGCCGTCGCTCAGGCCGGTCGAGCCCACCTCGCCGATCTTGTCGCCGCGCCGGACCTTCTGTCCGACCCTGGCGGTCACCTTGCTCTGGTGAAAGTACAGGCTCGTCAGGCCCGCCCCGTGGTCGATGATGACGAGGCCGCCGCGCACGGGGTACTTGCCCGCGACGACGACGGTGCCGTCGTTCACGGCCCTGACGGCGGTGCCGCTGGGCGCGGGGTAGTCGGTGCCGTAGTGGTACAGCACGGGGCCGCCCGCCACGTAGGTGCGGGGCTGACCGAAGGCGCTGCTCTGGGCCTTCACGTTCACGGCGGGCTGGAAGGGCCGTGCCCACGCCTGGGGGGTGCGGCGGGTGTACGCCTTCTCGACGACGGCCTCCTCCGCCTTGCGCCCCGGGTCCTCCAGCTTGCGGCTGATGGCGGGCGGCAGGTTCAGGTATTGGATGGTCTGGGTAAGCCCCGTGACCGGGACGCTGCCCTGCACCTGCTCACCGCCGACCTTGATCTCGTACACGACCGGCGTGGTCTTGCCGAGCACCACGCGCCCCAGCACCACGTACTCGCCCGCCGCGCCCGTGGGGGTCAGCCACTCGTCCGGGCGGCGCACGTCCTCGCCGACCTCGCTGGGGAAGCGCACGGTGGCCTGCCCCGCGCGCGGGCCGCTCAGGCGCAGCACGAAGGCGTCCCCCATCCGCAGGCTCGTCGGAGCCGTCAGCGTCAGGCCCGCGACCTGGGCCGTCCCCACGGGAACCGGCTCGGGGAGGGGGGTGGGCGTGGGCGCCGCCGTCGTGGGGGGCGGGGTCGCGGGCGCGGTGGCCTGTGGAGCCTTCTCGCCCGGCAGCTTGAGGGTCTGCCCGACCTCCAGGGAGGTGTTTTTCAGTCCGTTCAGTCGGGTGATCTCGGCGACGGTCGTGCCGTGCGCCCGCGCGATGGAGTAGAGGGTGTCGCCGGGTTTGACGGTGTACGCGCCCGCCACGCCCAGGAGCAAGGCGGCGGCGAGCAGGAGGGGGCGGGTCATGGGGGGCAGAATAGCCGCACCCGGGGCGCAAGGTCTACCGTGGCGGGCACGGGGAGCGCCCTCCCACACGGGAAAAGCTGAGGGTGGGTTGAGTGTGGAGGGGGCGCCAGTCACCAGCTTCCAGTCGTCAGGGAAACGCGGACGGCTGTCGTTTTTTGAACCGACAAGTTGATGCTCGGGCGCCCCAAACGCGAGAAACCCCGGAAAAGCTGTCACCCCGGGGGCAGCGAAAGGTCCCACCTTCCAAGTGGGGACGCTTCGCCGCACTCAGCATGACAAGCTCTTGCTGTCCGAGACTCCAAGCGCATGTCCCAAAAGTTGGACGAGGCTTCTCAGGGACACGGTGGGAACGCGCTTGCTGCTCCTCCCCCCTTGCGGGGGACTGGTACAGCTCGCACCGCGAGACTCGCAGAGTTGCTTGCAGAGGCTGGGACTGGTAAAGCTCTGCAGGAGAGGGGGGGACGGTGCAGCCTGTCCCGGAAGAGGAATGGCCCTTCCCGCCCTCTCGTGAGACACTTCTGAAACACGCTCTAAATCTCCGCCGTGTCCAGCACCAGCGTCACCGGGCCG
The DNA here is from genome assembly GCF_025997855.1 of Deinococcus aetherius. Classification (NCBI taxonomy): domain Bacteria; kingdom Thermotogati; phylum Deinococcota; class Deinococci; order Deinococcales; family Deinococcaceae; genus Deinococcus; species Deinococcus aetherius. The sequence continues at coordinate 2,221,745 of NZ_AP026560.1, forward strand.
TCATTCGTCAGGTCGAGGCTCATGTGGGCGCCGAAGACCCCCTCCCCCACCGGGACGCCGTGCTCCCGCAGGGCCGCGTTGAAGTCGGCGTACAGCGCGCGGGCCTGGTCGGGCGGGGCGACCCCGGTGAAACTCGGGCGGTTGCCCCGGCGGGTGTCGGCGTAGAGGGTGAACTGGCTGATGCTCAGGACGCCGCCCCCCACGTCGAGCAGACTGCGGTTCATCTTCCCGGCCTCGTCCCCGAAGACGCGCAGCTTGACGATCTTGGCGGCGAGGGTACGGGCCGTTTCGGAGGAGTCCCCGGGCGCGACCCCCAGCAGAATCAGGAAGCCGGGGCCCGTCTCGCCCGTGACCTGGCCCTCGACCGTGCAGCGGGCCCGGGTCACCCGCTGGAGAACGGCGCGCACCCCCTCAGTTCCCCAGCCGGGCGCGCAGGCTGCCGATGGCGTCGGTGAGGAGCTGGGCTTCCGTGAAGTCGAGGTTGCCGCGCGTCTTCTCGGCGAGCATGGTCAGGAGGCGCAGGGAACGTTCGGCGGTCTGCCGCGCCCGGCTCTCGTCCAGCAGGCCGTCGCGGGCGGCGCTCGCGGTGGCGGCGTTGAGGTCCCCCAGCGCGGCCTCGGCGGTCGCTTGCAGGGAGTTCACGAGGCCGACGAATTCGAGGTTGGGCATGGGGGGCAGTGTAGGGCGTGAGTCTCCGGCGCGTGGCTTCCAGGCGGCACCCTATAGTCCGGCTTGATGGTGGGCCTGGATTACTCGGCAGGATGTGTCAATTTTCATGACGTGGGGGAATGGCTCAATGTCGTTGCCCAACGTCATGTGATGCCACGGCGGCGTCTTCTGAGAGGGGGCAAGCTCGATCACGTCCGGTCCGCCTCGGAGATAGAGGCACCCGGCACGATAGTCAACCTCCGTCGCGGACCTGACAGGAAGCCTTGGCTTTTCGGCGCCGACGAGATCCACATTCCCGCAAACGACGGCATTGAGAACTACGAGACATGTAATCCCGTTGTGAGACGGTGGTTGAACCGAGTGGTGAGGGCCATAGCTTCCCCGGAGGTCCGCCTGCCCCTTATGCTCCACTGCACGTCGGGGAAGGACCGAACCGGTGTCGCCACAGCGGCACTCCTGTCCACGCTGAGCATCGACCGGGAACTGATCGTCGAGGAGTATCTCCTGAGTGATGGGGAGGTCCGGCGCGAGTCGATCGAACACGCTTTGGACGGGTTGGGCGACGCTAGGGAGTATTTCGCAGAAGCTGACCTTGCCGCACTCCAGCGACGCTTTCTTCAGGAGTAGAGCAGCGTTGGCAGACCCTCCACCCCTCCTCTCAGCCGGGGCCAGGAGGAGTTCTAGCTCTCGGAGATCACCGAGCGGTCGGATTCGGGTTTGGCGGCTACTGCGTCGCCGGGTAACGGTTCAACCGTGTCCGCTGCCTCCAGAGACGCCCGCACCCGCCGCAACTCCCCATTCACATCCCCTGCCGGTAGGTCCGCCACTCCCTCCCCCGCCAGCCTCTGCCGGATGTCCCGCAACAGGTCCCGAATCTCCAGCAGGACCTCCGCCGTGAGGAGGTCCACCGCCCGCTCGTCTCCCGTCCGCCCCTCAGTCATGCCCCAGCGTAACCGACTCGGGGAACCCCCGCCCGCTCAGAACAGCGTGGGCTGGTTGCCCTCGGGCTTCGGCTGAGCCTTCACCGGCCCCTCCGGCTCCTTCTCGCCGCGCAGCACGGCGGCGGCCTCGCGGATGTCGCGCCAGGTCAGGCTCTTGGGACCGCCGGGGGTGCGGGTGTCGTTGCGGAGCAGGTAGGCGGGGTGGAACATCGGCATGAGCAGGGCCTCGTATGTGCCACCCCCCCCGTCGTCGTGGCGGTAGGGGTGCCAGGTGCCGCGCGTCTTGGTGATGCCCAGGCGGGTGCCGAGCAGGTACCCGGTGGGCGTGTTCCCCAGGGTCAGGATCACGCGCGGGCGCAACAGCGAGAGCTGGGGTTCGAGCCACAGCCGCGTGCAGGCCAGGGTCTCGTCGGGCCCGGGGGTGCGGTTGCCGGGTGGGCGGCACTTGACCACGTTGGTGATGTAAGCGTCCTGCCGGGTGAGCCCCACGGCGGCCAGGATCTTGTCGAGGAGCTGCCCGGCGCGGCCCACGAAGGGCAGGCCCACCCGGTCCTCGTCGCCGCCGGGGCCCTCGCCCACGATCAGGAGGGGGGCCGCCGGGTGGCCGTCCGCCACGACGACCTGGGAGCAGCCGGGGCGCAGCTTGCAGGCGGTGCAGCCCCTGGCGCGGGCTTCGAGGGCCTGGAGAGCGGCGACGCCTTCGCCCGTCACGCACGCCCCCGGAAGATGCGAGAAAGCATGGGCCACAGCGTACCGCCGCCCGGGAAGGCGCGGCGGCGACAGGAGCACGGTTGGAAGAGAGTCAGAGGGTCGGCGTCTCAGCCGCCCGTCGCCGGGGTCTCGCTGGGCTCGGAGGCCGCCTCCTCCGGCGCGGCGCCGAGCTTGGGCCGCTTGCTGCGCGCCTCGCGCCGGGTCTTGGGGTCGAGGCCGACGAGCAGGAAGAAATTTTCCAGGGCATTCTCGCGGCCCTTGATGTCGGGGTGCTCGGCCTCGGGCGTGCCCGTCACGAAGGGCAGGCGTCGGTACAGGTCGAGGGCGTACAGGGTCACGTCGTCGGGCGCGTGCTCCCCGGCGTACGCGCTGAGGTCGACGTACACCTCGCGGCGGCTCTCCGCGTGGGTCAGGAAGGCCTCGGGGTGGGGCGTCTCGGGCGCACGCAGCATGTCCTGGCGGGCAATCCGGCGGTAATGCTTGAGGCCCTGCAGGAGCTGGTCGGTGGTCATCTGTTCTTTCATGACTCCTCCGGCGAGAAAGGGGCGAATCGGCCTGCGCTGCTGGCGCTGAGTATAGGCTGGGCGGCTGCCACGACCCGCGCCGACACCTTCCGCATCCACCCTGGGCTGTAAGATTAGAAACGTGAGTTCAGTAACCTGCATCGGGACACGTTCGGCCCCGTCAGGAGCGAGTGCTTGGGGAGAAGGGCCAAGATGAGTCCTCCTTTGAGAAAACTGAGATAGTGTCGGGTTTCTCGCGTTTCTGACGCGGTGATCAGACAGTATAAAAGCCGTATAGGCGCATAAATAAACCCGTTTCGCCCAAGAATGAAGGGCAAATAAAATAAAGCTGGGTTAAACTCGGCCGGTCGATGAATGCGTTGCGTACCCTCCTGATTGCCGGTGCCCTGACGAGCGGGGCCTCCCTCGCCGCCACGTACACGGTCAAGGCCGGTGACACGCTCTACAGCGTCGCCGAGAAATACGGGATGGAGCCCGTGCAGGTGATGCAGCTCAACGGGCTGCCCAGCCCCACCCTCCAGGTCGGTCAGAAGCTGGAGGTCGGCGGCGCGGAGGAGGCCTCTCCCGCCCCGACCGCCGCGCGCCCGGCCGGCCCCTCCGGGCAGACGAAGGCCCCAGCCCCCGCTCCTCAGGGCTCGGTCGCTCAGCGGCCCAGTGCCCAGGCGCCCGTTTCGGGAGGGGGCAACGCGTTCATCCGCACGGCGGCCACCCGCTTCCTGGGCATTCGCTACGCGCTGGGGGGCACGAGCGGGCGGGGCCTGGACTGCTCGGGCTTCACGATGCGGGTGTTCGGGCAACTCGGCATCCGGCTGCCGCGCACCGCCGCCGCCCAGTGGAAGATGGGGGCCAGCGTGAGCCGACGCGACCTGCGGGCGGGGGACCTCGTGTTTTTCAACACCACCGGGCAGCTCGCCAGCCACGTGGGCATCTACATCGGCAACGGCCTGATGGCGAACGCCAACAGCTTCAAGGGCCGCACCGTCATCGAGCCGCTTTTCGGCAACGCCTACTGGGCCAGGCGCTACGTCGGCGCCCGCCGCGTCCTGAGCTGAACCCCGCCGCCCGGCCGGGGCGTTTCGCCGTCGGGGCAACAAGGCGGAGGGGGAGCAGGATGATTCCCGCTCCCCCTTCCAGGCGGTCGTCTGCCGTTTACTGCCGGATGACCTGGGCGTCTTTCGGCAGCGCCTTGAGCCCCGAGACGGTCAGGCCGCTGTTCACCCGGTAGTTCGTGACGTTCAGGTCGGCGAGGACCCGGTTGCCGCTCCCGACGAGCTGCACGCGGGTGGGGCGCCAGCCCGCCTCGGTGATCCAGACGCGGGCGCGGTCGGTGCTGCCGGTGCCCTTGGGAGTCGCCTCCAGCTGGTAGACCTTCTTGCCCGCCACCGTGCTCGTGCCGAGCAGGCGCACGGTGTAGGTGTTCAGCAGCGTGGCGGCGTTCGTGAGCCCGGTGAAGTCCAGTCCACCCAGGCCTGTGTTCGCGGCGGCGGCCTTCGTGGGCGTGACGGTGACCTGATTGGTCAGGAAGAGGTACTGGCGAATCTCGTTCTTGTCCGCCACGACCACGTTGTCGGCGAGGGCGTCGGGGGCCGCGAATTGCAGCCGGGCGACGCCCTGGGTGGGGATGCTCTTGACCGTGAGGTCGATCTTCTGGGGGCCGCCTTCCAGGGTGGCGTTGCCGCTGAGGCGGAAGGTCACGTCCTTGGCGGCCTTCTGGGCGGCGTCCACGCGGTTCAGGATGTCCTGGGCAGTTTGCGCGCTCGCGCCCGGAAGGAGCGCGGCGAGGGTCAGGAGGGAGAGGGTTCGCTTCACGCCGGAAGTCTTCCACCCCCCCTCATGAGAAGGGCGGGCGGACGCTGACGGGGGGTTCACCGCCGCGCGGGCGCGCTCAGGGCTCCTCCCCCGGTTCCTCGGGCGGCCCGCCCAGCGGGAAGGAGTAGCCCACCCGGGCCCCGAAACCCGCCGAGCCGTCCGCGAACCGCCCGCCCCGCACGTCCACGCTGAGGGTGCCGCTTCCCGTGGGCACCCTCAGCTCCGTCCCCACACGCAGCGGCGCGCTCGCCGTCCGCCAGGGTTCGTAGGCGACGTACACCTGCGCGAGACTGCCCTCGCCGAGCAGGTCCGGGGCCCCCAGGCTGCCCGAGGCCCCCCAGGCGGCCGCTCCCCCCACCCCCGTTCCCGCCAGGGCGTCGAGGGCGAGCGTGACTCCTGACTCCGCGCTGTAGGTGACGCCGCCCGTCGCGCCGAGCACGTCCCGGCCCGCCCGCGCCCCCAGCCGCAGGGTGACGCTGCCGGTCCGCTCGGTGGCGGGCTTGGCCTCCGGGTCGTCCCCCTCGGCGGGGGGCAAGGCGCGGGTGAGGTCGTGCCGCCACTCCACCCCCGCCGCCACCTGGGGCTGGGCGCCGAACTCGCCCCCGGCGACGGCGATCAGGGTGCGGCTGACCCGGTAGCGGGCCGTCACGTCCGCGTTCCAGCCTCGCTCTCTGAGGTCGGTCGGGGCGAGGGTCCACGCGGCGAGAGGGTCCACCGCCGTCGCCCCCGCCGTGAAGAAGGCGCCCCCCGCGTTCAGGGCGACCGGGCCGAGGGTCGCGTTCACCCGGGAGGTCAGCCGCACGCCGCCCCCCCAGGTCACGGCGGCGTCGGCGGCTCCACTGACGGCCCCGACCAGAGGAAGGCCGAACCCCTGGGTGACCCCAACCTCCAGCGCCTGGTTCGACACCCCCGCCGAGAGCGTGCCCCGCCCCAGGGAAACGTCGCTCACGCCGAAGCGCACGAGGCCGTTGTCTCGTAAGGCTGCGCCTCCGCTGCGGTACGTCACGCCGAAGTCGAGGTTCAGAGCCTGCGCCCCCCCCGACAGCGCGGCGAGGGCCAGGGCCGTCGTCATCCGTGTCATGGGGGGCAGGGTAGCCCGTTTCGGGAGGTCAGACTTCGGCGCACGGAAGCGGGTAACGTGGCGCCCATGAGAACGCTTCTCCTCGCTTCCCTCCTCGTCCCCCTGCTGGGCGCCTGCGCTCCCCGACAGTCCGTCATCCAGGTCCCCACCTTCGAGGTCGAACAGGTCCGGCTGACCAGCCTCACGCTGCCGAGCGGGCCCAACCCCGCCGTCGCCAACCTCACCCTGCGGCTGCGGGTCGAGAACCCGAACCCCGTCCCCGTGCGCCTCGCCAACTTCGCGGCGCGGCTCCTGATCGACGGGGCGGACGTGGGCCGCCTGGACCTGCCCAACGTGAACCTGCCCGCGCGGGGCGGCACCGTCCAGAGCGCGAACCTGGGCCTCCCCGTCACCCTCCAGACCGCCGGGGCGTTCCTGAAGGTCGCCCGGGGACAGCAGACCGCCTACCGGGTGGACGGCACCTTCACCGCCGACCTGGGCGTGCTGGGGCGCCCGACCTTCGGGCCCTTCACGCTGGCGCAGGGGGTGTGGCAACAAGCGGCGATCCTGCCGTTCTGAGGGGAGCCGTCAGCCCTCAGCTTTCAGCCGTCAGCAAGGAGGCGGGCGACCCTTTACCCTGGGCCGCGTGACCCTCCCCGACTTTCCCGATCCTCAGCGTGCCTGGGCCTATCGCCCGACCTCTCCCCTGTCCGGCGACTCAGGGGAGCCGCTCGCGGGGCTCAGCTTCAGCGTCAAGGACCTGTACGGGGTGGCGGGGTGGCCGCTGAGGGCGAGCACGCACGCCCCCGTCCCCGATCCCGGCGAGAGCGTGCTCGTGCGGCGGCTCCTCGACCTGGGCGCCTCGGCGGTCGGCAAGACGCACCTGCACGAGATCGCCCTGGGAATCACGGGCATGAACGGTTTCGGGGGGACGACGCACCCCTTCGACCCGGAGCGGGTGCCGGGGGGCAGCAGCAGCGGCGCGGCGGTGAGCGTGGCGCTCGGGCAGGTCGATTTCGCGCTGGGAACCGACACGGGCGGCTCCATCCGCGTTCCGGCGGCGTGGTGCGGGGTGGCCGGGTACAAGGCGACGAAGGACCACCCGGCGTGGAGCACCGAGGGTGTGCTGCCGCTCTCGTGGACATGCGACCACGCCGGGCCGCTTGCCCGGGACGTGGGGACCATCGTGCGCGTCCACGAGGCGCTGACGGGGCGGGAGATCGCGCCCCAGGACTGGGCGGGCGTGAGGGTAGGGGTGTGGCTGCCGGAGGGCTGGGTGGACGACGCGGTGTGGGGGGCGGTTCGGGAGTTCGCCTCGGGCCTGGAGCGACTGGGCGCGACGCCTGAGGAGGCGGACTTCCCCGAAGTCCTCGACGCCTATTCCCCCATCGTGCTGAGCGAGGCGGCGCGGGTCCACAGCAAGGCCCTGGAACAGGACGATCCCGGCTTCACCCCCTTCACCCTCGGCCTGCTGCGGCAGGGACAGGCGCTCACCGAGGTGGAGGTGGAGGCGGCCCACGAGCGTCGTGCCGTGTACCGGGCCCAGTTGGACGCCCTCCTTACCCGCTGCGACGTGCTCCTTGCGCCCGCCGTGCCCACCTCGCCCCCCCTCATCGGGCAGGACGACGTGGACCTCCGGGAGGGCCGCGCCCCCCTGCGCCGCGCCGTATTGCGCCTGACCGCGCCCTTCAGCCTGCTGGGCGCCCCTACCGCCTCGCTGCCGAGCCGCGTGCCCTTCGCGGGCGTGCAGCTCGTCGGGCGCCACGGGGAGGACGACCGCCTGCTGGGCTTGGCGCTGACCCTGGAGGGCTAGGATGGCTGGCATGACGCGGGCGCGGGTGTTCCTGTTGGTGCTGCTCTCCCTCCTTCCCTTCGCGGGCGCGCAGGAGGCTCCACGAACGCTGACGTGGGGGCCGATGACGGTGACGGTCACGCCCCGCCCGCAAAACGCCTCCAACCCCGAGGCACAGGCCCGCGCGGTCGTGAGGCAGGGCGCCCGCACCGTGCTGGCCGTCACCGGCTGGGACGTGAAGGCGGAGTTCCAACCCCTGCGCCCCGGCGGAGAACCCGAACTGGTGCTCACCGCCTTCTCGGGCGGCGCGCACTGCTGCTTCACGACCTACGTGTTCACGCGGGACACGGGGCCGGTGGAGAACCTCGGCATCATCGACGGGGGGGACTACGGCCTGCGCTTCGCCGACCTGAACGGCGACGGCACACGGGAGATCATTCTGGGCAGCAACACCCTCGCCTACTACGACTGGAGCTTCGCCGAGAGCCCGTTCCTGCTGACCGTCTTTGGATGGGACGGCGTGCGCCTCGCCGACCGCACCCGCGCCTATCCCTACGTGCCCGCGCAGGAGGCGGCGCGGAACCTGCGCGAGTTGCTGAACGGGTTGAAAGCTCCCCCCACCGCCGACGACCCGAGCAACCTCAAGGCCCGCCTGGGCGGCTACTACGCGAACATGATCCTGGCCGGGCAGGGCACCCGGGCCGAGGCGGTCCTCGCGGCGCAGGTCTTCACGAAGTCCCCCGCCCTGCGCGACTGGTTCCGCCAGCACCGCACGGGGTTGATCAACGCGACGTACGCCCAGCCCGAGGGCCGCTTGCAGGTCGTGAACAGCGACAGGTATCCGCTCAGGCGACCCGGTGGACCCTGAGCCGCACCTTTCACCCTGTCAGACCCGCTTCATGGGCGGGCCATAATCTCCGGCATGTTCTCGCCAGTCCCGCTCCGTCTCCTGTCCGCCGCCGCCCTCCTGACCGCCCTGACCGGGTGCGCCCTCGGCGCGTACATCAGCCCGACCACGCCGCTGGAGCGCATGGTGGGCGGCACCTACGAGGGCATCGGCGTGGGGGGCACGGGCCGGGTGCCGTACCGACTCGTCCTGAGCGTGCAGGAGCGTGAGGGGAGGGCGAGCGGCGTGATGACGAATCTGGAAAGCCGCAAGGCCTACGCGGTGAGCGGCAAGTTCCAGCGAGTCGAGAATGGCGGCGGGATAGACGTGGGCCTGTTCGAGGAGGGCAACAAGTACCGGGGCACCCTGCGCGGCCGGATCACCGGGAACAGGTTCAGCGGCGTGCTGCGAACCGTCCTGCTGGGCCGCGAACTCCTGGGCTACAACGTGACGCTGGAGAAGCAGACCGGGGAGACGAGTCCCGCGCCGACTCCCGCCCTCCCGGCCCCCGTGACGCCCGTTCCCACCGTGCCCTGAGCCGGGGCGCTAGACTCTCCCCCGTTCGCGGGAGAGGTCCCCCAGGCCGCCCGCGAGAACAGAGGGGCCCCGGAATCCCTCCGTCAGGCCCGGGAGGCACGGCATGAAGGCACACCTGATCACCTACGGGTGTCAGATGAACGAATACGACACGCACCTCGTCGAGTCGCAGCTTGTGAGCTTCGGCGCCGATCTCGTCGGCAGCATCGACGAGGCCGATTTCGTCCTCGTCAACACCTGCGCGGTGCGTGGCAAGCCGGTGGACAAGGTGAGAAGCCTCCTCGGCGACCTGCGGAGGCAGAAGGCACAAAGGCCGCTCGTCGTCGGAATGATGGGGTGTCTCGCGCAGCTCGAAGAAGGCCAGCAGATCGCCCGCAAGTTCGAGGTGGACATTCTTCTCGGGCCAGGCAGCCTCCTCGACATCGGGAAGGCGCTGGAGAGCAATGAACGCTTCTGGGGCCTCCAGTTCAAGGATGAACTGCACGACCACATCCCCCCGCCGCCCGCCGGGAAGCTGCAGGCGCACCTCACGATCATGCGCGGCTGCGACCACCACTGCACCTACTGCATCGTGCCCACCACACGCGGGCCGCAGGTCAGCCGCCACCCCGACTCGATCCTGCGTGAACTCGACATGCAGCTTGCCGCCGGGGTGCAGGAGGTCACGCTGCTCGGGCAGAACGTGAACGCCTACGGGGTGGACCAGGGGGCGCGGCTGGCCGGGTATCCCAGTTTTGCCGACCTGCTGCGGCTGGTGGGCCGGAGCGGCGTGCGCCGGATCAAGTTCACGACGAGCCACCCCATGAACTTCACCGAGGACGTGGCCGCCGCGATGGCCGAGACGCCCGCCGTGTGCGAGTTCGTCCACCTGCCGGTGCAGAGCGGCTCCAGCCGGGTGCTGCGCCGTATGGCCCGCGAGTACACCCGCGAGAAGTACCTGGGGCACATCGCGGAGATCAAGCGGCACCTGCCGAACGTGGTCCTGGCGACCGACATCATCGTGGGCTTCCCCGGCGAGACGGAGGAGGATTTTCAGGAGACGCTGAGCCTCTACGACGAGGTCGGGTACGACAGCGCGTACATGTTCATCTACTCCGCGCGCCCCGGCACCCCGAGTTACAGGCACTTCCAGGATTTGCCCCGCGAGGTGAAGACCGAACGCCTGCAACGCCTGATCGTGAAGCAGAAGGAGTGGAGCGCCCGCAAGAACGCTTTGAGGGTGGGCACCCTCCAGGAGGTGCTGCTGCGCGGCGACGCCCACGACTCCGGCTTCCTGGAGGGCCACACGCGGGGCAACCACCCCACCGTGGTACCCAAGGCCATCGGCGTGACGGGTGCGGGCATTCACCACGTCCGCATCGAGCACGCCACGCCGCACATGCTCTATGGCAGGCTGGTGGACGCGCAGGGCCGCGAGCTGCCCGAGCTGCCGCGCCTGAGCCCGGAGGCGGCGGGGCTGAGCAGCCCGCTCCAGATGGTGTAAAGCTCGAATCTGCGGACGAGAGGCCGGGAGGGCACACCACCCCGGCCTCCGTCTCATTTGTAATCCCCTCACGAATGCTCAAGGGCACATCACGCCCACGTCAGTTTCGCCCCGCACATTGAGAGGCATGAAGAAAATGCTGTTGGGAGCGGTCGGCTTGAGCGCATTGCTGGCAAGTTGCGGGACCGGAGTGGCGCCGGACGGGAGTGGTTCCGGCCGGGTGTCGGCGGTGCGGACGGAGTACCGCGTGGGCAGTGTGACGGGGCCCTTCGCCGCGTGTGACAACGTGAACAACGCGGTCGCCACCACGCAGGTCTCCGTGTACTTCAGCGTGTCGGGCAGTGTCCAAAACGTAAACGTAGGTCTTTACGGCAACAACAGCAGCCAGTACGACGCGAACTACAACACGACGGTCACGGGGGAGCAACTCTACACCGTCGATACGTCGGGGAACTACCGCCTGACCTTCAACGCGAACCCTGCGACCGGCGGCTTCCTTCCCCAATCCATCGTCGTCACGCCGACCCGCGCGAAGGTGAAGATCGTCAGCGTGGATCAGCAGGCGGCCGGCAGCTTCCACACCCGGTTGACCGTCAACACGGGGACGGCCACCTACAACTTCTCCAGCCGGAATATCGCGGGCGGCAATGTGCTGGTGTACCCCAACTGCACGGTGGTCTCCGTGACCGGCGAGGACGTGTAAGCTTCCGACCCTCAAGGAAAGAGGCCGCCCCACATCGGAGGCGGCCTCTCTTCTTTTCCCGACCTCAGCGTTCGCCCGTCTCCTGCGTCTCGCTCACCGCGCCGCTGCGCCCGCCGGTGTTCCCGCTGCCCGTCATCAGCAGGCCGAGTTGCGTTTCTGTAGCGGTGGCGGCGTCCACCTCGCCCACGACCCGGCCCTCGTACATCACGAGGATGCGGTCGGCGAGGTTCATGACTTCCCCCAGGTCGGCGCTGATCAGGAGGACGGCGAGGCCCTGGTCGCGCGCCTCGACGATGCGGGCGTGGATGAACTCGATGGCGCCGATGTCCACCCCGCGTGTGGGCTGCGAGGCGACCAGAATCTTGGGCCCCTTGCGCATCTCGCGGGCGACGATGAGCTTCTGCGCGTTGCCGCCGCTGTAGCGTCCTACCTGGAGGCTGGCGCTGCGCGGGCGCACGTCGTACCGCTCGCTGAGTTCGCGGGCGGTCTCGTTGATCACGTCGAGGTTGAGAAAGCCCAGCGGCCCGGCGAAAGGGGGGCGGTCGTGCTCGCCCAGGATGTAATTCTCGGCGGTCGTCATGTCGAGCACCAGCCCGCGCTCGTTTCGGTCTTCCGGGATGTGCGACACGCCGCTCTCCTCGACCTCGCGCACCCCCCGCGCGGGCTTGCCGAGGTAGGTGATCTCCCCGGAACTGACCGGCGTGAGCCCCGTGATCGCCTCCACGAGTTCGCTCTGGCCGTTGCCCTCCACCCCCGCGATGCCCACGATCTCGCCCGCCCGCACCTGGAAGGAGACGTTGTCCACCGCGTTGCCGTGCGGGCCCTTCACGGTCACACCGCGCACGTCGAGGGCGACCTGACCCGGCCGGGCGGGTGCTTTCTGCACCTTGAGGCTCACCTCGCGGCCCACCATCATGCGGGCGAGGGTCTCGGTGGTCGCGCCCTGCGCGGGGATGGTGCCGATCATCTTGCCGTCGCGGATCACGCTGATGGTGTCGCTGATGTGCAGCACCTCGTGGAGCTTGTGGCTGATGAAGATGACGGCGTTGCCGCTCGCCGCGTACTGGTTTTTCAGGAAGTCGAACAGCTCGTCCGTCTCGCTGGGCGTGAGGACGGCGGTGGGCTCGTCGAGGATCAGGATGCGCGCCCCCCGGTAGAGCGTCTTGAGGATCTCGACCTTCTGCTGGAGGCCGACGGGGAGGTCGCCGACGAGGGCGTCGGGCCGCAGGTCGAAGTTGAACTGCTTGATGAGTTCGGCGACCCGCCGCCGCGCCCGCCCGTAGTCGATGGAGGTGCCAGCCGTCGGTTCAGCCCCCAGGATCACGTTCTCGGTGACGCTGAGGGTGTCCACCAGCATGAAGTGCTGGAAGACCATGCCGATGCCGCGCGCGATGGCCTGGGAGGGGTCGGTGAAGTTCACCACCTCGCCGTCCACGACGATCTCGCCCGAGGTGGGGGGCTGGGCGCCGTAGACGATCTTCATCAGGGTGCTCTTGCCCGCGCCGTTCTCGCCGCACAGGGCGTGCACAGAGCCCCACCTCACCGCCATGCTGATGTCGTCGTTGGCGAGGACCAGGGGAAAGCGTTTGGTGATGCCGCGCAACTCCAGCGCGTACTCGGAATTGTGCCGCACCTCGTGAAGCACCTCAGGAGTCTGGACGGTCATGCCCCCAGTGTAGACCCCACATCTTTCGGCCCCACCAAACGAGGGAAGCGTCACAATACTCGGCATGGAATCCTTCTGGCTGGCCGTCACGAACCTGGGGCGCGACGAGGTCTTCATCGTGGCGCTCGCGCTGTACACCTGGCTGGTGAACCCGCGCGGGGGCCGCGACCTCGGCGTCGCCTTCGCCCTCTCGTACCTCGTCAACACGGCGGTCAAGTTCGGCTTCGACCTGGGCCGCCCCTTCACGAACGACCCCGGCCTGGCGAGCGAGGCGGCGCGGCGGACGGCAGGCGGTCCCGGACTCCCCAGCGGCCACGCGCAGATGGCGGCGACCCTCTGGGGCGGGATCGCGGCGCAGGTGGGGCGGAGGGGGATGTGGATTCTCGCCCTCGTCCTGATCGCGCTGATCGCCTATTCGCGCATCGCGCTGAACGTCCACTACCCCATCGACGTGATTGTCGGCCTGCTGCTGGGGGCGGTGTTCGCGGCACTCGCCTTCCGGGGGCACTTCCCTCAGGAGGGGGCGCTGCGGTGGCTCATTCCCCTGATCCTCCTCGCGCTCGCCGCCTTCCTGCCCGCCGGGACGCCGCGCGAGTACGGCACGTCCCTGGGCCTGCTCGCCGGGTTCTGGTTCGTGCGGCCCACCTTCGCCCCCCCGCGCGACGCGGCCGGGCGGGTGATCGTCGGCGTCGTCGGCCTCCTGATCGTCTTCGCCGTGTTCTTCGGGCTGGGGGCGCTGCCGCAGGCGGTCAAGGACATCGGCCTCGTGCGGGCGCTGCGGTACGCCCTCCTGGTGGTCGTCGCGGTGGAGGGGGTGCCCAGGCTGCTGCGGCGCTGGCTGCCGGGGACGTAAGCGCCCGAGCTTCGCGCGGTGGACGGGGAACAGTCCATCCGCCGCTTTTTCCGCCCACCTCCTCCCCTTACCCTGGCCCCATGACGCCTTTCGGGAGGCTGGACGCGGTGGTCGTGGGGGCCGGGCCGAACGGACTCGCGGCGGCGGTCACGCTCGCGCGGGCGGGGCTGCGGGTGCGGGTCTTGGAGCGGCACCCGGGGGTGGGCGGCGGGCTGAGCAGCGCGCCGCTCACCCTGCCGGGCTTCGTTCACGACGTGGGGAGCGCGATTCACCCGCTGGGCTACGCCTCGCCCGCCTTCCGGGACTGGCCTCTGCACGCCTTCGGGCTGGAGTGGGTGTGGCCGGACGCTCCTTCCGGCCACGTCATGCCCGACGGCACGGGCGTGGTCGTGGAGCGCGATCTAGCGGGGGCGGCGGCGGGCTTCGGGCGGGACGCGGGGACGTGGCGGGCGCTGTTCGGGCCATTGGTGACGGGGTGGGAAGGCTTGCTGGACGACGTTCTTCGCCCCCTGCCCCGCCTGCCCCGGCACCCCTTCACGCTCGCCCGCTTCGGATTGCGGGGCGTGCCCCCCTCGACGCTGACGGCGCGGCTCTTTCAAACCCCGGAGGCGCGGGCGGCGTGGGCGGGGTTGGCGGCACACGTCAATCTCCCGCTCTCGACTCCGGGCACCGGGGCGGCGGCCCTGCTCCTCGGCACGCTCGCGCACGCGGTCGGGTGGCCGTTCCCACGCGGGGGCGCGCGGAGTCTCGCGGACGCTCTGGCCTCTTATCTCCGCTTCCTGGGGGGCGAGATCGAGACGGGGGTGGAGGTGCGCTCGGTGCGCGACATACCGCCCGCCCGCGCCGTCCTGGTGGACTCCAGCCCCGGCGTGCTGCTCGGACTGCTGGGGGACCGGGCTACGCCGACCTACCGCGCCTGGGTGCGCCGTTACCGCTACGGGCCCGGCATCCTGAAACTCGACTACGCCCTGAGCGGCCCTGTCCCCTGGCGTGATCCGGCGCTGGCGCGGGCGGGCACCGTGCATCTGGGCGGCACGCTGGAGGACATCGCCCAGGCCGAGGCGAGCGTGGCGCGGGGCGAGGCACCGGAACGGCCCTACATTCTCGCCGCGCAGCACACCCTGTTCGACCCCACCCGGGCGCCCGCCGGGTGTCACACCTTCTGGGCCTACGCGCACACGCCGCCGGGCACGCCCGACAGCTACGCGGAGACGGTCGAGGCGCAGATCGAGCGGGCGGCGCCGGGGTTCCGGGACCTGATCCTGGCCCGGACGTTGACCAACGCGCGGCAACTGGAGGCCTTCAGCCCAGTCTACCGGGGCGGCGACGTGAACGGCGGGCGGGGGGACCTGTGGGGGTTGCTCGCCCGGCCCGTGCCTACCCCGACCCCCTACCGCACGCCCGCGCCCGGGGTGTACCTGTGCAGCAGTTCCACGCCCCCGGGCGGCGGCATCCACGGCATGCCCGGGTACTGGGCGGCGCGGGCGGCGCTTTCGGACGTGTTCGGGCGGTAGGGGGTCAGTCCCCCACGAAGACCTGCCGCTCGTACTCGCCGGGGGCGCTGGCGGGCGGCAGGCCCTCCTCGACCCGCTCACGCAGGCGTTTCAGGACCAGGGCCACGGTCGGCCCCTCGCCGTAGAGCCGCACGGCGTCGTCGGTCAGCAGGATTTCGAAACCGCGCTCCCCCGGGCCCGTCACCCGGAAGACGCGCCCCTGCGCCTCGCCGAAGGCGCGGACCTCGACCTCCCCCGGAAAGTCCGCGTGCTCGATCTGCGCCTGAAGGTCCATCCCGTCATTGTGCCCCGGCTTGGGTAGTCTCCCCCTCCCGGAGTTGCCCCGGCGTGACGGGCTGTTGCAGGAGCCGTGCGAAGCCCGGCGTGCCCTCGCGCTCCAGCACCCCCTCGACGAGGTCGCTGCCCACGCTGTAGGTGAAGATGTACGCCCGGAAGGTGGGCTGCGAGATGAAGCGCAGGCTCTGGCGGGCCCGCCCCTCGCTCGCCGGGCTGTAGCGCCGCAGGAAGTCCAGCACCTCGGCCTCGGGCGCCCCGTCCTCGTACAGCATCAGGGCGGCGGTGCCGCTGACGCCCTCCAGGTCCTCACGGGCGCGGCTCGCGGCCAGGAAGGCGGCCACATCCCGGGGGTCGAGGCCCGCCACCCCGGCGAGTTCGCCCGTCAGCCACCCCTCTAGCTCCCCCCGGGTCATCAGGGCGCGCAGGGCGTTCGTGGCGATGCCCTCGCTGACGACACACTCGGGGGCGGCGAGGAGTTGAACGGAGTGTTCCAGCCAGCCGCGCTCCCGCACGAGCCGCGCCTCCTTCGTCGCGTGCTCGGTGTGGTGGCCGGGGTAGCCCTCGTGGGCGAGCAGGTCGGGCAGGTTCGGGAGCAGGACGGGGAGGTCGGTGTTGATGTCGATGCGGCTTCTCAGGTTCCCCAGCGGCCAGTTGTACCCCGACCACGGCCTGTCCTGGACGAGCCCGATGGTGAAGTTCTCGCCCTCGGGGAGGCCGAAGCGTTCGCGCGTCCGGTCGCGGAGTTGCGCCAGGATGGGCCCGGCCACCCGCAGGATGTCGTCCCTGGGGATCGCCACCCGGGAACGCAACGCCTCCTCTCGCTCGACCAGGGAACCCGTGCCGGGCAGGGCGGCGTCCAATGCCGAGAGGGCCTTTTCCAGGTCCTCCACCCTCGCCCGCCTCGGCTCGATGTCGTACAGCCCGCGCACCTCGTCCGCGTAGGGCAGCGCCTCGCCCGCGATCAGGCGCGTCATGGTGTCCATAGCCCGCGCCTGCACGCCCAGGAAGGCCCGGCGCGCGTCGTCCTCCACCTCCGCCACCCCTTCGAGGAGGGCCCCAGCGTCGGCGCGCAGTTCGGCGGGGTCGCGCCGCGTCCGGTCGGCCCATTCCTGCGGGCCCCCGTAACCGTCCACGAAGCCTTCCATGTGCGCGTCGATGGCGTGGGCGAGACGGATATAACGTTCGGCGATGTCCATAGGGGGAGGATAAGGCCCCGGCGGAAGGGCGGCGGCGCGGCCGGGCCGGAAGCCGACGGCCTTCCGTTTGCCCCGCCCCCACCCCGCTATCCTCCCCGGGTGACCCTCTTCGACCCGCCCGCCCCCCTGGCCGAACGCCTGCGCCCCCGCACGCTCGCCGAGGTGGTGGGGCAGCGGCACCTGCTGGGGCCGGGGAGACCCCTCACCCGACTGCTGGAATCCGGGCGGCTGGGCTCGCTGATCCTGTGGGGGCCGCCGGGGGTGGGCAAGACGACGCTGGCGCGGCTGGTGGCGGGCGAGGTCGGCGCACACTTCATCCCCCTCTCGGCGGTGACGGCGGGCGTGAAGGACGTGCGCGAGGCGGTGGTGGAGGCCGAGCGGCTGCGGGGCCGGGGGCAGCGCACGATCCTCTTCCTGGACGAGATTCACCGTTTCAACAAGGCGCAGCAGGACGCCCTGCTCCCCCACGTCGAGTCGGGTCTCCTGACGCTCATCGGCGCAACGACCGAGAACCCGAGCTTCGAGGTCAACCCGGCCCTGCGCTCCCGGGCACGGACGCTGGTGCTCGAAGCCCTCACGCAGGAGGACGTCCGCGCTCTCCTCGACCGGGCGCTGACGGACCCGCGCGGGCTGCCGGGGGTGGGCGCCGAGCCGGGGGCCCTCGACCTGATCGCCCGGCTGGCGGACGGCGACGCGCGGCGGGCGCTGAGCACGCTGGAGATCGCCTCGACCCTGGCCGACCCCGTGAACGAGGACGCCGTGCGGGAGGCCTTCGGGCGTCACCTCCCGGCGATGGACAAGAACGGGGAGGACTTCTACAACCTGATCTCGGCGCTGCACAAGTCGGTACGCGGCTCGCATGTGGACGCTTCTCTGTACTGGCTCGCGCGCATGATCGAGGGCGGGGCGGACACGATGTACGTCGCCCGCCGGATCGTCCGCATGGCCGCCGAGGACATCGGGCTCGCCGACCCCCAAGCGCTGCGGCTGGCCGTCGCCGCCCGTGACACGGCGGAGTTCCTGGGGAGCCCGGAGGGAGACCTCGCCCTCGCGCAGGCGGTCGTGTACCTCGCCCTGGCCCCCAAGAGCAACAGCGTGTACGTGGCCTGGAATAAGGTCCGGGAAGCCGTGCGCGAGGGCAAGACGTTGCCCGTGCCCCTGCACCTTCGCAACGCGCCGACCGCCCTGATGAGACAGCAGGGGTACGGCACCGGGTACGCCTACTACTTCGACGACCCGGAGGGCAGCTTCGCCCAGAACTACCTCCCCGACGGCGTGCGCCTGGACCTCTACGAGCCCACGGGCGAGGGCTGGGAGGCGCGGGTGGCCGAGCGGTGGCGGAGGCTGCGGGAGGCGCACGGGGAGGGGGAGGAGGGGGCGTAAAGCGCGCACGGACGGTTGAGGACGCGAGCATCACGGGGAAGTGCGCCTGCGACAGAGCCCCGGAGATGAGGGCAAGGCTCCCGTTCTCCTCAGGCGCCGCCACCTGGAGGCATTCGACGCCCTCTTCTTTTAAGTCTCTGCCTCGGTGGTGCTCCAGGAGTGCATGTTTCCAAATAGTCAGCTTCTACACCGCCTGATTCCTCGGTGACCCAGCGATGGACGGTGGCTGAACTCTTGCCCGAGTGCTTCGGGGGGCGTGTCTCCCCGTCCCAAGCGCGGCCTCTTTCCCGTTCAACCCTCCTCTTCCTCGGTCCATGAGACTCCTCTGACGGCAGGAGGAGGCAGGCTTCACATTCAAAGGCGACTGTACGGGGAGATACGCACCACGACCATTTCCTCTTTTACGCTGGGCGACAACGAAAGAAGGGCGAAGGTCGGATGCTGACAAAGCCGTTCTAGTAAATGGAAGTGCTGGCTTTCATGACGGCGTGTTCCCTTCTCTCGTGCCGGAGTACAAGGAGGAATAAGTGAGGAAGCATGTGATGTTGACGGGGGCCGCCCTTCTTCTGTCGGGGTCTGCCATAGCGGGTGGCGGAGGCAATGTGCCGACCGGGAACACCATTGCGGCGGTCGTGTCGAACGATCCCAATTTCAGCACCCTGCTCTCGGCGGTGCAGGCGGCGGGGCTCACGCAGACCCTGTCGGGAAGCGGGCCATTCACGGTCTTCGCGCCCACGAACGCGGCCTTCGCCAAGGTGCCGCAGGACCAGCTTCAGGCCCTCCTGAACGACCCGGCGCGGCTCCGGGCCGTCCTGCTCTACCACGTCGTGCCCGGGCGGGTCACCTCGGCGCAGGTCGCGGGCCTGAGCAGCGCCCGGACGGTGCAGGGCGGCACGCTCAACGTCAGCGCGAGCGGCGGCACGGTGCGGATCAACGACGCGACCGTGACCCAGGCCGACGTGCCCGCGAGCAACGGCGTGATCCACGTCATCGACACGGTGCTGCTGCCGCCGAGCTAGCGCCGGGAGAGAGGTGAAGCGAGGGGGAGACAGGTGCGCCCTGCCTGTTTCCCCCTTCGTGCTGGGGAGAAGCATGAACAGGAGGCCGAACCCGTGACCAGAACCGCCCGCCGGGGCCCGTTCCCCTTCGGACTCACGCTGCGGCTTCTGCTGCTGGGTGGCGTCGTGGGCGCCGTGGGGTCGGCAGGCCTCGCCCCGGCGACGAGCCGCCCGCCACGCCCGGCCCCTCCCCTGCCCTTCACCCTCCAGGTCAGCGCCCCCGAGCCCCTCCTGCGGGGCGGGAAGGTCGAGCGGCCCCTCATCCAGGGGAAGTACGTCCTGACCCTCACCCCCGAGCAGGCCCGGCAGGCTCGGGAGGGGGAGTCGGTGGAGCCCCTGGGGGCCGCACTGGAGGCCGTCTACGCGAAGATCAACGCCCGCGAGCCGCGCGACGCGGTATTCCGCAACGTGGGCGGCATCTGGACCGCCCAGGCGCAGACCGGGTGGACGGTCCAGCGCGACGTGACGGAGCGGGCGCTGCTGGGCGCCCTGCGGGAAGGGCGGCGCACGGCCCAGGTCGAGGTCGGCCTCACCCCTCCCGCGAGGAGCGTGCGGACGCTGCGGGAGCGGGGAGTCGTCGCCCATCTCGCGGCGGGCGAGTCGAGCTTCGCGGGCAGCCCGGACTTCCGGATCCACAACATCCGGGTCGGGGGAGGCAGGCTGCACGGGGGGTGGGTGGAGCCGGGCGCCGTCTTCGACTTCAATGCCCGCACCGGGCCCATCAACCGGGAGCGCGGCTTCGTGCCGGGGTACGTGATCGCGGGGGGCACCCTCGCGCTGGAGGACGGCGGCGGCATCTGCCAGGTGAGCACGACCGTCTTCCGCGCCGCGTATCTGGCGGGGCTCCCTATCGTCGAGCGGCACGCGCACTCCCATCAGGTCGCCTACTACGACCCCGTGGGGTTCGAGGCGACCGTGTACGCGCCGAGCAAGAACCTGCGCTTTCGCAACGACACGGGCAGGCCCCTGCTGGTGCAGGTCTCGTGGAACCTGAAACGGCAGACCCTGCGCGTGGACCTGTTCGGCGGGCCCCCCGACCGGCAGGTCCGGCTCTCGGAACCCCGCGTCAGCGCCCGCCGGGCGGCCCTCCCGCCGACCTTCCTGGCCGATCCAAAGCTCGCCCCCGGCGAGACGCGGCGGGTGGACATGCCCGCCTCCGGGATGAGGGTGGAGCTTGCCCGTCAGGTGCGGATGAAGGATGGACGGATTCTGACCGACCGCCTGCTCAGCCGCTACCGGCCCTGGGGCGGTGTCTTCGCCGTCCACCCGACGGACGACCGCTTGCGGTAGGTCAGCCCAGCGCCGCGTTCAACTCGTCCCGCAGCCGCCGCGCCGCCTCCCGGCTCGCCGTTACGTCCAGCCCGTCCGCGTACCCCACCGCCCGGCTCGCGCTCGCCAGCGCCCCCGTTCCCCCGGGGTGGAAGGCCGGGGCGAGTTCGGCGGCGGCCCCGCCCTGCGCGCCCAACCCGGGCAGCAGCAGCAGGGCGCGGGGCATCAAGGCTCGGAAGGCGGCGAGGTCGCGCGGATGGGTCGCGCCGACGACCGCCCCCACGCCCGCGTATTCCCCCTCCTCCCCGGCCCCCAGGCGGGCGACCTCGGCGGCCACGCGCTCGCTGACGCCCCCACCCTGGAGGTCCGCTTGATCGGGATTGCTCGTCTTCACGAGGACGAAGACCGCGCCGCCGTTCGCCCGGGCCGCCTCCACGAATGGGGTCAGCGTCCCGAAGCCCAGGAAGGGATTAACGGTCAGCGCGTCCCCGGCGTGAGGGCCGCTCAGCCACCCCTGCGCGTAGGCCTGTGCCGTCGAGCCGATGTCCCCCCGCTTGCCGTCGAGGATCACGGGCAGGCCGAGCAACCGCGCCGCCGCGCAGACCTCCTCCAACAGCGCGAAGCCGGGCAGGCCCAGCGCCTCGAAAAAGGCGAGTTGCGGCTTGACGCAGGCGGCGAAGGGAGCGGTCACCTCCAGCACGTCGAGCGTGTGCGCCCGCAGGTGAGCCGCGTCCCGGTACGCGCCGGGGCGGGGGTCGAGGCCCACGCACAGCCGGGTCTGGAGGCGGCGGGTGCGCTCGGTGAGGGCGGCGGCGAAGGTCATCGGGGAAGAAAGCTATCAGCTCTCAGCCCTCAGCCGGGGTGAGGCCAACACGTCCCGCGCGGTCCTCACGAGGTGGGCGTTGTCCCGCGCGGGCGTGCCGTCCGGGAGGGTCAGGGTGTCCTCCAGGCCGATGCGGGTGTCGAGTCCCCGGCGGGCGGCCTCGTGGAGGAGGGGCCACACACTCACCCCCGTGCCGTGCAGCAGGCGGGGCAGCGTGACTTCGGCCTCGTCGAGCAGGGCGAGGATGGCGGCAGCCTCCGTCGACGCCTCCTGCGGCTCCCGGTCCATCACCTCCACCAGGACCCGCAGCGCCCGGTCGCGGGAGGGCCAGCCGAGGAAGGCACGGGTCGCCGCCACGGTCCAGAGCCCAGCCTCCACGCCCACACCCAACTCCAGCAACGTCTCCGCGAAGGGAACGGCATGTGGCTCGTGCCAGTTCACCGATACAAAGTCGGGGCGCACCGTCCAGGCACGGGCGGCGGAGAGTTGCCCCTCCACGTCCGGCAGAATCCAGAAGCCGCTGGAAGTGCCGACGGGGATGCCGGGGCAGGCGGCACGGACGGCGTTCAGGGCAGCGGCCACGACCCCCGCCTCCAGCGACTCGCGGCCCCCCTCGTCGCGCGGGTGCAGGTGCAACGCCCCGGCTCCCGCCGCCACCGCCTCCCGCGCCGAGTCCGCGAGCTCGTCCGGGGTGACGGGCAGGGTCGGGTGGCTTCCCACGGGACGACCCCCGTTCAGGCAGGCTTTCAGGAGCATGATGTCAGCCTACCGGCAGCCGCCGCCCGTTACCCTCCCCCCATGACCTTTTCCATCGTGGGCCGCGACCCCGCCACGGGCGACCTGGGCGTGGCGGTGGCGAGCAAGTTCCTGGCGGTCGGCGCCCTCGTCCCCTTCGCGCGCTCGGGCGTAGGTGCGGTGGCGACCCAGAGCTACGTGAACCCCAACTTCGGGCCGGACGGGTTGCGGCTCCTCGCCGAGGGGCTGGGCCCGGAGGAGGTCGCCGCGCGCTTCCAGGCCGAGGACGCCGACATCGCCCAGCGGCAGTTCGGGATCGTGGGGGCGGACGGGCGGAGCGTCACCTACAGCGGCGCGGGCTGCCACGCCTGGGCGGGCGGCTTCACCGGGACGGACGTGGCGATCCAGGGCAACATCCTGGTCGGGCCGGAGGTCGTGGACGCGATGGTCGCGGGGTGGGAGGCGGGCGCCGGGCAGCCCCTCCCCCGCCGATTGCTCGGGGCGCTGCGGGCCGGGGACGCGGCGGGCGGCGACCGCAGGGGGAGACAATCGGCGGCCCTGCTGTGCGTCGGGCCGGGGCGCGGCTACGGCGGCCTCACCGACGACTGGGTGAACCTGCGCGCGGACGACCACCCCGACCCCTGCGCCGAACTCGAACGCCTGCTCGGAATCTACGACCTCCTCTTCGGACGCCCCGAGACGACCGTGGAACTCGACGAGGACGGGCGGCGCTGGCTGCGGGCCCTCCTGATCCGCCAGGACTACGCCAGTTCCCTTCCCGGAGGCGAGTGGGACCCCGACACCGAGGCTGCCGTCTGGGCCCTCTTCGGCACCGAGAATCTGGAGGAACGCTGGGTGCCGGGGGGAAGGTTCGACCCGGTGGCGCTGGAGTACCTGCGGGAACGGTTCGGGGAGTGAGGGGAGCACTCAGCCGTCAGCGGTCAGCTCTCAGGAAAGGGGGCTCCTGCTGACGGCTGAAAGCTGAGAGCTGATAGCTTTTCCCCATGCGGCTTTCCGCCACCGACGTGTACGCCTTCCAGGCGCTCGGCTTCCTGGGGATGCAGGACCCGGCGCGCTGGGTCGCCAGCGAGGAGATCAGCGACGCGACCGGCGTCCACCGCCCCTACCTCGTGCGGATTCTGGCGGCGCTCACGGCCAAGGGCATCGTCAAGAGCAAGAAGGGCATCGGCGGCGGCTACACGCTGGCCCGCAAACCGCACCTGATCAGCCTGTGCGAGGTCGTGCGCGCCATCGACGGCCCGGTCGCGCCCCTCTCGTGCATCAGCCTCAACTGGCACGAGCCGTGCGTGGAAGAAGACCGCTGCCACGCCCGCGCCACCGTCTACAAGCGGATGCGCGACGCGATGCTCGCCGTCTTGCAGGAATTCAGCGTGCAGGACCTCGTGGTGGACGCGCGGCAGGGCGTGAGCTACGGGCACTGCCTGAGGCATCTGCTCAAGCCGAACGCCTAAGCCCGGCTAAGCGACTTGGCTGTCTCCGCCGTCGAGACAAGTTGAGTAATCTTGTCATCTTTCGGGTATTCTGGGGGGCATGAGTCTTCTGGAGCCCGGCTTCCGATGTTCTTCGACTCCCCTGCCGCTCCAGCCCTGACCCCTCGTCCCCCTTTCCTGGAGACCCCATGAGCGACCTCGAAGCGCTGAAAAAAGAAGTTCCCCCCTTCCAAATCTTCGACCTGATCCCCCAGTACGCCGAGGCGGGCGCCATTGACCCGGAGATGACCGACCTGCTGAAGTGGGCGGGCATCTACCCCCAGCGGCCCCAGGAAGACGGCTTCCTGATGATGCGCGTCAAGGTCCCCACCGCCGAGTTCTCCTCCGAGACCCTGCGCGTGGTGGCGAGTATCTCCGAGGACTTCGGGCGGGGCTTCCTCGACGTGACCGACCGGCAGGCCTTCCAGTTCCACTGGCTGACCATCGACAAGGTGCCGCAGATTTTCGACCGCCTGGAGCCCATCGGCCTGCACACCAAAGGCGCTTGCGGCGACACCGTGCGCGCCGTGATCGCCTCGCCCCTGGCTGGCCTCGACGCCCGCGAGGTCATCGACGTGCGGCCCATCGCGGCGGCGATGGAGGGGACGCTCAGCGGCAACCCCGACTTTCAGGACCTGCCGCGCAAGTTCAAGATCTCGATCACCGCCACGCCCGAGCTTGAGGGCATCCATATGATCAACGACATCGGCTTCCTGGCCCACCGGGTGGGTGGCGAGGTCGGCTTCGACGTGTGGGTGGGCGGCGGCCTGGGCGCGGTGGCGCACCTCGCCAAGCGCCTCGGCGTGTTCATCCGGCCCGAGGAAGTGGTGGAGGTGGGCCGCGCTATCGCCGGGGCGTACCGCGACCACGGCTACCGCGTGAGCCGCAAGAAGAGCCGCCTGAAGTTCCTGATCAAGGACATCGGCGTCGAGAAGTTCCGCGAGATCGTGGAGAACGACTACCTGGGCCGCAGGCTGCAAGACGGCCCCGCCGCGCCCGTCGCCCGCTTCGGCGGCAACGACGTTCTCGGCGTCAACCCGCAAGGTGACGGCCTGAACTACGTCGTCGTGGCGACCACCGTGGGCCGCATCGACCCGTACAAGGCCCGCAGGCTCGCCGACCTCGCCGACCGTTACGGCAAGGGCGTGCTGCGCACCACCGCCTTCCAGAACATGATGATCCCGCACGTCCGCAGCGAGGACATCGCCGAGCTGACCGCCGAGCTGGAGGCCATCGACCTCGCGCCGAAGACCACCCTGCGGGGCACGACCATCGCCTGCACGGGGACCCAGTTCTGCCGCCTGGCGCTGACGGAAACGAAGGCGCGGACCGCCAACCTCGTGGACCACATCGAGGCGAAGTTCGCCGACCTCGACGTGCCCTTCACGATCAACCTGACGGGCTGCTCGAACGCCTGCACGCGCTACCAGGTCGCCGACCTGGGCTTCATGGGCGCGTTGCGCGGTGAGGAAGAGGTGTACAACGTCCACCTCGCCGGGAGCATCGGGCAGGCGCAGCGCACCGGGGACAAGCTCAAGGGCTTCGTGCCCGCCGTGCGGCTGAACGAGTACACGGAGGCGGTGCTGGGCGACTTCCGGTCGGGCAAGCTCCCCGGCGAGAGCTTCGTGGAGTACGCCGACCGGGTGGGCCACGAGCGCTTCGCCCCCGACGCGATCCTCAAGCCCGAGCGTGAGGTCGTGGGCGCATGACCGCCACCCTCAACCGTCCCGAGGTCGGCACGGGCCGGGTGGTGTGGTTCACCGGCCTCTCCGGCGCGGGCAAGAGCACGCTGGCGAGCGCCCTGTACGAAGAACTCACTGCCCGTGGTGTGCCGGTCGAACTCCTCGACGGGGACGCGGTGCGCGAGAACCTGAGCAAGGGGCTGGGCTTTTCCAGGCAGGACCGCGACACCAACGTCCGGCGCATCGCCTTCGTGGCGGGGCTGCTCGCTAGGCACGGGGTGACCGTGCTCGTGAGCGCGATCAGCCCCTACGCGGACACCCGGCGTGAGGTGCTGAATGGCCTGCCCAACCCGACCGAAGTGTTCGTGGACGCCCCGCTGGAGGTTGTCACCCAGCGCGACGTGAAGGGCCTGTACCTCAGGGCGCTCGCCGGGGAAATCCCGCACTTCACGGGCGTCTCCGACCCCTACGAGGCGCCCGAGACGCCCGATCTGCACCTGCGCACCGACCGCATCGGCGTGGAGGAGGGCCTGGGTCAACTCCTCCGACACCTGGGGTACGAGGCATGACCGCCCTGAACGACCGACCCGAGGTGCGGACCCCCGAGCAGGGGGGCGTGCCGCTGACCACCGAGCCGCGCGCTCCCCGCGAGGCGCCCGGCGTGCCTGACGCGACCGCCCCCGAGTTCACGCCCGAGACTGATCCCCTCGACGTGATCCGCTGGGCGCTGGGGGCCCACCCCGACCTGCTGATGCCGAGTGCCTTCAACCTCAACGGCGTCGTGCTGCTCGACCTCGCGGCGCGGGCGGGCTACCGGGGCGAGGTCGTGTTCGTGGACACGGGCTACCACTTTCCCGAGACGCTGCAAACCAAGGACCGGCTCGCCGCGCGTTACCCCGAGATGACCTTCGTGACGCTGAACGAGGGCGCGAACCCGGAGGACGGGCAGACGCCGCCCGACCTGTACGCGAGCGATCCCGACGCATGTTGCGCGGTTCGGAAGGTGGCACCCCTCCAGACCCATCTACGCGAGAAGAAGCTCTCGGCCCTCCTCAATGGCCGCAGCCGTGATCAGGCCGCCACCCGCGCAGACATTCCCTTCGTGGAGACGGGCGGGGCGCGTGTGAAGATCAACCCCCTCGCCCACTGGACGCGCGAGCGGCTGGAGGCGTACGCAGCCGAGCACAGCCTTCCCGTCAACCCACTGTATTTCGACGGCTTCCTGTCCGTGGGCTGCTGGACCTGCACGCGGGCCGTGCGCCCCGGCGAGGACGCCCGCGCCGGACGCTGGGCGGGCAAGGGCAAGACGGAATGCGGGCTGTGGGTCGGGGAGAGCAAGCTCTAGCACTCCCACTCTTCTTCGCTCAAAAGTTGACCAACTTCATCCACTGATTGTTTGAAAGGCCCACGCATGACGACGCTCCCCAACCCCTCCCCCATCCTCCTGCCCGCACCCCTCGGCGGCACCCTCGTCAACCGCGTGCGGCGGGCCGGGCACGACTTCGACCCCGCCGAGCTGGAGGGCCTGCCCCGGCTGGAACTCTCCGACCGCTCGTACGCCGACCTGGAGATGCTGGCGACGGGCGCGTACTCGCCGCTGAAGGGCTTTCTCGGCGAGGCCGACTACCTGAGCGTGATCGAGCACATGCGCTTGGCGGACGGCACTCCCTGGAGCATCCCGATCACCCTGCCCGTCGCCCGTGAGGAGGCGGGGCGGTACACGGGCCGCGTGGTGCTCACCCGTGGCGGCAAGGCGGTCGGGACGCTGGACGTGGAGGAGCGGTACGAGGCGCGCAAGGGCTTCGAGGCGCGGGAGGTCTACCGGACGGAGGACCCCGCGCACCCCGGCGTAGCGGCGCTCTACACCCAGGGGGACGTGAACTTGAGCGGGCCCGTGACCCTCTTCGAGGTGCCGCGCGGCGCCTTCCCGCTGCACCACCGCACCCCCTTTGAAACGCGCGAGGTGATCGAGGCGCGGGGCTGGCGCACGTCGGTGGCCTTCCAGACGCGCAATCCGATTCACCGGGCGCACGAATACCTGCACAAGGTCACGCTGGAACTCGTGGACGGCCTGCTGCTGCACCCGCTCGTCGGGCAGACGAAGGGGGACGACGTGCCCGCCTCCACCCGCGTGCAGGCCTATGAGGTGCTGCTCGACCGCTACTACCCGCAGGCCAGGACCCTGCTCAGCGTGTACCCCGCCGCCATGCGCTACGCCGGGCCGCGCGAGGCGATCTTGCACGCGCTCTCAAGGCGCAACTACGGGGTGACGCACTTCATCGTGGGGCGCGACCACGCGGGGGTGGGGAACTATTACGGGACCTACGACGCGCAGGAGATCTTCGGCAACTTCACCCGCGAGGAGCTGGGTATTCAGATTCTCAAGTTCGAGCACACCTTCTATTGCCGGACCTGCGGCCAGCTCGTCAGCCCGCGCACCTGCCCCCACGGCAGCGAGCACCACCTCGTCCTCAGCGGCACCAAGGTGCGCGAAAAGCTGCGTGCTGGCGAGGATCTGCCCCCCGAATTCACCCGCCCGGAAGTGGCCGAGGTTCTGCGCGAGGCCTACACCCGGCAGCCTTAACCCCTTCCCGATGCGACCGGCGTGCGCCCCTCACCCGGGGCGGGTTCACTACGAAAATTGACCCCACAGGAGGGACTAATGACCCCAAGACCGACGTTGTTGGCCCTGAGCCTCGCCCTCCTCGCTCCGACCGCCGCTGCCCAGGGGGCGACGACCGTGCGGCTCGGTTACTTTCCCAACCTGACCCACGCGCCCGCACTTGTGGGGCTGGAGCGCGGCACCTTCCAGAAGGCGCTCGGGAAGGTGAAGCTGGAACCCAAGGAATTCGTCTCGGGGACGACGCTGACGGAAGCCTTCGCGGCGGGGCAGATCGACATCGCGTACATCGGCCCGGGCCCGGCGATCAATGCGGCGGCGCGGGGGATGCCCCTCCAGATCGTCGCGGGGGCGAGCGAGGCGGGCGCGGTGCTCATCGCGCGCAAGGGCAGCGGGATCAGGACGTACAAGGACCTCGCGGGGAAGCGGGTGGCGGTGCCCAGCCTGGGCAACACCCAGGACATCAGCCTGCGGCACATCCTCAAGGAACAGGGCCTGGGGGCGCAGACGGACGGCGGCAACGTGACCGTGACCCCGGTTGCGCCCGCCGACGTGCTGGCCGCCTTCGCGGCGAACCGGGTGGACGCCACGCTGGTGCCCGAGCCCTGGGGCGCGGCGCTGGAGGCGCAGGGACACCTCCTGATCGGCAACGAGAAGACGGTGTGGCGCGGGGGCGCGTATCCCACGACCGTCGTGATCGTGAACACGAAGTTCGCGCAGGCCAACCCGGCGCTCGTCGCGGCCTTTCTGGGGGCGCACGGGAAGGCGGTGGCCTTCCTGACGGGCAAGCCCGCTGCCGCCGCCGCCTCGGTGAACAGGGAGCTGGAGGCGCTGACCGGGCAGAAGATCGACCCGCGCGTCCTGCAACGGGCCATGAACCGCACCCGCTTCACGACGGCGCTCGACCCGGCGGCCCTGAACGAGTACGCGGCCCTCAACGTCGAGGCCGGGTACGCCCGGGGCACCGTCAACCTCGCCCCCTTCCTCAACCCGGGCTTTCAGAAGCGGTGAGGCCATGACGACGACCTCCCTGGGCACCCCCACCCCCGTCCGCCGCCCCTCCCGCTGGCGAATGTTCGTCTGGCAACTCCTCGGGCTCGGGCTGCTGCTCGCCCTGTGGTGGCTGGTCACCGACGTGCTGAGGCTCTACCCGCCCTACGTCTTCCCCAGCCCGCGCGCCGTATGGACCGAGATCAGCTACGGCCTGTGGGGCACCGGGCCGCAGGACGGCAAGCTGCTCGCCGGGATCGGCAACAGCCTGCGGCGGGTGCTCGTCGGTTACGTCAGCGCCGTGCTGCTCGGCGGCGTGGTCGGCCTGCTGATGGGCGCTTGGCGGCCCCTGCGCGACACCCTCGGCGCGTACCTGACCGGCATCCAGAGCGTGCCCTCCATCGCCTTCGTGCCCTTCGCCATCCTCTTTTTCGGGCTGAACGAGCGGGCGGTGCTGTTCGTGGTGATTCTGGAGGGCTTTATACCGGTGGCGCTCGCCGTCTCGGGCGCGCTGATGAACGTGCCCCCGGCGCTGCGGGTGGCGGGCCGGACGCTGGGGGCGCGTGGGCTGGACCTCACGACCGGCGTGCTGCTGCCCAGTGCGGTGCCCAGCATCCTGACGGGGCTGCGGACCGCGTGGAGCTTCGCGTGGCGGGCGCTGGTGGGGGCGGAACTGCTCGTCAGCGCGAGCGCCAGCCTGGGCTCTCAACTGGAGATCGGGCGCAACACGGCGAACATGGCGCTGGTGATCGCCACCATCCTGACCATCGGCGTGATCGGGGGAATATTTGACGCCGTGCTGCGCGCCCTGGAGACTCGCGTGCGGCGCGACTACGGACTGGAGGTGCAACAATGACCGCCACGATGACCCGCCCCGCCCAGGCTGCCAGCGCCTCCCCCCAGGGGGTCAGCCTGACGCTTGACGGGGTGACCTACCGCTACGGGCGGGGAAGGCCCGGACTGGGCCCGGTGACCCTGCACGTCCAGCCCGGCGAGTTCCTGTGCGTGGTCGGGCCCTCGGGGAGCGGCAAGAGCACGCTGCTCTCGCTGCTGGCGGGCTTCCTGCGGCCCCAGGCGGGCGAGATTCGGCTGGGCGACACGCCCGTCACCGGCCCCGACCCGCGCCTGACCCTCGTGCAGCAGGAACCGGCCCTCTTCCCCTGGCGCACGGTGACGGGGAACGTCGCCTTCGGGCTGGAGCGTCGCCGCTTTCCCCGAGCCGAGCGGGACGCCCGGGTGCAGGAGACGCTGCGCCTCGTGGGGCTGGAGGGGTACGGCCCCCGGCGCGTCCACCAGCTTTCCGGCGGGCAGCGCCAGCGGGTGAGCCTCGCCCGCGCCCTCGCCGTGCAGCCGAGGCTCCTGCTCCTCGACGAGCCTTTCAGCGCCCTCGACGACCGCACGCGCACAGTCCTTGCCGACGAGTTGCTCGGCATCTGGTGGGAGCGGAAGGTCACCGTCGTCTTCGTCACGCACAACCTGGAGGAGGCGCTGGCGCTGGGGCAGCGGGTGGTGGCCCTGCGCGGGGGCGAGGTGGCGCTGGACGCCCCGGCGCGGGAGCTGAGCGTGGGGCGGCTGCGGGAGATGCTGGAGGGCTAGCCGGAGTTCAAACAGGAAGGGCCGGAACTGCACAAGCTCCGGCCCTTCGCATGGTCCCCGCGTTACTGCACGCTGGGGCTGCCCGTTCCGCCCCCGTCCACGCGCACAAGCAGGGGCACCTCGCTCTGGGTCCCGTCGTGCGAGTAGACCAGGGTGCCGACCTTGGGCGCGCCAGCTCGGGCGGTGGGCGCGGCGGTCACTTTCAGGGTCACCCAGACGCGCTCGTAGTAGTTGACCGAAGTCGCCCCGGAGGAGGGATGGGTGGTACCCACAATCTCCTTGGCGACAAAGGCCTGCGCCAGCGCCACGTCCACACCCGGTGGCAGGTCCTGGGGCGTCACCGACAGCCAGGACACGGGCGAGCTGGCCGAATGCACGTTGCTGCTGTTGTCCCGACTCCCGAAGTCGATCTCCAACGCCCTGAAGGGGGCGTCATCGACCTTGAGCAGCGTGCGCGGGTAGCTGTACCTCACGTACAGAGCCTGCCCCGGCCTCACCGTGACCGGGGTCATAGGTGAGGCCATCACCTGCGGGGCCGAGACACCCACTCCCATCTGAGAGGGCGCGCACGCGGACAGGAGCGCGGCGAGGGAAACCACCAATATCTTCTTCACGTCCGAAAGACTAAAGAGGGAGATGCGGCCGGTGAAGCGAAGTTGTGGCACCACCCGTCGGGGGTAATCTTCTCTCGGCCCGCCTCTTTCCCTTCCTGCTACTCCGTCTGCTTCTCCTCCCGGACCCCGGCGAGTTCGGCCTGACGCCCCTCGCGCGGATTGACGCTGCCGAGCACCCGCTCGAAGGCGGCGACCACCTGATCGATCTGCTCCTTGCTGATCGTCACGGGCGGCAGGAAGCGCACGACGAGGGGCGTGGCGGCGAGGGCTAGCACGCCTTCCTCATGCTCCAGGGCCGAGATGTAGGGCGCACTCTTCTCCTTGAGTTCCACCCCGATCATCAGGCCCAGACCGCGCACCTCGCGGATTTTCGGAGAGCGGATGGCGCGCAGCCGCTCCATGAAATACGCGCCCTTCTCGCGCGCCTGCTCGGCCATCCCCTCGCGCTTCATTGCCCGGATGGCGGCGACTCCAGCCGCCATCGCCAGCGGGTTGCCCCCGAAGGTCGTGCCGTGACCGCCCCCCGGCATCCGGTCGGCGACCTCGGCGGTCATGGCGAAGGCACCCACCGGCACGCCGCCCGCCATCGCCTTCGCCAGCGTCATGCCGTCGGGGATCACGCCCGAGTGCTCACAGGCGAACATCTTGCCCGTGCGGCAAAAGCCCGTCTGAATCTCGTCGAGGATCAGCAGGGCGCCCCGCTCGCGGGTAATGCGGCGGGCCTCCTGGATGAACTCGGGGGAAGCGGGCCGCACGCCGCCCTCGCCCTGCACGGGTTCGAGGATCACGGCGGCGGTCTGGTCCGTCACCGCCGCACGCAGTTCCTCGACGCTGCCGTAGGTGATGAAGTCGACGTTCCGGTTGTCCACCGCGTCGCCGAAGGGCTCGCGGTACTTGGGCTCCCAGGTGAAGGCGAGGGCGCCCAGCGTACGGCCTGAAAAGCCCCGGCGCATGCTCACGAACCGCTGGCGGCCCGTCGCCGTGATGGCGAACTTCTTGGCCGCCTCCATCGCCTCGGTGCCCGAGTTGCACAGGAATACCCGCCCCAGGCCCTGCGGCAGCACGCTCACGAGTTCGGTCAGGAACTCGGCGCGCTTGTCGTTGGGGAGGGTCTGGGGCATCACGATCAGCTTCTCGGCCTGCTCCTTGATTGCCCGCACCACGTCGGGGTGGCAGTGGCCGATGTTCGCCACCCCGTACCCGGCCACACAGTCGATGTAGGACCGCCCCTGCTCGTCCCAGACGGTCGCGCCCTGACCGCGCACCATCACGACCTGATGCTTGTTGTAGACGCCGGAGTCGTATTGCAGCTCGGCGTTCAGCCACTTGCTCGCGCTTCCTTGCTTCGCTTCACCCTGTGCGGTCACGTTCGACCTCCTGTTGGAGTCCAGTCTAGGGGCTCGGGGCCGGGAAAAAAGGGCGCGTGTCCAGCCGGGCAGGTTGGAGGCAGGCGCGGCATCCACCCCAGGGGAAAGAACGGAACATTCGAGTGCCCCTGCGCGTAGGAAGGGACATGAGCAAGACCTTCCACCTGCCGCTGCTCGCCACGCTGCCCGCCCTGCTCGCCGCCTGCGGGGACAACGACCTCGACCTCGACCGCTACAAGCGCACGAAGTACACGTCCTACGAGCAGTGTCGGCTGGCCAACCAGGACGTCATCCGCCAGGGCCTGCGAAATCCCTGCCAGAAGACGAGCGGCGGTTTCTACGGCCCGTACATCCTGCTGGGGTCGGGCCTCACCCGCTACGTGGGCTACACGTCCTCGGGCGGCGTCGCCCCCACCGGCCTGACCCACGACAGCAAGCGGGGCACCTACGGCAGCTTCAAGGCGCCCGTCAGCCGGGGCGGGTTCACAAGCACGGGCCGCGCGGGCAGCTCCTCGTCCGGCAGCTTCGGCGGCTGATGCGGCGCCTCACCTTCCGCGAGCGACCGAACTGGGAAGCCCGGCTTCAGGAGGTTGGCTTCACGTGGTACGCCCCCACTCCAGAGCACCCCGTCCCCTACTGGGGCGAGGACGCCTGCTACGCCTTCACCCCCGCGCAGATCGAGGGCCTCCGGCGTGACGCCCAGGACCTCACCGACATGGTACTGGAGACGACCGGGGCGGCCATCCTGGCGGGGAGGCCGGGCGAACTGGGCATCCCCGCCTTCCTCCACGGGGCGGTGCGCGAGTCCTGGGACCGCGACGACCCGACCGTCTACATGCGCCTGGACCTCGCCTACGACGGGCAGGGGCACGCCCGGCTGCTGGAGGTGAACGCGCAGACGCCCACCTCGCTCATCGAGGCGGCGGTCAGCCAGTGGCACTGGCTTGAGGACCGGCTGGCGTCGGGGGAGTTGCCCCCCGGGGCGACCCAGTGGAACACCATCCACGAGGGGCTGGGCGAGCAGTGGGCGTACCTGATGCGCGAGCGGGGCGTGACCCAGGCGCACTTCAGCGCCGCCCGTGAGGTCGAGGACATCGCCACCGTCACCTACCTGCGTGACCTCGCCCTCGCGGCGGGGGTGAGCGGGTCCTTCCTCGCGGCGGACGAGATCGGCACGAGCCCGGGCGAGTCGTATCTGCTCGACACGTGGTCCCTGCCCATCCGCCATCTGATGTGGCTGTGGCCCTTCGAGTACGCCTGGGAGTCGCGGGACGCGGCCTTCCTGGCGAGCACCGGGACCCGCTTCATCGAGCCGCTGTGGAAGGCGGTCACGGGGAGCAAGGGACTCCTCGCCCTCCTCCACGGGCGTTACCCGGACAGCGGACTGGTGCTCCCGGCGACCCTGATGCCCGGCGCGCTAGGTTCCGGGGTGGTCCGCAAGCCCCTGTACTCCCGCGAGGGGCAGAACGTCGCCCTGCCCGGCGCATCTGCCACACCCGGCGTCTACGGTGACCTCCCGACCATCGAGCAGGCATACGCGGAGTTGCCCGCCTTCGACGCGAAGGACGGGCCGCGTTACCCGGTCCTGGGCGTGTGGGTCGCCGGGGACGAGGTGTGCGGGCTGGGCATCCGGGAGGGGCGCACACGGGTAACGGACAACCGGGCGACCTTCGTGCCGCACGTCGTCCTGCCGGGGTGACGGAGAGCCCTGGTCAGTGGTCTCCCCCGTGCCGCTCGGTCGGCAGGCTGAGGTCGGACTTGTCCACCCCCTCCGTCGCAGGCCCCAGTTCCGCTTCGGGCGACTCCCACGCCAGCTCGCGCAACTCGCGGTCGGCGGCTTTCGACACTTCGGGGGTCCAGCGTCCGTGTTCGGTCATGGTGCCTTCCTGCGCCGTCTTTGCCTGATCGTCCTGGCCCTTCTCCCGTCCGTCCGTCATGAGACACCTCGGCCCGTATTCGACTCCAGGACCGGGGGCTCTTGGCGAGAAAACCGGGGGGAGTTCCCGGGGAAAGCTTCATTGCCGCGTGGCGAGACGGCTACTTCAGGTCGCACCTGTACATGAACGTCTTGCCGCCGCTGAGGTACAGCATCACGAACGTCGAGCCCTTCGGCGTGGTCACGGCGGCGCGGTAGAGGTCCTTGTCGTTGAAGCTGGAGCGGTATCCCACCGTCTTGTCCTTGGCGGCGGCGTCCTTCATCGCCTCGTCCATGATGAGGGCCGCGATCTTGAACTGCCCGGGCGTGGCCCCGGAGCCGGGTCTGGCCTCGATCCCGCCCGCGCAGTGGCGACCCGAGAAGCTGAAGGCGTGGGCATCGATCCCCTGTCTGGCCGAGCGGTCGAGGCCCAGGGCCCGGGCGGGCGTGAGCAGCAGCAGCGAAAGGGCAAGCGGGAGGAGACTTTTTCCGAGCATGGGGCGACTCTAGAGGGCGGGCAGGGCGTCTCCCCACGCAGATGAGCGGTGTTGGGGGAACTGCCCCCTCCACTTCCCCAAGGCCCCGCCGGTCGCTCCCCGTCTCCTCATGGCCGTGGCCTCTCACGTCAGCCCCTTCTCGAAGTGGTGGCAGGAGATGTTGAACCCCGTGGAGAGATACAGGCGGTGCGCGGTCCAGCGCCTTTCCCCCACCCCGGAGTCGAGTTGCAGGCTGTCGCAGCCCAGCCGCCTCGCCTCGGCCTCCAGCCAGGCCAGCAGCGCGCGGGCGTGTCCCCTCCCCCGGGCGTCCGGCAGCGTCGAGAGGTCGTCCACGTACAGTGCCCGCCCGAAGGCGAGCATGGTGTAGACACGGTATCCCGCCACCGCCGCCGCCTCGGTCCGGCCCGATTCGAAGACACCGACCAGTCGGTAGCCCTTGGCCTCCACCGAATGCAGGTAGGCGGCGAGTTCGCTGACCCCGGCGGTGGCGGGCGCGTGCGGGCGCAGCTCGCGCAGGGCGGGGAGGGCCAGGGCGGCGTCGGCAGGAGCAAGGGGACGCAGGTCGGGCATGGGCCTCAGTATCCCAGCCAGTCCTCGCCCACCTCCTCCACGCTCTGCCCCACCTCCTCGGCCACCTCGTCGCGGCGGGTGGCCCAGGCGGGGAAGGGGTAGTTCACAAGGACCGGGTTGGGCACGTCGGGCTGGGAGACGAGCATGGTCCCCGGCTGGAGGATGCCCGCCCGCGCCCGGAAGCTCTGCGGCAGGAAGCGGTACTCGGGCCGCTCGGCCTCCGCGAGGTCGAGGCGCCCCACCACCCGGATCGCCGCGTTCGACACGATGCGCCGCTCGACCTCCGAGGCCGTCTGCTGAGCGCCGATCAGGATGATCCCCAGGGAGCGGCCCCGTTCGGCGATCTCCAGCAGCACGTCCTTGATGGGGCTGCCCTCGTCGCGCGGGGCGTACTTGTTCAGCTCGTCCAGCACCACGAAGACGGTGTTCTGCCGCCCGTATTTCTCCTTGTGCTCGAACACCTCGCGCAGCAGCACGCCCACCACGAACATCTGCGCCGGGCCGGAGAGGTTGTGGATGTCCACCACGCTCAGTTGCGTCCCGCCGAGGAGATTGGGGCGGTACTGACGGGCCTGCGCCTCGCTGAGGTCGCCGCGCACCAGGGGCGAGAGGTGTTTTTGCACCCCGCGCAGCCGCCGCACGAAGGCGCGCAGGGTGCCCTGGGTCTGGCCGAGGACCCACCTCTTGTCGCCCAGCCCCTCGTTCTCGTCGAGCAGCTTGTATTCGAGGTAGGAGATGAGCTGGTCGAAGGTCTGGATGTTGACGGCCCCCACATCGCTGAAGTCGATGTTCTCGGGGATGTTGGAACTCTCCTCGACCTTCCAGTCCGTGACGCCGAGGCCCGCTCCCGCCGAGGCCTGCGTCTGGGCGAGCTTGAAGAGCTTTTCCTCGATGTTCCCGATCACGAACCCGATGTTCAGGCTGCCTCCGGCGTCCGAGAAGACGTAGGGCAGCATCCGCCGCTCGCAGAACTCACGCAGGGTGAAGACGAAGGGGGTCACCCCCTGCGCCCGCTGGTCGGTGTGGGGCACAATGGCATTGTTTGAAGCACCCGGGCGAGGCGGCGCGAGGAACTGCGCGTCCCGGAAGGGGGACATGGGCAGCCCCATCAGCGTGTAGCGGTCCGCGCTCAGGCCCTTGGCAGCCTGGGCCTCGGCCTCGCGTTCCTGCACCCTGCCGTTGGGCTGGTCGAGGAAGAGCAGGTCCTCGCCCTTCACGTTGAAGATGATCGCCTTGCCGCCCGCCGTCCCCGCCGTGTGGCCGCCGCCCGCCCGGGCCACACGGTCCATCACGCCGCTGCGGAAGATCGAGTGCAGCAGGAAGAGGGCGTAACTCGTCTTCGTCGCCACGCCCGAGATGCCGCTGATGTTGATGTGGCCGCCGCTCTCGCCGTTCACGAAACGGAAGTTCAGCGGCAGGGGCTGCCCGTCCGCGAGCAGGCCCGCCGGGAAGGCCGCCTCCTTCATCTTGTCGGCGCTGAGGGCCATGTCGAGGTCCGCCCCGTGCGCGCGGCGCACCTCGTCGCCGGGCTGGGGCGGGATGAAGTGCTCGGGGTCCACCCGGGTCACCAGCACCCGCGCCGCGTAGCTCACAGAGGCGGGCAGCACCCCCGCCACCACGTCCTCCACGTCCGACTCGAAGGTCACGCCCTCGTGCCGCTTGCGGACGTTATCCACTAGGCCGTAGAAGCGCACCTCCCGCCCGTCCGGCTTGAGGGTCCGCACCACCACGAGATCGTCCAGCCCCACGCTCGCCCCCGGCGCCACCGCGAACCAGAAGACGGTGGGCGTCACGTCCTCGGTGCCGAGCACGCGGCCCAGGCGCTCGCCGCCTTCCCCAAAGGTCACGCGACCACCCCAAGCTCTCTGGCAATATGGGCCCTTAGGCGGCGGGTCACGAGGTCGGCGCTGCCCATCGCGCGGGTCATGGCGCTCTCCAGGGCGGCGGTCGGGATCAGGTTCTGGGGGGCACGGGGGTCCTTGTGCGCCCGGCTGGCGAGGCGGCACAGGAGATGGCCGCTGACGTTCGCCACCTCGCGCACGATGGGCGGCAGGAAGTCGGAGTCGTCGGGGGCGTACATCTCCAGCCGCATCACGCCGGACATGGGGTGCTGGTAGAAGGCGGCCTCGCACAGCCGCACGTACCAGATGAAGCGGGTGTAGGGGCTGTTGGCGTACTTCATGTGCAGGATGGGCGTGCGCTCGCCAGGCCGCAGTTCCGAGAGCAGCGAGGCGCGGTCGGCGGGGAGGTACTGGGTCTGCATCGTCTTTACGCAGCCCACGACGGCGCCGCCCAGGTTCTTCGAGCGCAGGGTGCCGTCCTGGATCGTCAGCGAGGTCAGGGCCTCCCGGTCGTCCTCCTCGGAGAAGGGCACCTGCGAGGCGAGGCCGTGGGAGAGATTCTGTTCCTCCGCCAGCATGACCTGTTGCAACTTGTGGAGCGGCGCGAGGGGATCGGCGCTCTCAGTGACGATGGGCGTGTATTGCAGCGTTCCCGTGTGCGGGTCGCGCGGCGAGAGGCGGTAGGGGTCCACCCGCAGCCCCGGCGCGTGGGCGAGGAGGCGCCGCGCCCGTACGTCGGTCAGCTCGGCGGGCCGCGACCCGTGCGGGCACATCCGCACCGCGCCCACCACGTAGGCCCCGAAGCCGCCCATGCCCGCCTCGCCCGCCTCGTCCTCGATGAAGACGCGCGATTCCATCCGCCGCTTGCCGTCCACGACATGGACCGTGTGCAGACGCTCGGGGACGGGTTTCGCCGCCACCGCCGCCCAGCGGGGCGTCTCGATGTCGATCAGATCGCCCTCGAAGCGTTGCAGGCCGAGTTGCCCGCCCTCGATGTCCACGGGCCAGGGGTCAAGGCGAATCCGCATGGGGGGCATTGTAGGTCGGGGTCGTGGGCTGTGGGGCACAGGTTGGAGGAAAAGAGGGTGCTCTTCCTCCAACCCACGACCCACGACCTACAACCCAAAAAAGAAGCGCCCGGTTCCCCTCACCGGACGCGCCCTGTTCTCTCCTCTGCTCTCAGCCGTGATACCCGCTCAACTCCCGCAGCCGCGCCTCGTCGGTCAGGGTCAGGCAGCGGTAGGCGGGGGTCAGCAGGCCGTCGTCGCGCATCTCGCCGATGAGTTTGCTTACGCTCTCGCGCGTGGCCCCGGTGCCCTCGGCGATGAGTTCGTGGGTGGCGCGCACGAAACGCTGGCCGCCCTCGTGGACACCGCCCAGGCTGGAGTCGGCGAGGCTCAGGAGGTAGCGGGCGATGCGCTCGCGCAGTTCGCCGTCCTGGATGTGCACGCCGTCGTTCATCACCCGCTGGAGCTGGGCGCTGAGGCTGCGGGTGACCTCCCACAGCTCGGCGGCGCTGAGGTGCTGAATGTGGATGGGCGTGAGGCTGGCGTCGGTGAGGGCGATCATCTGGTGGCTGCGCGGCAACCCGTGCAGGGTCTCCTCGCCGAAGATATCGCCCGGCAGCACGTGGCGCACGGTCAGGTTGCGGCCCTGGGGCGTCAGGCGCACGGCACGCAGAAGGCCGCTGTCGAGGCGGTAGAGGGTGGGCGCCGAGTCGCCCGCGTAGTACAGCGTGTCACCACGGCGCAGTGGCCTGCTGCGAAGGTCGGAACTGACCGGGGGGGTGCTGTACAACGTCATGACGGACTCCTTGGGACAGGGAAGGACGGGGCGGCGGACAGCGAACAACCGGATTCCGAGACGCCCGAACTGTACAAAGTTTGTCCAACCTTTGAACGTTCGGGCCGAACATTATGAAGTCCTTGATAAGGCGGGGGGAGGTGGGGGCACCGGGGACGCGCGCGAGAAGGGTGGCAGGCACGTCCTTCTTCCCACCTTTCGTTCGACGTTGACCTCCTTAACCCTTCGCGGGGGGTGCGGCGCCCTCACCCTTTCTTCATGCACAAACGGTTGGGGCGTGAGACGAAGGGGAGGGGACGGATCTGCCCCCCGCGCTGGACCTCAAGCGAAGACCTCCAGGCCGTCCAGAACGACGCTCGCGTGTGCCTCGACGGTGAGGGCGTGGTCGCGGTTGTAGCCGCCCGCCATCATGGTCACGACGGGCACGTCCACCTCCCGGGCCCAGGTCAGCACGGCCCGGTTGCGCTCTCGCACGCCGTCCAGGGTCAGGGCGAAGCGGCCGAAGCGGTCCCCGGCGAGTACGTCCGCCCCCGCGAGGTAGAGGAGCAGGTCGGGGCGGAAGGCGTCCAGGGCGGGCAGGGCCGACTCGCGCAGCACCCGCAGGTACTCGACGTCGGTGACCCCGTCGGGGAGGCTGAGGTCGAGGCTGCTCCTCTCCTTGCGGAAGGGGTAGTTGCGTTCACCGTGAACGCTGAGGGTAAAGGCCCGCTCCTCCCCGGCGAGGAGGGCCGCCGTGCCGTTGCCCTGATGAACGTCGAGGTCGAGCACGGCGACCCGGTTCGCCCACCCCTCGTCCAACGCGAGGCGGGTGAGGATCGCGGCGTCGTTGACGAGGCAAAAACCCTCGGCGCGGTCGGCGAAGGCGTGATGGGTGCCGCCCGCGAGGTTGGCGCCCCAGCCGCACTCCAGGGCGTCGTGCAGGGCCGCGAGGCTGCCCCCCGCCGCCCGCCGCGCCCGCTCGACCACCCCGGGGCTCCAGGGCAGCCCGAAGGCGCGCTGCTCGGCGGCCGTCACCTCTCCCCGACGCCAGCGCCGCAACCACTCGGGATCGTGCACGCGCGCGGCGTCGGCCCAGCGCAGGGCGGGCGTCTCCAGCACGGGGAGCAGGCCCGCCAGCCGGTCGCGGACCCCCGCGTACTTGTACGCCGGGAAACGGTGGCCCTCCGGCAGGGGGAAGGTGTACGAGGCCGGGGTGTAGGCCCGGAAGGGGTGGAGAAAGGGGGAGTCGGAGGCGGGCGCGGGCACCCCGGCAGTCTCGGGCAAGGGGGGCGGTCGGGCAGGGCTGATCCCCACTTTGTTCGACCTTTGTTCAAGGTCGTGTGTTCAAGGTCGTGCCCGGGGGCCCGTCCAGTTCCGACCCGTCCAGCCGAGCGCGGACCCTCCCGCACCCGCTGGTTTACTCTGTGCCGGATGACCAGCCCTGCCCAACTGCCCCTGATCGTGAGCGCCGGGGAGGCGCTGACCGACCTCGTGACCGCCGGGGAGAACCGCTGGGTGGCACACCCGGGCGGCGCGGGGTGGAACGTCGCGCGGGCCTGCACGCGGCTAGGGATCCCCAGCGCCTTTGCGGGGGCGGTCGGGCAGGATAACTTCGGGGACGACCTCGCGGCGGCGAGCGAGGCGGCGGGGCTCGACCTCCGTTTCCTCCAGAGGGTGCCCGCCCCCACCCTGCTCGCGGTCGTGTACCGGCTCACGCCGCCCGCCTACCGCTTCCTGGGCGAGAACAGCGCCGACCTCCAGTTCGACCCGGGACGCTTGCCCGAGGACTGGCTGGGGGCCGTGCGCTGGCTGCACGTCGGCGGCATCAGCCTGAGCCGCTGGCCGCTCGCCGACACGCTGCTCGGCGTGACCCAGGCGGCGAAGGCAGCGGGGGTGCGGGTCAGCTTCGATCCCAACGCCCGAATCACCCACCGCCACCCGGACTACCCGGCGGTCTTCCGGCGCGTGGCGGGGCTCTCGGATCTGATGAAGCTCAGCGACGAGGACCTTGCCTTCTTCTTCCCGGGACGATCCGAGGAGGATGCGCTGCGGGAGTTGCGCGGCATGAACGCCCGCTGCCCCATCGTGATCACGCGCGGGGCGCAGGGGGCGACCCTCTACCAGCCCGCCGGACGCGCCGACCTTCCCACCGCGCCCGTGACCGTGGCCGACACGGTGGGCGCCGGGGACGCCCTGTGCGCCGGTCTGCTCGTGAGCGCCATCGAGCGCCCCGAGGCGCTGTGGACCGACCACCTGCGAATGGGGTTGCGCGCCGCCGCCGCCGCCTGCGCCCGCCCAGGCGCCTACGCGCCGACCCGCGCGGACCTGGAGGCGGTGCCGCTGCCGGGGTAAAGAGGGGTTCACAGACACGGGACGCGTTGGACCCACCCTACCCTCAGCCCGGGCAGAGCCCCCGGCGCAGCGACTCTACGTGGAGGCCAGGCTGCCGCCGCAGTTCGGTGACGTACCCGGGACGGCGGATGCCCGTCTCGCGCAGCAGGCGTCCCCGCACGTCGTACTCGGCGGCGAGGTTGTACCGCACACCCGAGGAGCCCGAGGCGCGGGCAGTCGCGTAGCGCAGCCTTCCGGTGGCGTCGTAGTACCCCGTGAACTGCACGTTGTTGCCCGGCAGGGCGCGGCGGTACCGCACGATGCGCGGCGTGTTCCTCACGTCGGCCAGCACCGTCAGCCGCACCCGGCCCAGGCGGTCGGCACAGCGCCGCGACACCCGCAGGGGGTGGAGCAGCCCCGTGCGCTCCAGCAACCGCACCTGCGCCGTCTCTCGGGCGACGAGCACCCGGGCCTGCTGGAGGGCCGTGGGCTGCCGGGGAGACGTTTGGGCCGGGGCGAGGGGGGACAGGGCGGCGAGCAGCAAGGAGGCGAGGGGCGCGGCCAGGCTGCGGGAATTCATGGTTTCCTTTTACCCGATGGGAGTGAGGCGGGGGTGCGGGTCGCTTTCATCTCAGGGCGTCAGCGGCATCTCGTGATGGCGCTCCCGCAGCAGCCGCAAGACCTCCCGCGCCGAGGTCAGGATCGGCGTGCCCGGCCCGAAGATGCCCGCCACCCCCGCCGCCTTCAGGGCCGCGTAGTCCTGCTGAGGAATTACCCCACCCGCGATCACGAGGATGTCGTCCGCCCCCTGGGCCCGCAGCGCCCCGATCAGCGCGGGGATCAGCGTGCCGTGCCCTGCCGCCTGGCTGCTCACGCCGATGACGTGAACGTCGTTTTCAATGGCCTGCCGCGCGGCCTCCTCGGGCGTCTGGAAGAGGGGGCCTACGTCCACGTCGAAGCCGAGGTCCGCGAAGCCCGTGGCGATCACCTTCGCCCCCCGGTCGTGCCCGTCCTGCCCCATCTTCACCACGAGCATCCGGGGACGGCGGCCCTCGGCGGCGGCGAACGCCGCGATCTCGGATTGCAGGGCCGAGAAGCCCTCATCCCCCGCGTAGCCCTGCGCGTAGACGCCGCTCAGCGTCCGCACCTCGGCCTGGTGGCGGCCCCACACGCTCTCCAGGGCGGCGCTCACCTCGCCCACCGTCGCACGGGCGCGCATCCCCTCGATACTCAGGGCGAGGAGGTTGCCCTCTCCCGTCCGGGCGCACTCCAACAGAGCGGTGAGGGTCCGGTCCACATCGGCCTGATCCCGGGTCGCCCGCAGCGTCTCCAGGCGGCGAATCTGCCCTTCCCGAACGCTGGCGTTGTCGATGTTGAGCACGTCCACGTGCGTCTCGACCTCGGGGCGGTACTTGTTCACCCCCACGATCACGTCCTCACCCCGGTCGATGCGGGCCTGTTTGCGCGCCGCCGACTCCTCGATTCTCAGCTTGGGCGTCCCCGACTCCACCGCCTTCGCCATACCGCCCAGCGCCTCGACCTCCGCGATGAGCTTGCGGGCCTCCTCGGCGAGGTCGGCGGTCAATCTCTCCATCAGGTACGACCCGCCCCAGGGGTCGATGACGTGGGGAATGCCCGTCTCCTCCTGGATGACAAGCTGCGTGTTGCGCGCGATGCGGGCCGAGAAGTCGGTGGGCAGGCCAATCGCCTCGTCGAAGGCGTTCGTGTGCAGGCTCTGGGTGCCGCCGAAGACCGCCGCCATCGCCTCTACCGCCGTGCGAACGACGTTGTTGTACGGGTCCTGCTCGGTGAGCGACCAGCCCGAGGTCTGGCAGTGGGTCCGCAGGGCGCGGCTCATCGAGTTTTTGGGGTTGAACTGGGCCATGAGTTCCGACCACAGCAGCCGGGCGGCGCGGAGCTTGGCGACCTCCGTGTAGAAGTTCATCCCGATGGCGAAGAAGAAGCTCAGCCGGGGGGCGAACTCGTCGATGTCGAGCCCCTTGGCAAGCGCCGCGCGCACGTACTCCAGCCCGTCCGCGAGGGTATAGGCGAGTTCGAGGGCCGCGTTCGCCCCCGCCTCCTGGAGGTGATACCCGCTGATGGAGATGGAGTTGAAGCGCGGCATCTCCCGCGCCGTGAACTCGATGATGTCGGCGACGACCCGCATGGAGGGCCCGGGCGGGTAGATGTAAGTGTTGCGCACCATGAACTCTTTGAGGATGTCGTTCTGGATGGTGCCCGAAAGCTGACCCAGCGTCGCCCCCTGTTCCTGCCCCGCCACGACGTACCCGGCGAGGATGGGCAGCACCGCCCCGTTCATGGTCATGGAGACGGACATCTCGGAAAGGGGGATGCCATCGAAGAGGACCTTCATGTCCTCGACCGAGTCGATGGCGACGCCCGCCTTGCCCACGTCGCCCACCACGCGCGGGTGGTCGGAGTCGTAGCCCCGGTGGGTAGCGAGGTCGAAGGCGACGGACAGGCCCTTTTGCCCGGCGGCGAGGTTGCGGCGGTAGAAGGCGTTGCTCTCCTCGGCGGTCGAGAAACCCGCGTACTGCCGGATCGTCCACGGGCGGGCGGCGTACATCGTGGCGCGCGGGCCCCGGACGAAGGGCGGCAGGCCGGGCAGGCCGGGGTCGAGGCCCTCCACGTCGGCGGCGGTGTACAGGGCTTTGAGGGTCAGCCCCTCGGGGGTCGGGCGGTTGAGCGTTTCCGGGTCCGCGCCGCGCAGGTCCTTGCGGGCGAGG
The DNA here is from genome assembly GCF_025997855.1 of Deinococcus aetherius. NCBI lineage: Bacteria > Thermotogati > Deinococcota > Deinococci > Deinococcales > Deinococcaceae > Deinococcus > Deinococcus aetherius. Next base: position 2,265,675 of record NZ_AP026560.1, read on the forward strand.
GCCTTCCAGGCGGACAGGTCGTGCGGTGCGGTCATGCGGCCTCCGTGTCGGTGTGGGGCCATGATGCCACGCGCAGACCAAACGGGCGTTTGGTGACTGGGGACACGGGACAGGCTCCCCCCCTGGACCGTCCATCAACCGTTCAAATTGTGAGGCCCGGCGGGAGGACGGTGGACACACCTCGTTTCATGTCAAAGGGACTGAGCCCCGTGTCCCCCGGAGGTTCGACCATGAACACGCCCTTCAAAGCTGCCACCCTCCTCACCCTCGTCGCCCCGCTCGCCGCCTGCGCCCCCGCCATGAACGGGGCGGCGGAGGGCAACCTCGCCAATGGGGGCCTGAACCCCGCCGCGCGCCTGAGTGTGGCGCAGCCCAGCCCGGCAAGCACGGCGGGGACCCTGCGGCTCACCAGCCCCACCTTCAGGGACGGGGGCCGCTACCCCGACGCCCAGGTGGCGAACGGCTTCGGCTGCACGGGCCAGAACCTCAGCCCGGCGCTGGGCTGGACGGGCGTGCCCGCCGGGACGCAGAGCCTCGTGCTCACCAAGTACGACCCCGACGCCCCCACGGGCAGCGGCTTCTGGCACTGGATCGTCTACAACATCCCCGCCACGGCCACGGGACTCGCGCAGGGGGCGGGCAACCCGGGCGGCACGTTGCCCGCCGGGGCCGCGCAACTGAACAACGATGGCGGCCAGCCCGGCTTCACCGGCGCCTGCCCGCCTCCCGGCGACGCGCCGCACCGCTACGTCTTCACCCTGTACGCGCTGAACAAGACGCTGGACCTTCCCGCCGGGGCCTCCCCCGCCTTCCTGGGCTTCAACCTCAATGGCGCGGTGCTTGCCAAGACGAGCCTGACGGCGACGTACGGGCGCTAACCTTCACGCCCCGAACAGGCCTCCGGGGGTGGTCTATCCCCCGCCACACACTTCTCTCATTCTCGCGCGGGCCCCTTAGAATCTGGGGCGTGACTGCCTCTTCCCAGTTTTCGGCCCGTGCGGGAGGCGTCAAGCTCGCTCCCAGCCTCCTCGCCTGCGACTTCACCCGCCTCGGCGAGGAACTGGCGAGCATCGCCGGGGCCGACTACGCCCATGTGGACGTGATGGACGGCCTGTTCGTGCCTAACATCTCCTTCGGGCTGCCCATCCTGAGCGCGGCACGGCGGGCCACCGACCTCTTCCTCGACGTTCACCTGATGATCGAGCGGCCCGAACGCTACCTGCGCGATTTCGCGGAGGCGGGCGCGGACGGGTTGACCGTCCACGTCGAGGCGACCCCGCACCTGCACCGCGCCGTGCAGACCGTCCGCGAACTCGGCAAGCGGGCGGGCGTGACGCTCAATCCGGGCACGCCGCTGGAGGCCGTGCGCCCCGTCCTCGGCGACGTGGACCTCGTGCTGGTGATGAGCGTGAACCCGGGGTTCGGGGGACAGAAGTTCATCCCCGCGAGTGTGGAGCGCATTCGAACCCTGCGGCGCTGGCTGGACGAGATCGGCAGCGAGGCGGAGCTGGAGGTGGACGGCGGCGTGACGCCGGACAATGCCCGCCTGCTGCAAGGCGCGGGGGCGACCGTCCTCGTCGCGGGCAGCAGCGTCTTCGGGCCGGACGGGGCGACAGCCGGACTCTCCCGGCTGCGGGAGGCGCTGGCGTGAGGCTGCGGGTGGATCTCCTGCCGCACGGGAACTACCCGGACGTGGTGCTCGTGGTGGACGTGCTGCGGGCCACCACCACTGCCGTGCAGTACCTCGAACGCGGGGCGGACGCCCTGCTCCTGACCGCCACGCCGGAGGTCGCCTTCGCCCTGCGGGAGAGCGGCGCGGGCATCCTCCTCGGCGGGGAGCGGGGCGGGCTGCCCATCCCCGGCTTCGACTTTGGCAACAGCCCGGTCGAGGCTGCGGCACAGAACTTCACGGGCAAGACGGTGGTGATGAACACGACGAACGGCACCGGGGCCGCGCACGTCGCCGCCGAGACGGGGAAGCACGTGCTGCTCGCCGCCCTGACGAACGCCCACGCCGCTTCCCGCCGCGCCCGCGCGCTCGCCACCGAGGAGATCGCCATCGTCTGCGCGGGGACGGACGGGCGGGTCGGGCTGGAGGACGTGTACGCCGCCGGAGTGCTCTCCGAATACTTGCTGACGATGGGCGGCTTCTCCATCGACGACGGCACCCGCATCGCCCTCACGGTGCGGCGCAATGCGGGGAACCCCATCGAGGTCGTCAGCAGCAGCGGGCACGGTCAGGCCCTCGCCGGCCTGGGCCTAGGGGACGACGTGCGCCACGCCGCGCAGGTCAGCACGAGCACGCTGGTGCCGGTCCTCGACGCGGTGCAGGAGACGGCGGGGGCGCTGCGGTTCGTGGCTGGGTGAGGGGCAGTCCCCGTAACGGTGTCCGCCGCCCCCACCCGCTACCCTGTCCCCCATGACCGTCTCCGACTTCCAGCTCCCCGCCGTGACTCCCGTCGAGGACATCGACTGGCGGGCCATCCCCAGCCCGGCCTTCGTTCTGGACGAGTCGAGGCTGCGGCGCAACCTCGCCCTGATCTCGCACGTCCAGCGCGAGAGCGGCGCGCAGATCATCCTGGCCTTCAAGGGCTTCGCCATGTGGAGCACTTTCCCTCTCCTGCGCGAGTACGGCGTCACCGGGGCGACCGCGAGCAGCCTGAACGAGGCCCTGCTCGCCCGCGAGGAGATGGGGGGCGAGGTCCACGTCTACGCCCCCGCCTACAGCGACGAGGACTTCGGGCAGATGCTCGAACTCGCCGACCACCTCGTCTTCAACTCGTTCAGCCAGTGGGAACGCTTCAAGCCCCAGGTCGAGGCCGCCCGCGCCGCCGGGAAGACGGTCCACATCGGAATCCGCGTCAACCCCGAGTACGCGGAGGTCGAGACGGACCTCTACAACCCCGCCGGGCCCTTCTCCCGCCTCGGCGTGACCCGGCGCGAGTTCCGAGCCGACCTCCTCGACGGCATCGACGGGCTGCACTTCCACACCCTCTGCGAAAAGGACTCCGACACGCTGGAGCGCACGCTAGAGGTCGTGGAGCGCAATTTCGGCGAGTTCCTGCCCCGGATGAAGTGGGTGAACTTCGGCGGCGGGCACCTGATGACGCGGCAGGGGTACGACATTGAGCGGCTAATCCGCGTAGTGCGTGCCTTCCGGCAGAAGTGGGGCGTCCACGTCCTGCTGGAGCCCGGCAGCGCCTTCGCGTGGCAGACGGGCTGGCTGGTGAGCAGCGTGCTCGACGTGGTGCACAACGTCAGAGACATCGCCGTCCTCGACGTGTCCGTCAGCGCGCATATGCCCGACGTGCTGGAGATGCCCTATCGCCCGCGCATCCTGGGCGCCCGTGACCCCGGCGACGGGGAGGTCACCCACCGCGAGGCGAACGACTACGCGAGCGGCGACCACCCCTACCTCATCGGCGGGACGACCTGCCTGGCGGGCGACGTGGTGGGCGAGTACGTCTTCGACCACGAATTGCGCGTGGGCGACCGGGTGGTCTTCGACGACATGATGCACTACACGATGGTCAAGACGACCTTCTTCAACGGGGTCAAGCACCCCGACATCGGCATCCTGCACGTAGGCGGGAGCTACGAGCGGGTCAAGGCGTTCGGCTACGAGGAGTTCAAGGCCAAGCTGAGCTGAGCGTCACGCCGACTCCGGCCCCGGTCCCTCCGCCTCGAACTCGGGGCGAATCGACCGGGGCCGCCTGCCGTCTATGTCGGTGAAGCCGTACTCCCCGGCGAGTTCTGCGGCGACGAGCACCTGGCCCGTGCGGTCCAGCACGCCCGGGTCGGCGGCGAGGTGGGCGACGGCGCGGCCCAGGAACTGCGGCGACTCCGAGTTGGAGAGGTCGAAGGCGCCCTCGGGGGCGAGGAGCACGCCCTCGGTGCGGACGAGGCCGGGGTAGAGCGACACGGCGGCGACCCGGTGCGGGCGCAGGTGGTTGGCGAACGCCTCCGCCATCCGGTCGTCCGCGTTCTTGGCGAGGAAATAGGGAATGTTCTCGCTGCCCCGGTGCCGCCCCCCCGCGAAGAAGCTGATGTTGACGACGAGCCCCCGGGCCGCGATCAGGAGGGGCGCGGCGAGCGCAGTGGTGACGTAGTGGGCCCGCACGCCCGAGTCGAACATGTCGTTCCAGATCGAGAGCGGTTGCTCCCAGAACGGCGCGTTCCACGCCTGCCCGCGCTCGTCCCAGCGGTGCAGGCCCTCGTAGCCGCCCCAGACGTTGTTCACGAGCACGTCGAGGTGGCCGTATTCTTCCGTGATTCGCTCGATCACAGCGCGAGTCTGCGCGTCGTCACGGTGGTCGCACTGGACCGGGACGCCCTGCCCGCCGAGAGCGGTCACGTCCGCCGCCGTTTCCTCCAGGCTGCCCACCAGGAAGGGCATCTCGGGGTGGCGCCCGCCGAGGGTGCGGCCCGTCACGTAGACCGTGGCCCCGGCCTCCCCCAGCCCCAGGGCGACCCCGCGCCCGACGCCCCGGCTGGCCCCGGTGACGAGGGCGACCTTTCCGTGAAGTGTTGGCATAGGGCGGCCAACTTACCAGCCCAAGAGCAACCCAAAAGAAACGTCCCGCCACTCCCGGCGGGGACGCTTCTTCTGGAAACAGGAGGCTCCGAACCTGCGCCGGGGGCGGGATTCGCCGCCTGCGGGCGCGCCGACATTGTGACCCGGCCCGGGGAGAACGTGGAGAGGGGGGCGCGGGAGGCTTCAGGCCGGGCGAGGGACGGGGAAGGGTCCCCGGCAATCACACCCGGCTCGGGGGATCAGGAGGGTGGGGAGGTCGGGATCGGCACGGTCTGGTGATGGTTGCCAGGGTAGATATAGATGCTGACGGTGCTCTGACAGGGCGCTACACGAATTTCCCCGCCATCTCATGAACCGCCGATCTTCGGCCCCCTCCCCTACCCCAGCCGCCCCGCCACCCACAGCGCGAGCGGCGCGACGACGAGGGCCGGAAGCATACTCCCCACCCGCACCCGGCGGTCCTCCCAGCCCAGTCCGGCGAGCATCAGGTTCCAACTGATGCCGGAGATGATCAGGCCGCCCGCCCCGGTGATCATCAGGACGTAGGCGTTCGTCTTCAGGACGCCCGGGTCCGCCCCGCCGAGCAGCCCGGCCGCGAAGGCCCCCGCCGCGAGGCTGAGGCCCCCCTGGAGGACGAGCACGGTGATCACGCTGAAGCCCACCCCGATGCCGTACGCCCCCGCCAGCGCGAGCGAGGCGATGCCGTCGAGGGTGCTCTTGAGGACGTAGGTGCCGCTGTCCCCGGTCAGGCCGTTCTGGAGGCCCCCCACCACCGTCATCGGCCCGACGCAGAAGAGCAGGCTGGCGGCGACAAAACCTTCCGTGAAGCGCCCGCCCCCCTGGAAGCGCCGCCTCAACCGCTCGCCCAGCCGGGTCAGCCCCTCCTCGATGCCCAGCGCCTCGCCGATCACGGCCCCCAGCGCGAGGCTGATCAGCGCGAGGATCACGCCGGGGACGACCCCGCCCGTCACCCGGTTGAGGCTCCCCGCCATGTCGAGCCCGATGAAGAGGGTGACCAGGCTGAGCGTTTGCAGCAGGGTGCGCTGGGTGCGCTCGGGAAGCCGCCCGCCGAGGGTGAGCCCCAGCAGGGTGCCCAGCAGAACGGCGGCCACGTTGATCAGGGTGCCGGAGACTTGCGAGAGGAGGCTCATCGGCGACCAGCCTAGCGCCGCGTGCAAAGAACACCGCCCCGGCCCGGTGGGGCGAGGCGGTGCCCGGGAGGAGGGCGGGGATTACTGGCTGCGGTACTTCGGCGTGATGATCTCCTCGCGCCCGCCGAGGTCGAGCTGCTCGGTCACCGCCTGCGCGGTCGTCAGGCTGTAGGCGTCCGCCGCGCCGTAGTTCACCGCGTAGCCCATGTCCTGCAAGGAGCCGATGCTCAGGCGCGAGAGCGGGTTCTTGACACCGCTGTTGAGGTAGCCGGTCATCAGCTCGTTCTTGAAGGTGGTCTCGCGCCAGTGCGCGCCCGCCGTGCCCGAGCCGCCCTGGTTCTCGACGGGCACGGTGCTCAGCGTGCCGCCGAAGGCGCGGTACTCGCGCACCCCGTTGGTGCCGGTATAGACGGGGTTGGTGGTGCCGGTCCCGCTCACGAGGCCGAAGGTCCGCCACAGGCTCCCGATCCCCAGCGAGTGCCCGAGTTCGTGCACGGCGATGTCGGCGAGCTGCGAGCTGAACTGCCCGAGGTCGGCGGTGTCGAAGACCAGGGTCGAGTAGGTCGTCAGACCGCTCGACGAGCGGATGGAGCACGGGCCGCTCTGGGCGAGGACGCCGCCGGGGCCGTCGATGCTCTTGTTGCCCGTGAACACCAGGATGTCGTCGATGGTGCCCGAGAACGCCGCGTTGCTGCCGCAGGAATTGGCGGGGACGTTCGCCGTCACGCTCGGCAGCCCCTGGGTGATCACGCCCTGCCAGCGGCTCGCGGCGGCGTTCATCGCGTTTACCACGCTCGCGTCGCTTCCGGCGGCGAAGCGCAGGGTGATGTTGTAGGCCTCGGTCGCCTGCTCGCCCACCGGCCCGGCGCTGAGGTACGGGTCGAGCGGCAGGGCAGCGACGCCGGGCAACACGGCGCCCTCCTGTGCGGCGGTCGGCGCCTGCACGCCCGCCTCCCGGTTCTGGCCCCCGCACGAGGCGAGCAGGGCGGTCAGGGCGAGGGCAGCGGCGCTGAGGGGGAGTCGGGACATGGGGAGACCTCCGGGTCAAGGGGCGAGGGACGCGGGCAGAAGAGCCCCGGGAAAGGGCTTACACGTTCGTGCGGACGAACAGTTGGAGGAGCAGGCGGAGCGTAGAGCGGAGGGTGTGAGCAGGATGTGGGGGCTGTGAAGGTCTTCACACGAGGTGACACCGAGGGCTTGGGGGGAAGGGTCCAGCCCAGGCCCGAAACAGGGCAAGGAACTACAGGGCTTCTCTCCCCTCATGCCCGACCTGGACGACGGGCCTTGCACTTCGTCGGGGGGGAGGACTCCCCTGATGCCCCCTTTAGGCTTGACGTGGGGGTGACGCGTGGCGTGGTACGCTTCCCCCAAGTTGACCTGTCTCGCCGCCTTGCCACTCTGCCTTCCGCCGTATGGTGCGGGCGGGCCGGGTGGTGGGCTCGGTCAATGCAGAACGTGGTCGGGGCTGCCGTCAGGGCGGCCCCGCGTGCTTTTCGGAGGTTTCCCTTGACGCTCACCGAACAGTTCCAGACGCTCCCGAAGCTCCTGAAGGTCAGCGAGGTCGCCGACTTCACGGGCACCCACGAACGCACCGTCCGCCGCTGGATCCGGGACGGCCGCCTCGGCGCGGTCGAACACCCGAGCGGCCTGCGCGTGCCCCGGCGCTCGCTGTGGCGCTTCCTGGGTCTGGACCTCGGCCTGAGCGCCTGAAGCTGCGTCCGCAGAGCGCCGCCGCATGGGGGGGCTCGGCTCCTCCTGGTCTCCACACGAGCGGCGCGCATCCTCTCCCGTGAACGTCCTGTTCGGGTGGGGGGCGTGAGCCTCGCGGCCCTGCACGCGGCCCTCGCACGGGGGGACGACGTTGCTGCGCTCGCGGCCTTGCAGACGCTCGACTCCTCCGAGCAGACCCGGGCGGCCCCGCTCGCACTGCACCTGGGCAGGCCGTCTCTCGCCGTCCGCTGGGCCGACGACCCCCTCACGCTCGCCGCCGCCCACCTGCGCCTGGGCCACCCGGGGGCCGCGTTGGAGGCCTTGCACGGTCAGCCCGACGCCGCCCGCCCCGCCCTGTTGCGCGCCCGGGCCGCGTGGCAGCTCGGGGGGCCGGACGCCGCCGACCTCGCCGCGCACGCCCGTCACCTCGCCCGCGCCCAGGGTGACGCCGGGGCCCTGACCGCCGCCGTCACCCTGCTCGGCGAACTGCACCTCCGCACCGACCCGCGCGCCGCTCTGCGCACCCTCGCCGAGGGGCTGAGGGTGGCCGAACTCGCGGAGACTCAGGCCGACGCGCACCTGCTTTCGGTCCTCGCCCACGCGCAGGCCTCCGTCGGTAGTCGGGAGAAGGCGGACCGCACGGCGGGGAAGGCCCTGCCTCGCAGCCTGCCCCGCAGCCCGGCGCGGGTGGTCGCCCTGCTCGCCCTCGGGCGGAAGGAGGAGGCGCGGGCGGAGGCGACGGCGGGGGAACTGGGCGAGGTGTGGCTGCGGGGTTTTGCCGACGGGACCTGAGACCGCCTAGGCCAGCCCCGACTCTGCCCAGGCCTTTCCAGAGGGAACGTACGGCGGGCGGATGAACATCCTCGGGCCCGGGTTGCCCTCCAGGTACACGCTCTCGTAGGTCCACACGTTGCGCTCCTGCACGAGGGCGTAGAAGGCCGCGCCGTCCGCCAGTTCCCCGGCGGGAAGGGACAGACGGGCGCGGTAGGCTCCCAGGAAGGGCTCGCCCAGGGCCGGGTTCAGTCCCAGGCTGAGGTGCAGGCAGCGCACGACCTCCCAGGCGCGGGGGGCGCGGCGGGTCTGCTCCCAGTCGATCAGGGCGGTGGGCCGCGTGCCCCCGAAGAACACGTTGCCGTCGTGGTAGTCGCCGTGCAGGAAACGTGAGGGAAAGGCGGGAGGGTAGTCGGGCGAGGGCGAGGCCCCGAGGTACGCCAACCGCTGCCCCGTCCTCTCCAGCGCCCAGCCGTCCACCTCGTCGGGGCGGGGCAGGGCGAGGAGGGCCGAGCGCACGCGCTCCAGCCGTTCAATCGCTCGGCCCACGCTCGACACCCCGAGCCCGGGAACGTCGAACGGCGCGGAGGAGGGGAGCCGGTCATGGAGGTCCGCGAGGAAGGCGCCGAGGGCCGCCGCGTGGGCGGGCGTCAGGCTCCCCCGCGCGACGGGCGCCCCGGGGGCCACGGGAAAGAGGGCGGCGAGGGCGGCCCCCGACCGCCCCACCGTGCCCCCCGCCCGGGTCACGAGCGGCGGCGGCGTGGGAAGCCCGGCCTCCACGGCGAGGGCAATCGCCGCGTGCTCCCGCTCGACCCGCGCCTGCTCGGTGCTTCGGTAGACGCGCAGGTGGAAAGTTCCCGCCTCCGCCCACACCCGGAAGGCCCCGTTGATACTCCCGCCCCCCAGCGGAGCGACGGCCCGCACCGCGCCCACGTCCCAGACCCGCGCGACCTCCTCGGGCCTCACCCCGGCACCACGTCCAGCCGCCGGAGGCCCCGGATCACGAAGCCGCCCACGTACTCGGGCTCCGAGGCCGGGTCGGCGAGGCGCAGCCCCGGAAAGGTGCGGGCCAGGGCGCGCAGGCTGAGAGAGAGTTCGAGCCGCGCGAGAGGCGCGCCCAGGCAGTAGTGCGTCCCCAGCCCGAAGGTCAGGTGCGGGTTGGGGTCGCGGGTCAGGTCCAGCTCGTCCGGGCGCTCGAAGCGGCGCGGGTCGCGGTTGCCGCTCGCGTACAGGAGGCCCACCTTCTCGCCGGGGCGCACGGTCTCGCCGTGCAGAGTGACCTCCTCCAGCGCGTACCGCTCGAAGAGGGGCAGGGGCGTGTCGAAGCGCAGCAGTTCCTCCAGCGCCGTGCGGAAGAGGGGCAGGCTGCCCTGGCGCGGGGCGGCCTGTGCGAGCGTCCGCCACTTCTCGGGCTCCCGCAACAGCGCGAGCACGCCCGCCGAGAGGCCGTTCACCGACGCCTCGTGCCCGGCGTTCAGGAGCAGGATGCAGGTGTCGATGAGTTCGCGCTCGGTCAGGCGGTCGCCGCCCTCCTCGGCCTGGACGAGGGCGGTGATCAGGTCGTCTCGCGGGGCCTGTCGGCGAAGGTGGGCGAGATCGCGCAGCAGGGCGCTGAAGTCCAGCACGGCCCGCTCCGCCGCCACCTGCTCCTCGCGGGTGTAGCTAGGTTCGTACAGCCGCACGATGGCCGCCGACCAGGGGCGCAGTTGACTACGTTCTTCCGGCGGCACCCCCAGCAGTTCGGCGATCACCGTGACGGGCAGGGACTCGGCGTATTCGGCCACAAGGTCGAAGCGGCCCCCCCCTACCTCCGCCAGTTGTCGCGCCAGCAGTGCCTCGATTCGCCCCGCCAGGGCCTCCACCCGCCGGGGCGTGAAGGCGAGGCTGACGAGCGAGCGCAGCCGGGTGTGCTTGGGCGGCTCGGAGTCGAGGAGGTGGTTGCCGTTGAAGGCGTCGAAGTTCGCCTGGGCCGAGTCGGGCGGCGGCCAGCCCAGCTCGTCGCGCGAGTAACGGTGCAGGGCGCTGCGCCCGAAGCGGCGGTCCCGCAGCAGCGCCGCGATGTCCCCGTGCCGGGTCAGGAAGACGCGGCCCAGCCTGGGGTCGCGGAAGGCGGGCGTCTCCTCGCGCACCCGCGCCAGCCAGGGGGAGGGGTCACGCACGAACGCCGGGTCAGTCAGGGGCAGCGCGAACGCGGGCAGGGACATGACCCCAGGCTACGGCAGGCGTGGCGGAGTCCATCTGCGGTCCACCGGGCGTTTCCACCCATCTGTTGCGTTCCTCACGTTGACTGAGGGGGCAAAAGCGGTGTAGCCTTCACTGACCAAAGTCGAGTTAAGGGTGGAACCGCTTCCGAAGAGAGGCGGCGGGCCTCTGGCCTGCAAGGGTCCACCCCGGAGGACGCATGAAGAAAGCAATTGCCGTCGTCAGCCTCATCGCCGCGTTCAGCGCCGCCACCCACGCCGGGGCCGTGACGCTCACCCTGGCCTGTGGGGCCGTGGGTCAGGAACTCGAGCTGTGCAAGGCGGGCGCCGACCGCTGGGCCAAGAAGACCGGGAACACCGTTCGAATCTTCGAGAGCCCGAACCTCACGAACGACCGCCTGGGCCTGTACCAGCAGCAGCTCGCCGCGCGCAGCAGCGACATCGACGTGTACCAGCTCGACGTGATCTGGCCCGGTCTGCTCTCGCAGCACTTCGTGGACCTCAAGGGCAAGGTGCCCGCCGCCGAGATCAACCAGTTCTTCCCGCGCATCGTCGAGGCCAACACCGTGAACGGCAAGCTGGTCTCGCTGCCCTGGTTCACCGACGCCGGGCTGCTGTACTACCGCACCGACCTGCTGAAGAAGTACGGCTACTCCGCGCCCCCCAAGACCTGGGCCGAACTCGCCACCATGGCGAAGAAGATCCAGGACGGCGAGCGCCCGGCGAACCAGACCTTCGCGGGCTTCGTCTTCCAGGGCAAGAACTACGAGGGCCTGACCTGTGACGCGCTGGAGTGGGTGAACTCCTTCGGCGGCGGGACCATCGTGGACAACACCGGCAAGGTCACCATCAACAACCCCAAGGCCGCCCAGGCCCTCGACACCGCCGCGAGCTGGATTCGCAACATCAGCCCGGCGGGCGTGACGACCTACGGCGAGGAGGAGGCGCGCGGCATCTTCCAGTCGGGGAACGCGGCCTTCATGCGCAACTGGCCCTACGCCTACGCGCTGGCCCAGGGCGAGGACTCCAAGGTGAAGGGCAAGATCGGCGTGGCGCCGCTGCCCGCCGGGGTGGGCGGCAAGCCCTCCGCGACGCTCGGCGGCTGGAACCTCGGCGTGAGCTCGTACTCCAAGAACCAGGCCGCCGCCATCGACCTGGTGCGCTACCTGACCAGCCCGGCCGAGCAGAAGATCCGCGCCATCGAGGGGGCCTACAACCCCACCATCCCGGCCCTGTACAAGGACCAGGCGATCCTGAAGGCCAACCCCTTCTTCGGCAGCCTGTACAGCGTGTTCACGAACGCGGTGCCCCGCCCCTCGGCGGCCACCAAGGGCAAGTACAACCAGGTGTCGCAGGCCTTCAGCACTGCCGTGAGCAACGTGCTCAACGGCAAGGCCAAGGGTCAGGCCGCCGTGGCCCAGCTCTCGACCGAAATCGCCCGCATCAAGGGGCGCGGCTTCTAAGCCGGCTCGGTGAGCGGGTGCAACCGGCCCGCACCTGAGCGCCCCCGGGGGACGTCCACGCTTGGGCGTCCCCCCTTCCGTTTCCCGGGCGTGGGGCCACAATCCTTTGCATTCATCTTTTGCTCGCGCGCCCCTCATCCGGCCGCTACGCCAGAGGTTCAGGCTGGTGCCAGCACACACCTGACCGTGGGCTGACGGCTCCCGCCCGTTCTCACCGCCGTTTCCCTCGCCGTTTCTTGGACGGGGCCGACCGCGCCCCGGCACTCAGACCCGCTCCCCGGCCCGCCGGGGTCGCCGGGCGAGACAGGGGGCACCCCATGACCACCAAGGCCACACCACCCACCGCCGTAGCCCCCACCCGCAGGCGCGGCATCGAGACGGCGCGGGCCCGCCAGGCGATCTGGCTGCTGTTGCCGACACTCATCGCCATAGCGGTCGTGGCGGGCTATCCCCTTTACCGCACCTTCTTCTTCGCGCTGCACGAGGCCAACCTCACCACGCCTGACCAGCGCACCTTCCTGGGGCTGGGGAACTTCTGGTTCACCACCGACGAGGGCGTGCCGCTGGGCTTCCTGCAAGACCCCAAGTGGTGGACGGCGGTGCGGAACACGCTGCTCTTCACGGTCGTCAGCGTGTTCCTGGAAACGGTTCTCGGCATGATCATCGCGCTCGTGGTAAACAGCGCCTTCAAGGGCCGGGCCTTCCTGCGCACCGCGATGCTGGTGCCGTGGGCGATTCCCACGGTGGTGAGCGCCCAGATGTGGGCGTATATGTACAACGACTCCTTCGGGCTGGTCGGGCGCGGTCTGCTGGGCGGGCAGGCGCTGCTCGCCAACACCGACTCCGCGATCTGGGCGCTGATCGCCGTGGACGTGTGGAAGACGACCTCCTTCATGGCGCTGCTGATCCTGGCAGGCCTGCAAAGCCTGCCGGGCGACATGTACGAGGCCGCCGACATGGACGGCGCGAGCAGGTGGACCCAGTTCTGGCGCCTGACCCTGCCCCTGCTGAGACCCGCCCTGCTAGTCGCGCTCGTCTTCCGCAGCCTCGACGCCCTGCGCGTCTTCGACATCATGTACGTGATGCTGGGACCGGTGAACGCCTCCAGCACCTCCATGACCGGCTACGCCCGCCTCGCCATGATCGACAACTCGCAGCTCGGCCTGGGCAGCGCGGTCGCCGTGGCGATCTTCCTGATCATCATGGTGATCGTGGTCATGTACGTCACCGCGTTCCGGGTGAAGTTCGACTGAGAGGAGAGCGCCATGTATCTGAAACGCACCAACCCGTTCATGTTCTACCTCCAGCGCGTCCTCTTCTACGTGCTCGTCCTCGTCATCACGGTGTACCTGCTCTTCCCCTTCTTCTGGGCGGTGCTGACGAGCTTCCGGCGGGCCGGGGACCTCTTCCTGCCGCCGCTGCAATTCCTCACGGCGCCCTCCACCTTGAGCAACTACACGCAGGTCTTCTCCAACCCCAACTTCCAGCGCGGGCTGCTCTACAGCGTGATCGTGGCGGTCGCGTCGGTGGTCATCAGCCTGCTGCTGGGCAGTTTTGCCGCCTACGCGCTGGGGCGCTTCAAGTTCAGGGGCAAGGCCTTTATCCTCTACATCATCCTCGCGGTGAGCGTCTTTCCGCAGATCGCGGTGCTGGGCGGCCTGTTCACCCTGGTGCAGGCCACGAGGCTCTTCAACAGCCCGGTCGCCCTGATCTTCAGCTACCTGATCTTCACGATCCCCTTCACGGTCTGGGTGCTGACCTCCTTCGTGCGGGACATTCCCGGTGAGCTGGAGGAGGCCGCGCTCGTGGACGGCGCCTCGCCGCTCCAGACGCTCTTCCGGGTGCTCTTCCCGGTGATGATGCCCGCGCTGGTCACGACCGGGCTGCTCGCCTTCATCAACGCCTGGAACGAGTACCTCTTCGCGCTGACTTTCACGAGTTCCAACCGCACGGTGCCCGTGGTGATCGCCAACTACTCCGGCGCCTCGCAGTACGACCAGCCGTGGGGGCCGATCATGGCGGCGAGCATCGTGGTGACGGTGCCGCTGATCATCCTGGTGCTGGTGTTCCAGCGCAACATCGTCTCCGGCCTGACCGCCGGGGCCGTGAAGGGCTGAGGCTGCACGCACCTCAAGCAGGCAAGAAGGAGGGCGACCCCGCACGAGGTGGCCCTCCTTTTTGCTGTCCTTACTAAAGTAGGACCGGTACCCGAAACTCTCCTGAAGGAGGAAAACGATAGCGTGAGACCCCCTACGATCTCCGATAAGACGGCCGCGTTTCTGCTGAAATTGTTTGGCGTGCTAGCTGTCATTACTTTGATCATGGCGCTTTTGTGGCCTGGTGGCCGAGAGTACGCTTGGGCAGTGTTGCAAGCGCTTTTGGCGGGTGCTATTGCAACGGTGGCATGGTGGATGTGGGGAGGTCCTAGCATCTAAGTCCTGACCCCTACTTCCCCTCCGCCTTGCGCTGCGCCTCGTCCAGCGCCGCCCTCGCGCTCAGCTTGCCGGTGGTGGCCTGCGAGATGGCATCCTCCAGGTACAGGGTCCACTGCTCGAAGGCGGGGGCGGTGGGGCGGGGCACCGCGTGGTCGAGCTGGGCGTGGGCGGCCCTGATCTGGGGATTTCTCGCGTACCAGTCGTTCAGGAGGGGCGTCACGCTGCGGCGGGTGGGCGCGTAGGCGGTGCTCTTGACCCACTCGGCGAGGCGGGCGGGCTCCATCAGGAACTGCCAGAAAGCGACGGCCCCGGCCTGCTCCTGAGGGGAGGCCCCCTGCGGCACGACGAGGTGGGCACCGCCGAGGGGCAGCGAGCACTCCCCCGCCTTCCCGCAGGGAAAGGGCGCGATACCGAGCTGGAAGAAGGGCAGCTTGCGCGCGTCGGTCCAGTTGGCGACGCTGGCGGCGACGAAGAGGTTCTGTCCCCGCGCGAAGTCGAAGGCGGCGCGGGTGGCCTCCGAGAGCCGCCTGGGCTGGGCGACCCCGGCCTCACTCATGCGGGCGAGCTGGGTGAGGGCCGCGACCGCCTCCGGTCCATTCAGGTTGGGGCGGCCGTTCACGACGAGGCTGCCGCCCCGCGAGGTCACGTTCGCCTCGAAGGTCCAGGCGTCGGCGGCGGCGACGAGGGGACGGCGGCCCCGGGTGGCGAGCTGGCGGCTGACGCTCTCGACCTCCGCCCAGGTCCCCGGGACCGACACCCCCTCCCGGCGCAGCGCCCCCGCGTTGTACATCAGGACGGGCACGCTGACGTTCCAGGGGAGGCCGTAGCGTTTGCCTCCGACCTCTCCCGCCCGCCAGATCGGGGGGTAGAGGTCCCCGGTGAGACTGCCCGGCAACGCGTCCGTCAGCCGCGAGAGGTCGGTGAGCCCGCCGTCCGCCGCCAGCCGGGCGAAGCGGGTGAACTCGACCTGGGCGAGCGGGGGAGCCTTGCCCGCCTTCAGAGCGGCCTGGAGCTTGTCGTTCAGCTCGCGGTAGTTGCCGCCCGCCACGGGCACGACCTCGTAGGTGGACTGGGAGCGGTTGAAGGCCTGGGCGTACCCCGCGACCGTGCCCTGGTCCATCGCGTGCCAGAACTCGATGCGGACGGGGGCGGCCTGGGCGGAGGCGGCCAGCAGGAAGGTCAGGGGCAGGGCGAGGCGGCGCATGGGGGGCAGGATAGCGGCCCGGTCTTGCCGCAGCCTGACGCGGGGATTAGGGCAGCACGGGGTAAAGGTCCACCCGGCTGCCGGGCCGCACGTCCTCGCGGGCGGCAATGCCGACCGAGGCGCTGGGGCCGCTGCGCCCGCTCAAACGGGTAAGGAGGTCCACGAACTCGTTCACGTCGAGGCCCCCGTTGGCGATGTACTCGCTGGGCACCCCCCGGGTGGTGAGGTCCGCCACCGTGTCCTGCACGAGGTCCTGAATCTGGGCCTGCACGCGGCGGGGGTCATTTCCCAGGGTCACGTCCATCCGGCGGATGAGCTGGCCGCCCCGGTACAGGGTGCTGTTGGGTCGGGCCTCGCAGGCGAGGTCCACCGGGAAGCCGACCGCCGTGTTGTTCGCGGCGCGGCACTGCACGAAGGTGCTCGCGTTCAGGCCGCGCAGCCTCGCCTCCAGGGCGGCGCGGGCGGGGGCAGGCAGCCGGGCGGCAGGCGCGCCGCGCGCCCCCCGCGCGTTGGCGGCGGCGGCGGCGCTCGCCAGGAAGGTGTCTAGGTTGCGCACGCCCGGCACCACGCCCGCGTACACGAGGTCGTTCTTGGGAAAGGCGAGGTCGGCGTTGCGGCTGGCGCTGAGTTCGGTGCGGGCGCTGGAGTACTCGTCCTGGAGCTTGCCCAGCGAGGCGCGCGTACTCGCCAGGTCGCGGGCGAGCGTCTCGTTCGCCGCCCGCAGGTCGGCCTGCTGGGCCCGCAGCGAGGCGAGGTCGGCGCGCACCCGGTCCCGCTCGGCGAGGGCCGCGTCCCGCGCCTGGGCGGCGGCCTCGCGGTCACGCACCGCCGCGTCGCGGGCGCGGGCAGCGTTGTCGCGCTCCGTCCTCAGCCGCTCGCGGGCGGCGAGAAGCTCGTTGCGCTCGGCGGCGAGCCGGTCACGCTCCCCCTGGGCGGCCACGCGCTGCGCCTCGGCCTGGGCGCTCGCGGCGACGGCGGCGTCACGGGCCCGCCGCGCCGCGTCCCGCTCCCCGGCAAGCTGGTTGCGCTGCGCCTCGATTCTCCGGCGCGAGGCCTCCAGCTCGGCGACCTGTTTCCCCAGGGCCGCCACGCGCTCCTGGGCGGCCTGGGCGCGGGCCTGCGTCTGGGTGGCCGCCGTCTCGGCCTGGGCGGCGCGGGCGTCGAGGTCGGCGACCTGCCCGTCCAGCGCGGCCACCCGCGCGTCGAGCGCCCGGGCCCGCTCCCGGCTGGACGCCAGGGCCTCCTCCGACGCGGTGAGGCGGGCGCGGCTTTCCTCCGCCCGCTTTTCGAGCGCCTCGCGCAGGGCGGTGAGCTGGGCGACGCGGGCCTGCAACCCCGCCGTCTGCGTCTGCGCGGTGCGGCGCTGGGCCTGCGCAGTCTGGAGCCGGACCTGGGCCGCCTTCAGCTCAGTCGTCGCCTCCTCCAGGCTGGCCTGCGCCCGCGCCCGCTCCGCCCGCAGCCGCTCGGCCTCGCGCTGGGCGGCGTCGCGCTCTCGCTGCACCGCCGAGAGGTCGCCCTGCACGTCCTGAAGCTCGTCGCGCAGCGCGGTGACCTGAGGCCGAAGCTGGTCCGCCTGCGCGATGGTGTTCACCGCGCTGCGGTTGAGGAGCAAAAAGGCTGCCAGGCTCGCCGCGCTGATCCCCATGCCCGACAAGACCGCCACGACGAGGGCGGTCGTCTTGGGCCGCAGCCCGAACCAGCGCAAGTGCTTGCGCCCCACCTTCTTGGCGATGGTGTCGGCCGCGTAGGCCACCACCCCCGAGAGGACGACCACGAAGGGCAGGAACAGCCACAACACGTGCCTTCCCCCCCGCCTTACAGCTCGAAGTCGTCGCCGAGGTAGTGGCGACGGGCGTCCTCGTCGGCCGCGAACTGCGCCGGGGTGCCCTCGAACTTCGTTGACCCGTCGAACATCAGGTACACCCGGTCGGTCAGGGCGATGGTCTCGCGGACGTTGTGGTCGGTGATGAACACGCCGATCCCCCGGCGGTCGCGCAACTCGCGGATCAGGCGCTGGATCTCTCGGATACTCTTGGGGTCCACGCCCGTGAAGGGCTCGTCGAGCAGCAGGTAGTCGGGGTCGGTGGTCAGGGACCGCGCAAGTTCGAGGCGCCGCCGCTCCCCGCCCGAGAGTTGGTACGCGTAGGAGTCCCTCAGGTGCGTCAAGCCGAACTCAGCGAGAAGCGCGTCAGCCCTGGCCTCCTGCTCGGTGCGGGAGAGGCGCTGGTATTCGAGGATGGCGAGCAGGTTGTCCCGGGCGGTGAGCTTGCGAAAGGCGCTGGGCTCCTGCGGGAGGTACCCCAGCCCCAGCCGCGCCCGCTCGTGCATGGGGAGCCGGGTCACGTCGCGGTCGCCGAGCCGGATGCTTCCCCGGCCGGGCCGGATGAAGCCCACGAGCATGTAGAAGGTCGTGGTCTTCCCCGCCCCGTTCGGGCCAAATAGGGCCACGATCTCGCCGGGCCGCACCGTGAAATCCACCCCGCGCACGACTTGTCGCCGACCATACGTCTTGCTGAGGCCCTGGGCGGTCAGCTCCGGTCGCGCGGTGACGGTGGGCAAGACGGCGGGGGCGGTCACGTCCAGAGGGTAGCATGGGCCCCCGGCAGCTCCCGTGACGGGCGCGACGAAGGCCGCGGGTGGGCCGCTTCTCCCGGCCTGGGGCCTACACTGAGGCCATGCTGTTGACGATCATCGTGCTCGACTCCGTGGGGGTCGGCGAGTTGCCCGACGCGGAGCGGTTCGGGGACGCGGGCGCGCACACCCTCAACCACACCCTCGCGGCGGCCCCGGTGCCCCTGCCCAACCTCGCGCGGCTGGGGCTGGGCCGGGTGCCCACCGTCGTGACCGGACCGAATACCCTCCCGGGGGGCGAGGTGCGCGGCGCTTTCGGCCGGATGCGCGAGGTGAGCCCCGGCAAGGACACGAGCACCGGACACTGGGAGTTCATGGGCGTGCAGCTCCAGCACCCCTTTCAGGTCTTCCCGGACGGCTTCCCCCGTGCCGTGATGGACGCTTTCGACGCTTTGATAGGGCGCGGGCACCTCTGCAGCCGGCCCTACAGCGGCACCGACGTGATCCGCGACTTCGGGGAGGAGCACCTACGCACGGGCTTTCCCATCGTGTACACGAGCGCCGACAGCGTCTTCCAGATCGCCGCCCACGAGGACGTGGTGCCGCTGGAGACGCTGTACGAGTGGTGTCAGGCGGCGCGCGACCTCCTCCAGGGTGAGTTCGCGGTGGCGCGCGTGATCGCCCGCCCGTTCCGGGGGGAGTGGCCCTTCGAGCGGGCGAACGAGCACCGCCGGGACTTCTCGCTGGAGCCGCCGCGCACCGTGCTCGACGCGCTACGGGAGGCGGGCGGGGAGGTCGTCGGCATCGGCAAGATCCCCGACATCTACGCGCACCGGGGCTTCACCGAGGAAATCCACACCGACAACAACGCGGACGGGGTTCAGAAGACCCTCGCCCGGATGCGGCGGGCGGCGCAGGAGGGCACGGGCGGGCTGATCTTCACCAACCTCGTGGACTTCGACGCGAAATTCGGGCACCGCCGCGATCCGCAGGGGTACAGCCGGAGTCTGGCCGAGTTCGACACGGCCCTCCCCGACCTGCTGGCGGCGGTGCCGGAAGGCGGGGCGCTCCTCGTCATCAGCGACCACGGGAACGACCCGACGTGGCACGGGACGGACCACACCCGCGAGTACGGGCTGCTGCTCGCTTACCGCCCGGGAATGGCGGGAGCCGTGGACCTGGGCGAGCGCGCCACCTTCGCGGATGTGGGCACGACCGCCGCCGAGGCGCTGGGTGCCGCGTGGGAGGGGCCGGGTGAGAGCTTCTGGAAGACGCTGAGCTGACCCCGACCCCCGTGCCCGAGACCTCCTCCCCGGACGACGGCGCCTCCACCTTCCGCGCGGGTCCCGAGGCGTTCACCCTCACCCTCTCGCTGGGCGGGCGGTACGCGGGTGAACAGAACTGGGCGATTCAGCCCGAGCGCAGCGCCCTGGTGGCGCGGGTGCAGACCGACTTCGGTGGGGTGCTGCCGGAGTTGCGCCGCCTTCAGGTCAGCCGCCTCCACCCCCGCTTCCTGACCAGCCTGGGCTACGCGGAGGGCGACGGGCGTGGCCGGGCCACCTTCGAGACCACCTTCGACCGCAAGACCGGCCTGGTCACCCTGCGCCAGGGCAAGGAGGAGGCGACCCTGCCCCTCACGACCGAGTACCACGACCCCGTCTCGCTGCTGCTGTGGCTGCGCGGCCTGGGCGAAGAGGAGCGGGCGACCACCCGGCTCACCGGCGGACAGGTGCTCGTGCAGCGCCTCCCCGACGCGGAGGTCGGCGACGTGCCCGCCCGCGCCTACTTCCTGCGCCCCGGCGGCGCCTACGTGTACGTCGAGCGCGAAGCTCCCCACCGCCTGCTGCGCCTGATCCAGCCGACCGACTTCGGCCCCGTCGAGGCATTGCTGCAACCCGCCCGCAAGGGGCAACCGGAGCGGCGACGGCGGCGGGGCGGATGAGTCGTCAGCGATCAGCAAACAACACTCGCTTTCCCCTTCTTTCAAGCTGACAGCTTCCCCGGAGCCCCCATGCAAGTCCTGCAAGGTGACGCCGCCCGCGCGGCCCTGACCCGAAGTTTTTCCGAGATTCCCGTGCCCGAGAGCGTCCTCGACCGCAACGAGGCGCTCTACGGCGAACGCCTGACCCCCACCCAGGTCGCCCAGCGCATCCTCGCCGATGTCCGAGAACGCGGCGACGACGCCCTGCGCGACTGGACGGAGAAGGTGGACGGCTTCCGCCCGGACACGCTGGAAGTGTCGCGCGAGGAGATCGAGGCAGCGACGGTCGAGCCCGACCTCCACGACGCCATCCGGCTCGCGGTGGACCGCGTCCGGTCCTTCCACGAGCGGCAGCCCGCCCACGGCTTCCTGGAGCACGGGCCGGACGGCGCCCTCGGGCAACTCGTGCGCCCGCTCGGCCGGGTGGGGGTGTACGTGCCGGGCGGCCTCGCGCCTCTGGTCAGCAGCCTGATCCACACGGCGGTCCCGGCGCGGGTGGCGGGCGTCCCCGAGATCGTCGTGACCACGCCGCCAGCGCGGGACGGCGCGGTCCACCCCGCCATCCTGGTCGCGGCGCGCGAGGTGGGGGTGAGCCGGGTGTTCCGCGTGGGCGGCGCGCAGGGGATTGCAGCCCTGGCCTACGGAACCGCCAGCATCCCGGCCGTGGACAAGATCGCGGGGCCCGGCAACCTCTTCGTGGTGATCGCCAAGCGGCTGGTGTACGGGCAGACCGGCATCGAGAGCCTGCCCGGCCCCACCGAGACCCTCGTCGTGGCGGACGACAGCGCCGACCCGCGTTACGTGGCCGCCGACCTCCTCGCGCAGGCGGAGCACCTGGGGGCCGAACCCGTCCTCGTCTCCACCAGCAAGGGGCTGCTCGTGGAGGTGCAAAACCAGGTAAGCGGCCAGCTCGAAGCCCTGCCCGAACCCAACCGCAGTTGGGCGCGCGACAGTGTGCTGAGCCGGATGAAGATCGTCCTCGCCGCCGATCTGGACGAGGCGCTCGACCTCGCCAACCTGTACGCCCCCGAACACCTCTGCCTGCTGACGCGCGACCCGTGGAGCCTGCTCGGGCGGGTGCGGCGGGCGGGCGGCGTCTTTCTCGGCGAGGCGAGCATGGAGGCGCTGGGCGATTACGTCGCCGGGCCCAGCCACGTCATGCCCACCGGGGGCACGGCCCGCTTCATGAGCCCCGTCAACGTCCGCGACTTCCAGAACATCATCAGCGTCGTCGGCGTCAATGAATCCGCCCTGAGCCGCATCGGCCCCGCCGCCGCCGTCCTCGCCCGCGCCGAGGGGCTGGAGGCCCACGCCCGCGCCATCGAGAGCCGCCTGACCCCGGAAGTGCCCGGCGCCCACCCCGAGGCGACGCTGGAGGTGCTGGAGGAAGAGGTGGAGTCGGGGCGGGGAGTGAGGGAGACGGACAGGTTGGGGCCGCTGTAACGGAAGGAAAGGGGCTGTCGAAGGTTGGGGTCTCTGGGGGGCCTTGGCCGTTCACCCCCCTCCCAGCCTCCCCCACAAGGGGGGAGGGGCAACAAGATGGTGGGTGAGGCAGGGGCGGTGGATGTGGTCACACGCCCCCTCTCCCCGGCCCTCTGCTGCGCGGCTCTGCGAGTCACCCACGAGAGGAGAGGGAGAAAAGCTGAAGCCTCGCGCTTTTCAAAACGCGAATCTGGACGCCCCATGAGTGCCTGTGACTGGACGGTCCTGGCCCACGACCACGTCGGCTCGCGCAGCGAGACGGTGGGCCTACGGATGGGGCGCGACAAGATCAGACATTCCGCTGGGAAGAACTCGACCACCCGCGCCGCCCGTTTGTCCTTGCCGAGCGCAGCGGAAAGCTCCCCCTGCCCCCCCTGGGGGTAGGGGGCAGGGGGGTGGGGGTAAACCGTGGCAAGATGCCCAGCCCCTCAACACCAACCCCGCCCTCCATCTCCGAAAGGCGGGGCCACCCATTCACCCTTTGGCCGCAGGCGGACGCACGTCCCCGTCCGTCAACTCGATCAACCACGCCATCAGCTGAATGAACGCCAGCCCCAGCGCGGGCACCCCCGCCACCATCATGATCCACCCGCTGATCTGCTGATTTTCGAGCGGCGTGAGGTTCCACAGACATAGCGCCCCGACGTAGGGCGTGTACAGCACCTGCCGTGAGTACAGCCACACCGCCGCCACCGCCATCATCGGCAGCGCGGCGAGCAGCCCGAACCACCCGCGAGAGCCGATGCCCGCAGGCTGCACGCTGGGCAAGGGCCGCAGCACGACCCCCCAGACGAGCAGGCTGCTCAGCAGGTACAGGGCAGGGAGCAGCGCCCCGGCGGTGTTCGTGACGACACTGGCATTGAAGCCCGCCGGAATGTTCCAGAAGATGATGACGGCGGACCACACGGCGAGCGCCACCCAGGGGTCGAGCACCACCCCCAGCACCCGCCCGAGGGGACGGCGTGGGTCGATCACGACGCCACGCGGCAGGCCCAGGATCAACAGCGGCGGCACGACCTCCGCGAGGACCATCAGCCGCCCCATGTACAGCGCCATGCTGTTCAGGGTGAGACTCGTCGCGGCGGACTGGGTGGCGAGGATCAGGAGAACCACACCGAGCCCGAACAGCACGGCCTTCCAGGCGGGCCAGCGCGCCCGGCCCTCGGCAGTTCGCCGGGCCTGCACGTACCGCCAGCCGTACCACCCGGCCGCCGCGAGGACGGGCAGCCAGACCAACGGGTCGAACCGCAGGGCGAGCAGACTGCCCAGGCCGGGGCTCAGGTCGGCGGGAACGTTCATGAGGCGGGGTTCTCCATGACGTGCTCGATGTCGCGCACCACCCGGTCAACCTGCGGGAGCTGGGTGTAGTCCCACAGCAGGCGCAGCTTGCCCGCCGAGTCGATCAGGTACGTGCCCGTCGTGTGGTTGATCTGATAGTTGTCGGGGCCCTTCACGTCGGCCTTCTGGTAGGCCACCCCGTAGGCGCGGGCGACCCTGGAGAGGTCCGGCTCGGGCACCTGCACGCCGGTCGCCTTGCCGAAGAACTCGACGTATTCCTTGAGGCGGGCGGGCATGTCCCGCTGGGGATCGACGCTGACGAGCACGATGTCGAAGCGTTCACGCTGCTCGGGAGGCAATGCCCGGCGCGCCTTGTCGAGGTAGGCGAGGCTGAGGGGACAGATGTTCGGGCAGTGGGTGAAGCCGAAGAAGAGGGCGGTCGTCCGGCCGTTTCCCCCGGGCTGGAAGGTCCAGGCTTTGCCGTTCTGGTCGGTGCCGGAGAAGACCTGCGCGGCAGCGGGGCGGTCGAAGGCGGTGCCGTAGAAGGGGAAGGGATTCCGCAGACGGGCGAACCCCCAGGCGCCCCCCAGCACGAGCGCGACCGCGCACAGGGCGAGGAGAGCCGACACGTACCAGGGCCGTGCGGCGGGGGCAGGGGCGGTGGAGGGCAGCGAGGTCTCGGTCATATCAGGGTTTGCGGACGACGGCGTCCACGTTCAGGGTGCGCCCCTGTCCCCCGCCAAGGGTGAGGCGGATCGTCTCGCCCACCCGCAGGGGCCGGGTCAGGTCCATCAGCATGAGGTGGTCGCCGGTCGCGGAAAGGGTCAGGGTGCCCCGGGCGGGGACGGTCAGGCTGGGGGCGGCGGTCATACCCGTGCGGCCCTGCGCGTCGCGCCGGGTCTTCATCAACATGGCGTGTCCGGCGACGGGACTACGGACGGTGGTCAGGGTGACGGGGGCGTTCCCTGGGTTACGCAGCGTCATGAACACGCTCGTCTCGGTCGCGCCAGGGGGCACGGCGACCACGGTGGCCCCCTGCACGGTCAGGGGCAGGGGGGCGGGGCGGGCGGCCTGCGCCGGGGTGCTCTGTCGAGCGTGCTCAGTCAGGTGGTGCCCGGCCTGCTCACCGGCGGCGGGAATCACGACGGCGGCGAGCGCGAGGGCCACGAAGAGGGGGGTAGGGGTGGACATGGGAAAGGGAGAGCCTCCTTGAGAGCGAACCGGGCTCGGTGTCCCCAGTCTAGGCGCGGGGGTGGGGCCGGTTTGTCCCCGACCCTGCCCGGCTTGGAACGGGTTCCAAGCGTGGGGCCCTCGGGGTATGGTGGGGACACGGTTATGCGCAAGCCCACCATTCAGGATGTTGCCAAGCGGGCGGGCGTGGGGGTCGGCACGGTCTCGCGGGTGCTGAACAACCACGCCGCCGTCAAGGGCGCGACCCGCGAGACGGTCCTGCGCGCCATCGGCGACCTCGACTACACCCCCAACCCGCACGCCCGGCGCATCGCGGGCGGCAAGAGCTACACCATCAGTGTCCTGCTGCCCGTCGTGACGACCGAGTTCTACGTCCGGCTCCTCGACGGCCTGGAGAAGGCCTTCCAGGAGGCCCGCTACGACGTGGCGATCTTTCCCCTGCTCGACCGCTCGCGGCTGGAACGGTATCTCGGCTCGCACACCCTGGCGTACCAGGCGGACGGGCTCGTCATGGCGACCTACAACCTCTCGGGGCTCTTCCAGGAGCGGCGGCTGCGCCCCCAGCAGCCCACCGTGCTCGTGGACGCCTTCGCGGAGGGGGTGGACTGCGCCTTTCTCGACAACGTGACGGGCGGGCGCATGGCGGGCGAGCACGCCGTCACCCTGCCGGGCGAGCTGTACGCGATCTGGGTCGAGACCGAACTCGACCAGCTCTTCACCACCCGCGTCTTCGAGGAACGCCGCGCGGGCTTTCACGAGGCGGTCGCGGCGGCAGGCCGCACCGTGCGCGCCGAGTTCACCTCCAGCTTTGACGCCCACGCCGCCCGCAGCGTGGCCTGTGCCCTGCTCGACGGGGCCGAGTTTCCCTGCACCGTCTTCGCCTCCGCCGACCTCCTCGCCGGGGCCCTGCTCGACGAGGCACACGCGCGGGGTCTGAGGGTGGGACAGGACCTGCGCGTGATCGGCTTCGACGACCAGCCGTGGGCGGCAGCGCGCGGCCTGACCACCCTGCACCAGCCCGTCGAGGGGATGGGCTACGAGGCCGCGCAACTCCTGCTGGGCCGTCTGGGTGGCTTCCGGGGGCCGCCCCGCGCCCGCCGCTTCGAGCCCCACCTCATCGTGCGCGAGACGGCGTAGGCCGGGAGGCGGGAGAGAAACTTGCCCTCCTGCGGCTCCTCAGCCGCGCCCCCGGTGCGTCTCGTCCAGTCTCACGTCGTTGCGGCCCTGGCGTTTGGCGGCGTACATGGCCGCGTCGGCGCGGCTGATCACGCCGTCGGGATGCTCGCCTGGCCGGGTGGTGGCGACCCCGAAGCAGGCGGTGACGCCCGCCACCTCGCCGTGCCGCTGGTCGCGCAACTGGGCGCGCAGGGTGTCGAGGAGGCGGCGCACGTCGGGCCCCTCCTGGGGCGGCAGGATGAGCAGGAACTCCTCACCGCCCCAGCGCGCGGCCAGTCCGCCGTCCGGGAGGATGCCCCGCGCCGCCCCGGCTACGCCCCGCAGCACCCGGTCTCCAGTCGCGTGGCCGTGCTCGTCGTTCACGCGTTTGAAGTGGTCGAGGTCGAACAGGACCACGGTGAAGGGCTCCCCCTGCCCGGCGAGGGCGGCGAGCCTCTCCTCGGCGGCGCGGCGGTTTGCCAAGCCGGTCAGGGTGTCACGGTACGCGGCCTCGCGCGCGGCGAGCAGGTGCATCCGCTGCACCCCGAAGGTCGCCTGCACCACGACCATCACCGCCCCGGCGAGCAGGAACTGGAGGACCGCCGCCGTGAGCCGCAGGTCACCCCGCACCTCCCCGAAGCCGAGATGGTACAGACACAGGCCCAGCGCGACTCCGTAGGTGCCCCCCGCCCAGCGCAGGGCCTGCCGGGACGGGGAGAGCAGGAAGGGGGCCGCGTACAGCAGCGCGAACCAGTACGTGCTCTCGCTGAGCATGTGCACCTCGGGCGCGAAGGCCCGGAACTGCTGCTCCAGCGCGAGCAGGAAATACACCGTGGTCGCCGCGTACGTGACGCTCACCGCCGTATGGACCCTCACCCGCCGGGCCGCCACCGCCCCCCGAAGGGCGAGCAGGGTCAGCGCGAGCAGGGGCAGCGCCACCCGGTCCAGGGGGTCGAAGGCGAAACGCTGCACCCACAACGCCAGGGCGCACGCCAGGGTCCCCAGCCACGCCAGCCGCAGGAACATCCGCCGCTGCGAGTCCTGCCAGGGCTCGTCGTCGGGGGGGTGGGGTGCGCGGTGGGCGGGGGGCTTCATCGGACACACTCCCGGGACGAGCAGTGTAGTCTTCATCCTACCCTAATCCCGGGGAGGCGGGCGGCCCCTCAGCGCACGACCCGGTGATGGACCCGGCAGCGGGCCTCGTACGTCTCCTGCGCGCCGACGAGCACCACGGGGTCGTCGTAGCGGGCGGGCTGGCCGCCGATCAGCCGCTGCGAGCGGGTGGCGGGCGCCCCGCAGACCGTGCAGATCGCCGTGAGCTTCTCGACGCTCTCCGCCCGCGCGAGCAGGTCGGGGATACACCCGAAGGGCTCGGCGCGGAAGTCGAGGTCGAGCCCCGCCAGGATCACCCGCACCCCCTCCTCGGCGAGCCCCAGCACGAGCGGCCCGAGGTCTCGCCCGAAAAACTGCGCCTCGTCGATGCCCACGACCTCGGGCAGGGGCTGCTCGGGCGCGGGGAGCAGCGCCCCCTCCCCCGTCAGGTGCGCGCGGATGGCGGCGGCGTCCCGCACGGCCACCGCCGGGGTGGAGCGGCCCGCGTGGCTGGCGACGTGGGTGACGTGGTAACGGCTGTCGATGGCGGGCTTGAACACGGCGACCCGCTGCCGGGCGATCACGGCGCGGGTCAGGCGGCGGATGAGTTCCTCGCTCTTGCCGCTGAACATCGGCCCGACGATCACCTCCAGGTGACCGCCGTGGTAGGGGGACTTGAGCACGGGCCGGATTATAGAAGTCGGGGAGCCGCCGAACGGTTGCCCCCAACCTGACTTGCTCCGCGTTCGATGAGCTGAAAACGCCCGTCCACGAAATTCAACTCGAACATCGAGGCCAGTGCATTCGGCCGCCAGCCAAGTTCCAGGGCCTACCGAATCGCTCGCTTAACAAAAGCGGGGGTGATGTGGAGAGGCGTGTTGCCCTGGCTGCGGCTGCCCTGCACGAGCTGCAACCAGGGGTCATGCCATTCCGGCAGGGTGACCAACAGACGTTGACCTCCGCCCACTTCCGGCACCACCGTCAGGAATCTGGTGCCCTTGGTGGCAAAACGCCATCGATAGGGTCAGTCCGAGACAACAATGGCCCGAAAGTTACGACGCTTCTTCGCCAGGGCCACGAGGAAGAATACCGCGCCCCCTCGCCGCGAAAAACGAAAACCGCCCCACCAGCGCGGGCGGGGCGGCTCGAACTTTCGGCCTTACTTCTTGCGGTTGGTGCGGTACGAGTCGCCGAAGCGCTTGTTGAACTTGTCGACGCGGCCCTCGGTGTCCACGAAACGCTCCTCGCCGGTCCAGAAGGGGTGCACGCCGCTCCACACGTCTACATGAATCTCGGGGCGGGTCGAGAGGGTCTCCATGACGACCTTGCCCTGGTACATGATCTTGCACGGCACGGCCTTGGGGTGGGCATCTTTCTTCATCTTGATCCTCCTCCGTCACGTCGTTGTGCGTGACGGGCAACCCTGGAAGTATAGCAGGGCGCCGGAGACTTTACCAGACGTACCGGGCGTCCCAAGCCTCGCCCCGGCGCAGGACGGGCGTCGGCAGGCCCGTGACACGGGAGCCCCCCTTGACGGCGGCCCGCACGAGGAGGCGCGGGTCGAGGTCCGGGTAGAGGCGGCGGGCGAACGCGACCTCCTCGCGCACGTCGAGGCTCTCGCCGCTGGCGACGGAGTCGGTGCCCAGGGCGACCTCCACCCCCGCCGCCGCGAAGGCGACCCAGGGAAAGGTGCCGCACTCCAGGTGCGCGTTCGAGCGCGGGCAGGAGACGACCGGACACCCGGCGCGGCTCACGCGGGCGATGTCGTCGGGGGTCACGTTCACCATATGGACGAGGGCGGGTCTCCCCGCGAGCGCCCCCAGCTCGTCGAGGTAGCGCACCGGGGTGAGGTCGGGGGCCGGGTCACGCCCGATCACCTCCGAGAAGGAGGCGGGGTAACGAAAGCGGCTCATGGACTCCCACAGCGGACCCGCCCCCGTGCAGAACAGTTCCGCCTCGGAGGGGTGCTCGGCCACGTGAATCTGCACGGGCAGGCCCTCCCCCGCCGCGTACTCGGTCAGAAGGCGCATCAGGCGGTGGCTGACCGTAAAGGGCGTGTGGGGCGAGAGGCCGACGCGCATCCCACCGGGCCATTCGAGGCGGCGCCAGCCCTCGACGCGCTCGCGGGTCTGCCGGAAGGTCTCGTCCGCCGTCTCGGGGAAGGGGTCCAGGACCTCGAAGTACGCCACGCCGCGCAGGTTTCCCCGGGAGAGGAGGGCGGGCATGGCGTCCGGCAGATGCGCCCATACGATGTCCCCGACTGCCCCGGCTCCCAGGCGCACGAGCATATCGGCACCCGCCTCGGTGCCTGCCAGCCCGCGCCGCTCGCGCTGGGCCATCACAACCTCGGGAATCCAGCGAAAGTAGGGCAGGGCGCGGAAGTCGTAGGCGCTCATGTCGAGATGGGTGTGGGCGTTCACGGGGGGCGGCGCGATGACGGCCCCCGCCCGCCGCTCCCGCGCGTGGGGGTAACTCGCGCGCAGGGTGTCGGGGTGCCCGGTGGCCGCGACGACGCCGTTCGAGCCCACCACCCCGCCCGGCGCGTGACCGCCGCCCACGCCCGTGAAGAGCACGTCGCAGGTGAGGAGTTCGGGCGTGTGGGGGTCGGACAGGCTGGAGGCAGTCATGCGGCCCATTGTGAGGGCGGAGGGGAAGGGCGACGCGGCCCCCTTCCCTCCCGGTGGCCCTCAGCTCAACTGCCGAATCCGCCCCCGCAACTCCCGCGCCACCGCGTCCGGTCCCCCTGCGAGGAGGGAGGCGGGAACGTGCCACCGCCCCTTCTGCTCGAACTCGGAGGTGAACAGGCTGCTCAGGCCCGTGGTCAGGCCCGTGGCGCGGCGGTCCACCTCCAGGATGACGTCGAGGCCGCTGGGCGCGGGGAACACCATCATTTCCAGCTCGTTGAGGTGATATTGGCCGTACGGGGGCCGGAAGCTGAGTTCCTGCACGATCCGGCCGTGGTGGTGCTCGACCTCGCTCGCCGCCAGCCGGAAGCCCAGGCGCTCCGCCGCGTCGATCAGGACTGCCATCTCGCAGCTGGGGAGGATCTGGAGGTGGTCGGTGTCGCCGGGGTCCACCGCCCCCGCGATATCGGCGTCGGTCGCCAGCCACACCGCCGTGCCCGGCAGGCTGAGCGGGGTGCCGGGGGGCACGGTGAGCGAGAAGGGGAACTCGCGCGTCTCACCGGGCCGCAGGTCGAAGCCGGGCGTCACCGGCTGGCTGAACAGCAGGTGGGTGACGTAGCTGTCGTCGGACTTGTACCGGGTGGCGAGGCCGAGGTTGACCCGCTCGACCCGCTGCTCCACCGCCCCGCCGCGCACGAGGACCACACCCGTAAGCGCCTCGCCCACGCGAACCGCCGGGTTCTGGACCCGCGCGTCCACCGTCGCCCCGCCCACGCCGACCGCCGCCATCATCTTCTTCAGGAAGCCCATACGGCCCCTACGGCCGAGGTGACGGCGGGGTTCCCGGGAAGGACCGTTACGCCGCTCCGCCCTCCACCGGAGAGGGCGCCTCCTCCGCCCGCCGCCCACCCGCCCGCTGCTCAGCCACCATCGCCGCCCCGACAATCCCCGCCTCGTTCTGGAGGGCGGCGGGGACGAACTCGCTGCGGGTGAGGTGGATGTGCTCGCGCCACTTGTCCGCCTTCTTGCTGATGCCGCCGCCGATGATGAAGAGGTCGGGGGAAAACAGCAGTTCGAGGTGCTGGAGGTAGGTGGAGGCGCGTTTGGCCCACGCCTTCCAGTTCAGGTCGTCGCGCTCGCGGGCACGGTCGGAGGCCCAGGTCTCGGCGTGCTTGTCCCCCTTGAGCCACAGGTGCCCGAGTTCGGTATTCGGCACGAGGACCCCGTCGTGGATCAGGGCGCTGCCGATCCCCGTCCCGAAGGTCAGCACCATCACCACGCCGGAGACGCCCGCCCCGGCCCCGAACCGCGCCTCGGCGAGCCCGGCGGCGTCCGCGTCGTTGATGAGGGTCACGTCCCGCCCGGTCGCCTCGGTAAAGAGGGCGTCGGCGTCCAGCCCGATCCACCCCTTGTCCACGTTAGCCGCGCTCAGCGTCCTGCCGTGCTGCACGATGCCGGGGAAGGTGACGCCCACCGGCCCCTGGTGCCCGAAGTGCCGCACGAGTTCGGCCACCACGTCCTTGACCCCATCGGGCCGCGCGCCCTCCGGGGTGGGGATGCGGTGGCGCTCCGTCAGCAGTTTCCCGCTCAAAGTGTCCACCGGAGCCCCCTTGATGCCGCTGCCGCCGATGTCGATGCCGAGGATCACGCTCATGGGGTACAGCGTAAGCGACGGAGGCGGCTCCTCGGTAGCGGGGAAAGCGGTCGGCCATCAGCTCTCAGCTTTCAGCCTGTTTTGCTGACGGCTGACCGCTGAGAGCTGACAGCCACAAAAAACCGCCCCCACGGTGGGAGGCGGCCTCTTTGGAACTGCTCGCTTACTGGCTGCGCGCACCCTTTGCAGCGTCCACGAGCGCGCGGAAGGCCTCGGGCTCGCGGGCGGCGATGTCGGCGAGCACCTTGCGGTTGAGGTCCACCCCGGCACGCTTGAGGCCGTTGATGAAGGTGGAGTAGTTCATGCCATGCAACCTCGCACCCGCGTTGATGCGCTGAATCCACAGGCGGCGGAAGTCGCGCTTCTTGTTGCGGCGGTCACGGTACTCGTAGGTCGCGGCGTTGAGCAGCGTCTGGAAGGCGTTGCGGTACTGCTTGCTACGAGAACCCCAGAAGCCCTTGGCGCGCTTGAGCACCTTCTTGTGGCGGCGGCGGCGGACGATCCCGGTCTTGACGCGTGGCATAGGCTCACTTCCTCCCGGTCACGAGGCCGAGCTTCATGCGGGCCCACTCGCTCTTGGCGAGCACGAAGCCCTTGCCCTTGCCGCTGATCTCGGCGCCGCTCTTGCCGGTGTTCTGGTGGCGCTTGCCACTCTTGAACGCCATGACCTTGCCGGTGGCCGTGACCTTCACCCGGCGGGTCATGCTCTTTTTCGTCTTCATCTTCGGCATACTTGCTCCTATAGCCCGGTCCCACTCCTCGGGGAGGGTTCCGTCTGGGGGCTGGGGCCGTCTCCCGGTGGAGACCGTTGGCCGCCCCGTCCCGCTTGGCCAAGGGGAAACTATACAGGGGGCAGAAGGGGAAGGGCAAGAGGGAGTCAGGACGGCCGGAAGTACATCTGGGTGACGTTGGGGCGGCGGCCGTTCTTCTCGAAGATACGGCGCATGGCGTGGTTGTCTGCCCCGGTCCCTCCAGCGTGATGCGTGTGCTCTTCGGCGGCGAGGGCGAGCAGATGTGCGTGGAGGCGGGTGCCCAGCCCACGACCACGCGCCCGCGAGAGGACGCCGATCAGGTGGATGTTGGCCCAGTCCGGGCGACCGCTGGGGCCGACCTTACCAAACGCCGCCAGCCCCTCGCCGTCGTCCAGACCAAAGAGCCGCTCTTCCTCGCCCAGTTCGTAGTCGGTGTGGCCATCTGCGTCCAGAAGCGCCCGGACCTCGGGGCGGGAGAGCCAGTCGGGATTGCCTTCGACCGCCTGCGGATCACGGAGGTCAGGGCGGGTCCGCAAGTCCGTCTCGTAGATCACCTCTGTGCTGCTCTACCGCCAGCCTGCCGCTTCCACTGCCTCACGGTTCAGAGGAGCCTGGTCGTCCTGAAGCAGCAGCACCCGCTCCGGCTCCGCCCTCTCACGGAGGGCGCGGGCCAGAACGGTCAGGGCATCGGGAGTCACACCGGGATGAAAGCGCGGAAAGACAGGAACGTGAGGAGCAGCAGAAAGCAGGGCAGTGCCCTCCACGCCCCTCTCGGAGCGGAGAATCAGGATGTTCTCCAGCCGGACCCTGCCCGCCTCGATGTTCCCCCGCAGCACGGGCAGACGTTTCGCCACGTCCGCCGGGTCGGGGTGCAGGGCGTAGAAATCGGCCAGGGTGATCAGCTCGGGGTGTTCAACGGTGTAAGTGTTCAGGGGATGACCTCTGGCGAGCGGGCCTGTTGCGAAGAGCCCTCGCCGGGCAGCGAAGGGGAAGCTCTACTCCGGCGGCTTCGTCCCCTGCCCGCTCCTGCGAATTGCCACCAACAACCGCGTGACGGCCTGCGCGACGTTCGCCGCCTCACGCCGGACTTCGGGGTTACGGCTGAGTTGAGTCAGTCGCTCGGCGGCGTTGTGGGCCGCCCTCAGCAGCGTCTCGACGGGGATGCGGGCGCGGCGGTGGCGGGTCATCCCAGAACCTCACGGCTCACCAGCCACAATGCCCGGTAGGGGTCCAGATGGACCGGGTAGGACCCGAAGGTGAAGGCGCTCCCGCCGAGGAGATCGGTCGCGTGCTCGCCGAGGTGGTCGCGCAGGAGGTGGGCGGGCAGGAACACCTCCCCCTCGCTGAAGTTGTAGACCTGCACCATCACACCGAGGGGGTGGTCGCGGCGCAGCAGCAGCACCCGCGCGTCGGGGCTGGGGACGACGTGGCTCTCGATGCTGGCGTGCAGGTGCGGAGCGTCCTGCCGCACGCGGATCAGGTGGCGCAGGCCCGCGTTCACCCGTCCGGCGGGCGAGTCGGGCTCGTGTTCCACCCTCCGCGCCAGTTCCCAGTCCATCTCCGGGCGGTGGACCCAGCGGTTGTCGGGGGCGTGTTCGGGCACCTCGGTGAAGCCGTAGTCGTTGAGCATCGCCAGTTCGTCCCCCATGTACAGCAGGGGCACTCCGCCGAAGCCCAGCACGACCGCGTGGGCGAGGAGGATGCGGCGCACGGCGTCGTCCACCCGGCCCGGGTCCCCGGCCTCCAGCGCCGCCTCCAATCCGGCGAGGCTGGCCCCCGACCCGCTCATGCGGCGGTCCCCGGTCGCCGGGTTGAATTGGAAGACGAGGCCCCGCGCGAAGGACCCCGGAAACTCCCCGCTGTAGAAGTCGCTCAGGAAGCGGCGGTGCGCCTCGCCATTCAGCCCGGCGAGGGCGGCGTCCTCGTCGCTGATCGCCCAGCCGATGTCGTCGTGGCAGCGGACGTACATACCCCAGGTCGTGTTCGTGGGCTTGGGGGGAAAGGCCCGCAGCGCCTCCTCGAAGAGCTGGGTGTTGCGGCTCGCCAGGGTGGACCAGATCTGCACCATCAGGCTGTTGTGGTAGGCCATGTCCGAGACCTTGCCGTGGTGTGACCGCGTGCCGAGGTAGTGGATCAGGTCGGCGGGCGCCACGATGGCCTCCGCCTTGAAGGCGACCCCGGGCGCCACGATCCGGGCGGCGGCGCGCAGGGCCCGGGTGAGGTGGTGGACCTCGGGCTGGTTCTGGCTCGTCGTGCCCAGCCGCTTCCAGATGAAGGCGATGGCGTCCAGCCGGAAGACCTCCACCCCCCGGTTCGCCAGGTACAGGATCAGGTCGGCGAACTCCAGGAAGACATCCGGGTTGGCCCAGTTCAGGTCCCACTGGTAGGAGTTGAAGGTGGTCCAGACCCAGCCGCCCGCCGCGTCGTTCCAGGTGAAGTTGCCCGGCGCGAAGTCGGGGAAGACCTCGGGGAGGGTGCGCTCGTAGGCGTCGGGCATCTCGCGGTCGGGGAAGATGTGGAAGTAGTCGCGGTATTTGGCGTCTCCGGCACGCGCTTTCTCCGCCCACTCGTGTTCGCGGGCCACGTGATTGAGCACGAGGTCGAGGACGAGGCTCACGCCGCGCCCCCGCAACCCCCGCGCCAGGGCCGAGAGGTCGTCCATCGTGCCCAGGTCCTCGCGCACGGCCCGGTAGTCCTGCACCGCGTAGCCGCCGTCGTTCTCGCCCGCGCGGGGTTTGAGGAGGGGCATCAGGTGAAGGTACTTCACGCCCAAGCCTTCGAGGTAGTCGAGGTGTTCGCCCACACCCTTGAGGGTCCCGGCGAAGCGGTCCGCGTAGGCGATGTACCCAATCATGTCGGGGGTCTGGAGCCAGTCGGGGCGCAGGAGGCGGGCCTCGTCAAGGCGCCGGAGGTCGGCTGGGCGGGCGTGGTAGGCGTGGAGCATCACCTCGGTCAGGCGGCCCAGGAGTTCATCCGCCCGGTCCCCGTACACGGCGCGCAGGCTCCCTTGCAGGTCGGGGCCGTACCGCTCTAGGCGCAACAGGAACGTATCGGCGTCACGGTCGTCGTCGAACGCGGTCCGCAGCCGCGCCCAGGGGTCGGACTTGAGCACACGCCCAGCATAACCGGAAGTGGGAACGGGTCCAAAAAGGACGGACAGAAGGTCGAAGGCGGAAGGCCAACCCCTGGGCTTTTCTCTCAGCTGGATTCAGGTTGTCTACAACAGAAGTGCGCAACTCAGATTTGCTTGTGACTCGGCGTTTTCGCTCTTTTGACCCTCTCCCCGGGTGGGAGAGGGCGTTGCGAAGCAACGGGTGAGGGGGCGTGTGACCAGCCCAGCCGCTCCCCAGGGCCAGGGAACGCCTTGCCCTCCGTCGAGAGAAAAGCCTGGCCACCCCGGGGGCCTCTGACCTTCGCCTTCCGCCTTCTGCGCCTTTCGTAGGAGGTCTTATCTCCGCAACTCCGCCCGCACCTCCATCAGCGCGCGACCCAGCAGGTTCTCGCCCCAGGCGTGACGGTTAGCCTCCGCCTCCCCCTCCGAAAAGCCGATGCCCCAGATACGGTCGGTGGGCGAGGCCTCGACGAGCAGGGCGTCTCCGGTGGCAAGGAGAGCGTCTCGCAGCTCGACGTTCTGCCCGAACTTGAGCCGGAGCATGTCGAGCGCCACACCGTAACGTTCACGCGTCCACACCTCGTCGTCATATGGCGTGACGCGGCGGCCCAGCGCCTTGCAGTCTGCCGGGGTGCGGGCGGCGAGGATGGCGGCGAGCCTTCCCTCATCACCGAAGAGCCGGGCCTTGCGCGCCATCAGGTATTGCTCGGCCCAGCGGTAGGTCGCGCCGTCCTTGGTGAAAACACTTGGGTGGAAGTTCGAAAAGGGGTGGGCGGTGCGGTAGAAGTACAGGGCGTCCGGCATAGTAGCAGGCTTTCAGGCCGGGTCAGGAAGCGCATCCGCCAAGCGGGGTAGGCCAACGGGAAGAGGACGGCGAGGCCTCCCCCACCGCCCTCCCTGCCCGGCTGGCCTTACTGCACCTGATCGCGGCCGACGTTGAGGTACACCGCCACCTCGTCCATGCTCTCGACCTGCGAGAGGGGCACGTAATGGTGCTGGCCGTCGGGGCTGTCGGTGCGGGTGAGCTTGAGCTGGTCGCCCTCCACGTGATCCACCGTGCCGACGTGCTCGCCGTTCACGTCCTTGACCTGCATGTGCTCGCCCTGGCTTTCGAGGCGCTGACGCAAGTCCTGGCTTACCCGGTCGTCGATCTGGTTGGCGACGTTCTGGTCGTTCTGTCCGTCATTTTGAGTCATGGGCGTAGCCTACGGGGCTCTTCCGTCGAATCAGATGACAGTCGGGTACAGAAGAGGGTCACGGAACGTTGGGGGAATCTCCATGCGGAGCGCAGGCTCACCCCAACTCGGCGGCCAGGTTCCGCACGGCGTCCACGTCCAACGCCGTGAGCGCCAGGTTGACCCGCGCCTCGAAATTATGGGGAGTTCCCGGCAACGTTCCCGCCAGCGCGACCGCCCCCTTCTCGTTGAGAATCCAGGCCCGTTCCCGCGCGCAGAGCGTCTGCACAAACGCCATGACGGCCTGATAGAGGCACCCCTGCGCGTAATGCACGTCGCCACGTTTCAGGCCCTTGGCCGCCCCGTCCAGCCAGAAGCCCGGTTGCCAGCCGTAGTGCCGCTCCAGCGACGCGGCGAGGGCCGCCGGGTAGCCGCCGAGTCGCACGCGGAGCCCCTCCAGCCTGCCCGACGGGTCGTGGAGGATGACGCCCGTCGCCAGTTCCGCCGCGTAGTGGTGGCCGTGGATGCCATGGGGGTGCCCGGGCTGGGCGTGCAGGCTCACTCGCCCGGCCAGCGCGTCCTCCACACTCTGCTCCACCCGGCCGAGTTCCCGGTAGATGAAGTCCACCCGTTGCCCCCCCACGGTCAGCCACGCGCCGCCGTCCACCCAGAGGCCCCAGCCGCCGGGCGGGGTGGCCTCGGCGGTCCCCGAGTCGTCGAGATCACGGCACAGGGCGTTCAGAGCGGTCAGGTCGAAGGGTTGGGGAGCGTCGTAGGCGAGGCCGAGGTCGAGGTCGGAGTCGGGGCTGGCGTTGCCACGGGCGCGCGAGCCGCCAAGGGAGACGGCGACCACGCCGGGAACCTGCGCCATGCGGGCGGCGATGGAATGGGCGAGGAGAGGAAGGGTCACCCCACGATTCTCGTCTCAATCCTTCTGCACCACACAGAAGCGGTTGCCGTCGGGGTCGGCCAGCACCACGTAGTCGGCGCCTTGCTCGTAGCGCCAGTCCACGCGGGTCGCCCCTAACGCCAGAAGCCGCTCCACCTCCGCCGCCTGGTCGCTGGCGTAGAGGTCGAGGTGGTGGCGCCGCGCCTTGTCCGAGTCGATCAGGTCGAGGGCGAGCTGGACGCCCGGTCCTTCCCGGGGCACCAGGACGGCCCAGTCCTCGTCCGGTTCGTTGCGGAGCCGGTAGTCCAACGCCTGCGTCCAGAAGGCTATGGCCCTGGGCACGTCTCGCACACCCCAGACGATGGAGCCGATTTTGAGCATGGGCGTAGCTTAACAGCCCC